>JBAXHT010000001.1:674436-1348873 GCA_037138755.1 Armatimonadota bacterium | reverse complement strand
CTATGAACGAAACGAAAGGGTACAACTCTGTCGTATCGTTCTCATTAACACAAGGTTTCTTTCCATTCATGAGTGATCTCGCCACTTGGTATTACGTTGGGTCGTTTGGGCAGCTTGGCCCACTCACCAAGGAGCAGCTCGAAGAGCTGATCGAGGGCGGCGTTATCGAGAAACAGACTTACGTGTGGCGCGCTGGAATGGGCGATTGGCTGCCGGCCTCCTCGGTGCCTGAACTGACGGGTGCGTTCCAAGCGATTGAGCCGTTTGCTTCGCCGCCCCCGACGCCGTCACCATCGCAAATCATGCCTCCGATGAGTCAGGGTCAGGGCTATGCTCAACCAAGCTACTCCCAACAAATGCAGCAGATTCCGCCGATGCAGGCTCAGACGAGCTACCCTAGGCCAACGTACGGCTACCACATGCCCGCGAACATGCCACGCAGCGACAAGAGCCGGACGCTGAGCGGCGTTTTGCAATTGTTGGTGCCCGGTGTGGGACGAATTTACATGGGTTATTCCGCTCTTGGGGTGATCCAACTCATCGCCGCGATCATTACGTGCGGCACGCTCCACGTCTGGTCGATCATCGACGGAGTGCTCATTCTGTCCGGACAAGTACGGCTGGATGGCTACGGTCGAGCGCTTGAGGACTGAAACGCCGAGCTCGTGTATACGTCACAATATGTAGTTGAGGCGTATGCGTTCACTTCTGATTTTTCTGGTTCTGCTCTTGGCGTCGGCTTTTTCGGCTGCGCAAGACAAGCTCGTTTTCGCGATCGAGGGTCGCGGCGAGTTCACAATGACGCTGGATCAGAAGGCGGCCCCAAAGACTTGCGCTCAAATTTTGGGACTTGTCTCGAGAGGGTTTTACGATGGTCAGCGGTTCCACCGCTCGATTCAGAAGCCGAAGCCATTTTTGGTTCAAGTTGGCGATCCGGCTTCCAAGAATGGATCCGTAGATGAGGAGTCAAATGGCGGATCGGGCAAGAAGATTCCATTCGAGGACAGCGGTCTTGCTTGCGATCTCGGCGCAGTTGGACTTGCTCGGAACCCAGACGACAAAGATTCTGGTGATAGCCAATTCTTCATCCTTCTCACTCCAAGTCGATTCATGAACGGTAAGTACACGGTCTTCGCCAAGATCACGGCGGGAATGGATGTGGTTCAGAGAATTGCGGTTGGCGACAAGATCAGCTCGGTCCGTGTTGTTAAGGGCTGAGGTCTGCTAAACTTTTCAGGTGCAGTTGGTCAGAGCGCTTCTATCTAGATTTGCGTTTGGCATTGTCAGCCTTCTGTTCATTTCCATCATCACCTTTGTTGCCTCGGACTTAGCTCCAGGCGATCCGGCCACCTACATTGCTGGTGAAAAGGCCTCACCTGAGACAATTCAGCGGATTCGCGAAAGCCTTGGTTTGGACAAGCCGTTGCCGATTCGCTACGTGAATTACATCAGCGGGATTGTGAAGGGCGATTGGGGCGAGAGCTATTCGGGGACACACGAAAAGGTGTCGGCGATTTTGGGTCGGACGATGCCGATGACGCTTCGGCTTGCGCTACTCGCCATCCTGCTCGCATCCATTGTAGGAATCTCGATGGGCACGATTGCCGCAATCCGGGAGACTAAGTTGCTTGACCGGGGCATTTTGTCGGCTTCGACGTTTGGTGTGACCCTGCCGAACTTCGTTCTGGCTCCGATTCTAACGTTTATTTTCTGCATCAAGTTTGATGTCCTGCCAACAACTTGGGAGACTCAGCTCCGGGGTCCATTGTGGATGTATCTCGCTTTGCCAGTAACGGTTTTGTCGCTCAGACCAATGTCATTGTTGACTCGATTGACTCGAGCCTCGATGATTGAGACCCTGCGGCAAGAGTTCATCCGCACGGCGACGGCGCAGGGCGTTCCGCCGTTTCGGCTGATGACAAAGTACGCGCTCCGGAACGCGATTCTGCCCGTTGTGACCGCAATTGGAACCACGTTTGGATTCCTTCTCACTGGCTCGTTTGTTGTGGAGAGATATTTCAGCTATCCAGGGATCGGTAGCACAACGATTGAAGCAATCCTCTCTAACAACGTTCCGGTGATCCAGGCATGCGTCCTTGTAACCGGCTTCATCTTCATTGTCGTAAATCTCATCGTTGACATCCTTCTGCCAATTCTCGATCCACGCATCCGGGAGGGCCAGGTTTGAAGGGAAAGAAGATTCGAGATCCGTTGTTCTGGATCGGCGTCACCTACATGGCGTTGCTGTTGCTCTTCGCGATCTTTGGGCCGTTGATTCCCATCCCGCTTGGCTCCGACGGGAAGGTTCTAGACCCTGTTTTCGATAACGCCGGTAAGCCTCACTTGCCGATGGGCTCACCAGGAGCATTGCTCGGAACGGATGAGATCGGACGATCGTTCCTCCAGCGCCTCGCGTACGGTGCGCGAATCAGTCTTTTCATCGGCTTTGCGGTTCAGACGATCAATTTGATCGTGGGGATCACAGTTGGCGTCATCGCTACTTTTTCGAAGAAGTGGGTCTCGAATGCCGTGATGCGATTCACAGATGGCATGTTTGCCTTCCCGGATATTCTCTTCGCGATCCTGATTGTGGGAATTGTTGGCGCGACCAAAGTTGGCCCGCTTGCGGTCATCTTCGCACTCTCGATCTCCGGGTGGCCAAGCATTGCGAGGCTTACAAAAACGCAGTTGGCAACGTTGAAGGAGCGAGAATATGTGGTTGCGGCCAAGGCATCTGGAGCTTCGACGGCTTACCTCGTCTTCAAACACTTGCTGCCCCAAATGTCCGGCATTTTCCTCGCCGTCTCTACGGTTGAGCTAGCAGGAACGATTATCTCCGAGTCAACGCTTGGCTTTCTCGGCATCGGTGTGCAGCCACCAACGCCGACTTGGGGCGGAATGATCAATAGTGCGCGAACGAACTTCAACTCGTACCCAGTTGAGCTACTCTGGCCCTGTTTGATCCTCAGCTTGACAGTCTTCTCGCTCAACTTTATTGGCGATGGACTTCGAAACTACTTCGATCCGAAATCCAACCAGGGTTAACGTTTGGTGATCGCTTCGACTGCTTTTGCTAACTGATTGTCCTTCTTCGGATTACCCGACTCGAACTCTTGATCTGGATCCGGGGCGACCGATAGGTCAGGCTTAAGTCCGCCGCTGACGTAGATCCCATCATCATCCACCTTTCGCGAAAGTGCCCCTTGCTTGGGCAGGTAGTACTTCGCAATTGTCAGCTTGATTCCGGCGCCATCTGACTGTTGGAACACGGTCTGAACTGAGAATTTTCCGTAAGACGTATCGCCGACAAGGATCGCCTTCTTGTAATCCTGGAGAACTCCCGCCATGATCTCTGCCGCGCTCGCCGAATCTTCGTTGATCAGAACTGCAACGTTGTAGCCAATCTGTCGAACTTGACCGCCGGGTGTGTTCGCCTTCTCTTCTCCACCATCTCGATCTTTCAGAGTGACGGCAAGCCGGTCATCAATGAACGCTCCTAGCATGTCTACAACCGCATCAAGCGCGCCGCCGGGGTTATCCCTCAGGTCGATGACGAGGCCTTTGAGGTTGCCTTTGTCCAGTGCTTCCCATTCCCGAGTGAACTGCTCAGGGACTTCTTGAGAGAAGCTTGTGATCTTGAGGTAGCCGACGTTTGAATCCTCAAGCAGTTTGCCTTCGACGAGCGGCGGAACGACTTTCTCGCGACGAAGGTTAAACACAAGCGGCTCTGGTTTTCCGGGCCGCATAACCTTGAGCTTGACAAAGGTGTTCTCCTTGCCTTTGATCATCAGGATGATATCGTCGGAATTCATTCCGGCGATGCGTTTTCCATCGACCTCGATGATCACGTCTTCGCCCTTAATTCCTCCACGAATCGCCGGGCCATCCTTGAAGACCGCGACGACTTTAACGCCAAGCGGGTCCGGAAGCAACCTGGCACCGATTCCGTAGAATTTGCCACTTGTATCGTCGCGAAACGCGGTGTTGATTTTTGGTACGAAGAAGTTGCTATGCGGGTCGCCAAGTGAGGCGACGAGCCCTTCCATCGCCGAATACTTGAGTTCCTTGCGGTCTTGTTCGCTCTTGTACGAACTTAGGATTCTCGCAAATGTCTGCTTGAATAACGACTCCGCATTTGCCGCCTTGCTCGGCGTTTTGATTCCGAGGAGCAGGTCCTTCGGAGATGAGCCGAGTTGGCCATTACGGATATCCTTCCAAAGGAATCCAAACCCGAAACTGGCACTCAGTCCGAGTGTAATGGCGAGTGCGCGGGTGAGAGTTTTCATACTTGTGCCTCCTCTTTGGCCTGGGCGACCTTGGTGGTTGGCGGCTTGCCTGGAGTAAAGGTTCCGATATTGAGCGTATATCCGCTACCATCAGGAAGCTGGACGACGTCTTTCAGCTTGCGGCTGTTGCCCATATCGGTACCGCTGAGCGTCGCGATTCCTTTGCTCTGAAGCGCAAGAGCGAAGATCTCGGCGGCGTCGCGCGTGCTTTGATCAACAATCAACTTGATCTTTGGAGGGGTTGAATTCCCTTTGCTGATCGTCAGTTGAACGGGTGCCGACGACTTTCGCTCGTTCTTGAAGTAACCGTAAGTTCCCGCCGGAGCTACGAGGGCGAGGCAACGGCGCATGGTTTCCATATCTCCGAGGACGTTGTTCCGGAGGTCCAGAGTGATGGCTGATTTGTCTTTCAGCGCCGCCGTCAGATCCTCAACGGCTCCGCTGGTAAACATCAGGTTAACCGTTCCGTCGGCAGCAACTGCTCGTTGGACATCAGTTTCCGCTTTCGCGATCTTCGTTTCGATCTTTTTGCCGGCGCGTTCCCAGATAATGGCAAGCTCTCCGGTATTGCCTGTGATGAGCTTCTCGCGCGCTCGGACGGGCATGATGCTCTTGTCCATACGGGCCTTGAGCGATTTTCGCATGTCGTTGATCGTTTTGAAGTCGATCTTCTTCGCCATGAAGTCGGCTTGGGCGGCTTGATACTTGATGATGGCTTCACTGTTCATCACCCAGTGATCATCAACAGAATCGAGCAGATCGCCGGGTTTCACACCCGCTTTATCCGCTGGCGAGCCAGGGGCGACTGAAACGACGGTGAGACGAGGCATGTCCTGTTCTTGGCTCACTCCGCCAAGCTTGAGGCTGACCTTCTGGGGCTTGTAGTCCATCCAGACTCCGATTCCGGGATAACGTCCGGCGCGGATGCTCTTGAAGGCGGTGAACTCCTCTGGTTTGTAGAACTGGCTATCGACATCGCGCAAGCCGACGATCATTCCTCTTACCGCCCCGCTAAGTAGCTTGTCGTCAGTGGGCACTTGGTCAACGTAGCGACCCCGAAGGAGCTCGATGATTCCGGTGAAATAGTCTGTTTCAGCAATCTCGAGTTCTTTGCCGTTTGAGGCGAGCATGGAACTCAGGTTCGTTTCCTGCGTATTCGGAAGGTCACGGATCGATCTGAACTTCATTCCCGCAATTCCGGCGACCAAAAGACCGGAAATGACCAACGCGCTGCTCAGGCTTTTGCGCTCAAGACTCATATGGAACTATTCTACGTCAGATTGGCGCGCCAAGCTTCTCGACGCGAGCTTTATGCCTCGGGACTTCACTAGGTTTTCCGCTGAGAAACGCTTTGGTGATTGCCCACGCCTGCTCGGTGCCGAGAACTCTGGCTCCGAGAGCCAGGACGTTGGCATCGTTGTGCTCACGAGCCATCTCGGCCATATATTCGGTGGTACAGAGTGCCGCGCGGATTTGGGTGTATCGATTGGCTCGGATACTGATGCCAATTCCGGTTCCGCAAATGACAATACCAAAATCGTGATCGTTCAGCACTTTGGCAAGTTCGTCGGCTGCGTCTGGGTAATCGTAGGCATCGGTAGTTAGCGCCCCTACTTCGGTGGCTTGATGCCCAGCGGCTTCCAGTTTGTCTTTCAGGTATCCCCTGAGGTCTAGGGCTGCGTGGTCGGATGCAAGGACAATCTTCATTGCAGTGCTAACTTCGCTGCGCCCTCTCGCACCAGTGGACTCTTGCTTTTCTTGGCATTTTCGATCACGTTTGCGGGAAGTTTCCACTTTCCACGTTGGGCGCCTTCGACCAGAGCCAGTAGAACCGCAGGATGCTCCTCAGCAAACGTGTTCTGAATTTCACCTGATTGTGTTGATTCTGAAAGTTTGGCGAAACCGTAAAGGGCTGCCGCTCGGACATAGGTGTCTCGGTCGATCACCATGCGCTGGAGTGCCTCACGCTGAAGACTTACTGGAAGTTGCTCATAGACATGTTCCCTGACGTATGGGCTGTCGTCGGCAAGGGACCCGAAGAGGACTTCCTTGGAGGCGTTAGCCGCCGCGAGTTGTTTGAGGCACTGAAGCCGGACTTGCTCCGAAGGATCGTTGACCAGGGAGTATTCGAGCTGCTTTCGCTCAAGTTCAACCTCAGGCTTCATCATCGCGAGGGCGGCGGAGCGGATGATCGCCATATCCTGCCCCGTGGCAGTTAGGAGGAGCTGCCTAGCGGCGGGCTTGGCCTTGAGCTCGGTCCTGTCCAGCGCGGCAAGGGCTTTCACTGTTGCGATCCTCGTTCGCCAGCTGCGGCGAACGATATTAGGAGCGATGGCTTCGAAAGTGGTCTGTTCGGGGTGCTCGGCGAAGTAGAGGAGAGCGGCCTCGCGGGCGTACTCGTTTGGCGCGGTGGCAACGAGGCGGTTCATGAAGGCTTTGCCGATCAGGTCGTCGTTCGCGATTCCGATTCGGCCGTAGGCATGGACGGCGCCGAAGGCGACGGCGGGTTCGAGTTCGGTCGACATTTCTAGGAGCTTGGGCTGGAGGGATTTGAATTTATCAGGATCGGAAAGAACTTGTGCTAGCGCATTCCGCTTTATCTCAGTTCGTGCCGAGGTGAGGGCCTGCGCAATCCCTTCCGAGGTGTCCAAATTCCAAGTCTTTGGCGGAGTAACCGGATTCGGCGCGTCGGACACAATTTTGAACTCTTTGAACTCGTACTTGACCACCTCGTGGGGGTCACGAGTAACGCCATTGAACTCGGCGGGCACACCGAATGTAAGATGTTGTGATTTCCCGTCGGCACGACCAACGCGAACGGTTTGCCATGTACCGTCTGGCGTTATGGGAATAGAGGCACCTACTCCGATGGTGACATCTTTGACCTCTGGACCGCCTTCGGCACCAGCGGTTGGACTCACATACCGGAACGAGACAGGGTTTGAAGATTTCGTTCGGACTTTGAATTCCAATATTCCGACGGGCCAACCAGGTATCTTCACTCTTCCGTTTCTGATGATTGCCGATTCGGTGTAGACCAGCGCACCATCCACGGAAAGTACATTGACCGAGCCCGAAACGCTTGTCGTTGGCTCGTTACTCTGGAACTCAGATTGAGCACCAAATGCAGATGTTCCGCGCAGGACGGACTCGTTATCCGAACGGAACGTTTTGCTGAATAGACGTGAGTCTACCGATTTGCGAAGGCTTGGCCACTGATTAGGGTAGTTGAATGGAGAAGTTCTTGCTGCTACCTCCATCGAGACAGGAGCCTCCTTGTACCTACGCAACAAGTTATCTCGGAAAGACCAGCACACCGTTCGAACTAAATTCTGTTCGAGTAGAACTGTGTCAGAGTTGCCTGATAGAGATGAAAAGTCGCTAGAGAAACCAATTTTTCCATTTGAACTAGAAATCGCTATAACGGAGTCGAATGGTCCCCTCTCCTCACGATCGTCAGCGTCAAACTTCGACTGGTTAAACTCTTTCTCCAAGATCTCCTTTGCTTCGTAGTCAAAGAAAATTGGCTCAGAGATGAATCGCGGGATGACTTCGATATCCAATTCTCCAGCGGACATCGACGAGAAAAAAGCTCTGATTCGCGACATTGACTGCACCAGTCGAGTTTTGTCAGATAGCTCCAGAGTGTTGCTGATCCTGGGATTCGTGAAGTCGCGCTCAAAAACGAGCATCAGCACGCGCAGCTTTACTGCTGTCACCTTGGGAGCGACTAGCTTGAGCGCAGACCAATCTTGTTCCTCACTCGTGGTGCGAGAGATGTCATTCGTCGAGTCCGTGAGGTACTGAAAAATGCTCCGGTCCGTCAGCACCTCCGGATTTCGCGCCACCGGTTTCGGAAAAACACTTTCCCCCTGGCCTCCCGAAACCTGAGTAAGCGTTAGCGACGAGAGGGCGATGAGGGTCGAAAGCATAGGTTAGTCCAGCAATTCAAATAGACGAATATCGTTGGGCGAGGTTGCGTGTCCGTCGCCTCGAGTGTACGCCAGCGAGGCTCGGTGTCCGAGGGTGGTTAGGTCGGAAGGCATCTTTCCGATCATGTCCAGAACGACCTTCTTGATCTTCTCTGAGTTCTCTTTGAATACGCTGAGGACGTCATGGGCGTTCACAGCTTCGGCTCCGGCATGGACGCCGCTGTCGTAGTCGGTGATGAGCGAGATGTTGACAACCGCCATTCCCATTTCGTGGCAAAGGTATGCCTCGGGGTATTGGGTCATGTTGATGACTTCCCAGCCTTGGTCGTGGAACCACTTGGACTCGCTCTTGGTGCTGAAGCGAGGTCCTTGGATGACAACAACGGTTCCGCCGTCGTGGCAGGTGATTCCGTTCTCGCGGATGGTTTCGACGGCGAGCTTGCGGAGGGTCGCGTCGTACATGTCTGCGGGTGAGACGTGAGTGACGATTGGGCCGTCGTAGAAAGTGTCGGCTCGACCATTGGTCCGATCTACGAACTGGTCGCAGACGACGAAGTGGGTTGGTGCAACATGAGCTTGAAGGGAACCCGCTGCGCACGGCGAGATGATCGCCTGGACACCGAGCGATCTCATCGCCCAGACATTCGCCCGATAGTTGATTTTGTGGGGCGGCAGTGTGTGGTGCCGACCGTGGCGGGGCAAGAACGCTACCTTGCGGCCAGCTACGGTCGCAAGGAAGACAGCGTCGCTTGGCGCGCCATAAGGCGTGTCAATTTTGACTTCCTCGACATCCTTGAGGAGGCTGTAGAAGCCAGATCCACCGAAAACTCCGATTTCTGCGCGTTGATTCATTACTTCTTCACCACGAGCATCAAGGCTTTGTGGGCTTGCTCAATAAGAGTGTCAATACGACCCCCACGGCGAACCCACATGTCTTGCTTGTTTCCGAAAATCTTCAGACCCTTAACGGCTGCGAGGTTTGAAAAGCGAGTGTCTGCCAGGAAGGATTTAGCTTCTCCAGCAACGATAATCACATCAGGGTTAGCTTGAAACAGAAACTCAGGAGTCAGCATTTCGAACTTACTCGATTCGGGTCCAACAGGTTCAGCACCAATTATCTTGAGCAAATCTGCTTGGAAAGACTTCACACCCGCAATCATATGAGTCCCACCCGATCCAGGAAGGATCAGAACTGCTTTTGGTTTTGGAGAGGGAGAATCTCCTTCCGCAGCCCGGCGCTCTCGCCGGATTCGGTCAACATAAACCTGGATATTCGTTTCGCTGCCAACAAGGCTACCGAGCGTGAGCATCTCCTTCTCAAGATCGGAAACCGTTGTAGCTTTGAACTCAAATATCTTCGCACCAGTCGACTTCAGCTTTGTTTTATCCTCCTCGGAGTAGAGATCAGCGTCTACCACCACGAGTTGGATCTTGTCCAGAGTGATCTTCTCAAAGTCCGGTTTCAAATCTCCGTAAATTGGCTTTGACTTCACCATGTCCGGAAAATCACACGCCTTGGTTCTGCCTTCAAAATTGACGGCAATTGTGGCGAGGATCTCTGTCGTTCCAGGGCTCAAACTAACGATGTGCTGAAGTCTCTCGCCCCGCATGGGGACAGAGACTGTCGTCGCCTTATCACATCCAGTAAACGAGAGGGATGAGAGCAACAGTAGTCCAAGCAAGTGCCTGCGCATAACATTCATTGTGGCTTGAAACCACACCTGATTACCAGAACAAGGTCAGGAGATTATTGGTTTCCGGGCTTTGTAGCCGTTCTTCGCTCCACCGTAAATCGCTTGCTCGCGCTGAAGCGACTCAGAACTCCCTTTTTGCTAAATGCAATCACACTGACTTGGTACTCGCCAGATACGACATCCTCCGAAAAGACCCACTCAAAGGAAGTTCCTTTGGCTGTAAAGGATCGAAGAAACCGAGTCGGAACCGTCTTCGAGTTGTTAGAGACCAAAACTATTTCGACACCATAGGCGATTGCTTCAGAGATAGCATCCCACTTAACAACAAGCTTATCTTTAGTCTTGTCACCGTTCTCCGGGGCCGTGAGAATGACTCGGGCGAGGCCAGTTGTATCCACAGCCGGCTTTGGAATTTGTTCGGAGGGCTTCGACGCGAGCGAAGAAAAAACGCTATCTCCCAGCGCAGAGTAGCCGTTGAAGACCAACTTGAGCGACTTCGCGCCCTTGGTTGGGATTTCTATCTTGATTGGCTTTGAATCTGATTGAGCTTCGTACAGCTTGACGAGCTCACCATCGACCGAAACCGCCAAGCTGGCTGAGAGCCATGCGGTCGGATAGCCGTCGGGTATCCCGAAGAAGGCTCGAAACGAAGTTGTATTGGCGGGGATTGAGTACACCAGCGTCGCCTTTTGCTCGTTGTTATCTCCAGCGTTCTTTGGTGTAAAGAGCATTCCCTCGGAGAGGACAACTCCGCCGATCGAGAAGGCATCATTCTTTTCGATCTGCCCAGTTCCGGCTGCTTGAGTGACCGGTTTTAGATCGGATAACTTTGTCTCAAGCTTTTGCTGAAGATTCGCAATGAGAAACGACGCAATTCCGATGGCTACCATGATCTTGTGTTGTCAATGTTACCGGGATTCGTCGCCATCGCCCCGTAGATCAATTGGGTCTGACCCTTTCTTCGGCTCTGGATCGGGTTTGTCATGAGTAGGCTCAGGTTTCTTTTCAAGAACTTCGGGCTCTTCGTTTCGAATATCAATTCTTGGCCTTGTTGGGTCTCCAGGAGGCACTTCATCCTCTTGCCTGGGCTGGGGGCTGTCGTACTCTCTAGGCGGAGGAACATCTTCCAAGTTTTCGGTTCGCGGTTGCACCTGAACAGGATCACGGTAGACAGCAGTATTAAACCGCTCGGCCGGCGAATCCGACTTGTTTGAGTTGATGATGAACAAAGCTGCTAGGGCAGCCAAGACAAAAGACGCAATACCGATCGTGGCGACGGTTCCAGGAGGATAACTTCCTGGCCCAGCATCTGTAGTCGGCCGGACCGGTACTTGGGTCGGTTGCGATTGGGTGGAAAGAGGAATCGGCTCACCGACCGTCATCGACCCATCCTCGGCTCGCTCAACACGGCTGGCGGAAACGGCAACTCCGTCCGAGTTGTAATGAACCATCCGCTCATTGCCAAGGAAGTCCTTTTCCAGCTTGCTGTATTCGCCGTCCATACTTGACTAGTATAAACGCATTTCTACTAGGATCGGTTTCTTGAGATTTCCGCAGTAAAATGGCAGGGGCAACAGGACTTGAACCCGCGACCTACGGTTTTGGAGACCGACGCTCTACCAACTGAGCTATACCCCTGCGCGGAGAACTTACATTTTACCGCATAACTACAGCGCGCCTCTACCAAACATTGCAGCGTAGGTTGCCAGCGGCGAACTTCCGTTCACGTTGCTAAACTTCACCTCGAACACCTGCTCTTGCTTCGGAGCAAGGCTCGTCCGGCGAATCAGGCAGTACGGCTTCGGCGTTCCGTAAATGGTCATCCCCTGCCGATTCACCACTTGAGCCGTGCTCTTTACTCCAGGAGTGACCACCAACCAAACCGGGCCAGACAGGGTGGTTGTTCCATTGTTCCGAACCCCGACCGTCTGAGTTTGGGTCGCGGGATCGTAACTCGTGGTTCTAATGACAATGTCAGGACTCGCGCTTGCTCGCATCGGCTGGTAGCTTAGGAAGCTCGGAACCGTCAACAAGTTTGTACCAGGGTCATTCAAGACATTTGACTGGGTCGGAAGGAACTGGTTCGACAGCCAGCTCACGGCTTCGGGCCGTCCGCCGATACTTCCCCGGAGAGGGTCAGTGGAAAGAAGTGTTGTCCCTGCCTCTCCAGTCGTTCCAAGATAGGCTAGGAAGCCCATTGCCTGGCCACTTACTGCTCCGTTGCGGAAGATTGATCGCAACGGAATCGCTGCTTCAAGCCCGGTGAGAGTCCCCGTAGGTGAAGTTCGCGGTTGGATGGCGATACTGCTAGGAACTCCGATCAGCGCACTCAGCCTAGTGGGGTCAATTCGCCAAGTGCCCGCCTCGGCACCGGCGGTCTTCGGCAGCGTGGGCAGCCCATTGATTCCCGATTCCGGCGACGTGCTTAGCACACTATGGCGGAAGCTGGATAGAGCCAACTTTGCGGAGAACCCACTTGGAACAGTGAGGCGAGTATTCGATAAAAGCCTCGGAGCCGGACCACTATCATCATTAAGAGACGCAAGATTCGTGATCCCTCCACTTGAACCGACTGCAGGGTCGATCAACAACGACATTCCGTTCGTCATTCCCTCGGCTGGGTCGACTCGACCAGCAAGCCCGATGTAGAGGTACTGGTCGTCATTTGAAATGAAGAGCCCATCCAGACGATTCGAGCTCGATGAAGGAGTACGTTGCTGCCACCAGTTGGCCTCAGTACCGAATTCGGTGAGGTTTCCGTCAATGGTCCAGCCAGTCCCCAGTCCCCGACGGACATCGAACCAGTAGTAAAAGTCGCTGAATACGCCGGGGCGGCTGCCAGTGTCGGCAAACACGCGGACCTTGAGGACGTGCAGACCATCCTCAAGATTTGAGATATCGAAGTTTGCGAGCCGGAAGCTACCGTTCGCTAGCTTTGTTGTGGCGACGTAGCCATCGGTGAGACCTTCCAGAGTGTTCGTGAGCCCGGTGTACCAAGCTCCTGGCTTTCCATTGTCCAGCATCACGAACGCAGCGTTCCCATCGGCGGTCGTATTGATATTGACGTTGAGCGACTTGCCAGTGACGGTTGCCCGCTTGGTCTGCGTGCCCGCGGTCTGGGCAAACGAGCCCGTTGGTTGCGTTATCGTAGTTTCTGGGTAGGAAACGGTGGTGACCGCGTCTGACACAACAATCGGTGTACCGTTCGCCTTCGGCGAAACCGGAGCATAGAGCACGTAGCCCCGAGCGTTATTGCTGTTGGTCGAGGTGCTGTTTGAAGGGACGGTTATCGTTGCTTGACCCGAGCCGTTGACGGTCACATTCGGCTGTTGACCACTCAAGTCTTCCAAAACCGTTCCCGGTGCAAACGCGGTGTTCACAGTCTGAGTAAGCGATGTGAGATCGCCTCGGATATTCATGCCGACCAGGATCGTCGCTTGACCGTTCACATGCCGCTCAAAGATGTAGAGTTTGTCGTTTGTCCAGCGATTGAAGATCGTGCCTCGTCCGAAGCGATTTCGCGCATCGACCATCTTCAGGGTGTAGTCGCTGCCGTTGCCAAGCGAATCGTACCGGCCCGGCCGGGGGAACTGGCCGTAGTCAGAGGGATTCAAGTTGTTTCCGTCGTAGTAAACAACCGAGCCGCCAGGGCGCAAGAGCGAGAAAGCATGGGCCAAGTTGTTAGAAACTGGCGCGTTGTCATCGTGGCTTTGGATGAAGCTGACGCCAAGGGACGCATCAACCCCGCCATTCTGGAAACCCAGTCCGGTGTTCCCGTCAATTGCGAAGCCGTTCGCTAGTTGAGTCAGATCACCAAATCCGCTTGAGTTGAACAGCGAGGCGGTCTTGAATTTTAGCGGGAAGTCGAGGAGCTGGGTGCCGGTCTTGGCAAACTCACGAAGCTCATAGTTGTCGCCGGAGAGAACTTCGCTAAAAATGTAGGCGTTGGGATTCGCGGCATAGATCGACGGCAGCAGATCAGAGTTGTTGGAATCGTAACCCGCTTGCCCCTGAGTCTTCATCATGAAGCGTGGATTGACGTGCTTCAAAGCATCCACACGGAAGCCATCGAAGCCAACCACCGTGCTGAGCCACCAGCACCAGCGGCGCAAGTATTCTCGGACATCTTCCTTCACCGGTACTCCTCCCGGATAGTACTGGGGCGTTGTCGGTTGCCTCACGAACCATGGCTTGCCCCACATGTTCCACTCAGCGAAACTGGGAAGGTTGAATACACCCGTTTGCGTTAGGTTTCCGTTTTCGTGGGCGATGTCTGCCAGTCCAACCAGGTCATGGTTGAGCATCGAAAAGCTCAGGGGCCCAGCGTTGTTAAAGTCGATTTCGTTGTTCCCAGTGTCTGCGCTGCTTCGAATATGGAAATCCTCTGGGATCATGTCTGGGTAGCGGTTGATCGCCCAGCTCGCGCGATTATCGTTGTGGTTGATGATGAGGTCGCAATAGACTTCAAGACCAAAACGCTTTGCTGCTCGGATCAGGTCTTGGAGCTCTTCGGTGCTACCAAATCTCGTTTTGACGGTCCCGCTAAGCAGGCGATCGCCGAGGTCAAAGCGATCAATCGGGTTATAGCCGGCACTAAAGCCTCCGCCGCCGGACTTGGATGGCGGTGGTAGGTAGATCGAACCATAGCCAGCCTGCACGACTTCGGGAAGTCGTTTGAGCATCGTTTTGTAGTCGGTAGCGAACCACTGGAGGATCGCGCCGCGTCGAGCCGCGGGGGAGTACCGCCAGGTGTATTGGAAGTTTTGACCACTATTGTTGTCGTACTGAACGGTATTCCCGGAGCCGTTTGCTCGAAGGTAGAACTGGACGTTGGTTCCTTGTGGATAAGGGCCGACTATGCCGTACCACTTGGTGTTGTTGCCAACGTTGCCGTCGAAGTTGAGCGGAATCTCGGTTTGCGTCTGCCAGTTGTTGGTCGTGACCACGGCGACGACACTTTGGCCGGCGGCGATTGGGAAGGTTTGGGTCGAGATTGTGACGCTCGAGAATGGTTGCATGTAGGCGCCAACCGTCGGGATTTGGGAGCCCATATTGAAGGTGGTTGTTCCACCTAACCACGACAACTGCGCGAGTGTCGCTTGCGCGAACATAGCGAGCACAAAAACGCCAAAAAACCGAGCCTTTAACAACATCGTCAAACCCTTGCCCTCTTGCGACACCGCAACAGAGGCAGTTGAGAATTCGTATTCTCAACTCTAATTTAACACATTCTGTCAGGTTTTGCGAAAGGATTTGGGTCTTTTGGCTACTTGGTTTCGGGAAAGTTCTTATCGGCGGATCGCATTAACGCTTCTTGCGAACGTTGCCCGAAGAGGACGACTGACTGACCGTTCACCTCGAACGAAATCGCGTTCTGCTTGGACGACGTCTCGCCACCAGAGTAGCGAGTTCCTTCGACCTTGGTGAGGTTCTCAAAATTGGCTTTCACGGGGAAGACGAGCATCTGGAGAGGGCCGTTTGCGTCCTTGACCAGGAGTGCGGTAGCTAGCTGACCTTCGAGAACGATTTCCCTTCCACTCAGGACCTGCAGCCTGGAAAGGTTTGCATCAACTCGGCTAAGAACATCGGTTGAGATCGCCTCAGAGAGTGCTTTCTCCGGAGTCATTCGGTTGCTCTTTCCGACGAATCCAGCCAGTGCGCCAGTCGAAATTGACGACTGTTGGGTGTACCTAGAGAAGGTTCCACCGACGACCAAAATCATCGCAACGCCCAGTGCAAAAGCCCAGGAGTATTTGGAAACGAAGTTTCCGCTCTTCTCTACTCTCTCGATTTCTTTGAGTCTTGCTTGGCAGGCGGCCCAGGTTTTGTCGCAAGTCTGCGTTTCTAAGCGACCTTTCAGTACGGTCTTGACTGACTGAATTGCGGCTAGCTCTTCTCGACTAGCTTGGCAGTTTGCCAGCTTAGCTTCGATTTCTTTGACCTCAGTCTCGCTGAGCTCTCCGTCTAGATATGAATGCAATTGTATTGGGTCGATCATAGATCTTCGCCTTCCTTAATAAATCCCTCTTTGAGGGCATAACTTTCGAGCGAGCGGCGGAGCATGGCTCGCCCTCGCGCAATTCGAGATCGTACCGTGCCGATGGGAACTCCGGTTGCGTCGGCGATTTCCTGGTAGCTCATTTCTTCCACATCGCTGAGGATGACGGCGAGCCGGAATTCATCGGGGACGCTCTTGAGGGCCTTTTCTACCTCGGCTCCGACCATTCCGTCGAACAGTTGGCGGTCGGGGATTTGGGCTTCGGTTGACATTGGCTCGGCGACGTTTTCGTCTTCGAGCGATGCCATCATCGGTCCGCGTTGGCGGGATCGGTACTTGTTGATGTAGAGGTTGGTGGTGATCCGCAGGATCCACGCTTTGAAATTGGTTCCGTCGAAGCGGTCGTAGGCCTCGTAGGCTCGGACGATGGCTTCTTGGGCGAGGTCTTCGGCTTCTTCGCGGCTTCGAGTGAGGCGCAGGGCGGTGCCGAAGACGGAGCTGAACACTCGCTCGGCTTGCTGCTCGAACGAGTCCTTTTTGTAGTCTCGGCGCCCGAAGAGCATGGCTCGTCCGAGTCTACCTTTCCCATCTGTTTCCTCCCTAGTCGGAGCTTTGATACTTAAACTGATCCCCAGTGCCATCTGGTGTTGAACCTCTGTGGGGTTTCAACAGGCGGGGTTGGGGTTTGGTTCCGGGTTTGTTGCTGGGTTTGTCGTGTTTTGGCGCGGTAGGCGTGCGTGGAGTTTGAGGGGCAGGGATCTCGAGTCTTGAGCGGTTCTCGAAGAAAGAACTGCAACGCATTTTGATGGGTAGTCAGGTTCAACGAAGTTCGGATTTTGGGCGAACGTTGGGTAGGGTTGGGTAGGCGTGTAGAGGTTGGAACTGAGCCTTGTTGTGAGCCTTTTTCTGGGCTTTGCTCGAACATCAGCGTGGGACGGTGAGATGCCCCGGCCTGATCGGCATGATCGGCATGCTTAGCGCGCGGTCTGCAGAATTTCATCATCAATCCATAGGCGACGAAATCGGGGGTCTGTCAACCAGGGAGTTGCGGAATTCCATCCGCCCGATGGAAAAGGGGCGGGAGGCGGGGGCATGAGCGGCAGGCTGTTCATCCCGATTTCATCGGGACATTCTGCGGACAAGCTATTTTTCGGGTGGTCGGAAGTTGTCTGTGTTTGGTCGCCGGACAGTGCCACCCCTGATCCTCCTTATTACCTCACCCATGCAATTTGCTCGGCGATGGCATCCTGTTGATAGTCGTTACGCCAAAAGCGCATCACTCTTGCGGGCCTACCAGTATCTTCCGATTCTTGCCGAGTCGGAGTCTTGATCGATAAGCTTCTTTCCAAAACATGATGGAATGCGAGACGTAGCTGGATGAATTCTAAGCACCACAGCACATTTGCTAGTTTAAGTTAGGAAATTCCGGTAATCATGCCTGCTGAATGGAGACTTGCTCTATTCTTGACATGTTGAACCAGCATTTTCGCGGGTTCTGATTGGGCTTAACATGAAAAACTTATCTTTAGCAGGCGCAACTTTGCTGTTGGCGGCTTCTTCTCAGGCGCAAGTTGTCTTTGACAACATTCCTTCGACACTGGCGGGTAACTATCCCAGCCTCGGTTACCAAGCGACACAAACCGCAGAGTTTGGCAACAAGATCACTTTGGCGGGTTCAACCCGGCTTGCAACGGCTGCTACGTTCACACTGAGCAGTTGGGCAAAGAAAAGCGAGTGGCCAACCGTTGGCACGGCAACGACGTTCGACCACCCTTTGACGCTCAACATTTACGCCGCTGGTGCGGGAAACACAGTTGGCGCATTGCTCGCTACGAAGACTCAAACCTTTAGCATCCTTTACCGACCAGAAGTTTTTGGCTTCAACGGCATTGCTCAGAACGTCACGTTTGACCTTTCCTCGCTCAACCTCAACTACCCAGATACTTTCATCTATGGACTGGCTTACAACACCGAAACTTGGGGGGCAAACCCAATCGGAGCGGGCGGTCCCTATAACTCACTAAACTATGCAGTGATCAACACGGCTCCAACAATTGGCACGGATGTTGACGCTGATGATACGTATTGGAACACTCAGACCGCTGGCAACTACACCGACGGTGGAGTTGGTGGAGTTGGCACGTTCCGACGCGATACTGGTTGGACCGGATTTACGCCGATGGCGCGATTCGACTCGGTTCCAGAACCAGCATCGATGACCGCCCTTGCGCTTGGTGGGCTAGCTCTTCTTAAGCGCCGCAAGAAGGCCTGAGCTCGCTCAGGCTAGTAGATCACTTCTGCTACCCCGGGATTATGGATCTCGGGGTAGCAACCAGTTCAAATTGAGTCGGGCGGGAGGAGGGGGCATGAGCGGGAGGCTGTTCACTGACAAGCTACCTTTCCGGCGGTCGGAAGTTCTCGGTGTTTGGTCGCTTGCCAGTGCCACCCCTCGAACTCCTGCTTACCCCGCCCACGCCAGTGGCTCGCCGTTCGCGGTCTGCAGGATTTCATCATCAATACATAGGCGACGAAATCGGGGGTTTGTCAACCAGGGATTTGCGGATTTCTACCCGTCCGGGGGAGGGTGGCGAGAGGTGGGGCACGAGCGGGAGACTGTTCACTGACAAGCTCGTTTTCCGGTGGTCGGAAGTTCTAGGTGTTTGGTCGCTTGACAATGCCAACCCTGTACACACCTGCTCGTACCTCCCACGCTCATGGCTAGCTAAACAGCGGATTATAATAGGATACATCTCAGGCTTTTGGCTAGCAGATTTTTTCCAACTTGGTGTTCATGAGCGCTCGTCTTTGCATTTCTCTTCCCACACATCTGACCCGATCGTTCATCTTAGAGCACAGTCAGTTGCCCGCTGGCGTCAGCATTGAGGTCAAAGTACCCGCAGAGTTCGCGGTAGAACCGCTTTGCGAAGGCGTTGCGATCCAGTGGGTTCAGTACTTGAAGCGTGAAGGCCGAACGATCCACCTGAACTTCCAATCTCTTCCAGAGGAAATGTTGACCGACGAGATGCCCCCAACCTTTTTAACGTCAGGCTTTGGGTTCGCATTAGTATTTGCTGCAAAAACTTTTAGTCAGGACAACAAACAGTTAGATCGTGAAGATCATGTAAGAGCTCCCTTAGTGCAACAGCATCAGGATCACCGAGATAGGTTGTCTTATGATTCGGGTTGGACTCTAGTCTGCAAGTTCCCAATACATCCACTCCCCTTTCCTCTTAGGCAACTAAAGAACTCTAGCGACGAGTCGACCAGCACGGTAAGTTGGAAGCGACTGAATCAGCTGTTCGAATCATTGGTACTTAATAAGCAGTATGGAGATCAGAGGCAACTGGGAGTCAACGAATTGCCGGAGATTTTATACCAGGCGCTGCAGAATGCGACGGAGGAGCATGACATCTGCTTAAAGAGCCGGGCCGGTTCGGAAATCTTCGGACACTACTGTATATTTGGCGCAAAGCTAAAATCTCTCGAAGACGCCAACTCAGACATCCTAAGAGATCATAGAGACCTGTTTAAGGGGGTTGCCTCGGGGGCACCGGCATACTATGTTGGTGTCGCAGATATCGGTAGAGGTATCCCAAACTCGTTTCGAGAAGCCAACCAACCTGCGAACGTATCAGATTTAGCTGATTTCGAGCTGGTCAAACTGGCCTTCACGCCGGGTACTACGACTAAAGCCCAGCCAGGTAGAAAGTCGGGAAACGGCTATGGACTGAGCAGTCTGGTGGAAGCCTCCGAGGTTCTGCACGCAACCGTAATTGTTGACACCCCGGGCTTAACTACAATTGTTCGCTGTTACCAGAATGGCACTGAGATTAGGGACCGTTTCGTTCCGCTTGACGGCACAAGTGGCGGCTGTCTCGGTACCTCGATAACTGTACTGTGGCAAAAATGAGCTCATCTGCAGTGTTGCCATTCGAAATTTGCAGTGGTCTCGACATCACCACTATACATGAACTGGATTCATGTATTCACGCTATTCCCAACGAAGCGCTTGCCAGATCCCAGGCCGTCGTTGTCAAGATAGCACCAGGATTACTGCAAACATTAAAGGCGGCGACTCAAAGCAAGTACAGGACACTGGCGGCACGTAGCGTAAGTGCTGATCTTTATTTCATAACTTTCAGCCCTAAGGACTACCAGATTGAACTATATACGCTTCGTCGAACGAGCAGCAACGTTACTTTGGAACGGATCGAAGATGTCGAGCTCTGCAGAGAGATCCGAAAACAGGAGATCGGTCGACTCATTGAAACGGGGAAAAAACTATCTCTACATAAGAATGAAGGTTTCGTTTTTCTGAGCCCGTCCGGTAGCCTCTGCGAAGATTTTTTCCGATGTGCAAATCTACTCAACAGTGCTGAACACATCGATATACTTGCATTTTGGTCACTCCCCTACCTTCACCAAAAGACAGCGATTCTGCTTGACACGTGGTCAATTTCAGCAGTTGCATTTAGGATGTTGCAACTCGCAGAGATGTCAATTCCCGTGCAGGGTTTTGAGATTCATCCGAGTCATGATTCGGTGAATGCTGGCAAGGTCGTGCAAAACATTGAAGACCGGGTCGCCGAAGGGGCATCGATCCTATGTCTCACCAGCGTAGGTAGCACCGGCAAGTACCAGTCCATTGTTGAGAAGCTTTTTAGGGATGCGCCTGCAAGTATTACCGCGAAGGTGAGCTACCTATTCTGTCTCTCAGACTCGTCTCCGGAGATCAAAGATGATTCACTCGGAGTGATCGAGGACATTTCAAGCTTTTCGAACGCAGATCAGTTCCTGGATAGAAAACGGGTAACTATCGATCCTGTGCTCTTCTATCCAAGAGTATGGCCGGAGACAACCGTGCAGGTTAAGCCAGCCCATTTTGGACTGAAGTACGATGCATCCGTTAAGGAAGGAATGTGGGAGGAGCTTCGCGGATCAGATCAGAGATCATGCATTGACTTATACGATCGCGTTCCGGACGCGATTCAGGTCCATAGAGACTTTGAGGATAGGCATTTTCCATTCTTCATTGATATTGGCGTACTTGCAACATCTGAAAGCTGGATAAACAAAGCATTAACCCTACCAACGATGCAAGGTCGTCAGTTTGACCTAGTCGTTACAGCTGGATTCGAACCGAGCATTACGCTTGGCAGTCGTATAGCTAAGCAACTGGGCTTGCCCGTGAAAATGATCGAGCTAGCCAGAGGTTCTGACATAAAGGACAAAAAGATACTTTTTGTTAGGGAAGGACTCTCATCGGGGGATACTCTCATCACTGATAGTGTTCAAATCAGAACACTTGCTACCAGCCATAACAATCCTGCGTCCGTCGATTATCTGGTGGGTCTGGCTTGCACCTCCGATCCTGAAATAGACAGCGTCCAATCCGCCATCGGGAGGGGAAACTCTTGGAAAGTACAACTTCATGTTGTGGACCGAATTCCATTCTCAACTGAGCTGGCGTGCCCATGGTGTGAGGAAGCGAGAGTCTTGGAGAAGGTCATTGAGTCTTCCCCCGAAGCAGAGGATGACTGTGGCGGCAGGCTACAGCTTCTTCGAAGGAAACTGATCAGCGGTTGGGACATTGCTGGCGGTTCGGTCACTGACTCTCGGCTTTCAGTAAGTCAAGGCTCGAAGGTTTTTCCTGCGGGGTGGTCGGCTATCGCAGCACAGTTGTACATTTCCAATGCACTTCAGAATCTAAGAATGGCCGAGCCTTCTTCGGCTCGATTGAGTGCACAATACTACTCTCCTCAAGTGTTATCATGGAATACGGTACAGAGGTACAACGATGAGCTACTGGAAGCTTTGTTTATCCGTGCCGTAGAGCGGCACGAGTGGGGTGGAACCAACCAAGCGTTGCTGCTAAGAAGGCTGTTTAGGCAGCTTTCCACCAGGAGTGACTGGAATATCCTGCCCTACGAAGTCTTGTTGATGTTCGCACGTGGTTTAGTGACACCGGAAAACCGAATACTATACTCAAGGCACTTAACGGCACTTTCGGTAAGACAGAGAGCTTACAGCCCAATTGTGAACCGGGTTCTGGAATACGTTTTGGCCTCATAGAGCCATTCTAGGAAATCCGAGCTTCAGCGATCAGCTCGCAAACTCCGCGCAAAGCTCGTCTTCTAACGCGTCCTTCTGTGGGTCGACTACGCCTTTGACTCCGGGGGCGGTGTAGTGGGCTACGATTTCTTGGGCGCCTCGGCTGAAGGGGGTGGTGCAGGTGAAGGCGGGGACGAGGGACTTGATCTTTGAGTTATCCAGGATGAAGCTGTTGGATTTGTCGCCGAGGAGGCCGGGGCCTCGGTTGGGGTCGCGGACGGCGAGGATGTCGGAGGGGACGTGGACTTTTTTGGCCTCGACTCCGGCGGCCCGGGCGACGGTGTCGTAGATCTGGTTCCAGGTGAGCCATTCATCACTGGTGATGTGGAACGCCTCGCCGATGGCGGCGGAGTGGCCCATGAGTCCGACGAAGCCTTTGGCGAAATCGGTGTGGTGGGTGAGGGTCCAGAGGCTGGTTCCGTCGCCGTGGACGACGACCGGCTTACCTTTCAGCATTCGGTCGAGGATGGTGTATCCGTAGTCGAACGGGAGGAGGGTTTTGTCGTAGGTGTGCGATGGGCGCACGATGGTCATGGGGAATTTTTCATCGCGGTACGCCTTGAGCAGGGCTTCTTCGCAGGCGATTTTGTTGCGTGAGTATTCCCAGTAGGGGTTATCGAGCGGGGTGGATTCTCTTACCGGTAGTGAGGCCGGTGGGGTTTGGTAGGCGCTGGCGCTGCTGATGAAGATGTACTGGTTGGTTTTGCCTCGGAAGAGCTCGATGTCGCGTTCGATTTGGCTAGGAACGAAGTTGATCCAGTTGACGACGACGTCCCACTTTCTTCCTTTGAGGAGTTTTTGGGTTTCTTCGAGGTTGTTGATGTCGCCGTGGATGACTTCGACGCCTTCGGGGGTCGGGCGGGCGGATTTTCCTCGGTTGAGAAGGGTGAGTTCGAAGCCTTGCTTCACGGCGAGGGGGGAGCTGGCGGAGCTGATGATCCCGGTTCCGCCGATGAAGAGGGCTTTCATGGGTTTTACGTTACCCGCTGTTCGCTTTTGGCTTTTGGCTTTTGGTGGTCGGGCTTCGGGCTTCGGGCTTCGGTAATGAGGTCTGGGAGACCCGGCGAGACTCCGGGGGTGCGTTGGGATTGCGCGCTGTTGATCGTCGTTGTTTAGCGCGGTGGAAATGGATTTTTTCGGGGCGACAACCCCCTAACCCCCGGCCCCTTTCCCCCTCAGGGGGCAAGGGGAGAGGCATATTCCCTGTGCAGCACTCTTGGGGAGCCTTTGGTTTCTTCGATTTGGTTGTTACGGATGATGATCCATTCGCCTTCGTCGAGGCCGATGCCCATTCCGGCTTTGCCGCCGAAAAAGGCGCGTTTGAGGCGCATTTCGCGGTTGCGTTTGACGAAGTGGGTGTCGATGAGGAAGTCGATCAGGCCGAAGCCGGGTTCGGTGACTTCGTCGCGGATCATGGGGTCGGAGACGCACATGGCCCCGGCACTGGTTCCGAACCAGTTGGTGCCGTTCTTGATGGCTTTCTCAAATAGGTTCTTGCCCCAGTCGGCGCCGAGGCGCTCGACGATGAGGCGTTGGTCACCACCGGGAACCCAGATTCCGTTGGCGCTAAGGACGGAGGCGGCGAGTTCTCGCTTGCGGGTTAGTGAGAATTCGGAATCGTCGTAGAGTTCGACGTTCTTGAAACCTTGTTTGAGGAGGAAGTCGCGGCTGCTTGTGGCGTCGCTTGGTTTCTGGCGGGTTTGACCAAGAACGACGATTTTTGCTTCCCAGCCGCCGCAGAGGTTGGCGAACTTGGCGACCATTTCGGGGGTCGTGCTGCCTCCGCCGACGAGCATAAACGCTCCGACTTTACATGCGAGTAGAGAGGCAATTATCATCCGATGTACTTTAGCCGATGAACATGAGGGGATCGCCGGGGTTGACGATGGCTCCGCCTTCGGCGACGATCTTTTTGACGGTGCCGCTGACGGTGGATTGAATTTCGTTGAAGACCTTCATGGCCTCGATAAGGCCGACAACTTGACCTGCAGTGATCGTGTCACCTTCCTTCACATAAGGATCTGCCGAAGGGCTTGAGGAGGCGTAATAGATTCCCATCATAGGGCTACTGATCGGGGTTCCGGTTTGGACGGGAGCCGACGCCGGAATCGTAGCGGGCGGAGCTTCTTCAACGGCTTGTTCGATGAACTGCTGGGGAGCCGGAGTTCCGACCATCACCTGCGGGCGCTGGCGACGGAGGACGATTTTGAAGTCGTCGACCTCAAGCTCGGCTTCGGACAGGTTGTATTCCGAGATCAGTTTAGCAACCTCGTCGATATGCCCCTGAAACTTTTTGTGATCGCCCATTCCTGCCCCTTATTATGACTTAACCGCTACGTAGACTCCGGTGAACAACGCGGCCTCTTCGCCTTGGCAGAGCACGTCGACTTTCAACTCGATCCGTGCTGACCCTCGACGATCGAAGGAGTCGATAAATGACTTGATCTGAGCATCGGACGGAGGCCGGAGTTCGGCGCTGAAGTTCCCTTCAACCGGTTGTTCATATTCGATGCTGCTTTTCGAGATCACGATGTTGGGCGGGATCGTCCGCTCGCGCATCATCACCCAGATCCAGGCCCAGCCGGCGAGGGTCGCGATGCTGGCGATACTGCCTCCG
The DNA here is from genome assembly GCA_037138755.1 of Armatimonadota bacterium. Lineage (NCBI taxonomy): Bacteria > Bacillati > Armatimonadota > Armatimonadota bacterium. The sequence continues at coordinate 1,324,235 of JBAXHT010000001.1, read as the reverse complement.
AAACCGGTTCCTCGGTGGTTTCGATTCGGCTCGAGCGGACATTCCAGAAGGACTCGCTCGGGCGAGGCAACGGCAACCTTGATCCCCATCGCGGATGTGATGGGGATGTTTTCGGCGAGATAGTTCTGTAGCGCGGTCTCCAACTTTGCCATGCAATCATATCACGAACTTGGGTTCGCGGTTGTGGTTCTCGGTTGGATTACTCGTTCTCGAACTTGGTTTTAGAGAGGTTTTTGCCTCTAGCTAGCCAGACTTTGTGGCCTTGGTTTCGCTCTGGAAGCACCTCGGTGGTGGTTGGGAAGTAGCGCATGGTGTATCCACAGCGGCGGAACTCGCTGGTGTTTGCTTTCGCTCCGTGGATGATGCGGGCTTCGTGTAGCGAGCACTCGTTTGGTTCGAGAGTGAAGTAAACAGCCTTGGATTCATCCACGCCAATGACTTCGGTTTCGAAGATGTTGGTGCCTCCGTCGACTTTTTGGTATTCGCTGAAGCCTCCGCTGTGGGTGCCGGGGACGACGCCCATGCTGCCGTTTTCGGGGAAGGCTCGGTCGATGGCCAGCCAGACGGTGACAATGCCCTCCATGGTGCTGGTTCGGCCGTTCCAGTAGGCGGAGTCTTCATGCCAGGGGGTTGCTTTGCCGGTTCGCGGCTCTTTGCAGATGAAGTGGCTGCTCCAGATACCGATGTTGGGGCCAATGAGGGGCTCGACAAGATCGAGAACCTTGTCGTTCATCAGGAAATCGAGAAAGACGGGCTCGCGAAAATGGATGGTGTCTAGGTCGGCGGCTCCGTACTTTTCGAGGCACCGTTCGAATTCGGCGGTAAGGCGGGCGAACTCGGCGGCTTCGAAAACGGGCTGGTTGAAGAGGGAGTAGCCATGCTTGTCAAAATGCTCGACTTGCTCGGAGGTGAGTCGGGATCGGGTGGCGGCTTCCATACGAAACAGTCTATAACGGGTTTCGTCAAAGGAAGTCGCCACAGTCGAATTCTAGATGTCAGTGGCTGATTCCGTCAAGGATTGAGGTGAGATCACTGGCGGTCAGGTTAGATTCACCTTCCTCCAGCGTATCCTTGTAGGCAGCTTTGACTGCATCCTGATAGCAAGTTAAGGCATCGAGTGCTTCGCCGCAATGCGAGCACTTTTCGACGTGCTTCTTCACGTACTTCATGAACAAGCCGTTCGAGTCTTTGCCTTCGGCGATCTTCTCGATGCTCGAGAGGATTTGAGGGCAGGGGCGGAGTTTGGGTTCGGCGTTGATCATACGGGGTTCACCATAAAGTGGAGTCGGGCGGCAAGTTTGAGGCGGGCGCGGGATAGGCGAGAACGAACAGTTCCTACGGGAATTCCGAGGATATCGGCGGCTTCTTCATAGTCAAACTGGTTCATATCAACTAGTTCGACAACTTCACGCTGGTCTTCGGGAAGTTCGGCGAGAGCTTGTTGGAGAATCGCGCGTGTGTCTGAGTTATCGGCGTCTCGTTGACCGTCGTGCGGCGGAAGTTGGGCTTCATAGCCGCCTTCTTCATCCGAGAATTCGACGATGCGGCGATCTTTGCGCTTCATCATCAGGAACTCGTTGCGAGCAACGGTGGCGAGCCAGGACATGGTGCGGTCGCTGAGTTCCAACTTACCCGCCATAAAACTCTGGAAGCCTTTTACGATGGCTTCTTGAGCAATGTCTCTGGCGATCTCATTGTTTGCTCCCGTCAACTGACGAGTGAAGGCGTTTAGTCGAGGCAGCAAGGGAATGATGAAGCGTTCAAAGTCTTCTCTTTTCGGTGCTGTACTCATCTTCGGTATTTCCAGGGCGAGGGCTATCACTGTAACCAGCTTATGAGGTTTGCCCAAAAATCGTTCCCTGTAAAGTCAAATAGCCAGATTCGAAAAAATCTGGCTATCTTGATCAGGTGTGCCTGACTACTGGTTAGGTTGGTTGTTATCGTTACCGTAGCCGCTGCTGTTTGTATCTCCGCCAGCGACTCCAGGGAATGCGCCTCCGCAACCGATGAAGATCAGGGCCATAATGACGAAGAGAGCTAGGGCGATTAGTTTGAGGTGCTTCATTAGAATTTGCCTCCGATTCCGAAGGTAAGGGCCATCTTGTTTCCGACCGAGCTGTTGAGCGAGAATCGGGTTGAGTCGCCGAGGGTGTTCGTCACGCCAACAAATGCATTGAGCATCTCCGACAATTGGTAGTTCAACCGGGCGTTAACCAGGGCATTCCGCTTCGCAGCTCCCGTGGTCTCATCAACGGTCGAGTAGCCAGTGATTATCACACCGACTTCTGCGTCGAACGAAAGCGAGTTATTCAACTTGAAGTTCTTGTTGACGAAAAACGCGTTGGCCGAAGTTGCTCCGCTGAAACCCTTGATCGAGACTCCCACAGTGTCGCTCAGTGAGCGAGTCACAGCGTAGACGAACGACGTGGAATTGTCCGCAAACGTATTAGGAAACGCGAATCCTAGCGAGTAGGTCCCGTTGAAATCTGCGATGTTTGCCGTGATTCCGAACTCAATGTCGTTTCCGCCAGTATTGATCGCCGGGAAAGCACCTGTCGTTTCCCGTAGGCTTTGGACGGCTTTGAGGTGGAACGAGCTACCGTCGGCGTTAGATGCTCGGTAAGTGTAGCTGCGGTAGAGGCTTTCGGCTCCGCCGAAAGCAGTGTAGCGAAGTTGCAGTGATTGGCTGCCCTCACTGTTGGCAAGTGCGACTTGACCGACGAGTGCAGCGGCAACACCGATAAGAATACGAGTGTTCATCATAGAATTCCCGCCGTCACTATACCAAGTAATTGCGTCGATTACAATCGAAAAGTCCCGATTCACTCCTGAATCCAGTGGTCAAATCTTTGTAAGTGTAATTCTGTTTCCGCTGACATCATATCGATACCTGGCGGCTTCTGCGATCTCCTTGAGGAATCCCCATGGGCTTCCCTTCTCGTCGATTTGAGCGACATTAATCACTTTGACGTTGCCAGTGCTGGTATTCCACGTCACTTTGGTCTTACTCCCGTTCAGGGAGAAAGTGCCGTCAGGACGCAAAAGTGTCAGAAGTTCCCTGATCCGGCACGTTGGTCTTCCGGAAACCATGTGAACGAGCCTAATTTCGAGTCCCGTACTCAGATACACCTTCCATGGCACCGATGTGCTCACCATGTCTGGAGGAGGAGCCGTTTGCATCGCGCCCGCGACTCTAGCAACGATGTCTGCCTTCTGGACCTTTAGTCCAGGGCACGTCTTGTTGGTCTGAGGGTCGTCTCGGTGGAACTTTAAGCTTTCGGGCGCCGCTCCAATGCGCTTATTCATCAACGAAATGGCTTTGACGGCGTGGTCTCGGACGATGGCACCGCGCCCCGAATTGACCTCTTCCGAATCGTATTCGCCCAACATCTCGATCCCCCAACTGTTGCGGTTGAAACTGACGGCATGGACTCCGCGTCGATCGAGGCGCTGGAAGACGATGATCCCATCGGCTCGATCGTCGATGAACAGGTGCGGCGCGCCGCTCCAGCCGAGCTGGTCTTGGTAGTAGCTCAACAAGTTTTGGAGGTGCTGGTCGGTCAGCCCGTCTGGGCGTGTGGCCAGTGAAGGAGCTCCGGTGTGATGTAACGTGACAAACTCCGGGCGAAAGTCGGTGAATGTGACGGTCTTGAGATACGCCTCGAATTCGGCGGGGCGGAATCGACGACCGATAAAGGGAATTGGCATCTTTACCTATAAGACGAGGAAACATGGGTTTTGTCAACCACTCGGCTGCAAGTTGGGAGTGGAAAGTTAGGAGATTATGGGAACAGGCCGATCAGCATTTTGGTTGGGGTTAGCAGCACAGGTACGAAGTGATGGGGAAAATGCGACAGTTTCTTTTGTGTGGCGGGTTGGCTATTGTTGCCGGGACCTCGCTGGGCCAGGTAGGAATCACTGCCGGAAACGACGGTAGGGGGGAACGGCTTCAGCAGAAGCGACTCGAACTGACGGCGGACGTAACCGGGCATTTCGCTAAGGTCAAAGCTACCCACATCTTCAAATCGGGAGAGAACTGGCGAACGGAGCTGGACATCATTTACACCCTCCCCGATGGCGCGATTCCGACGGACTTCGCCTACTACTATCATGGCGAGCGGGTTCCCGCATTCATTACAGAGAAAGAACGGGCAAAGGAAATCTACAAGAACATCACCACCCGGATGCAGGATCCCGCACTGATCGAGTTTATCGGCAAGAAGACGTTTCGAGTCCGGATCTTCCCCGTCGAATATGGTCAGGATCTCCGAATGGAGGTCTGCTGGATTCAGATTGCGAAGACGGTGAAGGGCGTGCCGACGTTTGAGTTCCCGATCAAAATGCGGAAGCAGGATCCGCTGAGCGAGGTCTCCGCAAAGGTGACCGTCGCTCGCGTGCCGTGGCTCAAACGAGCCACGGAGAGCATTGGGTTGAAATCGGATTCAGGAGTGTTCACGTTTGACCAGACGGCGGTTCGGCCACGTTCGGATTGGCGTTTCTCGCTGTTGCCTGTGGCTGGTCAAAAGCCAGTGACCGTCATAGACGGTCGATCCGGCTCGGAGAAAGGATATGCAGCCGTGGCAGGCAACGGTGGTCCAGCATTGAACTCGCCGATGACGATGGAAGTCGGCGGCACCAAAGTGACCTCTGGCACTTATGGCCCCGCTTCGCGATTGTCTCAAGAGGTGATGCCTAATCACCCAGGGCTCAAGATTTGGGCTTACCAGCGGATTCGCTCAATGGAGCGGTCTGCAAAGAATCGCGAGCAGGTCATCGCGATGTCGCTTCGGCACAACCTGATTAGCAAGTTCACCTCCTGGATCGCGATTCCGACGGAGGAGCGAAAGCGATTCGCTCAGATGATCAAGGAGGCGAAGACGGCCGTGAAGGCGCGAAAGCTTGCCGAGGATGTGCTGAAGGGCCGGCTTAGCGAGAAGGCGACGAAGGCTCAGTATGCAGCTTTGCGGATGGAGATATTGTCGGTCGCGGCGGATCCGGCAGCATTTGAGTCAACTTATCTACACGAGCCAATCTCCGATTCAATCAATCGCCGAATTCAGGCAGCCTACGATTTCGGGAGCCTATCGAAGTCCGCCCAGCACAGAAAGCTGTTAGAGACAGAAGCTTCGGTTGCCAGCGGAGTGCAGAAGTTACGCTGGTTGGGCGCAGAACCTGACCAAGCGGATATTGGCAGCCTAGATGGCTACGAACAGTATTTGACGGCTGAGGTAATGGGTAAAGCGCTCAAGGGTGCATTGGATTGGAACTTCATCAAAAAGCACTGCCCATCGCTGAGTAGCATCTCCGAGGAAAATGCTGCCCAGTATGCCTATCGCGTGGCCACGGACGCTCTATTCCATAACATCAGAATGGGCGGTTTGAAACCAACAGATCAACCTGTGATCGAACGACTGTCAAAGTTGCAGAAGAAGTTCAACATTCATCAAGATGTGGATCAGTTGGACCAGCTCTCGATGCCTGGTTACGACGCCCAAGGTAACTCGCTTCCGGAGCTGAGTAGCGAACAGCGGAGCGAAATGGCTCGGCTAGCGAACCGAATCGGATTCTCTACCGAATCTGAGTTTCTGGACGTTCCAAAGTATCGTCAGTTGCGAGAAGAAGGATCGAAACTACAAGGGCAATGGGAGCAGCGCGGGAGGATCGATACCGAGGAACTCGTCGAGTTCAGAAATCGAGTGAACCAGCTCTCGAAGCGTATGGCTGATGACTGCCTGAACCGTGGCATTGCCTACGCATTCGCACCTTGGAGCAATCTTGTCATTCGTAACAAGGATGATTTCGAGAGCCGAGTCGACTACATCCAGGCATATCGGCGGCGGCTCGACGAGTACGCGAAGACCGTTCCGGCGTTGACGAAACAGTTCAAGTACTTCGCCGAACAAGTTGACCAAGAAACGAGTGGTGACGTTTACTATGCCAAGAATCAATACATCGAAGAGTACGGAACAATTGGGAAATCTGAGAAGTACCGAGCAGAGGCGAAGCAGCGGTTGATCAAGAAGCTGGCATGGCTCTACGCTGATGAAGCCCGAGCCCAGCGCGAAGCCGAAGCGGTGACTTTTGGCTCACGTGAACGATTGATCACCGCCTATCGGAAGCGTGGAAATCTGAACCAGCAAGAGATTTCGTCTTTGGAAAAGCAGTTCCTGACGGACCCCTCGAACCAGTGGAGGGGCGAAGATTACAAAAAAGACAGACTGCAACGCATCAAACTCTCGGTGGAGATTGAGGGTCTGGAAGAGACAGGTGCATCCCAGGGTCGCGTTGAGCGGTTGAAGAAGGAACTTGAGCCGATCATCGCTCGCATGGGAGATCCGTTGCTCTCGCTCACGCTGCCGGAGGATACGGTTTCGGCGAAGGCGATCTTCCCTTGGGGAGAGGTTCGAGATTTGAGCCTTAATCCGAAATCTGGTGAGTATCAGGTTCGATTTGACATTCCGCCAACCGCCAGCGAGGGGCCAGGGCAGATTGTTGTGCTGAGCTTTGGATACAGCGGAGTTCCGCGTGTGCATTCGGCTCCGCTGACAGTTGACATGACGGCTCCAGCCCTGGCGATTTCGGTTGCGAATGGCCGACTGGTGATCCGAGATACAACCAAACAAGCGGTTCGAGTAAAGGCGTTCGGATCGGACGGTGAAGCGATTGCTTTGGCGGCACGAGGTTCTTTTGAATGGGTCTCTGTTGGTGGCGTCGAAGGGGTCGAAGGCGTGCGAGTGTTCGCTTTTGACGGAGCCCATAATGTGGCCCAGTATTTGGGTTCTGACGTTGTTAGGTCAGAGCCAGGGATCGCCAAACTTGCGAAGGTTCAAACCCTGACCCACGAACTCGCGGGGATGAACATCCAAGCCGTCGGACATTGGCGCGGAATTGACTTCGCGGGGACGCTTGATGAAGGGCTCTACTACCGCCGTCCCGGCGGGCAGTGGGCACTTTTGGGAGGACTACCCAGCCAAGCAGCACGCCAGTTTGTACCTTTTGGGAACGAACTCGCGATCCGGTTCGGCAGCGGAGACTTGGTTCTGCTCAGCGAAGATTTCACGTTCCGGTCGATCAACTCACAGCTGCCGAGGCGGGCGGCCCTAGCGATTGCATCGGATGGGAAGACGCTCGCGGTTGCCCAGACCGGCGGATTCACCCTTCTCGGGGACTCGAACTCCAACTGGTTCGATCTCCCGGAACTCGCTGGCGGAGCGCCTTCTGCGATTTCGATTGCCAAAGGCAGAGTTGAGATCGGGATCCAAGGTCGCGGGTTCTTCTCGGTCGATCTCTCATCGCGAGGGATCACCGCTATGGCAGAACCACAAGGGCTTACTGACGACTGGGTGACTGGCTTTGGCACCGGGGTTGTGGGAACGTTCGGCGGAGGGGCTTACTTCTTCCGCGACGGAAAGCTATCGGCCATTTCGGAAACGAGCGGAATGCAGGTCACGGGAATCTCGGGGAATCTGATTGCCACTCGAACCGGGGTGTTTATGCTTCAGGACGGATCGGTGCGAAAGCTCGATCTTGAGGGACGAGACGAGGTTCAGGGCATTTGTAAAACGGATCAGGGAACCCTCTTGGCGACCCGGAAGGGCGTGCTCCGGATCGCTGATTAAGAGCTAGTTCCTGCCGACCGAAAGGACTTCGAGTTTGCTTCGAAGCTCCTTTCGGAGGCCGCCAATGGATTGTGCATCCGGAGCTTCGTCGCGGACAACGACCCGGAACAAGCCGAAGTCTCCCTTCTCGTAGCCGAAGCTTTTCCCGTCATCCTCGTAAACCCTTCCCTCGATTGGTCCTAAACCGTAACATCTGAGGGTCAACTTTCCGGCCGTGAGGGCCTGGGCGACGTTTTTTGCCTTCGCAAAAGTCGGAATTGCGCTGCCTTCTCTAACGTAAAGCGGGATCTCGCTGAGACCGGGTTTGACGGTGATCTTTTCGTTTTCGCCGACGAGTTTCCCATTCGCATATTCGTACCACTTCCCTTTCGGCAACCTTACTGTACGTGAGGTCTCGCCGGTGAACATCGGAGCGGCCAGCAAGGAGTCGCCGATCATGTACTGGTCGGTTTCGGTTCCGCCATCGACGAGGCTCATTGGGCGAATCGGCGGGGTGCCGTCCATCGCGTACTGAGCGAAGGCGGTGTATAGATAGGGCACTAATGACTCGCGAAGGAGCATTGCTTCCTTCACGTTTTCGTTGACTGTCGGGAAGCTCCAGGGCTTGGTTCCGTCTGCCCAAGCGTTTAATTGGGCGATGGGTGACAGACAGGCAGATTGCATCCGCCGGACCCACTCTTCGGGGCTGCTGGCACTTCGGATTTCAGCACACCAGAGGGTGCCGGCGAGGGATGAACTCGTGAGCGCGGTGACGTATTGGCGGTGATCATACGTGTCGCTGTAGATCGCAAACGGGAGGTGGCTTGCGCCGCCGTTTGAGGCTCGGACGAGGCCAAAGGTTCGCTCGTTCTTTTTCTTGTACATGTCGAGCAGCAGCTCTTGCCAAAGGACACCGTAAATTTGGCGCATTTGGAGGCCGTCTGGGCCGGATTTGAACTCTGCATGATCGGGCCAGAGCCAGACATCGAAGCCGTCCACTTCGTCAATTTTGTAGCCGCTGACTCCAGGATGCTTTGCGGCGTGAAAGTCTTGGACCGTCTTTCGGGCTTTCTTGTCGAGAACATCGGGGGCTCCACCGAGCCAGACGGTGTGCGAGCCGAACTTGTCACCGAGAGCCGTAAAAAGCTCAGTCTGTGGTGCGACGTAGGGGTTCTCCCAAAGGTTGACCTTGATACCTTTCTCGCCTAGTTTCGTGAGGAACCCTGGCGGATCAGGGAATCGCTCCTTGCTCCACTCCATCGAGCCGGGGTACGACCGGGTTTGCCAGCCCGGTTCGAGGCCGATCACATCGAGCGGGAATCCTCGCTTTTCGAACTCGTTCGCTTCGTCGAGTACCTGCTGGGCGGTTGCCAGCGAAGGGGTTCGGTGCCAGAATCCGAGCGCCCACATTGGGGGCATCGCTCCGCCGCCGCAAAGCAAGTTGTACCTCCGGATCGCGTCCATCGCGGTTGGTCCGGTCAGCACGATCACTTCGAGACCCGGCGCTTCGACGCTGGCTTCGACCCACTCGCTGGGTGGCTGGTCGTCCCACTTTCGGTCGGTGTTGCGATCTCGGAACGGCGGGCGGTTCGCGTCGTCTAGCCGGTTTCCGATCCCGACGTAGAAGTTGGTTGGGCGGCTTGTGTTGAGGAAGACCGCATAGCCAGCGCTACTGACGTAGAGCGGAGTCGGGACGTGGAGGCGGTCGTTACCTTGGTCGTAGTGGTCGACGCGCAGGTGGTAAATCCCTTTCCGCCGATCTGCCCCTTTCATCTGGAGACCTAGGCCGAAGATTTTCTCGCCTTTCCCGAGCGGGATGTGGACCGTGGCGAAGTTCTTGGATTTTTTCAGACCAACCGATTCGAGCGCGAACGGCAGCCTTCCTTTCGGCATGGCGGCGAGCCGCTCGGTTTTCGCTTTTGTTCGACCTGCATCGGTCAGCGTCGGCTTATCTGCCGAGCCGATTTGGGCTCGCCAGATTCCTGGCTGAATCTCCGTCCAGTTCGTTTTTGGTTGATTGCCTGCGCTCGTCATGATGACTCCGAGTAGAAACTGCATTCGCTTTTCCTTGCCGAGACCCCCTGCCGTCAGAGGACTTGGCAATCGTACCGCAGGCTCTGCTCAGTTTGAGATAACGCGTTTGGGATAACATCTGGGAATGCGGTACTGGGCGGTTTTTGGGTTGGCTTTGGGTTGTGGATTGGCATCTGCAAAAGACGTGACGACGCCGAAGCAATTCCTGGGGTTTGATGTTTGCGCCGACTATCAACTGGCCGATTACGGGCAGCTTTCGGCTTACTGGAAGCTGCTTGAAAAAGAGTCAGGGCGACTTCACGTCCAGTCGATGGGGAAGACCGAGGAAGGACGCGATCAGTACATGGCAATCGTCACTGACCCGGCAAACTACAAGAACCTGAAGAAGTATCAGGAGATCAACCGCAGGATTGTTTTGGCGAAGTCGATTGGCAACGAAGCCGAGGCTCGGAAGTTGGCGAAAGGAGCCAAGGCGGTCGTTTGGATCGACGGTGGGCTGCACTCGAACGAGACGATTTCGACGCAATCTCTGATCGAAACCGCTTACCGGCTTTCGAGCAAGGACGATGAAGAGACGAAGCGAATCCTGAAGGACTGCATCATCCTGCTGGTTCACGCTAACCCGGACGGGATGGACCTGGTTTCCAAGTGGTACATGCGTCGGTCCAAGCCGGAGGAGCGCTCCTTGGCGGGATTGCCCCGGCTTTATGAGAAGTACGCGGGGCACGATAACAACCGGGACTTCTATGCTTCAAACCTTGCCGAGACGCGGAACATGAACCGGATTTTGTATCACGAGTGGTTCCCGCAGATTGTTTACAATCACCACCAGACGGCCCCATCGGGAGCGATCATGTTTGTGCCGCCTTTCCGTTCGCCATTCAACCATAACGTGGACGCATTGGTGCAGATCAGCACGGATTTGGCGGGGACGCTGATTCACCAGCGACTGATTGCCGAGGGCAAGAAGGGCTCGGTGATGCGCAACGGCGCGGGGTATTCGGCTTGGTGGAACGGCGGGCTTCGCACCACGACTTACTTCCACAACATGATTGGGATTTTGACGGAGCTTTGGGGCTCGCCGAATCCGGGTCCTATTCCGTTTGTGGCAGCGCGCCAGGTTCCTACGGGTGACTTACCTTTGCCAGCGGATCCGGGGATGTGGCATGCGCGGGACTCGCTGGAGTACGAGATCACGGCTAACTACGCCCTGCTCGACTACGCTTCGCGCCAGCGAGAGACTCTGGTTTACAACATGTACCGGGCGGCCCAGAACTCAATTGAGAAGGGGTCGAAGGATAGCTGGACAAAGTATCCGTCGAAGATCGCCCAGTACGGGGAGAAGGCGCTTTCTGATCCGGAATTGCGGGATGCGCGGGCGTATTTGATTCCGTCTAACCAGCCCGACTTCCCCGCTGCTCAAAAGCTCTTAGATCGCCTGGCAATTTGTGGCGTGGAGATTGAACGATGCGAAAAGGGGTACTTGATTAGGGCAAATCAAGCTTTCCGTCCGCACATTATTGACATGTTCGAGCCGCAGGATCACCCCAACGATCTGTCGTACCCGGGAGGCCCACCAAATCGCCCGTACGACTCAGCGGGGTGGACGTTGGCGATGCAGATGGGCGTCAAGTTTGAGCGAATACTTGACGACAACTTCCTGCGTTCAAACAAAGAACTCACTTGGCCAATGAATTGGTTCAAGCTCATTGAGCCTCAATTGTTCTGGACCGAGAAGGCTGGCGCAAAGCAGGGGGATGGAATTGGCGGATGGACGGAAACAACGGGATTGTTTCCAGTAGATGCAGGAATGTCGTTTGCTTGGGCAAACGTGGTTAGCGAAGCGGGTGGGAAAGTCACTCGAACCGACAAGGGAGATTTTGTTATCGCGCTCCCGAAGAACTTAACCCCTTTGCTCGTTCAACTCCGATACGGAATGACGAAGTACACAGGAGCTCCTCATACGGCCGTCCCCTACAAACGTCTCCGCATCGGACTCTGGGATACCTACGGCGGGTCGATGGATTCGGGGTGGTTGCGGTACACGTTGGAGAAGTATCACTTTGATTTTAAGGTGATTTACCCGCCCCAGTTTGGCGAGGATTTGGGGGAGAAGTTTGACGTGATCCTGTTCCCAGATGGCGCGATTCCGACGGGGGATCGACGGGGTAGTAACGACCTGCTAAATGACCCGACGGTTTCGGCTGAGCTGAAGGCGATCATGGGCGACATGAACGCGGAGCGGATCAAGAATCTGGAGAAGTTCGTGAAGGATGGCGGGCGGGTCGTGGCGATTGGATCGGCGGGAAAGAACCTGGCTACGCGCTTCTCATTGCCGGTTGAGGATGCCCTTGACGGCGTAAAGGGGACGGAGTACTACGTTCCTTCTTCGGTCCTGCGGATGCGAGTTGAGCCGAGCTGGCTGACGCGCGGTTATGAAGAGTACGTGGATGTGATGTTCGACAACTCGCCGGTTTACAAGCTGAAGGAGGGTGCGACACGGATCGCTTGGTTTGACTCGGCTTCGCCGCTTCGGTCAGGTTGGGCGCTGGGTCAGGACAAGCTGAAGGATACAACGGCGGTGGCACTCTGCCCACTAGGGAAAGGTGAAGTGGTCCTGATTGGGCCGGAGGTGAACTTCCGGGCGCAGAGCGACGCCGGGTTCAAACTCCTCTTCAATGCCTTGTCTGAGAAGCCTTAGGGCCAGAAGCCCGAATGAGCTAGAATCTTGGCTGAGTGCAAAGCGCAGAATACGCCCGGATGTATGAGCTGGAGGACACCTATTGGTGGTTCGTTGCTCGCCGGGAACTGGCGCTCTCGGTGCTACACGGGGCGGGTTTGTCCGGTGCTACGTTGCTGGACGTCGGTTGCGGAACAGGCGCAGGCCAGTCGGCTTTTGCGGAGTTTGGGACGGTTTATGGCGTTGACTTTAGCCAGGAAGCGCTAGAGTTTTCGGGTTCCCGGGGCCTCACTTTGCTGGCGAAGGCTGACGCGGAAAAGCTCCCAATTCGTACAAGTTCGGTCGATGCTGTTGTAACTTTAGATACCATTGAGCACGTTCCGGATGACCGGGCAGCCCTGAAAGAAATCGCGCGAGTCCTCAAACCTGGGGGACTGCTCCTGATGAACGTCCCCGCGTTCATGTTTCTTTGGGGGCCGCACGATATCGCGCTGATGCATCAGCGGCGGTACACCACCGCCTCGGCTCGCCGAGCGGTTTTGGCGGCCGGACTGGAAGTGGAGCGTGCGACCTACAGCGTCTTCCTGTTGTTTCCGATGGTGCTTGCCTCAAGAGTCCTCAGTAAGCTAAAGGGTGGAGAACCGTCGGCGAAACTCCCCGAGCTTCCGGCATGGTTCCAACGGTACCTCGGTTGGGTGATGCGTCTCGAGCTTTCACTGCTGAAGAGGATCAACCTGCCTTGGGGAAGCTCGGTGGTGATCGTCGCAAGGAAGCCGAGTTGAGCGCCGTTGGTTACTCTGGCAAGGCGGTTTGGGAAAAGCTCGGACTGAAACCGGGACTCCGGGTTTCGGTTCTGGGTCAGGACGTCGAGTATGCGCCCTTAGTTGGGTTGGACTTTGAAGTTTTGTCCACGTTGCCTAAGGATGCCGAGCTAGTGCATCTCTTTGCCGTCGAGCGATCAACCTTGGAGCTTGAACTGGATCGCCTGTGGCAGGAGTGCACGCGCACGGTGGTTGTATGGGTGAGCTGGCCAAAGAAAGCGTCTAAGGTTCCGACGGACGTCGACGAGCAGGTGATTCGAGATGTTTGCCTGCCGATGGGGTGGGTGGACGTGAAGGTGTGTGCGGTGAGTGACGTGTGGAGCGGGCTGAAGTTGGTGGTTCGAAAAGAGCTTCGGTGAGCTTTCAGAGATTCTTGAAACGTAGAATAGTGATATGAAAGCTAGGTTTCGGGTGGGATGCGTTCCTTATGTGAACGCGAGGCCGTTGGTGGCGTGTTTTGACCAGCCGAATGAGTTTGTTGAGGTGGTTTATGACGTGCCGTCTCGGCTTCCGGCGTTGCTGGATTCGGGGGAGGTGGATGCGATTTTGGTGTCCTCCATCGAGTATCTGCGCCGGGAGGACTTGGTGATCGCGGCGGACGTGGGGATTATGAGCAATGGGCCGGTGGCGTCGGTTCGGATGCTGTCGAAGGTTCCTTTGGAGGAGATTCGGACTTTGGCTCTAGATGAAAGCTCGATGACGAGCAATATGCTGGCTCAGATTATTCTGGCGGAGCAGGGGGTTCGACCTTCGTTGCTGACGATGGAGCCGGACCAGACGGCGATGTTGGCAGCTTGTGATGCTTGCGTTTTGATTGGGGATAAGGGGCTGGAGGCCGATGGGACAGGGTTGGTCGACATTGATTTGGGGGCGGCTTGGACGGAGTTGACGGGGGAGCAGTTCGTCTGGGCACTTTGGCTGGCGAAGCGAGGTCAGAGTTTCGACTACAACGAACTTCGTGACTACCTAAAACATGCGAACACTTTTAGCGGCATTGTCCGAATCCATTGCACCCTAGATCTCGCTTCAGACAACGTCGAGAACACCACTATTGAAGACCGTGGACCAGCGCTCACCTGGGTGTTCTCGGAAGCCGCATCTAGATCGGGTTGGTCTTTCGAGAAAGTAGAGGACTATCTCACCCATAACGTACGTTACGCTGGAGAAATGCATCGCAGCCTTGCCGCATTTCAGGCGCGACTACAGGGCCACAACCTCCTGTCGAGCTCAAGAGAAATCGGTATCGGACCGTTTGAGCGAATCTTGGCGGTGGCCAAGCTGTATTCCCAAGTCTAGGGAACGAGACCACATCGAGCAAGCAGACGGACAGCCAAAAAACTGAAACCCGCCTAAGCTAACCAAACCTTAACTTAGGGCTATTATTCTTAACAGGTTATATGAAGATTGGTATTGCTCTTGTCGCGTTCGGTTTGATTGGCGGTGTCGGAGTTGCTCCGCAGGATACGACACCCAGCCAGGTTCACATCTCCTATGGCGAGGACCCGACTCGGATGATGCGGGTTATGTGGCAGACGGCGAGTCCAACTGGGACTCGCACGGTTGAGTACGGAGAGACTAAGGAGCTTGGGATGGTTGCCCCGGGGATTCAGCCGACTTATCCTTACCAAACCGGCGCGATTTGTGAGGCGACGCTTTACAACCTGAAGCCTAAGACGAAGTACTTCTACAGAGTTGGTAGCAAGGAAGGTGGATTCAGCCCGGTGCGCGAGTTCATGACGGCGGAGCCAGATCCTAAGGAGTTCGTTTTTACTGCTTACGGCGATCACGGTGTCTCGTCGGATGCGGCGAAGAATGTTGAGAACGTTCTTTTCGAGAAGCCGGCTTTCCATCTGATGCTCGGCGACATCTCTTATGCCAACGGAGATCAGCCGATTTGGGACAAGTACCTGCAGCAGATCGAGCCAATGACCAGCGTCATCCCCTACATGCTCACTTTGGGTAATCACGAGAACGAGGACATCAAGATTGATGGTGCCTCGACCAAGATCGGGTATATGTCGACGCTCGCCCGATTTGCGATGCCGGGGGCCGAGAATTGGTACACGTTCGACTACGGCTGCGCCCGCTTTGTCTCCATCAATTCCGACGCCTACAAAGCTCCGGGGCACCTGGAGTGGCTCGATGCGACGTTGGCGACGGCTCGGAAAGACCCGTCAGTGAAGTGGATCGTGGTAATGCAGCACCACCCGGTCTACGGAACCTCGAAAGGACGCGGCGATAACCAAGGGCTGATCGATAACGTGGCTCCGATCTACGATAAGTACAAGGTTGACTTGGTTCTGCAGGGCCACGACCACCACTACGAGCGGCAGTACCCCATGCGCTCCAACGCGATTGCCAGCAAAGACAAGAGCAAGTACAAGAAGGGCGTTGGAACTCTTTATGTGATCGAGGGCGGCGGCGGACGGCCGATGTACGACTTCAGCGACCCGATGCCGGAGAAGTGCGCTCTGCGCGAGAAGACGAATGGATACCTGCGGGTGAAGGTGACGAAGAAGTCGATTTCGCTTGAGGCGAAGCGGCTGGATCGGTCACTCATCGAGAAGTACGAGATCAGCGAGTAATGGCAAGCTGCCGACGATCTGATTGATTCTCGGTTATTCAGAGAAATTTGGATTAGAATCACATCATGCTCACTGGAGCTTTGGTGCTGATGTCGACGTTGACTACCTCAAAGGATTTTGCCCGCCGGGCGGCGGATTGGCGGAATGGGGCGGTGGTTTACCAGGTAATGGTGGACCGCTTTGCGCCTTCGGTGAACCTTGAGGCGAAGAAAGCTTTGTACGCTTCTCCGAAGCGACTCTTGCCGTGGACCACTGAACCCAAGCAGGGGAAGAACAACGAGAAGCTGGGGATGTGGTCGCACGAGATCGATTTTTGGGGCGGGGATTTGGCCTCGTTCGAGTCGAAGCAGAGCTACATCAAGGAGCTCGGGGCGGATGTTGTGTACTTCCTGCCGATCTTTGAGGGGTTTACCAACCACAAGTACGACACGATGGATTACACCAAGATCGACCCCCAGTACGGTACACGGGAAGATTTACGGCGTGTGGTGAAGGGGCTCCATCGTGACGGGATGAAGGTGATGCTGGATGGCGTCTTTAACCATCTCAGCCAGTATGCGCCGATATTCACGGCAGCTCGGGCGGATGCGACGGACGCTCGTCGGGATTGGTTTTTCTTTGACGACAAGGGCGCTTATCGGGCATACGCCAACGTTCGGAACATGCCGGCGTGGAACCTAGAGAACAAGTCGGTTCGGGATTATCTTTGGAATGCGAAGTCCTCGATTATCCGGCAGTATCTCAAGGACGGCGTCGATGGCTGGCGGCTGGATGTGGCGTTTGAAGTCGGTCCTCAGTGGTGCGACGAAATCACCAAGGCGGCGCACAAAGAGAAAAATGGATCGTGGGTTGTGGGAGAGGTTGCCGGGTATCCGTCGGACTGGTTCCCGCAGCTTGATGGAACGTACAACTTCACTCCATTTGCCATCGGACGGGCGATGCTCGACGGCAAGATGTCTGGCGGACAGGCGAGCTTGGCTTTGCAGCATATGGTCGAGGACGCAGGGATCGAGAACTTACTCCGAAGTTGGGTGCATACCGATAACCACGATACAGCGCGGCTGGCGAGTGTGGTGCCTGGTTTCGAAGATCGGAATTTTGTTCGGGCAATTCAGTTCCTGGTGCCCGGGTCGCCGGTTTTGTATTACGGCTCTGAACTAGGGATGGAGGGTAAGGATGACCCGATGAACCGAGCCCCGATGCGTTGGGACTTGGTGAGTGATTCGAATCCGGATTTGGCTTCGACTCGGAAATTGGTAGCCTTGCGAAAGGAATCTCCGGCTTTGCGTTATGGGGATTGCTTGGGTTTGGCGACGGAGAAGTTGTTGGGGTTTGTGCGGACGACAGACAAGGTTCGGGAGGCGGTGATTGTGGTTGCGAATCCGACGAGCAAAGCGGTGACGGAGACGTTTCCTAGCCGGGTCGGGCGGATTATGAGCTGGGGTGAGCTGGAAGATGCGCTGAGCGGGACGAAGTACCGGAGCGTGAACGGGATGTTGACGGTGACAGTGCCCCCGAAGTCGGTTCAAGTGTTGCGGCCGATCACGTCGGCGACCGACGGCATCAGCCGCTACCACCGGATTGATCCGCTAAACTAACCGGCATGAACTGGGAATCAACGGATAACTTTGGCAACCTTTCGGTGGCGACTTCTTCGGCGAGTTCGTTGGAAGAGTTGCGGACCGAGTTGGAATCGATGATCGACGTGGTGTTTGCTCGGACTCCAGAAGGCGTCGTCTTCAGCGTCGATAAGAGCTATCAAGAGATTGCGGCTCCGAGCGATCAGCAGGTAACCCATGTGCTGACGGTTCCCCTTTTGGCGACACTAAGCGCGGAAGATGTACAGGCAACTTTGCGAGAAGTGCTGGCCAAGATGGGTCGCGAGGCGGCGGTTCAAGGAACCTGGTAGGCACTTATGGTATCATGGTAGTGCCGCCGAACTTTACACATTCCTTTGCGTGCGGCTTTTTCTATGCCAAATACCCAAAACCGGGGTGCATCGCGTGGCGATGCCTCACCCAAACGATTCCGAAAATACGCCGCTTCGACAACGATCACGGCGCGAAATTCGGATCGACCTTCACGACCGCGACACGAGTCCACTGCGGTTGTGGAGACTGCCATCGCCCCGATGGCCTTCACTGCACTTGGACTCCCTAACTGGCTTGCTAGTCGGCTGACGCCGATGGGCATTTCTGAGCCTACAGAGATCCAAGGAGCAGCCATTCCGGTCGCTTTGACTGGTGTTGATGTTGTTGGCCTTGCTCAGACGGGAACGGGCAAAACGCTTGCGTTTGGCCTGCCAATGCTTGTGAAGCTTGGTCAGTACGACCAAGGGCTGGTGCTTGCACCAACTCGTGAGCTTGCCGCTCAGATTCAAGAGACGTTCCAGAAACTCGGAGTGCGAACAGCGCTTCTCATCGGCGGCGCGCCAATGGGTCGTCAAGTTAGCCAGCTTCGTTCGAATCCTAAGGTCATCGTTGCGACCCCAGGTCGGCTTGCCGATCACCTGGCTCAGCGAACGGTTAATCTCCGCGACGTTCGGGTTGCGGTACTTGACGAAGCCGATCGAATGCTCGATATGGGTTTCATCGGACCGATTCGAGACATCCTCGGCAAGACTCCTACAGACCGACAGACTCTGTTGTTCTCAGCGACCTTCCCTCAAGAGATTGAGCGATTGGCCTCGGAGTTCATGCGAGACCCTCAGCGAATCGAGGTTGCCAAACAGGGCACCGCGATTGACCTGGTTACCCAGGAGCTGTTGGTTCTGCAGAAAGACTCTAAGCCGGAGATGCTTCGCCGAATCGTTTACGAAGAAAAGGGCACCATTTTGGTGTTCTCTCGAACTCGACACGGGGCGACCAAACTCGCGAAGGCGATGCGGAACGACGGCCACACGGCTGCCGAACTGCACTCTGACCGAACCCTTGCCCAGCGCATGAGTGCCCTCAAGGGCTTCAAGACTGGCGAGTACCGAGTCATGGTTGCGACCGACATCGCCGCTCGTGGAATTGACGTCAAGGGAATCTCCTTGGTCGTCAACTACGACGTGCCGGAGAATCCTGAGGATTACGTTCACCGAATCGGTCGAACCGGTCGAGCTGGTGCCAAAGGCCGAGCCGTGATGCTTGCATCGCCGGACCAGCACCGAGATGTGCGAGACATCGAGAAGCTGATGGGAATGCAACTTGCAATCTCCGAAGATTCTGAGTGTTCGCTGCCCGCTCCGCGCACCCACGGCGGACGACCAGGCCAAGGCGGAAACCGCCCAAGCCGAAATCGCGGTCGGAAGACTGGTGCTTGGCGCGGCGGAAGCGGACGCTAGAGTCCGCTGATTGGAACGGTTAGCTCAATGGGCTCCGTTCGCTTGGGAATGAGCTGATTAATCGTAATCGGCTCAAGCCCTTGAAACTTCGACATGAACGGGATGTTCTCTCGATCCATAATCTGGTCTCCTGGCGTGAACATGATTCGCGCAGAGACCATTTTTTTGTCTTTTGTCAAGAACTCCATTCCGTGCTCGTGTACAGACTTTAGATTCGTGCAGGTCACCATCACCCGCGGCCCGCTGGGGGTCTGTGCGCGTTTGAAAGTAACGTATCCCGTATTCAGGTAAAGCTTGGGGAAGCCGTCAGGTTGCATCTCGCGCTCGACTTTGACATCCTCACGACGATAGACAAACACGCGACCCCGAATCACGACCTTGTCTCCTTGACCGAGCTTCTTCGCAGGCACTTCTTCGATAAGCTTTTCGCTAAATGTCGATCTTGGCTGTGAAATCGGAACTAGCGTTCCATCCGCTTTGCGGACGAATGACTGGGCTTCGAAGCGAATAACCTCATTGGAGTGCATCTGCCCGCCGGCGCTTAACATAGTTTTTAGCTTTCCATCGGCCACCTTGGCTTCGCCTTTGACATTGAACCCAGAAGCTCGTGCGGATGGACTTTGAGGAAACTCGACATGTTTCGCGACATTCGAGGCACTCGAACGGCGATCAAATAGCACGAGCAGCGCGCCCGCGACGCCAACGATCGCCAACATCCCGTAACCGTTTGTTCCCCGCACGACTACTAGTTTGGCACCTTTGAACCTATTCTTGCCTTATCCTAGTATCTGCCTAGAGCGAGGACGAACCGAAAACTAGACCAGTTGCATGTCATTGAGTAGGGAGCTGAAGGATGAAGGGTCAAACTCGGCGCGTGTTCGTGCGCTCAGCGACGGCGTCTTTGCCATCGTTCTCACGTTCCTCATTTTTCGACTCGATATCGCAAAACTCAGCGACGCGGGGTCGGACCGCGAGATCATCAATGCCATCAAAGAGCAAGCCGCTCCTCTGCTCGGCTACATCTTGAGTTTCTTCATCATTGGCGGCTTCTGGATGATGCATCAACGGGTTTTTCGTCACCTGTCGAAGTTCAACCGCGAACTGTATTGGCTGAACTTGCAGTTCCTCTTCTTCCTTTCTATTTTGCCTCTCACAACTTCCATTCATTCTGGCAACCATGAGCTTCGGATTGGGTGGTGGCTGTATGCCGGAAACGTCACAGTTGCCGGACTCGGTCTTCTCGGGCTGTGGCTACGAGCATCCAGAGATTCGCTTCTGGACAGCACGGTGGACCACGTTGTGCAAGCGTTTTATATCTGGAGGCTTGCGACGATCCCGCTCGTGTTTCTCGTCTCAATCTTGGTTTCGTTCCAAAATGTGATTGTCGCACAGTGGGTGCCGTTAGCCGTCCCGCTGGTCTCGTGGGTTGTTCACAAATTCTTCGAGCGCCGGGCTGATTCAAACGTGATTCACTTGGACATCGCGGCTTGAGCGCGCGTGCTGCTCCAGTAAACTAACAAGGTGTCGGAATCGCACTTCACTTTCCCTATTCGCTCGGACAAGCTAACCATGACCTGCTCGGTCACTTCCACGGTTTTCGACGCTCAAACGGAGTTTCAGCGAGTCACGATTCTGGACACGGAAGTGTATGGTAAGGCGCTTTTATTGGATGGCCACATCCAGCTCACTGATTTTGACGAGAAGGCTTATCACGAAGCGTTGGTTCAGATTCCTGCTCTCAATCTGCCCTCGTTTGCGAAGGCATTGGTAATCGGCGGCGGCGACGGTGGAGTTATTCGAGAGCTTTGCAGACACGCGTCGGTGACTCAGATCGACATGGTCGAAATTGATAAGGGTGTCGTTGCTGCCTGCAAAGAGCACATGCCTTCCCTTTCGAACGGAGCTTTTGACGACCCGCGAGTTCGGTTGCATCTCACCGACGCCTTTGCCTGGGTGAAGTCAGCTTCGGACCAGTATGACTTGATCGTTGTGGATTCGACCGACACCTACGAGGACGAAGAGGGAGAAATCAGCGAAATGCTTTGGACTTCGGGGTTCTACACTGACCTACTTCGGTTGTTGTCACCCGATGGCTTTGTGGTGACACAGGCGGACAACCATGTCTATTGCCCGTATTCGTCTGAAGACGTCCTTGAGCTCTTCGGATCAGTTTTCCCGTCGAAAGGCTTCTATTTCGCGCTCGTTCCTTCCTTTGGCGGTTTTTCGGGATTCGTTTGGGGATCGAAGGGCGCAGCACCAGCGCCGAAATGGTCGGTTGAGTTTGACAAAGGATGGTCAACGCTGAATGAATCGACTTATAATTTAGCGTTCAGTGAGCTAGCATTTGCATGATCTTGAGTCACTGATACAAGAAGTTCGAGCCTGCCAGATCTGTGCGGCAAGTCTGCCGCTTGGTGCCAGACCGGTCTTCCAGATGTCATCTTCAGCGCGCGTATTGATCGCGGGGCAAGCACCGGGCCGAAAAGTTCACGAGTCCGGAATTCCGTTTGACGACGCTAGCGGAGAGCGATTGCGGGACTGGCTCGGACTAAGCCGCGAAGAGTTCTATGATGCCAGCAAAGTCGCGATCCTTCCCATGGGTTTCTGCTACCCAGGAACTGGGAAATCAGGCGATTTGCCACCACGTCCGGAGTGCGCCGAGGCGTGGCGACAGCGATTGACTGACCAGATGAGGGAGTTGCGGCTGACGATTGTCATCGGCCAATACGCACAGGCTTACCATATGTCCGATGAGCGCCGATCCTTGACCGAAGCAGTGAAGGATGATTCTTCTCAATATGAATCGCTGATACTCATTCCCCACCCTTCCCCTCGGAACAACATCTGGCTGGCAAAAAATCCGTGGTTTGTCAGCGATGTTTTGCCTACAATCAAGGAGCGGGTTCGCGCCGCGTTGATCGAATCCAGCTCCTAGGCGGCAAAAGCGAGAGGTTTGGTAATCTGCGCCCATGCTGACTGCTGTGCTGGGGATGATGGCTTCGATCGGAACTCTCGGTCAACGGCCCAACATCGTTCTGATCTTTTCGGACGATCACGCTCGGCGGGCGATTTCCGCTTACGGTTCAAAGGTGAATCGGACGCCGAACATTGACCGACTAGCTAGGAACGGCGCGCTGTTCGAGCGGCATTACACTTCAAATCCGATCTGTGCTCCTAGCCGAGCGACCCTCCTTACGGGAAAATACAGCCACCTCAACGGACATAAAGATAATGCATCAGC
The DNA here is from genome assembly GCA_037138755.1 of Armatimonadota bacterium. NCBI lineage: Bacteria > Bacillati > Armatimonadota > Armatimonadota bacterium. The sequence goes on along the minus strand of JBAXHT010000001.1, from coordinate 1,301,948 downwards.
CTTCGACGGCAAACAGTCCAACGTCGCGAAACTCCTACAAGCCAGCGGCTACGAGACGGCCTGGATCGGTAAGTGGCACCTCGTTTCTGAACCGACCGGCTTCGATCACTGGGAAATCTTGCGCGGCCAGGGCGAATACTATGACCCAACAATCTTGTCCGCTTCGGGAACTTCAAAGGCGACTGGTTACACCACAGAAGTCAGCACCGAAAAGGCACTGGGATTTCTAAGAAAGCAACACGACAAACCGTTCTTCATGGTTGTCGGGCACAAGGCTCCTCACCGACCCTGGATTCCTGGACCGAAGAGCCTGGAGATGTTCAAGAATACGGTGTTCCCTGAGCCGAAAACCCTGAGGACCGATTATGCGACGCTTGCCTCAGGCGCAAAAACTGTCGGCATGGGAGTCGGCTCGAATCTGAATCCGACGAGCGATCTGTATGTTGGCCGAGCCCCGGCAACTTCGGTCACAAGTTACCTCGATCTTTGGCGAAAAACTTATTCGCGCGAAGACGCGGAGTATACAGAGTCACTCAAGAAGGGCGACTTGGTCGGTGCCAACTACCAGCGGTACATGAGGCAATATTTGCGGTGTGTCCAAGATGTCGACACCAGCGTCGGGCAACTGATGGATGCCCTTAAAGAAGCTAAGCTGGACAAGAACACCATCGTGATCTATGCGTCTGACCAAGGCTTCTTTCTTGGCGAGAAGGGCTGGTTTGATAAGCGGTGGTACTACGAACCCTCGGCGGGCACACCGCTCGTAATCTCTGCCCCCGGAGTGAAAGCTCGGCGGATCAACAGCCTTAGCGAAAACGTCGACATTGCGCCGACTCTGTTAGATTTCGCCAAGTGTGCTCCGGATCCCTGGATGCAAGGAAGCAGTCTAGTTCCCACAATGCTGTCCGGGAAGGGTGAGAAAGAGTTCGCCTATGGGCACTTCTACGAGAACAACGATGGCGAGCACAAGGTGCCGAAATACGTTTCAATTGTCGGTGAGCGGTACAAGTTGATTTGCTACTATGAGTTGCAAGAGTTCGAGTTGTTTGATCTGAAAGCTGATCCCGAGGAGTCGAAGAATCTATGGGTTGGTATGCCCACTCCAGCCGAGCTCAAGACTCGAATGTATCAGTCGTTAATGTCGAAGATGCGGCAGGTTCGAGAGGAAGTTGAAGTCATCCAGAAAGTGCGGGAATGTGCAACGGTCGTCCATCGATAGATTCCCGGCCAACTGCCGTTCAAACCTCACGCTCCGGTATCCTGAACCTAGCAGTTTCACATGGATTATCGACGTAGTTACATCAAGCAGCTTTTTGAACTCGCTCCTGGCACGGAGGCGACCGCTTTCGGCTGGGTCAAGACTCGGCGGGACAGCAAAGGTCTATCGTTTGTTCAGCTTAATGACGGCTCGACGTTCAAGGACTTGCAGATCATCGTCGATGAAGGCGTTGTTGACGCCGAGCTTTTGAAAAAAGTTACAACCGGTTCGTGCGTGGCATTTTCTGGACTGATTGTGGAGTCTCCGGCTGCGGGTCAGGCGGTCGAGCTCAAGGCCTCTTCCCTCGAAATTTTTGGGGAGGCCGACCCACTAACCTACCCATTGCAGAAGAAGGGAGCGACCATGGAGTTCCTTCGAGAGAAGGCTCACCTTCGCGTTCGTGGGAACACCTTTGGCGCGGTTTTCCGGGTTCGGAACCAGTTGTCGCAGGCCGTACACCAGTTCTTCGATAAGCGCGGTTTCCACTACATTCACACTCCGATCATCACTGCCAGTGACTGCGAAGGTGCTGGAGCGATGTTCCAAGTCACGACCGCTCTGGAACACGCCGAAGATGGATACAAGCTGGCGCGTAAAGACCCAGCGGACGATTTCTTTGGCAAGCCTTCTTATTTGACCGTAAGTGGTCAGTTGGATGCCGAAACGTTGGCACTTGGACTGACCAACGTGTACACGTTTGGCCCCACGTTCCGAGCCGAGAACTCGAGCACGAGCCGACACCTCGCCGAGTTCTGGATGATCGAGCCAGAGATGGCCTTCTGCTCGCTTGAAGGCAACATGAACCTTGCGGAAGAGTTTCTGAAGGAGACGATCCAACACGCGCTTGACAACTGTATGCCCGATCTGGAGTTCTTCAACCAACGCATCGAGCCAGAGCTACTGAAGACTCTCAACCACGTCGTAGAAAGCGGGTTCGAGCGGATGACATACACGGAAGCGGTCAAGCACCTCGAGGCAAGCGGTGAGAACTTCGAGTACCCCGTTAGCTGGGGAACTGACTTGCAGAGCGAGCACGAACGATGGCTCACCGAAGTTAAAGTTGGACGACCAATGATCCTGACCGATTATCCCGCGGAGATTAAAGCGTTCTACATGCGTCTCAACGACGACGGAAAGACCGTCCGCGCGATGGACGTTCTTGCTCCGCGAATCGGAGAGATCATTGGCGGATCGCAGCGCGAAGAGCGACTGGATGTGCTTGAGCGGCGTATCTTGGAAGCAGGTCTGCCGATTGAAGCCTACTGGTGGTACCTTGATCTGCGCCGTTTCGGCTCAGTGCCCCACGCGGGCTTCGGGCTCGGCTTTGAGCGGTTGATGATGTACGTGACGGGAATGAAAAATATTCGGGACGTGATCCCTTACTTCCGCACTCCCGGCAACGCGGATTTCTAAATGGCAAAAAGTCGCTTCCAAATGGACCCGCGCATCCAACGCGAGCTCATCGGTCAAAAGCGACTAATCCGCATCGGTCTGGGATGCACTGCGATCAGTTCCGCTCTTTACGGAAGCATCATTGGGTTACTGAATCGGCTCCTGGAAGACCTGTCCGTAATCGGATCCACTCACAAGCTTCAGATCGGTTTTCTGAAGGATTTAGCTGCCGAGGTCGATCCCGCAAAGCGTGTTCAACTGACGCAGATCGCGGATAGGTACGGGGCAAGTGCCGAACAGGCATTCGAGGCGATGAAGATTAGCACACTGCTGATCGTCGTCGTGTTCTTGCTCCGCTACTTTTTCACTCGAGGTCAAACCTACTTCCTGGCGGAAGCAGTTGCTCGTCTGACAAATGGGCTCCGACAACGACTCGTTTCAAAGCTCCTCAAAATGCCTGTCACCTACTTTAACGAGAAGCGGGCGGGCTCGATTCAGAGCATTCTCACGAACGATGTCAACGTCTTTCAATCGGCGGTTCAAGTGCTTCGAGACTCAATCGAAGCCCCGCTCAAAGCCATCATTGCCCTGATCGCGATTCTGATTTTGCAGTGGCAAATGGCGGTTGTCACCCTGCTAATGCTCCCGATTATCGCTTACATCGTGCAACGAAACGCAAAAAAAATGCGTCTTGCCCAGAAGCAAGTGCAAAGCGATTTTGCCGAAGTAGGCGCTGTCACCCAGGAGGTGCTACAAGGCGTCCGAGTCGTCAAAGCGTTTGGCGCTGAACAGAATGTGGAACAGGATTATGCGTCCCTTCTAAACAAGAGCTTGAAGAGCCAGCTCCGCTCGGCAGAACTCGTTGCTCGCCTGCGACCGATGGTCGAAATGCTAGGAGCTTTTGGTTTGGCCTTAGCCTTTCTGATTGGCGGCTATTTGGCTCTCAGGGGAAACATGACGGTGGCCAGTATGGGAGCACTGGCGTTTGCTCTCGATGCCATCAATCAGGGGTTTCGTGGCATCACTAACCTGTCATCAACCTACTCCTCCGTCCAAGGTGCCGCTGATCGGATTTATTCAGAAATCCTTGATGTGCCCCTTCCGCCCGAGCACACCGGTCGTCAGACGCTTGATGCAATTAGCGGACTGATTGAGTTCCGCGATGTCTCCTTCGTCTACCCTGACGGAACTTGGGCGCTTCGAAACGTCTCGTTCTCCATTCAACCCGGCACCTCACTTGCCCTTGTTGGCCCTAGTGGAGCCGGAAAATCTACGATCGCTGACCTGCTGCAAAGATTCTATGAGCCGACCAGTGGAGCAATCTATCTTGACGGAACTGATATCAAGCATCTTGATGTGAACTGGCTCCGCAGCCAGATTGGCGTGGTCCCTCAGCACACCTTTTTGTTCGCGGGTGGAATTGACGAGAACCTACGCCTCGGCACTCCAGACGCCTCGGACGAACAGCTTACAAAAGCCCTTCAAATGGCTCACGCCGAAGACTTCTCACGTGAGTTCCGAGAACGGAACGTTCCTGTGCTTGGCGAACGAGGCGTTCGCCTGAGCGGCGGGCAAATGCAACGCATTGCCATCGCACGAGCACTGGTCCGGGACCCCTCGATTCTTCTGCTTGACGAAGCAACTAGTGCCCTGGATGCCGAGAGTGAGAAGGCAGTCACCGCCGCTCTCCAAGAGGTCATGGAGACCCGCACGACAATGTTCATCGCCCACCGTCTTACGACCGCTGCAAGAGCAGATTCGATTCTGTTTCTTAAACGCGGCGAAGTCATTGAACAAGGCTCGCATACCGATCTGATGGCGAAGAACGGTCAGTACTCCCTATTATTCAAAGCGTTTAGCGACGGCTTGTTGGAGGACAACCTTGGCTGACCTGTCCATCCGAGACCTGGAGGTTGGGAGAACGGATGTCTTGATCGAGCCGTTTTCCCTTGACCTTCGCTCCGGAGAGATTTTCGTCCTGCTGGGCCCGAATGGCTCGGGAAAATCCACGTTCCTGCAGACCGTATGTGGCATGATCCGTCCGCGGACCGGAAGAGTCGAGATCGATCAGACAGATGTTACAACTTTGCCGCTGTCACAGCGATGCCAAAAGATCGCTTGGGTTCCTCAGGAAGAGTTTGTTGAATTTGGCTGGACGGCTAAAGAATTCACAGCACTTGGCAGGGCTGCTTTATCGGACTCGGTCTTCGAATCGAAGTTCGACGTCGACGTGACCATGCGCGCGCTCGCGGTTTGCGATGCGGCTCACTTGGCTGATCGTCCGTTGCTTGAGCTAAGTGGTGGCGAAAAACAGCGGGTACGGATCGCCAGGGCCATCGCTCAAGATGCCGACATTCTGGTTCTCGACGAACCCGCTAGCCAGCTTGATGTCGCCCATGTTTTGAGCGTGTTAGAGTTAGTTGTCAATCTCGCCGAAACCGGAAAGACGATCCTGCTTACCGTGCACGACGTGAATCAAGGCCTGAGGCTTCCTGCAAAATGGGGATTCATCAATGAGAAGCGACTCGAAGTATTCGAGTCGCTTGGTGAGATTCACGCTTCAAACGTTTTGAAGCGTACCTATGACACAGACTTCCGAGTCATTGACTCAGAAACGGTCGTCGCTGTTACTTCTTTGTGTCGTACCACTGACTAGAAGTGGAAGCCGAGTTTGGCTTGGGGATGTAAACCTTGTCTTCTGGCTTGATGATGACCGGTGCTTCCGGCAATCCTCCCTCTTCGGCAGGAGCACCCGGGCGCTTAGCTACATTGACCGACTTTTGAATTTCTGTAGACAATGCTGCTGATTCTGCCTTAAGATCTGCCTTGGGCGCCGGAGCGTTCGCCATCTTCGAGGCGGCTTCAGCTTGAGCTCGTTCCTGAGCAAGTTTCATCTTTTCTTCCATTGAGAGGTTCTCTTCGCGGAAGGGCTTAGCGGCGATCATCAGTCCGACTCCGGCGAAGACGGCGACGATAATGAGGGCGACAGGGGATTTACGTTGTTTCATGGCGTTTTGGAATAATGGCGATCCGTTAGACTATTGTAGAAGATGTTGACGCTCGCAAGTTTCTTGCCAAGGAGAGTCCTGAATTGAGAATTGCGATTGATGCCCGGTTGATCAGCGGAACAAATACCGGCGACAGCACCTATTGGACTTGCCTCGTCGACACTTTGATCCGCGAACATTCCGAACACGAGATTATCTTCTTCTCTAACAAGCCCCGGTCGCGGGAAGTTCCGTTCGGACCAAATTGCCAATGGGAAGTAATTCCTGGTGGAGGTCGCCTCTGGAGCCTTGTGAAGCTCCCGATGGCTGCCAGGAAGCTGAAAGCTGACGTGCTACACGTTCAATATTCTCTGAGTCCTCTTGCAAAAAACGGTGTCACGACCATCCACGACACCTCGTTCTACATCGGACCCGAATGGTTTTCAGCCGGAGACCTTCGCTCGCTGCGTCGCTCAATCCCACTCGCCGCAAAAGTGGCGAAGCGAATTCTGACCGTTAGCAACTCCTCAAAAGCCGAAATTGAACGGTTCATCCCTGCATCAAAAGGAAAAGTCGTGGTTGCGTATAACGCCCGTCCCCCGTGGATCGCTCCTGTGGAAATACTCGAACGGGAGAGAATCCTCAAAGAGCTTGGCGTAAGAGAGCCGTTCTTGCTGACTGTCGGAACCAACTGGGCCCGGAAGAACCAGGAACTTGCCGTTGCGGCCGTCAATGGCCTACCAGACGCCCTCCCCCACAAGCTGATCGTGACGGGGAAAGCAACCCAGAAGCTTGCTTCGCGCCGCATTCAGTCCGTTGGATACGTATCAGAAAAGCAGCTTTCCGCGCTCTACTCGGCGGCGGCCCTTTACCTAGCCCCCAGCCTCCACGAAGGGTATGGAATTCCCATTGTCGAGGCATTCGGCTGCGGGTGTCCGGTCATGTGCGGGATCGGAGGTGCGATGCCCGAAGTCGCTGGAAACGCTGCCAAGGTCATGAACTCCTATGCGGCTTCAGAGTGGACCACCGCAATCGCAGAGCTCCTCAACGAGCCAAGTAAACTAGCTGAATTCAGCCAGAGGGGCCTCATTCGCGAGAAGCAGTTCACTTGGTCGGAGTCGGCTCGGCAGCACATCCGGGCCTATGAGGAAGCATGCCAACGTTCGACGAACGACTCTTAGATATTCTTGGAAATCCAAATCACCCGGATCGGCCCCCTTTCAAGCGTGAAGGAGAGTTTTTGGTCTGCACCGTGACCGGAGACCGATATCCCATCGTCGAAGGCATTCCCCAGTTGCTTCCAGAGGATAGAATCGTAGGCACTGATGAGTGAATCGATTTTCAAAATCCTCGTGCTTCACGGCCCGAACCTGAACCTCACTGGCTTTCGCGAGCCAGATGTTTACGGAAAGAAGCCACTTGACGACATTGACGATGACATCAAAGCCGAGTGCGCGAGGCTGAGCATCGAGTCGAGAATCATCCAATCGAACTCCGAAGGCATTCTCATCGACACGATTCAGGAGCACCGCAAATGGGCGGATGGGATCATCATTAACCCCGGAGGACTGACCCACTATTCCATCGCTTTGCGCGATGCACTTTCCAGCGTTCGCCTCCCCGTCATCGAAGTTCACCTGTCCAATGTCCACGCCCGCGAAGAATTCCGGCACAAAAGCGTGATCGCTCCCGTATGTGTTGGTCAAGTTATCGGATTCGGCGGGTTCGGATATATTCTCGGAATCCAAGCCTTGCTGAATCTCCAAAAGGAAGTCGTTTAATGTCAAATCTTGTTCGCCTACGCGCTGCCCTTGCCGAAGGTGGCTACTCCGCCGCCCTCATCTCTGCTCCTACCAATGTGTTTTGGCTGACCGGATTCACAGGGACATTTGGTTATGTGATCGTCACCTCCAACGCAGTGGTTTTCTTGACGGACAGTCGATACACGATTCAAGCTCAGGAGCAAGTTTCCGGGATGGACATACGGAGCTTCGCAACTCCCAAAACCAGTTTCCAGGCTCTATCGGAAATCTTCACGGAACTCGGAATTAAAGAAGTCGGATTCGAGTCAGTCAATACGACCTATGGCCAATATCTCACCTGGGGTGAAAAGCTGGAGGGCATCTTGCTCAAGCCACTTGGCGATATCATCGAAAACTTGCGCATGGTCAAGTCCGAAGCGGAAATCGCGAAGCTAAAACGTGCGTGTGAGCTGACGGACGCCTGTTTCAGTCATCTCATTCGAATCATCCAGCCGGGACTCTCCGAGCACGAGATTCAACTTGAGATGGAGTTCTTCATCCGTCGCCAAGGTGGACATATGTCTTTCGAGCCAATCGTTGTCTCTGGCCCCAACAGTGCACGCCCACACGGCAAGGCGACAGACAAGCAAGTCGAAAACGGCGAATTTCTGACCATGGACTTCGGTGCGCAGCTCGATGGCTACTGCGCGGACATGACCAGAACCGTCGTCGTCGGAAAGGCCGATGAGCGAACTCGCGAAGTCTACAACCAAGTTCTAAAAGCTCAGCTTGAATCCATCAAAATGATGAAAGCGGGAGTCGTTGCAGAAACTGTAGATGCAAAAGCCCGCGAAGTCTTCGACGAAATCGGACTTGCGAAGCACTTTGGCCATGGCCTCGGACACGGCCTCGGAATTCTCGTTCATGACACCGGACGCCTCGGCGTAGGTAGCAAAACCGTCCTCGAACCCGGTCAAGTGTGGACGGTCGAACCTGGCGTCTATCTGGAAGGGTGGGGCGGCTGCCGTATTGAGGACAACGTAGTCGTCACCGAAACCGGCGTGATCAACCTCACTGGAAGCACCAAAGAGCTCCTCGAACTGCCCTTGGCATGAGCACCGTGCCCTCCGGACTCAGGATCGAGAACCTCGCCCTCGTCAAAGGCGGGACGAGCCTGAGTCTTGAGGTTGCGCCCGGACAAGCGGTGGCAATTGTCGGCGCTGCAGGGTCTGGTAAGACTGCGCTACTCAGGGTCTTGGCCGGGCAGTTACGACCAGCCCTCGGCTCCTTTTCTGCAAACTCAGATCTGCGTTTGCTAGACGAACGCCAGATCCCCAAGCGTGGACGAATCGACTCTCTTGCCCGTCTAAAGGGAGGCGCGTCTGCGGCCTCCCGGGCAAGCGATGCGCTCACTATTTGTGGGCTTTGGGAAGCGCGAGCGAGTTCAGTTTCAGATGCCAGCCCCGGCCAACTCGCCGCAATGTGCCTCTTGCCCGCTTTTTGCGAACACAACCAGATCGTCATGATCGACATGCTCGTCGATTTGGTCGACCTCAAGACTCGTCGCGATATTCTCAACGGTCTGCAGAAGCGAAGACAAGAGGAGGGAACCATCCACATTATCACTACCAACCAAGTCGACATCATCGACCAATGCGACGGAGTTGTTGTCATGAAGGACTCTAGTTTCAGAGCATCTTCGTCCATTGAAGCCCTCCGAGCGAGAACAGTGCCGGGCGAGGTAGTGATTGAAACCACACGGTCTCACGCAATTCGGTCGATGATCGAGCCGTTTGCGATTAAGGTCACCGAGATTCCTGAAGGTCTGCGAGTCGAGACGTTTGAAGGTCAAGAGCTCGCTCAAAAGCTCCTCATCGAAGGTTACGGAGACGTTCGTTGCACCCTCGTCCGCCGCCCATCCCTCGCAGACGTGCTCGTCACGTTACTCTGATCGATTACGCTTTCGCTTCGCTTCCAGCAAGGCGGAGCCAGCGCTATCAGGATTCGAGGCTTGTTCCTCTACGATCGGGCTGACGGGCGGCGATTCCATCTTAGTGACGCTCCCCGCTGAGCTGGGTTGGCTCGGCAGAACGACCCGTGCCTCGGCAGGCTCCGCCACTCTTCTCACCCGCTTCAGGTTCCTCAAACGAGCCACTTCCACATTCTCTTTTTGCTTGGGCTTTCGCTCAAAAAGCTTCCAAAACGGTACGGAAATGCGGCGATTGGCGATGTCCAATGGCAAGATTATGAGGGCGATCATCAGCAATGTCGGCCAAATCTCCGTGAGCGATTCCCCGGGGATTGTCACCTTTCGATGGACTTCTTCGGGCCGTTCGAGTTTTTTGCCTCCTGTCGCCCTTGCTATCTCGTTCAGCAAGCTGGAGTTTGTTTTCAGAACCCGGTACTCGGCGGGATAAGCAACCGAGACTCCCGCCGTCTGAACCCGATTACCGCCCTTTCCGTCTGACTCGACCACGCTGACGATGTAGCTACCCGTCGCTCCAACATCAAACTCGCCTTCGTAGGTTCCGGGAGCGGATTGGAGCAGGGACAGTTCCTGGCTCTTGCCGTCCGGCGAAGCCACCCTGACCGGGGTCTCGGGCGCGTCCAAGAGATTCCCGGTCTTGTCTCGCCCAACGACCGTCACCTTTGACTTCCCGCCGGACTCCGTGACCGAGACTTGATAGTTGTTTTGCGGTGCTTGACGCCCAATCGCCCGAACCTGTTGAGACCAGAACGTTGCGAATCCGTCCCAACCCACCCAACTCTTCGCCCAGCGAGCCTTTGCATCGCTGGTGAATGCCATTGTCTGAGCTAAACCGGCTCGTCCGTGAAGTAGTAGTGGATCATCCTTTTTCGTCTTCAGAATGGTCTTCGCCAGCGGCTTTGCTTCCACCAAATCATAAGCAAGTAGAGGTGGCGTTCCTGCGTCAAGCACGCCTTGAATCGACTCATCAAGCTGCGTGACCTTCGGCAAAAATGCACCTTCCTCAATCGCGCTTCGCGACATGATCGAAGTGTCCTGCGTAAAGATTGCCGGAAGTTGGTTTGCCTTCAGAGCAAGGTAGTAACGCCCCCCGCCGAGCGCGGCGAGCTTTCGCAGGTTCGCGACGTCCTTTCCATCACCAATCGCAACGACCGAAGTCGTGATCTTCTGGGCTCGCATCCGTAAGGCAGTTTCAAAAACTCCCTCCCAGTCCGTCGAATCTCCTCCGTCGGCGAGAAGGATGAAGTGCCGAGTCTTGCTGGGTTCGTTTTTCAGAACCTCTTCTGCTTTCAGAATGCTCGGGCGAACGTAGATTCCTCCCCCCGTTACTGCTAATTTTCGAGCTCCGATGATCGCATTCTCTTTGTTGGCGGCACTCTGCATCGGAGCCACGATTTCGATCCCATCGCTACTTCCCGCTACCCCTACTCGGTCCATCGGCCCGAGCATCTTGATCGTTTCCTCCGCCGCTCGAGAGGCGAGTTTGACCTTGGGAACCCCATCCTCAGTCGCGCCCATGGAACCTGAGCAGTCGGCCAAAATGAAGACCGATGCCGCCGCCAATGACTTCTTTTGCCGAATGTTTAGGTCAACCGGCAGGGCTTCGATCACTGGTGAACCGTACCAACCGCCAGGCAGAAACGAATCTTCGCCGCCGACCATCGCAAGTCCGACGCCGCTATCCCTCGTGGCTCCGACTAGCGATTCCTGAAAACTGGGGGGCACTAACGTAGCATTGATGTCGTTCAGAATGACACTGTCGTAAGACTGAAGCTGCTCGGGGCGGCTAGGAAGGGAGCCGGGGAAGGCAAGATCGGCGCTGAGGCCGGATTTCAGCAGTGCGTCGAAAAGGGATTTGTCCTTCTCATTCGCTTGAACAATCAGTAGCTTCGGACGCCCCCTGATGTTGATAAACCCAGCTCCGACATTGTTTCGCGGATCGCTGTCGCCAGGCGCCTGGAGCGTGGCCCGGTAGCGAACCAGCCCAACGTTTTTGACAACCTGCCTGACAATGATCGAGTTGCGTCCATCCTGGAGTGCGACCTGCTTTCGGTCGACAATGGTGCCATCTCTATCAATGCTGAGAACTCCCGAGCCGATGCCCTGAGAGTCGATCTTGACCGTTAGATCAAATGGTTGGTCCTCTTTCCCTGAATCCGGAAGTTCGAGACTGCTCACCAGGGCCTCGGCACCCGATTTCTCGCCACCCATAGCAACGAAGTCGATGGAAATCTTGTCTGACTTTGCCGCTGCCGCCGCCGCCCGCACCTCACCGCGAGTCTCGTTCCCATCGCTGAGGATCACGACTCGGCGAGCTTTTCCGGTCGGGAACATGGCACTTGCCAGCCGCACAGCCCCGGCAAGGTCGGAGTTGCTTGCTTCGACTCGCGACTCAATTCGACGCACTTCGCGGCGACCCGCCGGTGCGGATTCGATGAGCGCGTTCGCTCCAAAGGCAACCACCGCGGCCTGGTCGCCATCTGGCATCTTGGCGACCGCCTGAGAAATGAATTCCTCTTGCTTCTGGCGGTCGGCGTCTCGTATCGAGTCTGATCTGTCGACCAGGAATATTGTACATGCCCCCTGGTTTTGACGGTAAAGTATCGGCCCCATCAGAGACATGGTGGCGATCAGATACAACAATGACCGCAAGACAAAGGCCAGCCGCTTGCGTCGCTTTGCCATCCCGCGAATCATGCGATGCCCAAGCCACAGACTCAGCCCTAAGGGCAGAAGCAAAAGAGCATATTCCGGCGACGCGAACCGGATCAACTCTTCCTCGCATAGAACCACCACTCAAAGGCGAGAAGCCCAAGGGCGGCGAGGGCGAGGAAACGCCAGATGTCGGCAAGGCGGTAAGGAGTTTGAGTGGTCTTGACCGGACTTTGGCCGAGCACAAGATCGGGCTTCACCGCAATATCGGATTCAATGTCAGATCGCAAATTGACGGTGAGTTTCTTGTCACCAAGGCTGTACTGGCCCGCCTCCTGGAGCCCGGGAAGCGTGATCACCCCATCTGTTGGCTCAAGCTCTCGCGTCCATTCCTTTGGAGTTTTCAGCGCGATTTTGGTATTCGTTCGGTACAAGAAGCTTCGCCCCGTTGAAGCCACCATTTCGCCTTCCTGAGAACCTGATCCGACGAAGTCAAGCAGGTTGGAAACAAAGATCGGAAACCCGACTTGCAATGGGAAATCGCTGTTCATCGGCTCAAACCCGACCCAAACCCGCTTCTGCTCGCCTTCCTGGATCGCGACGAGAGGGCGGTCTTTGCTCGATGCGATGACGACCGCTTCAGCGGGAAAATCGAGCTTTTTTGAGGAGTCGATGTAGAGAGTTTCTAAGCCAGTTTCCGCTAGCAGCGGGTGAGCTTTGACATCGTCGGCCTTAGGTCCGTCGATCTTTACAGCCCCGTTTCCTAGCGAGACCACACCTCGGCTTTCGACCGGCTGAACCGGGACACCATCGAAGATGATCAGATCGTACTTTGAAGGCTTCCCCTTGCCCTCGCTAAGAGGAAGTTCTTTCGCTGTGTCTAGGCTCACCCTGGTATCGAGCAACAGAGCACGCTCAAGAAACGGGTCACCTTTTGCGACAAGCAGGACGGATAGATTCGCATTGGGATCAACGAGAGTCGTCAGCCTGTTATCGGCTTGCAAGAGGTCGTTCGTCGAGATCTCGGCTCGCAGCACCTTTGTTCCAGCGGGCGCGAAACAGCGGATTCCGGCTGACTTAAGACTTGGGATCGTGATCTTTTGCGCTTGGATGAGCTTGTTGTCCGCGTAGATCGCCACCTCGGTTTTCGCTTCGTTCAAGCCAAAGTTCTTGACGCCGCAGTAGACTTCCGTCCCCTTCGGGCTCTTGGTTGCGCCTAGCGACTGAATCGCTAGATTCTCTTGACGTACTCCAATACTCTTGTACACCACGGCAGCTTTTCCAGGAGAGAAGTCTGAGATCTTTGTAAAACAGCCGTCGGAAAGGATAAGAATCCTTGCCCCGTCGATCCCGCTCACCAAAGCCGCCGCTAGCCGCAAGGCCTCCGCCATGTCACCCTCGGTGTCGGTCGGTTTCAGCTGACTCAAAGCCGCTCGGTGGGCTCCCGGGTCATTAGAGAGTGGACTGACCACTTTCGGGACATTTGCCGCTGTCAAAATAGCGATCTGATCTCCGATCCCCGCAGACGAAACCGCCTCGTTTGCGAGGCTCTTGGCTTGCTCAAGCCGATTTGGCGACACATCGGTCGCTCTCATCGAAGCAGAATTGTCGATGATTATGACTGTCGTCGTTCCCAGCAAGCCCTTTTGTTTGAACTGGGGCCGGGCAAGAGCGACGCAGGCCAGGGCCGCGATGAGCAGTTGAAGCACCAAGAGCCAGTTGAACCGTAGTTTTTGAAAGAGGCTGTTCGCCCGAATCTCCTCGGTGTGGCTCGGCCACAAAAAGCTGGCGGGGATTCGCACGTCCTGGCGACGCATCCGGAGCAAGTAGAGCGCCAGTATCGTTCCGCCGAGCGGCGCAAACAGCCATAACAAAGCTGGATTCTGGAAACTCATGCGAACCACCTCTCCGGCTTCATTCGGCGGCTGATGGTGTGCTCCAAGCTTTCGCTCGTCTGGACCAGGGTGTACTTACCACCCGTGCGCTGAACGGATTGGCGGATTGCCTCGATGTGAGTCTGGAGGTTGGTTTTGTAAGCGAGCAAGGTATCTCGATTGACAGTGATCTCGGCGATCTGATCATTCTCCGAATCGATCAGTCGAAGGTCTCCTTCGAGATCGGGATCGATCTCGCCGTCGTCCAAAACATGTGCCATCCATACTTCGAACCCTCTGCCACCAAGTGCACGTATTGCTTGTGGAAGGGCTTCATCAAGGCCATCTGATACAAGAATCACCAAGCCGTTCTTCACCGATCCTTTGAGCAAGGACTGGATGGCCTGGCTAACTGATTTCTCTCCAGCCTCAAGCATTTCGAGGCGTGAAAACAGGTTCCTGGCATTTGATCGCCCCCGAAGCGGCTGTTGAGGCGGAGCCGAATGGGAGCCATTCACTAACCGAACGGCGTCCCCGCCGATGAGGGCGATGGTTCCAAGTGCGGCACCAACTTTGGCCGCGACTTCTGCCTTTTCCGGTTCTCCAAACTTCATGCTTGCCGAGTTATCAACCACCAGGTACAAGATCAGATCCTCCTCGTCTTGATAGGTTCTCAAAACAGGAGTTTCGAGGCGAGCAAGGACGTTCCAGTCCAGATGCCTCAGGTCGTCGCCATCCGAGTAGTTACGGAAATCGGCAAACTCGATGCTGATCCCCTTCCGCTTACTCACCCGTTCGCCCTTCGTCGCGCCCCGAAAGGCGCGACTCGGGTTGAGCCGCAGGCTTTCGAGCAGGCGGGTTTCGCGCGGACTGAGCATCGGTTTCAGACTCGAATCGTATCGCGATCTCGGCTTTCGAGGTGACTCAGCGCATCTGCGACGATTTGATCCGCAGTCACTCCATCCGCCTCCGCTTCGTAGTTCAGAATCAGTCGATGTCGTAGCACCGCAACTGCGGCTTTCTTAATGTCGTCTTTCGCAACGTTGAACCGACCGTCCAGCAGAGCCATCACTTTTCCTGCCGAGCAGAGACATTGCGCGCCGCGAGGCGAAGTCCCATAACGTACATACTTCTGCACTAACTTCCCTGCTCCAGGCGAATCGGGATGGGTAGATAGTGAAAGCTCCAAGGCGAAGTCCAACACAGCCTCCGACATCGGAACCTCTCGCGAAACTTGTCGCATTCGAATCACATCCTCGCCACTGGCTACCGCCTGCAACGTCGCAGATTCGGTCCCCGTGGTACGCAAAACCACATTCTTTAACTCTTCCTTTGTAGGATATGGGACGATTAGCTTGAAGAAGAACCGGTCAAGCTGAGCCTCGGGGAGCGGATAAGTTCCTTCTTGCTCCACCGGGTTCTGGGTTGCCATCACCAGGAACGGTTCTGCCAGATCGTGGCGCTTTCCGCCAACCGTGACCGACCTTTCTTGCATCGCCTCTAGCAGCGCCGACTGCGTCTTCGGCGTCGCGCGGTTGATTTCATCCGCAAGCACGATGTTCGCAAAGATCGGTCCGCGTCGGAACTCGAACGAACGATTCTCTCCCAAAATGTTCGTTCCGGTCACGTCCGCTGGCATCATGTCTGGCGTGAACTGGACGCGAGAAAAGTCGAGCGATAAAACGCTCGCTAAGGTACGGACAAGCAACGTCTTCCCGAGACCCGGCATGCCTTCCAGCAGTACGTGCCCATTTGCCGCCAGGCCAATAAGGACGTGTTCAACGATGTTGTCCTGCCCGACAACTGCTTTGCCGACCTCGGTTCGGATGCGGTTGAAGGTTTCTCGAAACCAGATTGCCTCTTGTTCTGCCATGTTTTCCTACTTACTCAGGCTATCGAAATAGCGCTTGACTCGCGCTTGGTGCTGCTTGGGGATGTCTTGCTTCTTGAGGGCTGATTCGGCTTTCTGCTTGTAGCTGGGCAGAACCTTCTCATACGGGACGCTCGAACGCGTGCCCTTAAACGTCGGGGCTTTGATCTCAAAAGTCATCTCGGGCCCTGGTCGAAGCGGATCGCGCTCGGTCGGTGCAAAGGTTGGAGTTCCCTTTCCTTTCCCTTGGATCGGATCGCTCTTGTTCACAACTCCACTGTCGAAGAGCATTTGGTCGTTGTCTGGCCCAGGTCCTGGTCCGCCCATTCCTATTCCTATTCCTAGACCCAATCCCATTCCAACGCCATTGCACTGCCCCATCTCCTCAGCTTTCTTCAGTGCTTCCAAAAGCTGCTTCAAATACTCCTCGCGAGCTTTGTCGTCCTTAAGGCTTTTCAAGAAGTCTTCAATCTTCTTCCGCATTTCGGCCATCTGCTCTTTGGTCAGCTTGGGCTTCCACATGGTGTCTTCATCGCCTTTGGCGGCCTCTTTCAACTTCTTGCGCAATCGCTCAAGTTCCTTCTGAATCTCCTTCATCAGTGGGTCGTTCTGGAGCTTGGACAGAACATCGCGAGCCTCCTGCGAGAGCTTCATATTCGCAAGTTGCTTTTCGGCTTCGGACAGCTGTTTCTTGGCATCGTCCATCGCCTTCTTGGCGTCAGCCATCTGCTTCTCAAGCTCCTTCTTCTCTGCCTCACTCAGATTTGGGTTCTGCATTTTTTGATTCAAGGAGTCGAGCTTCTGCTGTAAATCACCAACTTTCTGCTTCGCAGTCTCTGCTTTCTGCTGAGCATCCTGCATCTTCTGGTCAAACTCGTTCGGTTCCATGTGAACGTCCGACATGTTCACATCCTTCAGCCCAGCTTTCTCAAGCTCCGCCCTTTCCATCTTCTCTAGAGCGCTTTCTCCCTTCTTGATGTCGTCAAGGGCTTCCGTTGCCTTTTGTTTCGCAAGCTCCGCAGCCTCCTTGGCCAGCTCTTCCTTCTTGATCATCGCCTGCTTCGGATCGATCCGAGCCTTTTCGTAATCCCTCTGTAGCCTCATCAAGTCCTTCTGGAGAGCCTGAAGGTCGGGGGAGATTGCTTTCTTTTTCGAGCCGTCATCAAAAATCGCCTTCTTTAGGTTTTCGAGACGGGCGGCTTCCTTCTTCATTTCCGCTTGGTCAGTCGGACTCACGGACAAAGAGATAATCGAACTAGAACTGAGTGCGAAGATCAAGAACGCCACGCTCGCAGTTCCGATTCCCGAGTTCTGCAACCAGCCCCAGCGGGCCGGGAATATTGTCTTTGGGTCCGTGGTCTCGATCTTCTTCAGCGCGTCTTGCCGTACTTCGTTCGCATACTCGTCGGTCTCGTCAAGCTCCATCGCGGTACTCAATCGATCCTTCAGAGCCGCCCGCCGGTCGATGCTCATCGCCACAGCTTGATCGCTGACCCGTGCAAACCAACCGATCAACAAGCCAAGTGCGCCTCCGCAGAGAACCAGCCCGATCATCCACGGCCACTCTGCGTACAAAACTCCCTTAAAATCCAGCAAACTCCAAAGGACCGCAACTGCCCCGCTGACCAGTACGCCAAACCACATTCCACGCAGCGCATAGAGCAGGCGGATGCGGCGGCGGAACGGCGAGAGATGTTCGGGGGCGATCATGACGGAGTTTCTCCTTTCAACAGTTTGAGTCGCTTATTGAGCGAAACGATGAGGACAAGGCTAACAAGCATCAAAACCGCGCCGTGGATCACGGCGAAGTAGGAGTGTTCGATGTTGCAAAAGATGCTCGCGATGATGTTGAAGGCCCAGAGACCCTCAACTCGCGCGAGCGACTCGGGGGCGACAATACTTAGGAAAAACGTCGGAACTAAGGCTAGTCCAACCAAAGAGAACAGGCTCATTGTTCGAGCTCGGGAAATGTTCTGATGCTTGGCTGCAGAGAGAATCCCGCTCACCCACATCAACGTCCATATTCCCGCAGCGAGGAGGATGTACATCAAGAACATGGGCTCGGTGAACAACTCCAGTCCTGTTGCCATTTTCTTGACCCCGCGCCCCCCCATAGAAAGAATCGCCGTACTCACGTCTAAAGTCGTACCGAAGACGTAGCCCGCAATCCCGCTGAAAGCAAACAGCAGAAGGTAAGGGAGGTTTCCGGCCACCGTGCCGCCGAGCAACTTCCGCAAATCGAAGAGTCCATTGAACCGGAAGCGTCGATACTCGTTGACGCCAAAGGTGCTCAAATAGGGCACGAGACAGATTCCTGTGATGGACAGCATCCCCGCCAATCCTCTACCGAACATGGATGCTGACTGTTCCGTGCTTGAGATTCCAGTCGTTGAGGAACCGAGGCTAGAACTAGTGCCGGCGGCCATGCCCCAACCCACTAACGCGGCAAGTGCGGCGAAGTAGATCAGGCCATGAATCCGCAGCGACTTGATTTCTCGCCCGTCCGAGGGCGACATGATTGATCCGGCGCCGAGGATGATGACCTTGATTGCGAGCAAGTGCTCCGCAATCGAGATGAGCCAGACAGGAATTTCTTTCCCAAACACCATCGCTGACTGTCCGCCCTGAAAAGGAAACGTCATCGGACAGATCGCCATGATGGGTGACACGCTGCTGAAAGGCGACGCGCCGCGTCCTCCCGCCCCGCCAGCGATACCCATCATCATCATGTAAAAGGTGAAGAACCAGTACGCCCCAATCGCGCAGTACGTCCAACACAGTGCGGGAATCGGCTTGGTGCTCATCGCTGATAGAAGCAACCCAAACGCTACGCAGACCAGGCCGTAGAACGAGAACAGAAGGAACGCGATGAAGAGCTGAATCCAGGTTGTTCCGCCCAACGTGACGCTGACGGCGCAAAATGGCAGCGCTAGAATGAGCAACAGCCAGACATATCGGTAGGCCGAGATTAGCTTTCCAACAAGATAAAACTTCGGTTCGACCGGAGCCGAAAAGACGAGATCGAGGGACCGGCGTTGCTTCTCGGTGACAATCGCGAACGCCCCAACTGCTGGAGCAACAATCGTGATGACCACCCCCAAACACCCAATCGTGGCCCAGTAGAAGCCCTGCAGGTTCTGCTGAGCTGTGGCAAGGCTGCGGGATGACGCGCCCATCGCGCTGTCATACGCGACGTACAAAACCAATGCCATGATCACCAGGTAGAGCGTGAACAGGACGACCGCTTTGCTCCCGCGCAACTGAACGCGCTGATCGCGCGTGGCGGTCGGATTCCCGAAATAGGTTCGGCGGAGGCGGTTCAGGTCAATGATTTGCATCAGCTCCTAGCTCACCGCGCCGGTTGTTAGCTTCATAAACACATCCTCAAGGTTTGCGGTGTCTTCACTAAAACTGAGGATTTTGATGTCCGCCGCAAGTGCCTTCTTAAGAAGCTCTACCTGCGCAGAGTCATCTCCGTCGAACTCGATTGCCAGGTTGTTACCGGCAGCATCGCCAAGGCGTGTGTTGGGTTGGTTCGAGAAGAACTTCGTGGCAGGATCAAGGTCACCCATCACTTCAATCTTGATGAGCTTCGTGGGCCGGATGCTGCGCACAACCGAAGCCACATCGCCGAAAGCCAACAGGTTTCCGCGCTCAATGATGCCGACGCTGTTACAGAAATCTGAGAGCTCGGGCAGGATGTGAGAAGAGATGATAATGATCTTTCCCATTCGCCCCAGCTCAGCAATCAACTCTTTCAGCTCGGCCCGGGCCCGAGGGTCGAGGCCGGAAGCCGGCTCGTCTAAAAGCAGCAGTTTGGGGTCGTGAACAAGGCAGCGCGCCAAGCAGAGCCGTTGTTGCATTCCGCGCGACAGTGACTGCACAAACGCCTCCTTTTTGATCGTCAGGTCAGTGAGTTCAAGAACCTCATCAATCACCTTGTCTCGCTGAGAAACCCCGTAGATACTAGCGAAGAAGTCGAGATATTCCCAAACCTTGACATCGTCGTACAACCCAAAGAAGTCCGGCATGTAGCCGATCATTCGTCGGATTTCCATCGGCTGCTCAACCACGTCAACGCCGTTCAGCGTGGCGGTCCCGCTGGTTGGCTCCAGCAGGGTGGCGAGCATCCGAATCGTGGTGGTTTTGCCAGCACCGTTACTGCCTATGAAGCCGAAGATATCGCCCGGTTTCAGCGAAAACGAAATCCCCTGGACGGCGGTGAAATCGCCGTAGGTTTTGCGGAGGTTTTTGACTTCAAGCATGGTTCTTCTTCTTTTGGTTGATGAAGCGGACTTCGTTGTCGGCAAAGTGGAGCGTTCTGATCGCCCATGCGAGCAAGACGAAAGTGAGGACGAGCTGGCTGACAACACACGTCAGACTCGTGAGGACCGGATTGACGAAGGACCCGATATCGTCACCTGCCATATACGCTCTGGGAGGCTGGTTGACTCGGGCAAGCTCGGCAATCACGCTAAATGGGTACACCGCACTCGTCAGATACTTGCTCGTGAATGAATCCACGATGGACAGAAACATGGGCGCAAAGAAGAAAAACACAAGCACTACGCCAATCGTCACCGCTAGCGCTATAAGCGGACGTTTCACTCGAGCAGATATAAGAATCGTCAGCGCCGTCAGCGAGAGCAACTGGCACATCACGACCACAATTCCCCACAGTAGGTTATCCCAGTGCATGGTTGGATAGTAAACAGCCAAGATGAGCACGGGAACCATGAAGAGGGCGAAGGTCAGCAAAAGCCCCAGAAACGCCGCCACAAACTTGCCCATCACAATCTGCGAAGGCGAAATTGGCGCGACCAGCAGCATGTCCCAGCTTCGCCGTTCTCGCTCTCCTGCGATGGTCGCGTGGAGCATGAACGGGATCACAAACAGCGCAAAACCCAGATAGACCGAGAGCTGCGCTATTGGCTCGATATCACCCCGGTTGTAGATACATATGATGCTGTAGAACAGGAACAGCACAACGATCAGCCCCAGCCCCCCGTTCGCCTGAACATTCGGTCCTCGGAAGCTGAAGAACTTCCGCCGGAACCGCTCAATTTCGGCGAGCATTGGGTTCTGAGAGATGTTGTATCTCCACCATTCTTTCGCGTGACTCATTGTTGACCTCCAGTGACGACGGGGTGGATGACGGCGACGATTTGCGAACCAGGATGCGCTGATCCCCAACCGGGTCCCAATCTCGGTCCAACAACCACGAATTGCACGTAAAGTGGCAAAGCTTGATTGTTGGCGATTCGAAGGGTCTGGTCGCCATTCTGCGGCGGATTAGCGATGAACTGCGTCTGGGAAAAATTCAGCTCGACGGTTTGTCCCGGAGCGACCTTGTTGATTGGCTGATGACGGAACCCTTGGCTAAATCCGTTCACCGCTTCGAGTGCAAACGGCGATTCATTTCTAAGTGAAACGCGGTAGCCATCGCTCGTCTTGGTTGCAACGCACCGAATGCCCTTCAGCGTGTCGGTCGTCTGCAAGTATGTGAACTCCCGAAACGCCAGATTCGTGGTGTCACAAGCGGGAGCGATGAGGTTGCGACCATTGTCCACAAAGTTTAGAGCCGCTGCTTGATTGTTGCCATAGTAGGCGTAATCATTTTCCATTCGCGCTCGATAGGTTCCGTCCATCTTCGCCAGCTTGAGGTCGTGAGCGTCGGCGTTCGGAAAGAACATCTCGCTTCTTCCCATAACGACTCCTTCGCCGCCGCGTCCGTCGAGCGAGACGACCGCCCTAGTCCGTGTTGCCGCCGAGGACTTGTAGAGTCCAACTGTCGAGCGAAGAAGAAGCAGACTAAACAGCACGCTTATGATGGGCACTGTAACCCAGGCAAGCTCAACTCGATTCAGTTTTCGCAAGATCAAAAAGTTAACCGGAATGACTGCGACGATGTAACCCAACACAACCCACGCGAGGCTCCCTGAGGAGGGTGCTTGGATCTCGAAAGGATCAATCGCGATACCGCTTTTTGCGTAACCGGGGTTCGCCGAGGTTTGGAGATACGGGCCAACAAATCCGCCGGCAGCCTGCCCTCGGTTTCTCTGGGCAATTTTCAGGAGCATCGATCTTCGGCCCGAGTAGGTTCGCACGGGACTTTCAAACGGATTCACGGACAACATTCCTACCGATCCGAACCCGTAATCGGTCGTCCACCCTCGTCCGAATTCAAACTCAATCGGCTTTCCCCAGGGTGCCACTGAGCCGTTGAGCTCGGTGAGCGTGTTCCCATTCACAACTCGATTGGCGAGCGCAAGATTTGTGACCGGACGAATATCGTTCCAGCGTGAGTCCGTCGATGCGCTCTTGGCGACACCCCCGATAAAGATTAAGCCACCGCCGCTTTTGACGTACAGCTTAATCGCGTAGACTTGAGAATCGCTTAGTCGTTCGGTGCCCTCTCCCAAGACAACCACGTCCAGGCAAGTGTAAGCAGAGATCCGATCAGGAGCGTCCTCTGGTTTGCAGCCGCCGGTCTGGACGCCTCCCAGATCACTGGAATCCCGCGAGTTACCGCGCATAAACACAAGGTCATCAGGGTTATCGCTGATCAGACCGTAGCTTGCGGCGGCACTCCCATAGGGTGTTTCCAACCGCTCCTTCACTTCACCAAGCCGAGTCATGAGTCGGAAAGTGGCAGTACCGTATCCAGTAGAAAAAAGTAGCACTCGCTTGCGGGCTCCGCTAGGAAGTTCGACCGGATATTCTATGTTGATCCCACCGTACTCCGCAACTTCCGAAAGTACACCCGTCGTATCAACTCCGTTGTTCTCAATGTCGGCGTAGCAGGGCATGTGTTGCGACATGGAGATTCCCGTCCAAACCGGTCGGAGTTGCAAGTTGATCCTTGCGGTCTGCGCACCGCCAAACGCCGCGATTGCCAGGCCTATCCCCCCAAAGATTCCGCGCCACTGCATCCGTTGCCACTGCATTAGTTGATAGAGTGGACGCAATGAACTCAGGACTTCGTTCAGAAAAAGTTAACTTTTTTTACCAAGTTTCCCAGTGAGTCAGTTCTTCGGCGGAAATCCGATCATTTCTAGGAAGGATGTTAGCTCCTTCAGGGCGTTTTCCGAGTGCGATGAGCAGAACCGGGATATGCGTCTCGGGGATGCTGAACACTTCACTCACCTGCTCGGGAACGAAGCCGCCAAGAGGCGCACTATCCCAGCCAGCTTCATGGGCAGCCAGCATCAAGGTCATTGCCCAAAGCGATCCTCCGCGAAATGCTTCATCGCGTTGTTTCTGAGCATTGTCGGCGTAGGCGCCGAGCGCCGACTGGATCCAGCTTTCGCGACGCTCCTCGCCAAAGTAGCCGTTTCGGATTTGGCTCTCGACAACATCAGCGGCGTGAAGGTGATGCTCAAGATTTCCCAACAGGATAATCATTGCGCTGGCATCGGTGATCTTGGGCTGGTTGTAGCTCACTTCGCGAAGTTTTTGCTTCGATTCCGGAGTGGTGCAGACGATAAACTCCCACGGCTGGAGATTCATCGAACTTGGCGAGAGGTTTGCGAGATTGCAGAGCCGAAGAATTTCTTCTTTGGGAATCTTCACCGAGGGATCAAAAAACGGGATCGAGCGGCGGGTTTCGATGGTTTCGCGAACATTCATACGTAAGAGTCTATACGCCCGGCTTCTTCGGTTGCGGGGGCCAGACTCGCTCAATATTCATTGTTCGACGAATTTTGTTCACGGCCTGAATTCGCAAGGCGTCTGTCATTTCAAGCCGCATCTGGTCAAGCTCCTCTTTCGCCAGGTCTTTGCCAAATCGCTCGATCCGAAAGAATTGAATCCCATTTTGAATCTGCGCAGGCTTGCTGTACTGGTTCGCCCGCAGCAATCCGATGTCAGATCGGACGTCATCGGGGAATGCTGAAAGGAGCCGCCAACCGAGCCGACCACGCGACTCTCGCCCGGCCTCATCGGTCACGACATCATCAACCACCGCTTCCCAAGCGTCTCCCTTTTGGAGCCGGTCATAGGCGCCTTGGGCGATTTTGATCGCGCTGGCCAGGTCAGTCGCCGAGCTGGATGCTGGCTTAATGATAATCGTCGAAACCTTGACATAAAGCTTCGGATCGAATTCGGCAAACGCGATCTTAGTGAGAAGAAGCGAGGTCTTCACGGCAAGGTAGAGCCGCGCCCTTGTCTGGCCCGAAGAAGCCATCGCCTGCTCGATGGTCTGCCCTGGTGCCAGATTCGCCTTCATCCCATCGATCTCTCGTTGGACGCCGTCATCAATCTCTTTTCCGGTGAGGAAGACCCCTAGCTTGTCGGCCTCGGCCTTAGCGAGCTGGAAATAGACAACCTCGTTAAGAATTTCTTCGGACTTGACATCCCACAGCAAGGCTGCGATATCGCTCGCCTTGATTTCTTGCCCGTTCACCTTCACCAGTACTTGGTCTTTCTCGGGCGCAGGCTTGAGGTTTGGAATCCCCAATTGAACACCCCCAGTTTGGAGGGCGATTTGAAGTCCAGCGATTGCGGCAACAAGGCTCATAGTTTCACGGAATTAGACGACGCTTCGACGAAAAAGGATCATGCCAACCGGATTTACCGAGGAACCGCAACCGAGTCAAGAAGTCGCTTGATGACGTCATCCGCTGTCTGCCCCTCAATCTCGGCTTCTGGCCGCAACGAAACCCGGTGCCGCAGAACCGCCGGAGCGATTTCCTTCACGTCATCCGGAGTCACAAAGTTCCGGCCGCGCATGAATGCAAACGCTTTGCTGATATTCATCAGTGCAATCCCCGCTCGAGGTGATGCCCCAACCATCACGTCTCGGTTGTCCCGCGTGGCATGAACGATCTGATAGATGTAATTGAAAATCTTATCCTCAACCGTTGCCGTCCTGACTTCCCGTTGCAGCTCAAGCAGCTCGGCCTGAGAAACTACTTGCTGAACCCCGGCCTGCTCTAGATTTTGCGGAGAGAAGCCGGCGTGGTGGATCTTGAGAACCCCCATCTCTTCTTCCGGAGTTGGATAGCGCAACAAAACCTTCAGCAAGAAGCGATCCTGCTGGGCTTCTGGAAGAGGATAAGTGCCCTCAAACTCAATCGGGTTCTGAGTCGCAATGACAATAAACGGCGATGGGAGTTGGTAGGAGGTGCCGTCAACCGTCACCTTGCGCTCTTCCATCGCTTCGAGCAGAGCAGCCTGGGTCTTTGGCGGGGTTCGGTTCACCTCATCCGCAAGCAAAAGCCCAACAAACGCCGGTCCCTGCCGAAACGAGAACTTGCCCGTAGAGGCATCATAAATCATCGTTCCCGTGACGTCCGAAGGCATGAGGTCAGGGGTGAACTGGACTCGTCCAAACTCAAGGCCGAAAACATGCCCCAATGTCCGAACCAAAAGTGTCTTGCCAAGCCCTGGAACGCCTTCGAGCAGAACATGTCCATTTGCCAACGTCGACGCAATGATCTGGTCGATCACGTCGTGCTGCCCCGAGATGACCTTACTAATCTCGGATCGCACACTTTGGACCTTGGCTTCAATGCTCATAAACTCTCCTAGCTTGGCACAGAAGCCGCGTTTCTGCAACCCATTCCCGCCCCGTTAAGGTAGAAACAGAGGGTTAGAAATGCTTGAAGTTCAGGGTTTGGTAAAGGAATATAAAGAGTACAGAGCAGTCAACGAGCTCTCCTTTAGGATCAATCCTGGCGAAATCGTCGGCCTCATCGGCCCCAATGGAGCTGGGAAGACCACCGGGATGCGGTGCATGGCCGGCATCCTGCGGGCAACCAGCGGCCGAGTGCTCATCAACGGCTACGAGATCAACGAACAACAGGCAAAAGCCAAACGCGGCCTCGCATTTGTCCCCGAAGTTCCGTCCCTATACGAGCTCCTAACAGTTTATGAGCACCTGCGCTTCATTGCGATGTGCTTCGACACCCTTCCGATATTTGAAGCCAAACACGAAGAACTCCTCGCACGCTACCACCTGCTGGACAAGCGCAACGACCTCGTCGCAACGCTTAGTAAAGGTATGCGGCAAAAGTTGTCGGTCGCCTGCGCGCTGGTTCACGAAGCGAACGTCTTTCTCCTCGACGAACCCCTCATCGGCATCGACCCCGCCGGAGCTCATGAGCTCAAACAAGAGATTGTTCGAATGAAGGAAGGCGGTGCCGCCGTCCTCATTTCTACACACCTGCTAGATACCGCCGAAAAGCTCTGCGACCGGGTACTGATCATGGCGAGAGGCAAGCTCCTCGCCGAGGGTAGCCCCGAACAGCTTCGCGAGCACTACGGCATGCAAGGGCAATCGCTCGAAGAAGTCTTCCTCCAGCTCACGAACGAGGTCGCTTGATGAAGCCACTCTTCTTCCTCTGGGCGAGGCAGATTCTCAACGGGATCAAGCGCGCCGTGAGCTCGCCAAAGCGGCTCATCTCCGTCCTAGTAGGTTTGGGCTACTACATTGGCTTCTTCCTGCGACCCTGGGAAAAGCCAACCGACTTCACCAAAAAGGGTGGCCCACTCCTTCCCAAAGGAATCACCTTCGATTTAGCGAATGTTGAGCCCGTCGTATTCCTCATCTTCATGAACATCAGCATCCTTATGGCGGCTGGCGTCTTCGCGATGAAAAACACCTTTAAGCCCGCCGACGTCGATGTCTTGTTTCCTACCCCGGTTTCATCCCGACTCGTGATGTATTTCCGGTTGTTCCGCGAATACTTCCTAACACTTTTCTTCCCTCTCATCATCCTGTTCTTCGGATTCAAACCGCTCTCCAGTCTTGCCGCTGGTCTCAAGAAAGGCGATCCCCAGGGGTTTGATCTGGCGATTCGAGGGATGGTTCTCTCTTGGCTGCTCATGGCGGCGGTGTGGGTGGCGCTGAGCTACGCGCTTTCGTTCTATCTCGCCAAAAACGAAAAGCACTCCAGGAAGATTCTCCGAATATCTGGGTGGACAATCGCCCTTGCCGTCGCAATCGTTCTCGCCACCTTCGGTGCGAAAATGTATATCGACCCCTCATGGAAGACAATCGTGGCAACCACCCAGATGCCCCACGTCCGGGCGATCATGATCATTCCGTACCTCTCTACTGTGATTGCCGTTGGCTCCTTCGGTGGTTCGTTGATGAGTACAGTGGTGGCTGTTTTGGCACTCGGCCTCCTGATCGCGGTCTCACTCCGCTACGCTTCCAACCTCAGCGGCTGGATGTACGATCAAGCCGCGACCCGCGGATTCCAAGGCCAAACAATGCGCGACATGCAGCGCAAAGGCGACATGTCTGGCATGATGGCCGAACATGCCCGCTCTGGGAAGGTCAAGCGAGGTCGGATCGCCCAAAAAATCCAGGACGTAAAGCTCCTGAATGGCTGGGCATTGATTTACAAGGAGTGGCTGATCCAGGCTCGCACCGGGATCGGAATGAGTTTTGTGTTCATGCTCATCCTCGGGTTTATGGCGGTCATGTTCCTCAGCATCCCGGAAAAGCGCGAGCGCGTATTGCCATTCGTCTACCTGGGCCTTGTCGGTTTCATGACTGCAAACTTTGGCTCAATCGCCGCTCTCAATGGATTCCAAGAAACCCTTCGCCGGGTCGAAGTCATCAAACCGCTCCCACTCACGTCTCGTCAGATTGCGTTCTATGAAGTCGCAGCAAAGTCATTTGTCGCGATTCTCCTGGCACTTGTTCCGTACACAATCGGCCTGATCTACAAGCCGGGACTCTGGCAATTCCACCTCGCCGGACTCATTGCCTCCCCAGCGATCGGCGTCGGAATGGTCAGCGCGGTCTTCTTGGTCGTCGTTCTGTTCCCTGATTTCGACGACCCAACTCAGCGCTCCTTTCGGGGTCTCATGCAGCTCCTGGCAATGGTGTTCGTTATGGCGCCGGCCATCGGCCTTTTCCTGCTCTTCATTGGACTGATCCATACCTCACCACTCGTTCCCGCTGTGCTCACTGCCGGTGTCATGTGCGGGATCGTCGCGCTCTTCACCTCGCTGGCCGGGAGGTTCTATGTTGACTACAACCCTTCCGAGTAAACTGGTTTAGCTGGAACTAGGCGGATCGTCTAGTTCGTTGCCCTAAAGGATATGAGAATTCGCCCTTCGACCAAGATCGCACTCGGCTTTGCCGCTCTCCTCGCGGTCGGCATCGGCGGTTCAAAGTTGTATACCCAGATCAAGCTGAGCGGAGTCAAACTCGATCCAATCGTCGCCGAAGATCTCTGCTTGGTCGCAATTAGCGAGGAAGCGAAAGTCAAAATCCTCTCCGTCAACCGCATGGTTCAAGTCGTCGAAGCGTCCGACGACTTCAAATCGGGCGGCAACGACAGCGGCGGCGCAAGTTCGGGTTCGATCAAAGCGAGAGTCCCGATGAAAGAACTGCTCGGAATTCTTGACGGCGACGCCTCGGGAATCACCGGGATTCTGTACAAGCTCGGCAAGAAAGAGAACGCTGAAGAAGTCAGCGAAGAAGCTCCCCTTTGGACAACTGATGAGGCCAAAAAAGCGATCTCTGGCGATCCGGTCCTCAAAGCCAAGCTTGAGAATGATCTTGGCGTCGGCATCGACGGAAAGCTCCCCAGCAAGCTGAACCGAATTGCGTTTTACAACGGTATCCGCCTCCAGGTGCCGGTCACCTTTGACGTCCCAAATGCCTCCGGCAAGCCCGTCATTGGCTTCAACACAGTGCCCGTCAAGTCCAAAGCGATGAGCACGTTGTACAAAGAACTCGAGTCGAAGTTCCTTGACCCCCAAGCTCTTGACCGCTTCTACCAAGAGTTCGTCGCAAAGAACGATGGTATCTCGAAGGAAAAACCAGCCGAACTCATCGACAACCTGCTCAAGCAAGGTGAACGAGGAGAAGGCTACGCGAAGGCCCTCAATATCCTGAAACACTCCCTCGTCATTACCAATCTCAAGATGATCGAAAAAGCAAGCGTTGAGGAAGTCAAGACCGAAAAAGAGACCTCATACGATCTAAAGCTTCAGCTGTCAGAAGAGGGGGCCGCACGGCTCTGGAAATACTCCAGCGAACATCCCAATACGAAGATCATCGTCGTCAGCAAGAGCGTTCCTATTGCGGCCGCGACCGTCGGATCACAGCTCAATAGCAAAGAACTGGTGATTAAACAGATTGCAGATAAGACGCTTGTTCAGGAAGCTGTAGACTTAGTCAAAACAAGATAACTTTTGGAGATTCTATTGAATTACAAATTGAAGCTAGCCGTTGGAACACTCGCTCTCATAGCAACTGGGTGCGGAAAGGGCGAATACAAGCCCGTCCCTGTCAAGGAGGCTAAGGTCGAAGTCGCCGACAAAGTCACCCCTGAGCAGATCTATCCGCTAAAGGTGGGAAACAAGTGGACCTATGCGCTCGAAATCACTCGCGAACTCGAAGGCAAACCTGCGGAGAGCGGAACGGTTGAGATTGGATACGAAGTGAAGTCGGTCTCCAATCCTGCCACGGGCGTGACTCGTGGTGTGCTTACCATGACCGAAGAAGGCAAAGAAAAGGACGAGCAGGTGTGGGAGACTGACTCGACCGGAGTTCACCAGATCAGCGTTGGCAAAACCCCAATCACTTTTTCTCCAAAACAAACCATCGTCAGGTTCCCAATCAAGATGGACGAGGTCACCAGCTACAAGGGCACGGGAATAACGCCGCTCGGAGAGACCGGCACTATGGATTACAAGTTCTCGACTCACGATATGCAGCAAGTTGATACCGATAGTGGAAGAATGAGCGGGCTTTTCATTGAGTCAAGCGGAACCTTCAAGACGTCAAAGTCGGAAGGCGTCGTCGGCAACAACAGTTGGTTCGTCCCTGGCGTGGGTCTCGCCCGATTCAAACAGGTGGTTCAGATCAAGGGCGGACGAAGCTCGCTCACGCTACGCCTTAAGAGCTACACTATCAAGTAATGAATCGAGTTTTCCTGTTGCCGTTTGCTCTCGCCATAGTCGTTGGCTGTGGCGATCCCGCGTCTGCTGCCAACTCGGCCACCAACAAGCCCGAGTCGAATACGCCAGTCAAAGCCCTTCAAACCCCCGAAGTACCCGCCGACCTCAAGACGGATGCGTTTGACTACTACGGTCTCGGTCGCACCGAGCCGATGAAGCTGGCGATCAAGCAGTCCGGGCAAGCCGACAAAGTCGGAACTCAGACCTTTAAGCTCGTCAAAGTCGAAAACGGAATTGCAGAGTATAACCTCGAATCCTCCGACGAGCTTGTCGGCCTCGACACCGCAACATTTAAAGTCGAAAAAGGCGGCATCCGCGCTGCCTCCAACGCCACCATTACCTCGGATCAAACCACTTGGGAGCTCCCAGCCGGACTCACCCCTGGGAAAACTTGGGACATCAAGACAACGAAGGAAAGCGTCATGCAAATGACCGGGACAAATAAGGTCGTGGGAACTCAAGAGGTCAAGACTCCCGTTGCTACCTACAAGGACGCGCTGCTCATCACGGTCAGTGCTTCCGGAACCCAAGGCGGACGGTCGTTCAAACTGAACTCGAAACTTTGGCTCGTCAAGGGACGTGGGACCGTAAAGACGGAGATTGATTCCATTGAAGGCAAAACCACCAATAAAATTGTCATGGAAGAGGTTAAGTAGCCTCTTCCTACTGGCATTGATTTGGGGTTGCGACCAGGTTTCCATTCATACGCCGAAGAAAGGAACCTATCTCGGCTCGGTCGCCGACATCGGACGAGTTTGTCCGCCTGGCAACGAAACATCCTTCTGCGTCGACGGGACGATTCTCCCTAGCAAACTCGGGACCGAATCTAAAGGCGAAACAAGGGTAATCGAGATCAAAGATCAAGATGTCACCATCGAACGCGAGCAGTACGAGATTGGCGAAAAGGCTCTCCTCGTTCGCGAGGCGGGTGACGAAGTTTACGATCCTCCCATTGACATCATCCGCGTTCCCATGTATGCCGGCGATTCCTGGACTTGGAAGGGAAATCTGATTTCACCATCTAAGCCGATCCCGGCGGAAGCGAAAATCTCCACCGAGGATGCTCAAGTCCCGTACCAAGGCAAGTCCGTTCGCGCGGTCCTTACCACGGTGGATTTGGAGATCTACACCGACACCCCAAATCCACGATCTCGTACAATGAAATTCTGGGTCACGAAGGATTACGGAATCATCAAGCGCGAATTTGGCACCTCGATCCGCCAACCCAAAGAGTAGTTCATGGCTTCGATCACCCTCCGGCCGACCAGTGAAAGCCGCTCCTCCAGCGTGGGGATCGACTGGTGGTTGATTGTCTCAGCAGTAGCGCTTACCTTGGTCGGCCTCGGGGTCATTTATAGTTCACACTACGGTGAGACGACGAAGTTCTTCAAAGATCAACTGATGAACATCGGGGTTGGAGTCGTTCCACTGAGCATCTTTGCCTTCATCCACCCAAGAGTTTGGGCGAAGATAATGCCGCTCGTATACGGGCTAAACCTGCTCGCGCTCGTTGCGGTTAAGTTCATGGGAAAAACCGTTAACGGTGCAGAGCGATGGGTCAAAGTTGGTCCGATTCAGCTTCAACCTAGCGAGATGGCGAAGATCCTGCTGGTAATTACGCTAGCGGCATTTTATGCGTCTAGGCAGGAGCGAATGAAGGAGTTCAGCACATTTGCGATCGGCCTGTTGCACATGGCTGTTCCAATCGTCTTTGTCTTCATCCAACCTCACCTAGGCGCGTCCCTCTTGCTCGTGGCCGTTTGGGTGGCTCTCTCATTGGTCGCTGGCGTGCCGCCAAAATTCCTTGCTCTCGTCGTTGGAGTCGTTGTCGCTCTCGCGGGTCTAGTCCTCTTCGTCACTCCAGTGAGGAAAGCCGTCCTTAAACCCTATCAGGAAGAGCGCGTCCTTGCGTTGATTCAAGGAGGCACAAAGACCGCGGACGAGAAGAAGCGGGGAGTTGTTAAAGGCGATGACTACCAAGTCCAACAAGGGTTTTACGCAATCGCGAACGGCGGCCTTGCCGGCACCGGCTTCCTGAAAGGAACCCAAAAGCTCAACGTTCCTGAGCAAGAGACTGACTTCATCTTCACCGTGTTCAGCGAGGAGTTTGGACTTCTCGGAAGCGTTGCGCTACTCGGGCTGTTCGCCCTTCTCTTCTATCGGCTATGGCTCGGCATGCTCGCCGCATCCGACTTTTACTACCAAATGGTTCTGGCCGGAATCCTGACCGTTTTCGCGTTCCACTTCTTTGTGAACGTCGGAATGGTGCTCAAAATCTTCCCCGTCGTTGGTCTCTGGTGCCCGTTCCTAAGCAAAGGCGGCACAGCCATTTGGCTCTGTATGTCGCTGGTAGGTCTGGCAGTGAATGTGCGAACGAGAGAACGAGCTGTGCTGTTTTAGAGGTTTAAGCTGGTCGAAGCTGAGAGTCGTCCCAACTCCGGCCTTCAATTTTCCGACTATGAAGGAAGCGAATACCCCTTGCGATAAGGGCGCCGATAAGCCCAGGTGTCCTTCCCTTCTTTGCCAACGATGTCCATCTTCTTGCTGTCCCAAACGATCTGCTCGCCTGAGTAAACCGCAACGTTTGCCAGGTGACAAACATCCGTCGTCCGAGCCATCGACTCGAGCGAAGACCTCGGAAGCTCTTTCGACTTGATGCAATCCACAAAGTTCTGCCAGTGCCCGGTCTCTCCGTAAGGCTCCTTCTTCACTCCAAGGTCCTTCCCGTCCGGGTCAAGTAGCTTGATTCCGCCTCGCCAAGCTCGAAGAGTCTTGCCATCGGCAAAGACCCATTCGATGCCATGTTCCGGCTTACCAGGGTGATCGCGCAAGACCGACCAAGTCATCGCAAACTCATGCTCAGGAAATGTCATGATCGCGTCGATACTATCGGGGGCGTCTCGATCATCATTCACGGCCGACCACTTACCGCCGCTAGCCACAACCTTGTGAGGCATCACGATGTCTTGGTCCTTCGACATCGCCAGCAAAGCTATGTCGATCATGTGAACGCCCCAATCAGTGGTTCTCGCACCACCGGTGTTCTTCCGCATCCGCCATCCCCAATGGACGACATTCGATTGGTACGGCTGAGGCTGGGCCGGGCCGAGCCAAGCGTCGTAGTCGAGCCCCTTCGGCGGCTCGGTAATTGGCTTTCGACCAACGTTCCGAGAGTCGGTTGTCCAAGTGCGAATGTGAACGACTTTGCCAAGCGTTCCGCCACGGACCAGTTCAATCGCCTGAACGAACTCTCCGGTACTCCGCTGCCAAGTACCAACCTGAACGACCCGCTTGTAACGTCGATGCGCCCTAACCATCGCCTGAGTCTCCACGATATGGTGGCTCAGTGGCTTTTCGATGTAGATATCCTTACCAGCCTGAGCGGAGTGGATGAACTGGATCGCATGCCAGTGGTCCGGCGTCGCAATCACAACTGCGTCGATGTCTTTTCGCTCAAGGAGCTTTCGGTAGTCCTTGTACGCGTCCGGCATCTTGGACTGACGCTTCTCAGCGGTAGCCAGAGCCGGAGCCAATTGCGCGTCGTCAACATCGCACAGAGCCGCGACCTCGACGTCCTCGACGTTGAGCAAGTTCGTCATGTCGCTCGGACCCATGATTCCGGTTCCGATCACGCCAATGGTGACTTTGTTGTTCGCGCTCATTTGTAGATCGGCAACTTATAGCCCTTGCGATACTGGCGACTGTAAGCGGCGGTGTTCCTGCCGGCCTTACCAACGATGTCCATCTTCGCCTTGTCCCAACGGACCATCTCTCCGGCCTGCAAGGAAGCGTTAACCAAGTGACAGACGATCGTCGTCTGAGCTACCGAGTCAAGATCAGCGCGAGGCGCTTGTCGGGACTTGACACAGTCCAGGAAGTTCTCCCAGTGGCCTGACTCCTGTGGATCGGCATTTTCCTTCGGGAGCTGCTTGCCGTCTCCGTCCACAATCTCCCAACCGCCGCGCCAGGCGCGGAGAGTCCGACCGTCGGCAGACACGAACTCCGTGCAGTGTCCGGGCTTTCCTGGGTGGTCGCGAAGAACCGACCAGGTCATGGCAAATTCTGGATCACCGAAGTTGAGAATCGATTCGATCGTGTCTGGAGCATCGCGGTCGTCATCCTTAATCGTCCAAAGACCTCCGCTCGACATCACACGATTCGGCATCGGAAGGTCTAGTCCCTTGCTCATGCCGAGCAAAGCGATATCCATCATATGAACGCCCCAGTCTGTGGTCAATCCGCCACCGGTGTTCATCATCCAGCGCCAATTCCAGTGAGTGATGTTATCCTGGTAAGGTCGCATTGCCGCTGGCCCAACCCACATATCGTAGTTGAAACCGTCCGGAACAGGAATCGGTTGCTTCTTGCCAAGTCGAGTTCCGTCCGAGATCCATGCTCGGCAGTGGACGATCTTTCCAAGCTTGCCCGCGCGGATGTACTCGATCGCGTTGTGAAACTCCTTGGTGCTCCTCTGCCAGGTGCCGACCTGCACGACTCTCTTAAAATGTCGCTTTGCCCCGACCATCGCCTTCGCCTCAACAATGTTGTGACTAATCGGCTTCTCGCAATAAACGTCCTTACCCGCCTCGCAAGCGTGGATCAAGTTGAGAGCGTGCCAGTGGTCCGGTGATCCAACAATAATCGCATTGATGTCCTTGTTCTCGAGCATCTTGCGATAGTCGTCATAAATCTTGGGCTCCCGACCGTATTTCTTGGTGACATCCGCGATGTCGTTCGGCATACGATTTTTGTCAACATCGCACAGAGCACCGATCTCGACATCCTCATAGCCCATAAACGTCCGCATGTTGCTCGCGCCCATGCCGCCGCACCCGATCAAACCAAACACGACTTTTTCGTTTGCGGATTTGGACCGCTTCTTAGCTGGAGCAGCTTCTACGATAGCACCGCCGAGACCAAGTCCGAGACCGACCGCGGTTGCGGAGGTCGCCTTCATGAAATCGCGTCGAGAAAAATTGTTGGAACCCATTGACTACCTTGTCACCAGCCCGTCCGCTAGCTTCGTGGATGTTATCACTTTGCGGCTCAAAAAGGTATGTTGAATCGGTCTTATGCCGATCAAAGTTGTGATTATTGGTGCTTCGGGTCGAATGGGAACAGTGGGTTCTCGTTGCCTGGCGACTGACCCTCGGTTTGAAGTGGTTGGGCGAGTCGGCCGCGTGACAGCAGAAGGAGTCGAAACTGATTTGGAGTCGTGTCTAGATCAAACCAAGCCAGATGTTCTATTGGAACTTACAACCGGACGAACCGCGGGCGGCCACAGCCTGATGGCCTTGGGGAAAGGGATTCGCGTCGTGATCGGAGCAACTGGGCTGCCAGACTCTGAGCTAAAGCAGATTTCTGGGGCCGTCGAGGGCTCCGCTGCCTTTCTCGTACCAAACTTTGCCGTCGGAGCAGTGCTGATGATGCACTTCGCGGGCCTTGCAGCGGAATGGCTCCCAGACGCGGAAATCATCGAGCTTCACCATGAGAAAAAGGTGGATGCGCCGAGCGGAACCGCGATGAGGACGGCGCAAATCATACAAGAATCTCGTCTTTCCGCGCCGCTAGCCCTGCCTAATCCACTTCTGAAGGCAGAGGGTGCCCGCGGTGCATCGGTCAATGAAGTACCTGTCCACTCGGTTCGTCTTAGAGGAATGCTGGCTCACCAAGAGGTGCTCTTCGGCGGGCAAGGCGAGGTTCTCACAATTCGACACGATTCGTTGGACCGGTCTTCTTTTGAATCAGGGATCTGCCTGGCTTGTGAGAAGGTGATGGAAATGAACGGGTTCGTTGTCGGTCTCGAGTCCGTGATGTTTTAGTCCACGAATTCAACCCAGCCCCATCGTTCGGGCTGGTGCATATCGATCACGCCCTGGGGAGACCATACCCAGTTGTCCTCTGGAAGCCCGGGGCGTTTTTGATATTTTCCATCGACAACATCCAGGTGCCATTGCACTCGTGAAAAGTTGATTTTCCATTTGTCTCCGGCGTTCGGTGGCACATCGCTCTTCGAGATTTCCCAGAGCGCGTGCCATGGAATGTGAATTTCTAGACTCCAACCTTGGTCAGCAACATTGGGGTTGTTCAGTGTGCCTTTCAGGTGAACTGCCGTCCTGAGACCTTGAATCTCCCAACCATCCACACCTCGGCCCTGTTCACGGTATGGTCGGATAAGTAGGAGATCCCAAGTCGTGTTCAGTGCGTTGATCTCGAGTTCGGCGTAGGCAAGCCCGTCGTTATCAGGATCGAGAAATACCTCGAAGTCGTTATCGTGAAAGATCACTGAGTCGTGCTCGGTGAGGGTCGCCCAGAGGTGCGGCTCCTCCATCTCGGCTCCGATATACAGGCCATCTTCGGCCCAGAACATCTTCATGCGCGTTCGGTGGCGAGGATTTGGTTTGATGTCTCCTTCAATATCGACAAAGTCGTCTGACCAGTCACACGCCATCCAGGGCAGCTTGTCCAGTCGCCCATCCAGCGTTTCGATGCCAGGTTTATGAGTCGCCCGGTAGGTCTTCACTTGCTCCAAATCAAGTCCTTAGCTGTGAAGCCGATTGCTTCGACTCCCTTGATTCCGTCCTTCAGCATGCTTGGATTGATGACGAGGATATCCGGGATCGCAACACCTGCGCTGAACAACGGGATTCGCTCGCTCAGCCGCGCTGCTTGCAAGTTCGAGGCATGGAAGAAGCTGACCGAGGTTCCGCCCTCGTCAACTCTTCTCAGCAAGAGCGAATCCGCAGAGCGCTCCGGCAAGTCGATAGCTGAGTTAAAGACGCTGTTGCCCTTGCCAATCGAATAGCAAAGCGCATTTCTTCCCGTTCCCGATTTTGCGTACTCGGAGTCGGACATGACGCTAACACCGGAGTTTCCTCGGTACCAGAACTGCTCGGCGTCGAAGCGAGCCTTGTTTCGAATCCAGGCGTTCTCGGACTGAGTGCCTTTCGTGCCGTAAACCAGGACGACGCGGTTATCCAAGCTTGCCTTGAATCCCTTTCCGATCTGAGCATCTACGCCCAGTTTGATCATGTTATTGATGGGTTCATGCTTCAACGTCTTCCCATTCCATACAACTTCGACAGGACCGGTGCCGAGCAGAACGCTGGCATCCAAGCTAAGGCTAGCAATATTGGTTGAGTCAACCACGAACTTCCTCAGCCCCGGGTAGCTCAAGGCTTGTACATTGGAAGCCGAGCCAATGTTCTCCTGCGAGTTCACCATAAGCCAGTGGCACCGAGAAGAAATGTACGGATTGGGAGTGGTGAAGTTGATCGAGCGGACCGAATTCGCTGCTGGAATTCTAGCCTGGGCGAATAGACTGAAAATCGGCGCGAAATCCTCAACACTTGCTCCCGGCTCAGGATCAGAGTCGTACCAGTGGCCACCACCTTTCTCTTCGTACCATTGGAGTTGTTTGTTCTCCGCAAGCTCTTGGCGCATACGCCTCGCCTCAGTCACCGGGACATTATCGTCGGCGTCTCCATGGTTGATGAAGATTGGCTTACTCAGCAAGTTTGATTTCATTGCAAGGGTGTCGCTCGACAGTCCTGCGCGTCGGAACATGTCTCCGATGGGAGAATCTGGGTAGGTTGCTCCGCCTGCGTATGTATTAAAGCTGATCCAGCCTGCACAGGGAGCAATCGCCGCAAAGCGATCCGGGAATAGGGCACCGATGTTCCAAGTGCCGTGCCCACCCATCGAGTGTCCGGTCAGGTACATCTGCTGTGGGTCGGGTTTGAACCTTGCTTGTGCTTGTTCGAGGACTTCAAGCGCATCGAGCCGCCCCACATCCTCCCAGTCAAAACCGAATGGCCGACGATTCGTCGGGCAAACCACCGTGAAGTTCTGCTTCGGTCCATAAGCCTCGCACTGACCGAGAGCCTCAACACTCGCTCCATGGAGCGAAAGGGCCATTGCCCGCCCCGCGGGGCCAGATTGGGCTGGGTTAACAGCGTAGTACTGAACGCTGTCATCAATCCTGCTTAAAAACGTTCGTTTGTGAACTTGATTCGCTTCTCTTAGTCGGAGTTTGAGCTTAGTTTGGTCAAGCAACTTTCCTTTGCGTAGGAGCTTGATCGTGTAGTCACCGGTCGAGTTGGGTTTGAAGGAAAACCATACTTTGCGGCTGGATTCCGCCATCACGGAGCCCACAGAACGTTTGGAGCCATTCGCTTCCAGAACCAGATCCCCGAGGTCTTCGCCTGTCGCATTCCTCACCACCAAAGCTCCTAAGAGAGTCTCTTTCTCGCCTCGAACAATGTCGGGAAGCGTCGCATCTCGAGCATCAAGCGAAACCGGCACCGAAGGATCGACGAGCTTGGCCGAAAAGGAACCTCGCGCGACCGTAAACAGAAACTCGTTCGTCCCCTTTTTCAGCTTCACAGGGAGAGATAGGTAGCCGAACGAATAGACATCTCCCGCCCTGGGAACGCCGTTTGCATAAACGACCCCGTTGCCTTTAGCCTCAAGAAGCATAAACTTCTCGGAATCAGACTCAATCTTGAAAAGCGCGTAGCCTGATCCAAACGGTTGCCCTGAAAACACCCCGTTTTGGCCAGCGGCAACTGGCTTCCAGGAAGAGGTGTCCAGCCGCCCGGCAATCAGATCTGCTTCAACGGAATCGACTCGTAGAACCGTACGAGGGTTGGAGTTAATCGGGCGAGCAACGCCCTCACTAAACTGAATTTCTCCCGCCACTGCAACCGTTGGCAGGAGAAACACGGGCAAAAATCCGAATCGCATTTGCGATGCAGATTACTTGAGATATTGGCTAACTTGGTGCACGTGATACATATCGTGCCCAACGATGTACATCACGATGTCGAGCACGCTCATTGATCCGTGGGTCGGGTGGGTGATGGTGCAGGACCAATCGTCC
This sequence comes from Armatimonadota bacterium, assembly GCA_037138755.1. Classification (NCBI taxonomy): domain Bacteria; kingdom Bacillati; phylum Armatimonadota; species Armatimonadota bacterium. The sequence continues at coordinate 1,263,379 of JBAXHT010000001.1, read as the reverse complement.
TCAGCTAGGCCGCTTAGGTAGGCAACGGTGTCTCGGCGACGATTATCGAAGACTTCAAGCTCGTGGTGGATATCTTTCGACGAATACTTATGATCGATCGCTCGCTGATCCTCGTCGAAGTTCTCTACTTCCTTCCCTGGGTACTCCACAGCAGAGGTGATCCTATTCAACCAAGTTTCCTCTAGATCTGCCAAGTGGGCGATGACCTCACGTAAGGTGAACTTATCCGCCGCCAGCGCCACATCAAATTGCTCTGGTCGGATGGCGTCTACCATTCGGATCAAGGTGTCTGGGGTGTGGGCGATCTGGAAGAAGTAGTTGTTTGCCATGTACTCTCTAGCGTACCGAACCCCGCATGACAGCCGCGATGGTTGTCATGCGGAGTGAATAGATTCACCCTTTTCTCAGAACCTCGATGGCCTTTGCAAGCTGAGGGTCGTTTCCGCTGAGATACTGCTCGGGGGTGATGTCGACGATAAAGTCAGGCTTGACCCCCATGTTTTCCATCGGGGTCCCATCGACTCGGAAGACACCCGTACTCGGCATACGCCCTTGCGTTCCATCAACGAGGGGGAGTCCGTAGGTGTAGATCACATACCCGCTGGTCGTCGAGCCAACAATTTTGGCAAGTTTCCTTACTTTCATCGCTTCGGGGAACATTTCTGCGTTCGAGAAGCTCGTCTCGTCGCACATCACCACGATAGGCATGTTGAGTAACGTCCCTGGGCCAGTGATCACCTGCTCGTCGCGAGGCACGTAGTTCATGTTTTGCCGTCGTTCAAGAACGTCAATGATTCGGTCAGCCGTGTTCCCGCCGCCGTTACCTCGTACGTCGATAATCACTCCCTTCTTTCCTTGGGCGTACTGCCAGATCTGTTGAGTGAAACGTTCGAGCGAGCCGCCATCCATTCCGGCAATCTGAACGTAAGTGAAGTCGCCTTTCGAGTTTGCTTCGACCCACTTGCGATTTGCTTCTAGTTTGTTTTGACGAATGATTCCGCTGTATTCTCCAGCCGAAAGGCCGCGAGTTTTGACGTCCCGCTCCTTTCCGTCGGCGCCCTTCACCGTCATGTTGAGTTCACGACCGACTTGGTCGTTGAGCACGTCTCGGAACAGGGCCTCACTGACTACGACATCCTTACCGTTGATTTTTGTGATCACGTCGCCTGGATTGAGCTTCGTCTTGACATACGCTCCCGGAGTTCGCTTCGGAACCTCGAGAACCTTGATTCCGGGGCCTGTGTGGGTGTAATCAATCACAAAACCAGGGACCGCCGAAGTCGCTGATTTCGCTCCACCACCTGCTGGGGAAACTTCGGCGTGAGATGCTTCGAGCTCACCCGTGAGTTGAGCGAGCAGAGTTGCCATTTCTCGACGATGACCAACTGATGGAAGGAACTTGCGATACTTCTCGCCAATCGCCGCCCAGTCTCGTCCGTGGAAGTTCGGGTCATAGAACGAGTCGTTATAGGCTCTCCAAAACTGCTGATAGGCCGCAGCTCGGACTTTTCCGAGATCACGAGTGAATTCAGCCCGGAATGCAACCGGAGTTGCCGGGAAGCCCGGGGCTTTCGTGTTGATGTTCAGGATACGTCCCCGTTGGGTTACCGTAAGCGTCTTTCCGTCCTCGCTCAGCTCGAACCAGTTCGACCAGTCCGTCACTCGACGAATATTCTCGCCATTGTAATCTGCCTTGTATACCGCGTCAGGAGCAAGGTAATAGAACGAGCCATCTTCTTTATCGAAAGCGACGATTCCACCGTTTGCGTTGCCTAGCCTTCTACCGCGAGTCTCGATATCCTCGAAGTCAATCTCAACTGTGACCGCATCCTTTGGCTTCTCATACTTCATCGTCAGCTCGTTGGGCCGTAGCTCATCCTGCTTGAGAGGCAAAGCTGTCATGACTCCGGCACGAAGATAGTAGAGATACTTTCCGTCGGGTGTCCAGGCAGGCGAGTGGTGCTCAATATTCGTTTGCGTCACGTTCGTTTTGACCCCAGTCGCAAGTTCAGCGATGAACACGTTGTTGCCCGAATCCCAAGGATAGAGCCCGCTTCCATTGAGCGTCTCAACGTAAGCGACATACTTTCCATCTGGCGAGAAGCTGTACTCCAGGTTTGCCCGACCGGGGCGAGACACCGCCAATGCTGGCTTTCCGCCCTCAATCGGCACAGTGTAGATACCACCCTTCGCTCCGTACTGTTGGTACGCGATCGACTTCTTGTCAGGGGTCACCTGAATGTTGTCGACACTAGCCGATTCAGTAGAAATTTTGGTTGCCTTCTTGGTCGCCAGATCGAGCCGGTAGACCATCGAAGCGCCATCTCGGTCGCTGATGAAGAAGACTGCTTTTCCGTCGGGACTGTAGACCGGTCCGGTATCCAGTCCTTCCCATTCTGTCCATCTTGTCGCATCATCCTTATTCGGACCCTCGCCCTTTTTGATCGGAACCGACCAGATCTCGCTTCCGGCCGAGAACACTGCAGTTGAGCCGTCCGGGCTCAGGCTGACTGAGTCTGCTCCGTCGGTCAGAACGACGGATTCTTCTGTCGAAATCTTGTCGTCCAGATTCGCTGTCAGACTAATCTTGACCGGTTGTCCACCTGGTTTCAGGGTGTAAACCGAGCCATCACGCTCAAATGCGAGCGTCGAACCGTCACGAGAGGCGGCTAGGAACCGAACTCCGTCTCCGGCAAAATTCGTCAGCCGCTTTGCCCCGCCTTTTGCGTCAATCTTGTACACGTTGGGGGTTCCACCGACCGGAAAACTCACTTTCCCCACGCTTTTGGTCAATGTGCTGGAGCTCGCTACCGGCTCCGTCATGGTGACGGCATAAATGCCCGATTGACTGATGTTTGGCCACAGGTGTTGGTAGCCGTTGTTGCGAACCTCGGTTCGTTTGCCCGTCTTTTTATCGAACATCCAAAGCTGGGCCGCTCCTGATCCTTGGTAACGTGCCCGTTGCCAAGCAAATCCGTGCCGGGAATACAAGACTTTGTCGCCCTCGGGTGATGTCATCGGAGCATCTATCGGCATTTGGTCGCTAAAGAGGCTGGTCAGTGCCAAGGTCTCTGTGTTCAGCGACATCACAGTCCGATAGCCATTGTCAAACGTTCGAATGATGTTGACCGACTTGCCGTCCGCGTCCCATGAATACGGCAAGTCGTTTCCGGTAAACCAAGTGACCCGCTTCGGTTTTCCACCGTCGGCGTCTACCACAAAGACGTCAAAGTTTCCAAAACGGTCGCTCTGGAAGGCTAGCTTTGAACCATCAGGACTCCATACCGGACGGTCATCCATTTCCACATTATCTGTGATCCGAATTGCCCTTCCACCCGCAGAAGGAGCTACCCAGATATCGCCTTGATAACTGAACGCAAGGCGCGATCCGTCTGGATTCAACGAGAGCCAACGCGCGCCGATCAGTTCGTCCGCAAAGGCAGCCGAGGAGACCACCATCGCAAGTGCAATCACACCAAATCTTCCCAAAGATTTCATTCTCTTAACCCTACCGCCATTGCCGGCAAAACTGTTGGGTTTTGATGTATCCTCCTGAACACATCTCAGGGGCGGTTCCGTCGTGGAGCCGCTGAAAGAACGGGGAAAGTCCGGTGAAAGTCCGGCGCTGTGCCGCAACGGTCAAGGCAGAAATGTCTGAGCCCGAATGCCCGCTCTGAATGGAAAATCGAAGCTGTCGCCAACGAGCATTGGTCGCGCAAACACCCCTTCTGGGGCGTGTTCGGCACCCTCATTATCGATGGCCTCAACAAAAGAGGCTACATGAAAAAACATCTCAACAATCGCCGGAAAGTTCCCGGCAGAGTGCGTGCATTCACGCTCATCGAGCTCCTCGTCGTCGTTGCAATCACTGCGATCTTGGCCGCCATCCTTTTCCCCGTTTTTGCTCAGGCAAAGACCGCTGCAAAGCAGACGCAGTCCATTTCAAACCTAAAGCAAATCGGCATTTCCTGGATCTTGTACTCCGGCGATGCTGACGACATGATGATGATCCCGCGATCATGGATGGGAGGATCAAAATTCAGCTACTGGTGGGCAAGCTACGACTCGGCAACCACCAGGCTCGTGGAAGAAGAGAGCTTGCTATATCCCTACACAAAAGGGAAAGGAATTCAGGCTGATCCTTTGTTTCCCAACCGATTGAGGGCGGCAACGGGCCTCACTGGGTACGGCTACAACTATCGCTACCTGGGCAACGGCCAAGTCACACAGACTTCCGCTGCCGACCCGGCAAGCACTGTAGCTTTCGCGAGTAGCGCCCAGATCGACTGGGGTTCCAGTCGCGCACTCCAAGGCAACACCTACCTCGAAGCCCCAAGCTCAAACTATTCGACCTTCCACGGCCGAGCAAACGGACATGGCGTAATCGCCTGGGTAGATGGGCACGCAAAGACTCGACGGCCGATGCTACGTACCTCCCCGTTCAGCATCTTTCAGACCGCGTCTTTCACGTCCAATAACCTCGGCGAAATCGACAATGACGGCAACTTTGCCACCGACGAACTTTTCGACCTCAATTGAAATGAAAACACTTGCAACTCTCGCTCTCGCCATTCTCTCCTCCGCATCCTTTGCCCAGTTCGCATTCAGCGACATCAGCTACTGGACAGGCTCCGGTTCAAACCGGGCTGCTCTCGTTATTGACTTCAAGAACGGCGGTCCCTCGTACGTATGGGGCTACCAGTTTAGTGGATCCAAAACCGGTCAGGACATGATCCAAGCCCTCGCCGCTGACGCAGCGACGGGAATCTCAATTCAAATCACCAATTACTCTTTCGGCGACGCCCTCACCGGGTTCTCCTTCAAAGGAAATAATGTCGGTGGGTTCAACCCAGGTTCCGCCGGGTATCTCTCGTACTACCTAGCCGAGGGATCATCTTCGGCTCCGGCTTCATGGACGGACTCTCCGGTTGGTATGGGAGGACGCCAGCTCAGCAACAACTCATGGGATGGCTGGGGCTGGGCAGCAAACTTCAACGCAACACCTCCATCGACGAACCTTGTTGCCGCGGTTCCCGAACCGCTGTCCATCGGAATTCTCGGCGTCGGCCTGGCAGGGCTAGCCGCAGGGCGGCGGCGAAGGAACTAAGTCCTATTGTGCCCGTGGTTCACTGAACCACGGGCACACCGAAGCGTTCGGCTAAACATGCTCACAAGCCTTATTGCACTTGCCGCCGGACAAGACCTCGGAACTCAGACCGTCACTTTGAATGTAGACGGCGTTGAACGCCAGTTCATTGCATACACTCCGCTCACCAAGGATGCTCGCCCAAGGCCCTTGGTGTTCGCCTTCCACGGTCATGGCGGCAACATGAACTACTCGTTGAGGAGATTCAAGTTTAATCAGACGTGGCCTCAAGCGATCTCTCTCTACCCTCAGGGCTTGCCCACGAAGGGGATGACCGATCCAGAGGGAAAGAAAAACGGCTGGCAACAACGAGTGAACACTGAAGGCAGCCGAGATGAAAAGTTCTTCGATGCTATGTTGGATTGGGTCAAGAAGAACCACAAACTCGACGAGAAAAACATCTTCTCGATGGGTCATTCCAACGGTGGCGCAATGACGATGGTCGCTTGGAACTCCCACCCATCGCTGTTCAAGGGTCTCGGAGTGTGTTGCGCTGGTGGGCGGACGATGCCTGAGAACAAGCCAACGGCAATCTTTTCTGTTTCCGGTAGGAATGATCCGATCGTCAAGTTCGCAGGCCAGCAGATTTCGTTTAATGGAGCGAAACGCCATAACGGTGGCACGGGCGACGGAAAACCCTACGGTCCCAACTCAACAATCTGGGAGGGCAACGCTCCCTCCGTCTGGTATGTGACCGACGGGGGGCACGAGCTACCCGAGGAAGCCCTCGGGCAGCTTACACAGTTCTTCAAAGACTTGGCTTCGAAGAGTTAGACCGACTTTCGGCGTCGTCGGGCGAGCCCGGCGATGCCGAGACCCAAAGCAACCATGGTCGCTGGTTCCGGGACAGGAGTCCAACCAATCACGTCGAACGCTCGCCTGTCGAGGTTTGAGATGCTAATCAACTCTCCTGCCGCGGCAGTCGGGTCAAGGGCACCAAGCCCCAAATTATCTTTCCAGTGGCTTGCTTGCCGGCCATCGCCTCGTTGAACGCCATTGGAAAACAGTTGGCTTCCTCCCGTCGCACCCAAATCGAGCGAGAAATACTTAGCGGTGTTGTCTGCGGCCAAGTAAGGGATGTTAGTCCCGCTCTTGAAACGGAACAAGTCAAGTGGGTTGACCCAACCTCCAGTCGTGGGTGAACCGGTATTACCAACCGCGTTAAAGTCAACGTCATCAACTCCGCTCACGAATCCGAGCGCATGTCCGATTTCGTGAACCGCAATTCCCGTGAAGTCATATTGACCGGGGGTGATCCCGTTGGACTGGTCCAAATCCCAGTTGAAAGCCGTACTGAATGTGATCGAAGCGTCCGTGTTTCCGTCATTCGCCGTCCAGAGACCGAGTGCCCTGGCGTTGGCCAGATTAACGTTGACGGTATTGATTCCGCTAAACGTAGTTGGCGTCGCTCCGACACCACTCCAGTAGTTTGAAACTGCACTGAACGACGAACCGGTCGGCAAGCTGTTTACCGCCAAAATGTCGTCTGCAGTTGTCTTATCGGCGTTAAGGGCGTTTCGGAAATTCGTGTAGCTAACATTCACCGAAGAGCTACCGGCTTGCGCTAAAACTCCGCTTGAAAGAGCAGCGGTACCCAGGTTTAGATTGACGGTAACCGAATCGGTGAAGAGACTCGCCCACTGGTTGGCTGCATTTTGGAATGCTATGGCAGTCGGTGAGCCAGCTGTAGTCGAGCCCGTCCAGTTAATGTTAAATGTCAAAGCTTCCGACTTTGTCGAAAGTAGAGCAAGGGTCGCGATCCCGCAGATTGTTCCAAAGCGCTTCAAAATAACTCCATCCCACTACGGCGAATCTACCGCTGGTCAATTGATATTCTAGCAGTCAGCAACGAAAAACCTGGAGTGATTTGGCAAGATTTCCAATTCTGGTAAATCCTATGGCACGCTCCGGCTTGCACCGCCTCGTCCGAATCAGGATAATAGTAGTTTCCTGTAGGCACATAGCCTCAGTGACCCGGGGGCGGTTAGCTCAGTGGTAGAGCACTACAATGACACTGTAGGGGTCACAGGTTCAAGTCCTGTACCGCCCACCATCTTTTCAGGTTCAAAAACCAATCTCCAAGGTTCGGTAGGCGAACAAAGAAAATTCAAGTCTCTCAGTTGGTCTCTCAGCCCGTCACATTTGGTTGAAATCTTGTCCTGATCGAACATGGGGTTTGCATCTTGTTACTTCTTGTTTCGTTGAACAGATTTGCGGTCAGTAAGAGTAAGTGAAAGTCATATCACAAAGGACTCTTCTGTCCGCACCAGGTGCTACAAGCTCTTCTTGAAATCCGAAAACCTGGACATGAACGCGAGTGCCAAGTGGAAACCGGTCGAATTACAATATTGCTTGACTACGACTGGAGCCGTTGGGTCGAGGCGGAGAATGCACTCAATCCAATACTTTGACCTGTCTTCGACAAGCCCAAAGCCGAAGAGATTCGCCCGAAGTCCGAATTCCAATTCAGTCATAAACTCAAAAAGGCCGTCGAAGCATTCTCTTATCCGCAGATCTCTCTCCCAATCTGGGTCGTCATCCTCATAGTTATTCGAGAGTTTGGCTAGGGCCGGCAAAATGTCTTTGTGCTCGATCGTTGCAATCACCTTATCACTTGCATCGTTCCGTAGCTCGTATCCACTGACATCAAGCATAGCCACCGCATTTTTGAACTGATCCTCTGCCCTAGCAGTTGTAAACAGAGTTCTCACTGTCTCTGCTCGTTTCCACTTAAGATCCACGAGACGCACCCAAACTGACCATAGCAGGGCGCAGGCTGCGATGAAAGCGGCAATCCAGGGAGCGAGATCTTGCAAAGGTTTGGCTGAGCTGGGCGGACTCTTTGCAAACTCAACCAAAACTCGGAACGGTTTCTCTTCAGGCATGATTGCTCATTATAAGCATTTGCCTGAGAATATCCGTGAGGATATTCTCAAGCTTCGCCGATCTTCAAAATGAATGAGGCGAAATAGGTGAAGAAAACGTCTGGTACAATATGTTCTCGATTGCGCCCTCAGCAAGGGCGCATTTTTGCAACAGGTACTACAGCATATCTGCCTCTGCTCACTTGATGGGCATGCCGTTTTGCCGTAGGCTTGAGACATCCCAGGTGGACTGTCTCAAGCCTCTGGGTTTTACAGCGTACCGGGAGGAGCAATAGAAATGAAAATGAGAAAAAATTCAACATTTCGCATCCTTTCAGATGCGGATGGAAAGGCTTCGTACGCAAGGGTTGCAGAGCGTATGAAACTACGTCGTCGAAAAACAAAAAGGGCATTGACTATCTCTGACACGACTCTTCGTTCTAGATTTACGAGATAGTCGTGACTCAATCCACAGTACCGGCGGCCGTAGCCGTCTTCAAGTATTCAAGAAAGCGTCTCCGAGAGGCGCTCTCTTCTTTGGGGATCTCCGAGCAAAGATCAGAATTATATATCGAGGCTGACAGCACGCTCCTCAACGATAGGGTTAAATTCTATCACGAGTACCTTACCAACCGCAGCCTGAATGCAAAATGGATAATCATCGAGTACGAATATATCGATGGAGACTACTTAGATGACTATATCTCCTTTTATGCTCGCTGCCACCAGGACTACCGAAGAAAGTGCAAGCGAGTGCACTTCTTCTCCGGTAGTGACGGAGTAAGATTATCGGAAGCTAGCCTGAACAAGTTGCTTCTGTGCCCGGATGACAGCGACGAAGTGGAAAGGTTTCGAAAGGCATATCTTGGCTTCCTTGTAGTCCGCCCTCTTACTCAGGCAGTAGTAGGACGCACACTCCTAAAGCCGTATGGGCCGAGCACAGAAGGAAAAAGAGATTATCCTGCAACGCAAAAGTACCCCGTAAACTTACTCGGAATCGAACTATCTATCGAATCTTTGCCCTTCCAAGAGCAAGACTCTGTAGTCTCTGCTTGTGCCACAGTAGCTCTTTGGTCTTGCCTGGTACACGCAGCACGATTGTTTGGAATCCGCGCGGCAAAACCAGCTCAAATCACGATGACCTCATCGCTGCCAAGACGCGGCAGGACAATTCCCTCAACGGGGCTACTCGCTGAAGAAGTTTGCTCCGCTATACGGGAAGCAGGTCTAGAACCTGAACTTTTCGAAGTACATGCAATCGAAGAAAAAGGTCGAAGCTTCTGGCTCGCTCTAATTTACGCTTACTTGAATGCAAAGCTACCTGTTTTTCTTGGTGTTGAATGCTTCTCAAATGGAGAGACGGAAGATAAGCATGCTATTACGGTAGCCGGATACCGGATCGATTTAACTAATCAACCAGCCAAAGTTAAGAGAAGTACACGCACCAAAAAGCAGCTTGTTGATCAAACAGAACCCGAACTCAACCTGGTAGGCAGTAATTTAACAGAATTGTACGCTCACGATGATGGGGTTGGGCCGTTTTCACGTCTCTACCTCAACCCAAGGGATCCTGAGCAAGCTGCTCTCCTCCAACACCGTGCGCCGACTAAAAAAAGTGGGTTTGATGATCATTACATTCCAGACATGATTATTGTTCCCGTCTATCACAAAATTCGTCTCAATTTCGTGCACATCGTTGAATGGGTCGAATTCCTAGATCAGCTAGTTAAGGAAGTAGCCACGGTTCCCAACGAATCGGTTGAATGGGATATTAAGCTTTGGGCATCAGGAGATCTTAAGCGAGACTTGAAGACCCGGCTTAAACATAGAGGAGATATCATCGACCATTTGCGTAAGCCACTCCCTAGATTTGTTTGGCACGTTAGATTGACGATCCTCTCCGAGGAGTGTGTCGAACTTATAATTGATGCCACGGACTCGTTCAGTGCCGCCAGAATTTCAGACTGTTTCTGGCACAACGATGAGCTTAGAAAGGTGTTAACTCCACGTTTCATAGACGCATCAGAGGATGATATTCCTGAGTGGGCATTTTTTAGGAGTCTCCTCAGACACTCTAGGTACAATCTTGAGTGTCCATCTTAAGCCAAGAAAGAAAAAGCCCAAGCTATGTGCTGTGGGCTCGGAGAAGATTAAAGTCGAAAGACACATCCTAGTGCATCTCGAAGGATGATTTGCGCAGAGTTTAGTGGCCTCGTGTAGCTCACCTGAGTTACCCCTTCGGCAGAGTGGCCAACATGCTCTTTTAGCGTCGTCGCTGAAACTTCTGGCATCAACTTCTCGATAATGTTGATATGCGTCAGCCGACAGTCGTGTGGTGACATGTCCGAAGGTAGCCCTGTCGTTTTGATAATACTGCGCCATGTGTCATAGATCCGCTTTTTCATGCGCGGCTGATTCTCGTTTTGAGCCGACCACAGAAACATATCGTCCGACATATTCTTTGTGTATTCACGAAGAATTGATTTCAAGGCATTGCACATCACCGCATGCCGAATCTTTTTGCCTTTGGGCAATCCCACGGATTGCTTTCCGCAAAACTCGACTCTCACTGCTTGATCAATCAGGATTTGATCATCTTCGAACTTGAGCTGCCTCTTAGTTAGTGCCATCATTTCGCCAAGTCTGAGACCGGCAAGCAGAAGGACTGCGAGCATTGCTCGTTGAGGCAGTTCTATATTTGGTGAGTGAACCGCAACTCGTACTTGGTCTGGGTTCAGAGCAACTGCAGTTCGAAGTCTGGGGGCGGGAATTGTGAGTCGAAACGGATTTGCAATCGTCACTGGAACCTTTCCGTACGGCGAAACCGCTAGGTTGAAGGCTCGAACGAGGTCAGCCTTGACGGAAGCTACAAGCGATTCACTTGCACCGTTCTCTCTGAGCGTCTTGTAAAACATGCGCACCTTCAGCGGATCAATCTTTGAAAGTGGTAGCTCACCAAACTGTTTTGCCACGTATTTTCTGAATCGCCGCTTACGCTGTTCAATCGTAACTTCCGCAAGACTTTCTGGCCAGTCATTTTCAACGAGCCAATCAAACCAATCCCCGAGGGTCATCTCCCGGTTGGACTGCACATCTACCTGCTTGTCTCCGCGGACGAGAGACCGAAGATATTCTTTGCCTTCGGTTTTTGTTCTAAAGAGTTTGGATATTCGTTTTTGTGTTCCGTCCGGGAAGTAGAGGATGTGCTGCACCCTCCACTTTCCTTTGTGTTTTCCTGTTAAGATTTCACGGCAGGAACCGTCGTTATTATCAGCTCGGTTAGCCATGATTCCAACATGCGGGTTCCGGTCAATCGAGAAAAGTTCTCAGACCTTTACGCAATCACCTCCAGTTTTCCGTAGTTCGTAGCAAGTGATACGAATGCTTGGAGTTGTTCAGCAGTGATCCGCCGACTTCGGCCAATCTTGACGAACTTGATATCGCCCTGATCCATGAGTCGGTAGAGCTGAGCACGGGAGAGCGAGAGCAGGCTGGATGCCTCCTTAACTGTGTAAGCGAGCTTCTGTGGTGTATTCATGGTCCTATTTCGTGAACCGGATGGTTCTGGTCGTGGTTTTCGTGGTGGTCATCGGAACGTATTTGGTTCCGACCGGGATGCCGAAAACGAGCTTTTCAACCTTCTCGTAGTAGGTGTTTCGCTCAGTGGTCGTGAACTCGATGCCGCCGTAGCCCTGCATCGCGCCTAACACCAAAACTGCGAGTTCTGGACTGCGCTGAGCAATCTCGACGAGAGCGTTCATGCCTTGCCGAGCTTCTTGGACAGCGAGGGAGTGATAACCTTCCTCGCTGTGCTGTTCACTTCTCGCGAGGAGGTTCTGGGCTTTCTGAATTTGAGTCTGGAGACTCTGGGGTAGGGTTTGAATTTCCTTCATGGTTAACTCCACGCTCCTACCGGAACAACGCCTAAGTCCGCAAAGGTTTGCACCAAGTGGTCATAGGAAGGGTTCGGAAGGAGACGGGAAAGCGATTTGGCCCTCTTAGATCCGGTGGTGATGGTGAGGAGCCGGAACTTGTCGAAGCCATACAGGGATTGGCATTGCCCGGAAACGGCTAGAGCTTCGTAGCTGAGGAGCTTAGATTTGAATTTTTGGGGCGAGACGTGTCCGAGATCAATCTCGATGAACATCGGGAGCTTGGTTGTGATGGCAAGTCCGTCCGGGCGCACCTCCAGCCCTTCGAGCTTTCGCCAAAGCTGTTGTTCAAACCGCCAGTCGGTTGCGCCCTTGGCGATGAGAGAGATTCGGACGTTTGTAGTGTTGAGCGCGTGCTGAATGAATCTAGGTGACTCGCCTCGATTGCGAATAAGGTTTGCAATCCTGTAGTCGACGATCTCAGGAGCCTTTTTGCCCGGAACGTACAAGTGCTGGGTCATGAATGGAGTGGCGAGCTTGGCGAGGTAGCCAAGTTTCACGAGTTCACGCAAGCGGGTATTTGCCCGGGTCACCGTTGAGAAATAGCCAAGGTTGATAACCTGATTCCGGCTCAAAACGTGCGAGAGCGACACGTCTTTCACGAGCGAGATATCACGGGGCTGAAGGATCATAGCCAGTCTCCTAGGTCAGCCTTGTGCCCAGCGTCGGGTGCGGGCTGGACGACCGGGGCCGACTCCGATTTCGGTTGAGGGACGATGATGGGAGCATGGGTGGTCCAGTCCGGATTACGTGCCTTGATCGTCCTACTGAACTCTTCGGCCTCGTAACTTCTGCGTCCAACATCTTTGAAGAGCGGGGCGTTGATTTCGATGACGGTTGGACCCTCATGCCTTGTCGAGAGAATTGCTTCACCCGTGGCAAGCTGTGTGAGATCCAAAGCCTTTGGATCGCCGCAGAGGTCTTTGCTCAAAACCTGGGCATCTTCGCGCCCGGTGCGGAACACCAACTTGACCCCCACATTGTTGAGAATCATCGACCGGATTTTCGGATTCAACTGACTGAGAGTCTGGTGAGCGAGAATGAGGCTCAGTCCAAAGCGGCGACCTTCAGCGAGGATGTTCTCAAACTCCTTCGTTCCAAAATGCTCAAATTCATCGACATAAAGGTGAACTGGATTCCGCTTGCCTTCGGGGATGTTTACGCGGCTGAAAACCTCTCTGGTGATGCTGGAGAGCATCATGGAGCCGAACATGCGCCCTGCTGAGTGGAGTTCATCAGCGGCAAGGGAGATGAGGGTCACGCTGCCTGGCTGATTGAGATGACGACCGAGATCAAGAGGCTTGGGGTTCCCAAGTGTTCGTCGCAGAGACTCCGAAGCAAAGAGGATGCTGACCTTGTTGAGCACCGGCGTCGCCATTGCGAGCTGACGATCCGTGTTCAGTGCGCCATAGCGATTCCAGAATCCTACGACTTGTTCGTTCTGGCACTTTGAGATGAGGAGTTCTCGAAAGCCAGCGTTGAAAAACAGCTTCTCAATGTCGGTGAGTGAGCAAACAGTTTCCGCGAGAAGCATAACCGCCATGCGTAAACTTTCTGCGAGTTGCACTCCCCATGAGTCAGATTCACTCGCAACCACGTCTAGGACGCCCAGTGCCCGGAAGTGCGGTTCCCCAGATCCAAAGAGTGGGTTAAATCCGAGAGGTCTCTCTTTTTCTCTCAGGTCGAAGAGGGCAATGCTGGATGGCGGAACGTAACCAGCACAGATTTCAAGAGCTGCATTAACGAGGTCCCCGCGCATGTCGAGGACGATAAATGGGTGTCCAGTGAGTACGTCCTGCGCAATTAAGTGGTGGATGGCGGTGGACTTTCCTGAACCTGTAGCACCAATCAGTAGGCTGTGGGTTCTCATCAAGGAGATCGGGAGTGGAACCAGCACTTCGCCCAGTGGCAAGCCCATCTCCTGCCATCCTTTTCGTATTCCGATCCAGTGCCCGAGGGGTTTTCCGTCTGCTCTAACTACCATGTCGTCTATCCTTGAGTAAGAGCGTATGGCAGCGTCCAGAATCCCCAAAGGTGAAGACCCCGATTTTTTAGCCCGGGCTAAACTGCCCCATGATCCAGGTTCATTTGCAAACCTAGTTCGAGAGGCTTTTCAGGTTCACCACGACTGTCTCCAGGACGGTGACATCGCAGATACCCTTGGTGTTACAAAGGGCAGAATCTCGCAAATCCTGGGCAAGCCGGAGCTCCTGAAGCCAGAAACAGTGGCTACGCTCTTAGAGTTCATCCCGAGCAAAGAAGCGAAGCGTCAAATCTTGATTGCATGGAACCGCGAGTGCTTCGGACTTGAGCTAGGAGGCAAGAAGTTGCGCGGTACAGTGCCAGCTAAGTTCACTGTCGCAAGCCTGAAACGAGTTGACCGGTTGATCCGTGAAGAGAGGCTCATACAAGCCACTGAGTTGATCCAGGTTGGGGTCGAAGTGGTCAAGGAGGGTGAATTCCGGCAACTGATCCTTGACAGGGCGTTCTGGCTCTATCACAAGTTGAACAGACCGGGTTCGGCCGCCCAGATTGCCGAGACGATCTTTGCCGAGGCAGAAGTAAATCGGGACTACCCAAGAATGGTGTTTGCAAGGCTTCAGACGCTCAGAGTACTAGTTCACCTCCCAGATGTTGAGGTTGCCAGCGTCACCAGAATAATGGCTTGGATAGAGTCCGCCCTACACTTGATTGAGGAGCGAAATGAGGCGAAGTACGCCACGGCTACTCACGCGTTTGCGAGAAGATCGCTGATTGCAACACGTCTAACACTAGACGAGCGAGGAGTTGTGCTAATTGAGGAGGCTGAACTCGCAACATTTCATGATACGTTGAGTCAGGAGCTCGTGCCAGCTAAGAGTTATCAAAAGAGATTCGGTATTCAATTTCTGTTGGCAAGAGTTCTCATCCGGCTTGGAGATACGTTTGCCGCCGAGGAGATGCTCATCAAGGCATTTCGGGCTGGAGACGTCAAGAACCTACAAGGACTAGAATCGTGCGGCATAGTCGAGGCGAGAATCATGATCCAGTCGGGAAATCTGGATAAGGCGACTAGGCATCTTCGAGTGCTTTCGGACAACTGTTTCGACGCCGAAGATTTCTATCACGGATGGCTCGCTGAAGTGGAACTTGCTGACACAGTGATTAGATCAACCCCCGACTAGAATTACAACCAAACCCCCAACCAGCACTGGTTGGGGGGTTTTAGGTTCAAATGGGCAGATATCAGACTCAACCCTCCTGATTCTCAGTCGGTTCTATCATCCTTCACTTCGTTTCAGACTCTTCATTCGATTCACTCATCTAAAGCCGTTCATCTCACTCATCGTCTTCAACTCAGTAAATGGCTTACTATCACTCGATCTCTCGAACCACTCGGCCCCAGGGAAGGGGCTAGGTCAGTAACAACACTTTCGCTACAGTAAACTCATTCAAGCGGAGGATTAAAGTACATGGCACTCTCTGGGGGAGAATCAGAAAAGCTTGGTAATCACTATGAAAACACATGGACCGCCCTGTGCTTGCTTCAGGTTCTGAGTGAGAAGGCCAAGTCGATTCACTTCGAACCTCTGGGCGACATCTATAGTGTTGTTGAGTTTAGACTCACAGGCAATGAGGGCGGAGTTGAATATCACCAGGTCAAGAGGCAGCACTCAAGGGGTGCTTGGAATGTTTCCAGACTACTTGAAGAAGGGGTTTTTCAAGGGTTTGCCACCGTTATTGAGAATGAGCCAGAAGTAAAGTTTGTCTTTGTCAGCCAGGGAGAGTCGGATGAGCTTCGGAATCTGACTGAAGAAGCTCGGAGCGTTCCGAATTATGACGAATTTAAACGCTTCCATCTGAATGTGAAACGCCGAGCTGAGCAATTCAACAAAATAGCCGCTAAGACAGCGCTGAGTGCCGAAAGAACTTATCAACTTCTGCGGGCAATATCTGTGCGCGGTGGACCTGACAGGTTGGTGCGTGAGATGCTCCGCGACAGGTGTCACCTTCTGACGATGAATAGTTCTTTTGCTCAATCGCTCGAGCTAAAGCTAAGGGAACTTTCCCAAACTGAAATGCACCAAGATTGGGACTTGGTCTCGTTGCACCAGAAACTGGATGAGTTAGGAATCGAACTCTCCACGAGGAGCTTTCCGAAATCTCTTCTCGCTGCGATTAGCGAACAAAACTCGCAATACTTAGAGTCCATCCACCAAATGATGATTGGTGATGAGCGTATCGACCGAGTCGAGGCCAGCGAGGTGCTGGATAAACTCAAAGCCCAATCCGAAAAATCGGTTATTGTCATCACTGGTGGAGCAGGCAGCGGCAAGTCAAATGTATGTGCGCAAATTTTAGAATCTGCTACTCAGGAAGGCTGGCTCGCATTGGGACTCAGACTGGATCGGCTAAACGCGCCTCCCAACACTCAAAAGCAACTCGGTGAGGAGTTTGGCTTTCCTGATTCTCCACTTCGAGTATTGGACGGATTGGGAAGCAGCCGAAAAAAACTGCTTTTGATCGATCAGTTAGACGCATTGAGCACCACGTCTGGTCGGTTACCTCGAGCTTTTGAATCTGTACAGCAGGTACTACGGGACGTCAAGGGACGTGAAGATTGTTTTATAGTTTTGGCATGTAGAGAATTCGATTTGACCAATGATGACAGGCTACGGAAAATCGTTGATGAAAAGAGTGGAATCGGGGTTCAGCTCAAGCTCGGGACACTCACCGGGGACCAGGTAAATGCCGCACTTGCTCGGACCGGAAAGGAGTCAGGTGGGCTGTCCGCCAATCAGCTAAACATCCTCAAAACTCCAATCTTTTTGAAAATCTTCACAGATTTGCCTGAAACGACCTCCTTTAGGTCGGAGCACGAGTTGCTGGGAGCATTTTGGTCCGCGAAGCGCAAGGAACTCTCGCAGAACGGGGTTCGAGCGAGGGTCGAACAATGTGTGGGTCTTCTCTTGAGCACTCTTCGGGCAAACAAATCACTGTCAGTGTCGGAAAGCTCATTAAGAGCTCGATACAGCATGGAGGTTGATATTCTCCTCTCTGAGCGCATTCTGAGTCATACCAGAGGCATGATTGGGTTCTTTCATGAATCCCTTTTCGACTATGTTTTTGCACTGAACTTTGTCGACTCTGGAGAAGATCTTTACGGATACATCCTAGATCAAGATCAAATGCTCCATAGCAGAGGCGTGGTACGTCAAGTGCTTACATTCTTGAGGTCTGAAGACTTCGGAAGGTACATCACGACACTTAAGAAGCTGCTCAGCACCCAGAATGTGCGCTTTCATCTCAAGCGGAGCATCTTTGATTGGCTACGCAGTCTGCCAGATCCAAGCGATGAGGAGCTGGACGTCCTCATGGAATGCCGGAACAGTGGCGATAGGTCACTGACTCATTGGAGCGAGACCGCTCTTCGCTCTCCGGCTTGGTTCGATTTGCTACACGGACAGGGGTTATTGCAAAAATGGATAGAAGGGGACAGCGAGACAACGGCAGATTTGGCTGTAAATCTAGTTTGGAGTGTGGCAAGAGAACGCGCGAGTGCCGTGCCGTCAATTTTGGAGTCCTGGCTAGACCTGAGAGAACCGATACCAAGCCACGCAGCTAAGATTTTGCATTACCTTGAACTCGACGAGGCGGAAGGACTTGCCGAGCTCTACCTGAAGATGCTTGACCGTGCACTCCTTCCTCTCGATGAGATGCCCTTTGGTTCACAAACCAGAATGATGACTTTTGAATTGGCGACACGCTCACCTGCTAAAGCAATGCAAGTGTTCGAGGGGTGGTTTAAACGAGTGCTAGATGAGGCGCGTTCAAAAGATGTCGTAAACCCGTTCAAAAGTGATCCAGAAGTCTATTCTTCCTACCGTTTTGGTAGCTCTGAGGATGTACTAAAAATTGCTGAGGGTTGCCCTGGTGGCTTTGCGAATTACTTTCTACCTACTGTCATTTCGTTGGCCCGAGAGAACGTTCAGGAGCGGTATAAAAACGAACTACTTACCGACTCAATCTGGTGTATCAAGTCGTACGGTTCCCACTTGGATTTGTCAGATGATATTCTGGAGGGCCTAGTTCTCTCGCTTCAACAGCTTGGGGCAGAGTCTCCAGAAACTTGTTCAGACTATATCAATCAGCTGATAGCAAATCTTGATCTCGATGTTTGTTGTTGGATTCTTGTTCGCATGTTGCATAGCAATGGAGAAGCATTCGCGAATCAGGCCGTTGAGCTGTTAACATCCGTACCCGCGTCCAGGTCACAGTCCTGGTCAGACTGCTACAATTGGGAGTCAAGGCTTCTGATCGCATCTATAACGCCTTTCCTGACTGAAGTACAGTTGGGAAGATTGTTTGAAGCAGTTCTCGAGCACTACGAGTCTTGGGAATATCTGCAGAAGGATGATCCTCGGGGGCGACTAAGCAGCTTGAGAGGGTCAGCACTTGGATTCTCTCAATTTCAATTGCTTTCGGCTATCGATACTTCACTTTATCCGCCTAATGTGATTAGGCGATGGCAGGAGTTGGAGCGTAAGTTTGGAATCCCCGAAACCGCTGGACCAAAGGGGGTAGTTGTGGCTCGTTTCACGACCTCGCCAGTTAACGCAAATCCCGGCATCCTTTCAGATGAACAGTGGTTAAGAGCAATCGAGAAGTGTTCGCTACCCGAGAGAAAGGATCGAAGGTGGGATCGGGGCGGGGAACGAGAGTTGGCGCGCCACATGGTTGAAGAGTTGCAGGATGATCCCTACAGACTCGTATCTGTGCTTGCCAGACTTCCAGCAAGCGCACCATGTTGCTACGTTGTAGAAGCTCTTTACAAAGTGAAATCGATCAAAGACGTAGATGAAGATATTCTTTGGGGGCTGATACGCATCGCCTGCAAGTACGGTAGCTCAGAGGCAAGTCGCGCAATTTGCCACAGTTTTGACTCTATGGAATTCGAAGGTGTTCCTCAGGATATCTTGGCGTTCTTAATCAAACTCGAGAGAGAAACCGGCGAAAATATCAAACTACCGGAGGAGGGCTCTGAGACAGATCTTGATAATGTAGGCTTGAATTCAGACAGAGGAGCGATTGCAACCGCAGTTCAAAACGTGATTCGGAATGTCCCCGGATTATACGTAGAACTAAAAGCCACGATTGAGTCGCTTGTAACTGATCCGTCACCAGCTGTGCGAACTCAGGCTGCAAGCATATTGATACGTATCCTAAACGTAGATCGAGATCAAGCCGTTGAACTGTTTTTCCAGCTCATTTCCATCGATTCAGATCAGCTGCTGGGTTCAAGGTACGTTTCATTTTTCCTTCGCTATGCGATGGAAACTCATCTTGAGCTACTGAGGGACGTGATAGTGCGAATGTTGACGTCAGAAGATAAAGACGCGGTCAGCCACGGAGGGCAGTTATCGACTTTTCTTTACCTAACCGGCAAGGACGATGGAGAGCTTATGGCTAAAGCAAAGCGTTCTGGTGCTTTAGCGCGCCTAGGCATCGCAGATGTTGCCAGCGACTGGATTTCCGACGAGCGATTTTTAGGCGAATGTTCGAAGCTTCTCGTATTGGCCTTTGATGATGAAGACTCGTCGGTGCGAAGAGCGGCCGGGCGGTGCTTTACTGACATGGACTCGGCGACGTTTGAGCAAGTCACAGAAATGATCTCTGCTTACATCAAAAGTCGAGCATTCGAGGATGATGCTTTCGGCTTCTTCGAGTTACTAAAAGCCACATCAGGTAGGTTGCCGGAGGTGGTCTTAGACGCATTTGAAAGAACGAGCCAGCTGGTCGCGGCCTCCGATCCAACGGAAAACCAACGTACAGGTAGATTTATGGAGCGCAACACTGAAGCAGTTGTAAGGCTGTACGAGCAAACCTCAAGTCCAAATGTCCGAATTCGTTGCCTGAATATCATCGATACACTATGTAAATCGGCGAGCATTCGTGACCCTGATGAACTCTTGGGAACCCAGTTTCTTGGGTAACCCTGAGGTGAAGTAACCCGCCCTCCCACCCTGGCTTGTGTGTTCTGCTCTGCTGTGGAAATCTCAGCCGGGGATCGTTGTTCTTTTTAATCTCATTCTTTGTATTGTTGCTCTTCGATTTCCCATCGTTCGTGCTTCGATTTCCTTGTGGTTGTTTGCGCTATCGTTTGCCGCTTGTGGATAAGTCCGAGTGCGGAGAGTCCGGCGATGGCAGAGGCGATTGCCTCAGACCCCCGACCTGTTCTCTTCATTAGCTGACGGTATGGCAAGATCACGGGACTCCCAGTCCGGTTCCAACCCGCCGTCGAGCGGATCAGGACCAGGAGCACCCTCAGCTCCGTATCTTTCAGAGTTGGCATCAGTTTGTCGAGCACGATGTTCGGAACCTTGGTCCACGAGTTGCTCAGAAGCGGAACGCCTAATCTCAGCTTGGGCATGGAAGTACTCCTTGGGTGGTGAATAGTTGTTGCGGACGGCCTCGATGAGAAAAGCTTCGGGGCGCTTGGCGCGGCGATATGGAAGGTATGCAAGCTGCTGACGAATCCGCTCGTGCGAGTACTGGGACATCACCTCGACAATGCCGACGTGACTGATACCAAGCAGGTGCAGCTCCTTGGCCAGTTCAACAGCTGGATCATGCGACATGAGCCTCCTTTGCGTTCATGAAGGACCGAACACGTGCCCCCATTTCTTCCAGCTCTTCTAGAAAAGCGTAGTCCGGAGTGAGACCGTCTTTCGTTCCGATCCTAGAACGTGAGATCATGCGAGAGAGGGCATGGCCGTCCATCGAGTAGATCTTAAGCGGTCGATATTTCGGTTGCCATTTCACCCCTAATTCGTTACCCTGCTGAGGCGAGATGAGAATCCCCATGTCGGCGTTCTGCCTAAGAACGACCCCAGCCAGTTCATCAAACATGCGGACTCTAAATGAGTCGCGAATCACTTTGACGACAACTCGAAGCGGGACACCACCGATCGTGGTGACACAGAGCAGCTCATGCCCACCGTGGCGGGATTTCTGCTTCGCTTCCCTGCGATCTAGAATCTGAACATCTCCAAACCCAGATCGGCTGAGTGCCTTGCTGGTCATCATCAAAAGAGAATGAAGTGAAGCTGTCTGCAGCATTTTCATGATTGCGGTGTTGGTCATCGGGAGTTCCTTCCCGGGATAAAGCCTTTTGGATAACGAGATGTAACCCATTTGCCTTTTGAAACATCGGTGAATGCGGGCTTGAGGTCGCCAAACTCATCAAGCGGAGATTCAGGCAAGCAACCTTTGCATGCCATTAGGTCGCAGGTAAATGGAGTCAGAAAGTCGCCGTTTTCAGCAACCAGGTTACGTGGATCGATTTGGATGCCAAATTCGGATTCAATAGCGGCCGTGATACGCGCTACGAGCGCGAACGAGGGGTTGAGCTGGTTGTTAAGGACTCTGGAAATGGTGGAGGGATTAACCCTTGCATCTTCGGCAAGCCTGGTCGTTCCCTTGAACATGTATCTGTTGAGGTGAGCCATCACGTCCGCGATGCGGTTGATGACCGGGCCGTAACCCTGCTGTGGTGGTGGATGTAACATGCCACCAAGATCTCATACCGAGTCCAAGGGAGATCAAGTGCATTCGCATTTACGCAAAGTTTGCGCGAGGTGAAAGCGAATTTTCGCCTCCGTTAGCCCCGAGTAGTTTTGAGGGCATGTTCCTCCCACACCCTTCACCCCAAGGCGTCAAAGACTTTCAGGCATTGATGAAAAACGAATTCCAACTAGAATTGACTTTGGAAGAGTCCCAAGACGCCGCAACAAGAATCTTACAAATAGCTTTTATCCAACTCTATGCAAGTCGCTATCTACATCCGCAAATCCAGCGAGAGCGAGGATCGTCAAGTTCAGAGTCTTGAAGATCAGAAGAAGGTCCTGCTAGAGTTCGCCAAGCGAAATGGGATTCACGTTACCGAGATTCTCGAAGAGTCCAAGTCGGCTAAACAGCCGGGAACTCGCCCAGTCTTTTCGCAGCTGATTCAAAAGATTGAATCAGGCGGGATCGCTGGTCTATTGGTATGGCACATGAACCGCCTTAGCCGGAACATGTTGGAGGGCGGACAAATTGCTCACCTCCTGCATTGCGGGAGGCTTGAGTTCATCAAAACTCCTGAGCGAACCTACTACCCGGATGATAGTGCGCTCCTCATCTCCATCGAGAACGGAATGGCGACAAGCTTTATCCAAGATCTTCGTCGTAACACGATTCGCGGAATGATTGGTAAGGCCGAGCGTGGCTGGAAACCGACCCATCCACCGATTGGCTATCGATACAACAAAGAGACCCATGAAATTGTGATCGATCCGGCCAAGTTCGCAATCCTTCGCCAATGTTGGGAGCTGATCCTTACTGGCAATGCGACCGTAGCAAGAGCCGTCAAATATGCAGAAGAGCTAGGTATGCGACATCTGTTTCAAAGTGGTCACGTACCACGGAGCAAACTATACAAAGCCTTCGCTGATCCGTTCTACTACGGCAAATTTGAGTTTCGAGGAAAGACATACCAAGGCGCTCACCAGCCAATGATCTCTAAAGCTGAGTTCGATAGGGCCCATGACATCCTATCAGGGAGACTCAGATCGAACCGTTCTAAGCACAACTTCACGTACGCTGGACTACTGAAGTGCCGCTATTGTGGATGCTCAATTACTGCGGAACGCAAGACGAAGCACTATAAGACCACCAACCGGGTCGCAAACTACGTTTACTATCACTGCACGGGCGCGAGAGGTTGTAGGAAATGTAGCGTATCCGAGACCGAACTAGATCGCCGACTTGGGCAAGCGATCATGCAGTTTAAGCTACCTCCCGAATTACTCCCCTGGGCTGGGACCGAATTCAAGAAATACATCGAAAAAATTGAATCTGCGGAAGGTCAATCTGTGAACCTAACCAAAGAAAAGGTCTCCAAGCTCGGGCGACGCCTTAAGCGGCTTCATCAAATGCGCCTCGATGATGAGATCGAGGCAGCAGAGTACAAAGAACTGAAGACTCAGATCGAAAGCGAATTGACAGAACTGAAAACAGCTAGCGCTCGTGAAGCGACTATTAAAAACTCCCTCGCTAGGCAGATAGAAAACAGACTTGCTCTTCTCGAACAAGCCCAATGCCTCGAAGACTTGTCATCGCAGATGCGACAAGTCATGTTGCGACAACTAGCCAGAAGTTACTTTCTCACTCTGGAAAACGTGGAAATTGAGCCCGATCCAATCATCGGACAAATCATCGCTTTCGAACCTCTGAAGAGTAGCTTCCAGAGCTACAAAGAAGGGCATCCAGTTCGAGAATTTAATGTTTGGCTGCCCTTGGTGGACAAAATCCGAACCGCATTGCTTACTGAACCCGACCTCACAACAGATTGATACTGCGTAGTTTCCGTAAATGGACTACTGATATCTGGTTTCATGCGTACTTAAAGCACAACATGCTATGGTAAGACTGAAGCAACAAACGTGAATGATATGCAAACCCCAGCTCTAACTCGCCCGAAATGTGGGACTGAGATTCCGCTTTCTGAGACGATCGCCGCTCCACTGATCGCTGAAGCAAAGCGTGAATCCGAGAAAAAGCTTCGTGAAGCAATTGAAGCCAAACAGGAAACTGAGCAGCTCCTAGCAAAAGAACGCCAAGAGATTGAAGTAGCAAAGGCAGAGATTCAGTCCGAAGTCACCAAACAACTTACAAGCAAACTCAACGAAGCGGCCAAATCACAACGTGAAGCTATTCGCGCAGAACTCCAGGTCGAACTCGCTGGGGCTAAGGAACGTGAACGTTCAAGATATCTTGTCTGCTTGCTACCTGAAAAATTGGGATTGGTACAGTGAAGCGATCTGACGCCAGCAGCTTCAAATTTCCATACATGTAGAGGTGGTTCAGCTGAAGAACGACAGGTTTATCCAGGGCGAAGGTGTTGGGCGGAATTCTCACCGGTGAGACCCGAGAGAAAGGCACAAGTTCTATTGGTTGGGATAAGGTTAGTGATGACATGACAAGACGGAGAACCGTCTCTATCATAAAAACTCACTATCTACTGGCGAACAATCCAAAAGTAGATCGCGCAACGCGAAAGACCAGTTTGGCCACTTAGCAGTCTCGAAGTCGGTCTTTCGCCAAAGTACAGTCGCTGCACGTTTGCTAAACAGTAACGATGAGTCCGAAACTACCCGGGCTGCTCACGTTTCTCTTCGTATTCAAAAAAACCTGATTGTCTTGAGACGAGCAGAAACGCCCAAAAGCTAGTCCAGAGCAAGTTTTAGGACAAAATGTCTATGTGTAAACAGTAACTACTCCGCCGGAACAAGCATTGAATCGACCTTACGTGCCCCTTCAAGATGAAGATTTCTCTTTGCGTAGATTGGGCAAAGTAAATCTGCTGAAAGCACCTAGTCGTACTTGTTGCGTTTTTAACGACAGAGACATCACTACGACCGTAGCAACCGCTGAAATCGGTTTACGTACATAAGTCAAACCGATTTCGTCTCGCCACCGTGGAGCGAAACTTATAAAATTTGACTTCTCCACACACCACGACCCTGAACACGTCAGTCACAATAACAGAACTCCTTTCGGTGTCTGTTTTTAGAATGCGCTTGCCTTGGGGTGGTGAGCTTTTCCAAGTAACATACGCAATCTCCGGCAAAATGCAGCTTAACCCAAATTAGCTTTGGCTGTGCCGCTCTTAGATTTGGCCTCGCCCATTTTCACGTGTTCCTGAGTTGCGTGGCCTCGCTTTTCAAAGAAACTGTGAAAATCACCCTTAGACTTCGCAACCAGAAAATCGCAAATTGAAATTCAAAGATCATCTCCAGCATTGCGCGCGCTATCATTTACATGTGACAGCGGAGCTTTTGAAACAACCCAAAGTTGCCGCAACACCTGGAAGGTGACTGGCGATTGACGCATATGCCTTTGCGCTTGCTGCGGCGGAGACGAATACAGTCCGCGACAGAACGACGCCACTGGCGAGGCACATTGCGTTTTCGATCACTTGGTCTTCGTCAATTGTAAGGTTGACCCTGGCATAAGTGCCTGCAAAGATTCTAGCAGGTTGCTCTCCAGACATTGCAACAGACATCGCTACGCCAAAGCAGCCATTGCAACCTACAGGTAGCGCCCGAGTGTATGTTTCATAAGCGGCAGTCAACGGTTCCGCGCCTTTGAGAAAAAGGCCGTGGCAGTAGTTGACACCAAGTTCTCCAGCAAGGGATGCCGACCTTGAACCCATTCCCAAAAGCCATATTGGTGGAGCCTGGCAATCGTTCGGCTGCGGACCCGAACGCGACTCTAGTAGAGCGGTTCTGAGCCCCCTAACTCGCTGTTCGTAAGTTTCATTAGAGAAGTCTCCGAACTGACTAATTAGGTTGTCAGGCGGTTTTCCGCGAGCGACTCCTATCTCGATCCGGTTTGGGAAGAGAGCGCTAAGCAATCGGAACCGCTCGGCAGTGGCATAAACGCTATGGATGCTAATCAACACTCCACCAGACCCCACTCTTAACCGACTAGTTGCGCTAGCAATTGACGAGATCATGACTTCGGGAGCGGAAAAGGCTGCTTCGCCGTGGTGTTCTCCTACCCAAAACCCGTCGACATTGATCTCCTCCATTTGGAGGGCAGTCGAGACGGCTAGACGGACTCTATCGCTTGCCCCAATTCCTTCAAGGGGCTGCCCAAGATCAAGCAAGAAAATCTCCATGGATACCCCCTTCGTTCACACTTCTCATAGTATATTATCCTTGATCCCGCAAGGCAATGCCTTACAAGTGGGATGGTTAGAACAAAGACAACAGAGTGGAGATATTTTCAATGGCCGATCTTAACGAAAAGGATGAATTCGACGTATCTATTTGGTGGGAAGAAGAGGATCTTGGCAGGCCAGGTGCGGCTTTGAATGCTAGCGGGGATACCTGCGGATGTACACGCAGTTGTGATACCTGCGGATGTACACGGAGTTGTGATACCTGTGGCTGTACACGGAGTTGTGATACCTGTGGGTGTGGCTGAGAGCGGGCATTTTTTAAAGTGATGCTCTCAGACGGTGCTTTCAGGAGCGTTCGCAATATTTTGGTTGAAAGAATTGCAGACTATGCCAATTGTGTCATCGGCGACGCAGATAAAGTGCAGTTCCTAGACTGTTCGATGTCAAGGGGGCTCACCGGAGTTGCCTTCACAATCGGACAATGTGCGGAACTACGAGAAGATCCCAGTCTTGGGGAACTTGCCGCTAAGCTGCTCCGGTTCATTTTAAGTTCAACTTCTCTTCGGCAATGGAGACTATCGGGCCTCTTCGACGGACTGGCCGGTGTTGCTTTCTGTGCGTCTAAGACGCCCTTCTACTGCAATAATACTTCTCTCCTTGAACAACTCGATCGTAGAGTTGGGGCACTTGCAGGTAAACAGATGCAGGCGATTGCTGAGGTAGGAAGCGATGGATTAAGAGCTGAAATGTGGGACCTCATTTCAGGGCTATCTGGCATTGCGCTCTCTCGAATCGGTCGTAACCTCCGTGGAGAACAGCAAGACGAACTTGTCGGGTGGCTTACGCTTATGGTAAAACTCGCCGAGAGCGACGGTAGTAGTCCTTCTTGGAAGTGTTATCCCTTTCAGACTCCGGATGCGTATCTGCGAGAGAGTTTTCCATCCGGGCTTCTGAACTGCGGACTCGCTCATGGAGTAGCAGGCATGCTCGGAACTTTGTCCATCGCCCGAGTTGCGGGGTACGAGCTAATTGGCATGGATCGAGCCATCGATAAACTTGCTAATTGGCTTGCAGGGCAAGTGATCTATGATTCTTATGGTCCCTCTTGGCCGAGTGCGGTGCACCTCGAACCAGCGGAAGAAACTACAATCCCGACTAGATCAGCCTGGTGTTATGGCCCGGCGGGAATCGCAGCGGTTCTGCTAAACGCCTCCATAGTAACTGGCGATCGAGCTCTAGAAAATCTCGCCCGCACAACTTTAAAAGCGATTCTTCTGCGTAGTTTGTGTGAACGACGCACACCATCTCCAACGTTCTGCCATGGTTACTCTGGATTTCTCTTGATCCTGAAGCAACTGTCCGAACGATGGGATGATGAAAGTCTTCAAGGCGGCTTACACCTCGAACTTGAGCGCATTTTAACATTCATTGATGCCAGCCAACCATTCTGTTATCGGGATGAATCTGGAGATCCGGCGGGAATCGGACTCCTGGACGGTCTGTCAGGGATACTTCTTTCCATCGAATCAAGCCTTTCAGTACTCCGGTCGCCGACCGCGCGCCTATTCTGCCTTCAATGAATAACGCCACTCCCGGACCTGAATATGTTGCTGTTTCTGGCCCTTTTCTGACGCGAGTGCCGCTATTGCCAATAGAAATTGCCGAAACACTTGCGACCGCCGAAGATCCTGCACAGTGCAAAGAATTTTATGATCTTTTGTCAACTTCCATCGTACAAATGGCTCTCGGACTTTCTTCACCTGCACTCATGGGGGAAATAACAGACTATCTGAGTGGGAACAAAAAACGGCTGGAGGAACAAGTTGTTTCATCGCTTACGAATTACTTGGTGAGGGCGTCGAGTCGATGTACTCCTTTTGGTTTCTGGTCTGGAGTGTGTCTCGGCTCGTGGCACTCTGCAACAAAAGTCCAATGGGACGAGCCGACTCCGATTGGACGAGTCCGAGTAGATGGCGGGGCAATCAGGCGCCTGTTTGCGTTAGTTTCTACGGATCCTGGTTTTCGACTCGGGCGTCGATACCGTGTATCCTCCTGGGCTGTTTCGCGTGGTCGTAGGATCTTTATCGTGCCCCCAGGTGCTGGACTGGAGGCACGATCACTGAAGCGTACACAAGCAATCGACTTCGTGCTGGATCTGTGTCGTCACGAGATCGGACTCCCGAAACTCATTGACGAGACGACGAAAAGGTTCCCACATATCGAGAAAAGCCGCGTAGAAGCAACTTTGAACAGCCTGATAGATTTTGGTCTTCTAATTCCTGATGCCTTCCCAACTCTAGATGTAGATAAAACATTCGAAGAAACAATCAGAACGTTCGGTGATATTTTTGCTGATGAGATTAAGGGCAAAATCCATCAGATTGGCCTCGATCTTGTCCAAGTCAAAGAGTGCCTGTCGAACCCAGGTGGGCCACTTCGCCTTCCGCCCAGCGTTGTTTTGGATTCAATTCAAGTGGACGCCGCTTGGCCCCTTGTCATCGAGTTACCTGAATCGATTGCTGAAGAAGCAGCACGTGCTGCAACAGCTCTTGTCAAGATGAGCCGCTCAGATCACACTACTTTAGTACAATCATACCAATCGCGCTTCCTGGAGCACTTCGGGTGCGATCGGCCCGTGCCTGTCTGTCAGGCCGTGGATCCGCACACTGGCATAGAGATCCTCGATCGAAGGGAAGCGACGTTGCAAAGGTCTGAGTCCAACTTTGGCGATCGACAGCGCCATCTCCAGGATTTAGCATTGCGCAGAGGCAGAAACCATCCAGTGATACTCGATGAGGCAGACATTGAGATTTTGAGCTCTGGTTCTCACCTGCGATTCTGGTCAAACTCATGCGAGATTAACGTCTCCGTTCTGGCTGCAGATACTGCAGCTCTAGATGATGGTGACTTCCAGCTTTTGGTGGGCCCAGGTACCGGGGCAATTGAGGCGGGTAGGCAAATTGGACGCTTCGCCTTTACCCTGAATGGAGGCTTTGAAGCGCTCCAAGAAATCTCAAGGAAAGTCGGATTCGAATCGCAGGACTCTTTGCACTTGGAGATGTTCTCTGAACCACTTGAACCAAGAATGGCGAACGTTTTAGTACGCCCTTGTCAATACGAAGGATCGCTATACCTGGAACCGCAGTTTGGTGAAGGTCGGAACGTAGTTAAGCTTAGAGATCTCTTTTTCCTGCACGATGGGCACAGGCTACGCCTTGTGCGCTACTATGAAGCCAAGCTCCAAGAAGTTGTTGTTCATGCAACCCACGTCCTTAGCCCCGATGGGCTTGACGTCCTCGCTAGGTTGCTCCTCGAATTGTCGATGTACGATCGGGCTCAATTAAAAGCCTTTGATTGGGGTACGGCACGTGGGTTTCCTTACCTACCTCGCATAGTGTATGGCAGAACAATTCTGTCGCTTGCTCGCTGGACAATCACGCCCGAAATCTTGCGGCACAAGACGTGTACAGAGTGTCTATCTTCGGTGGAGCTTTGGCGGCAAGATATGTCAGTCCCGAGTACAGTTACTCTGATAGATGGAGATCGCCGACTTCAAGTCAATCTAGAGACCCCTCGAGGGTGTCGAGAGTTAAGAAGAGTCCTTCGCAAAAATAAGATTGCCCATATAGAAGAAGTCGTCCAGAATTCTGCCAACTGCTGGTTACGACGAGATGGTCTTAGCTATGCTGCCGAGTTAGTAGTACCTATTGTACTTCGTTCGGATTACTCACCCCCTGTTTACGTACCGATCAACAAGGAGTTACCTTCAGAAGCTGATCTGGGGAATTCGCATCTTCCAAGTACCGATTGGACATCGATTCATTTGTATTGTGCAGCGTACGCAATCGATAACCTAATTGAGGAACTTGTTGAACTTGCCAAGCGGTTTCCAACTGGCTGTCAATGGTTCTATGTTCGCTACTTTGATCCCAAACCTCATATCAGGCTACGCTTTAGATCGATGCTGAAGAGTGATGAACAGTCGGCCAAAGAGATCGGAATCAATTGGGCTCATGAAATGTGTTTGCAGGAGAGCGCAACATTTTTTGATTTGACGACTTTCCATGAAGAAACATTTAGATATGGTGGCCAGGCCATCAGTGAGAAGATCTTTGAGATTTTTCACTTGGACAGTTTATGTGCTATCAGCATTAACTCATACACAAAACAGGCCAGCTACGCTGACGCCCTTGCAGTCAGATGTCTGAGTGCGGCTCTATTTTTGTGCGCTCTATGTGGTTCCTCGATAAGCTCAGCTATCAGCGCTCTACCCACGCCAGGTGTTCAAGATGGGAAGATGTTTAGGAGAGTTAACGCAAGGATCACGAAGCTAATTCTGAAACGGGATCTCACCGATGAGACCAAACAGATCTTGGCAGCCATTGAAAGAAGAGATCAACTTATACAGGCCTGCCAGCTAGATCCAAGTCCCTCATTGACAAGAGATCATTCGGCCATTATTCAATCTTTGTTGCATATGCACTTCAATCGGATTCTTGGACCCACTCGGTCAACAGAGGAGAGTTACCTACGGCTATGCAGGAGAACTCTTGCTCTGCTAAAATTAATGCAATTTTCTTAAACTTCCGCATCGTGCGAAAAGCTGCACATGCTAGGACCGACTGAGAGACATCTTTGTGAACAGAACCAATGAAACCCTCTAATCAGACATGTAGTACTTCGACGACGCGAGTTGAGGCCGTGATAATCAACTGGAAGAGGCCCCGAAACGTAGAGGCAATTATTTCGGCACTTCAAGACCAGTCAGTAGCTTGCGATATCACTCTTTGCGACTGCCACCCCGAACCGGAATACGCAATAAGAGATTCGGTGATTGATTCGGTCAGGCGGGTCTTTCGTTGGAATCAAAACTTGGGAGCATACAGCCGTTACGTCCCTACATTCGCCTTTGATCGAGAGTACACGTTTTTCCTGGATGACGACCTACTCCCCGGGAAGCGGTGCATAGAGCACTTCCTTGAGATGTCGGCAAGGCAAGAATTCGGAGTGCTGGGTCAGCTTGGTCGCCGGTTGGACACCGATGGCGAGTATCGTCCCCGAAGAGTAGCACGCACCAGCCACTTCGAGGAAGTTGACGTCGTAATTCGCGCATATTTTGTACGAACTGAGATGCTCTTTGCCTTGGGGCAGTTGCGTTGGCGCATGGGGATTCCCTCTCAAGCAGATTCTGAGGACGATATACTGTTGGCGGCAGCGATGCAGATGTACAACCAACTTGGATGTTTTCTCACGCCCTCTTCGGACGATCCAGAGACCCGGGTCGATAAAGAAGAGTTACCAGCAGACTTCGCGCTTTCGCGACGAATTGATCATTTGGATCGAAGAAATGCCGCAATAAGCCATGTTTCTACTCTCGGTTGGAAGCCTATGTTTACGCGATCAAAATGAACACACTACTTAAACAAAGTACAGCTGGGTTTGGGGTGCTCTATCTTGGCATAGGTGCCGAATACACTGATCTGTGCTTGAATAGTATTTCGTACCTTAGAAAAGCAGGCTATACCGGCCCTGTCAGATTAGTTACCAATTGCAATGTGGAACTGAAGTCTTTGAGCATAGAAGTCGTCAACAGTTCTTGTGGAGCTGGTAGCTTCGAGTCGCGCACATTTAAGACATCACTATACACATATGGATTTAGGAGGACGCTCTTCCTAGATAGTGACACAGTACCGCTTGCAAATGTAGCGACTCTTCCGATCAAGTGGTACACGGATATCGCAATGGCAATTGATCTCCATCCGACGGTAGCTCATGTGCTTGAGTACAGCTCAAATGATCCCGTGCGTAGAGAGCCAGAGTATCGTTACACCAAGGAATTGAATTTGCTGGAACACCCCTACTATAACAGCGGGGTTCTCTATTTTAAAAAAAGTAAGAAGATAGAACGCCTGTTTCGTGCATGGCATTCTGAGTGGCAAAAGTTTGGAGCCGAAGACCAACTAGCACTTGTGAGAGCACTGGCAAGTCAGCGAGTTAAAGTTGCTGAATTGCCATATGTATGGAACGCCAGGCCAAGAGCTTTTCACTCTATTGCGGAGGCTCAGGAGAAAGGGGTAAACATTTTGCACTTCTTGTCTCGTCAGCGAGGTTTGATGGAAAGCTTTGGTGTTCTTAACTTCACTGGCGGCAAGCAGTGAGTGCAGGTTAGGTTTCCAACAGTCGTTTGCTGAAAAGGGTTCACAGAGAAAAGACATGTATTCAAATCCATAGGCCGGATTCAGACAAGATTTGACGATGGAGATGCGAACTCGAGTGCAGGAGATGTTTCTCGAAGTTGAATAAGTTTCAGTGATTGCACTTCGATCAACGTAACCAATGATAATGAGCAGAAGCCGCGCGAGTTCGGATTCTAGTAAGTCAGAGTAGCATAAGATTTCGAAGAGGTACGAATAACTCTCGATCCGGAACCGGATGCAGACAGAATAGACTGGACATGTAGGAAATGCAAGTCTGCGGCGTTTAAGCGACCTTGTCTGTAACTTTCGGCAAGAGAACATGACGACCGACGGAAAGTGGTAGAAACTTAGCTTATGCCGTGAGTAGCTAGTCAGATTTAGCCATTGTCTCTACAGTACGTTGTTCTCACTGCCATGGGCTACGATTTGAGGTTCGGGTAGATCATAGAGCCCTGTGATTACCGTTGTCAAATAGACTCCAAAAGTTGTCTCAAAGGCCAGCAAAATGTTTTTAAAAGTTTCGAATTTCATGGGGACTATATTCGCGCCTTTTGCAAGTACCAGTAAAATGAGACATGCCGTTACGGCAAAAACTAAACAGAGGGTCAAAGCCGCAAATGCCTTTGAAATCCGTTTTTTGGGAATTGAAATTCTATGGCGGTTCCTTACAATAAATTGGATCCCGGCCGCAACATGGGTTCCGGTCACTGGAGTGATAAGTGCTAAGCTCGTCGTGAATTCACTTTCTGTAAAGCCACTCTGAGCAAACATTACAATCAACGCAAGGCAAGTCGCAACGTGACCTAGGACGAGGATTCCACAAGTTCCATTTCGCAGTTTATATTCGTTCATTAGTTATGCCTCATGTAGTTTTGAATCGCAGATACAAGCTTATTCTGGTAATTTGCAAAAGCTCTGGGATATTCCTCCGTAATTGGATGATAGCCATCATCAGACGGGGGCTTTGTGCCAGCCCCGGTTGCATATTCGCCTTGCGGAAGCATAACTATGCTCCCTGTTTCAATAAAGAACGTAATGTCAAGTTTTTCCCAGTAATTACGGTTCTCTATAACGACTCCCCTGAATTTGGAGATTTGGGCGCGCACACATTGCCGACCAAGAAGAGTAATCGTCAAAGCAGGTTTTTGGTAGTAGTTCTTTAGGAACTTCTGAAGCTTATCGACATTCGACTGGACGGCGATTTGTTTGCCGTTTGATTGTGGCGGAAAGTAAATTGTGGTCGGGTCAGTACTGGCTGTTATGGGGTTGACTCTTATCACCTGCAAGATTGAAGAGAGCTTGGAAAACGAGCCTCTGTAAGCATCCAACCACTTTGCGGGGACAGCGATTAGTACTACCCCACCCCTAGCCGAGTTTCCAGAATAAAGAACGACGGCCCCCATTGCTTTTACATCGTCAACGATTTCTTGGACGTTAGTTCCTGGTCGAACATATAGTGCCAACCGGGGTGAACTTGCGTCAAGTGGAGCTAATGACCATATGTTCGTACTATTGGACATGGCAGCATTTGTTTGATGCTTGAGATTTAATTCATCAAGTTCCCTTTCGATCTCAGCGCGAGCGCTTTGATCGTAGACGATAAGAGATCCCGGAAGTTGGGCTGTGACGGTATAAGGTCCGTTTGTGATGCTCGCGATGTCTAACGTGGGCGTGGTTCTCAACAGGTTACTTTTGAGATCTTCGGGAACTGTCAGGGTTGAAACATATTGCTTATAACTGCCGAAGGATCTGCTTCGAAACTGGAACGGATTGGCATTCATTCTTTCCGCAAAAAGTGAAACTGGACCAAAGCCAGCTATCTCTGTGTCTTCATAACGATTCCCACTACTGTCGATAGGAGAACTGAGTTGGGTATCTGAGTTTCGGATCCCACCTCTAGGTTTCATAAACACCGACGATTCCGGGAACTCATCTTGCTTTCGTAGAAAAACCAATTTATCGTTGTAGAAACCCAAAATGAATAACGTATCTGCCCCGTCTGGTTGTCTGAAGATCCTATAGCCCTGAAGGTATTGGATCGTGCCCGAAACATCTAAATCAAGCGGGCCAATCGCACTCTCAACTTTTAACGGGCTCATCCCCATAGCAAGCGGACCGATCTCCAAAGGTTGACCAAGGCAACAAACCAATACGAGTGTGGCCGCGAGCATAGTTACATAATAATGCCTGAAAGGATTGAATTATTGCTCTTGAAACAATAGGTTGTGGGAAAACTCATTGCAGAATCGCTTCTAAAAAGATGTGAATCCTGGGGCGCGGGAGCATGAGACTCCATTGAAGGGCAGCTCATGAAAAGCTTTGGTGCTGGTGGACTTTTCGTCTCGACGGGCGGGTGACATGCTATGGGTTCTCTAGAGCAAACCAATGCTAATCTGAGTGGTTCTCGATTGAAATACTAGTTAATTCTCCAATGGTGAGCCATCAACGAAGAGTGATCTTTGCGATTTACCTCGACTCCAATGACTCATCACCTAAGAGCGCTGAAATGTCAGTGTTCGGTTGTCACACATGAAAGTCGCAGAGATAATCCACGTTAGGGCGTTCTGCAAAATATTCACCTCTATTTCAAAGTCGTCTGCAAAGTTGTTAACGCCGAGATTCTCGCCTTGGGCGCCTTCTCAATCAAGTCGGCTAGCTACAGGTGAATTGATTGTTCTCCCCGCCGCTTCAAAAGTTGCTGGAACTCCGCCTCGAGGACAAGAAACTACATCAGGAGCGTCCAAGTACCTTTGTAATGTTAGTCTTTACCGCCGAAGTTGAACATGATTTGGCTTCGACCGTCTTCTTTCCAGCTGGTTTGAAAAACCGCGCAGTCAACTTCACAGTGTTAAGTAAGCATCTTGAAGTTTCTGGGCGGCATCGCGCATTGCCCCTTCCAACACATGTCCGTACAAGTTGGAGGTCAACGCGATTTGGCTATGTCCAAGGTATCGACTGACCTGGTGAAGGTTAAGCCCGGCCATGAGCATGAACGTAGCGGCAGAGTGACTGAGCGAGTGCATTCCGGTTTTTGGTTGTCCAACCACCTCGAGAGCTGCGTGCAGACGGTCGCTTACGCACTTGCCGTCAAATGGGCGTCCCCAAGGGTTCAGGAAGACCAGGTTCATTTCGTTGTCCAATTCGCCCGACTCTTGACGCGCTCGTTCTGCCAGGATCGCCTCCAACGAATGTCCGATAACAGGCATCGAGCAAGCGCTCTTCTACATTTCAAGGGGCTTGAGCACGAGCTTCGAGCCGACTACATCGCCACTGATCTCTCACTCTCACCTTCTCTTTGTGATGACCATGCTGTTTCATTCAGGCTTCCTAACTGTTGCGCTAGTGGAAAGTTATTTGAACAGGTCTCGGACGTGGTCGTGCCACTTTTCTCGATGGATGTACCGCGCCTCTTGAAGTTCGCCAACCAAGATTTCGGCCTTGGTCAGCTGTGAAAGAGTCTCCCAATTTTGTCTAAAGACGTAGGTTGCATTCCCGTAGTTGGTGCACTCAACAATGTAGAGATTTCTATCTGGGAACCCGAAGACAATGTAGCCGGAGAAGCCTCCCGTTCCAACGGCCGTGAATGACGGAGTGAACTTCGCAATGAATTCGAGACGCTCCTGGGTAATCGGCTTTCGCCCTTTAGATTGCCCTTCGTAGAGAGGCGCGAGATGTTTCTTGAGATTTCCCCACGGCATTTCCCCTGGAGGCAGAATCGACCAGTTGAGCTGGTGAGTTACTGCTACTTGAACCGGCTCTAAGGACAGCCTTAAAAGCGTACATGAGCCAAACATCTCAAGGAACAAGTTCAGAGCATGTTTCAACGTTGTTCCATTCTGGAAGTCAACCTTGAGTGGCTGTAGGGCGGCCGCCATGCCCTCTTCAAGCTCAATTAATGTGACTGCGAGACAAGGTGGAGGGATAAGAGTTCTCGGATACCGTTGATAGGGCACATCAACAGTTCGACTTTGCTCGACTTCATCTTGGCCATGCTTTTCAATCCATTTCCACTCGACCTGTCGGTAGCAGGTTTCTTTTGGTTGGTCTCGATGGATATCCCACTTGCCTTCTGCGTTGTAGCGAGAGACTGGGCCGACAATCGCCGGCAGCAGAGACATCCCAGGCTGAACTGCGTTGGGGAATCCCAGTTTGTGCAATGCTTCGGCACTGAGCGGATCGCTAACGATGACAACCTGATCGTTGGTTAATTGAGCCGGAATGTTGGCTTCAAGAGTTCGGATTCGCTTCTTCGATAATTTCATTTGACTGAGCACCAAGTTTTTCTGATTGATCCCGGTTAGATAGTATGACGCCTTAGGTCTACTATGTGTTCGATAGAAGTGTAGACAAAGAAGACCGTACAGATAGCTCATTAGTTGCAGTCATGGATTAAGGCTATCGATCTTCAATATTTATAATCTTAAGATTGCAGGCTTGGTCTTTGGAGCGAGCGAGTTCTTCTCCCAACGACAAGTCAGGAGTTCTATGAATCCACTCTCAATGACACTCCAACATCATGGAATCGAGCACACCATTGTCCGAGAACGACAAGTGGTTGGTTCCGTACTTGAACGTGATCACAAAGAAGAATCCTGTCTGCTGCTGCCTTCTGGAGCAGACGTGCTTTCTTGAGATCTTTTAACGGCAGAGTTAACAGGTAAGCGGTTTCGGATCGAGAATGTTGAAATAGCCGTTTTTCGACAGCAGACCGTTGGCAAAGATGCCTACTACGCGAGTGCAGGTGCAACGGTATCACCCGTTACGAATTACACCTTTAAAACTCCTGTATCGCAAAGCATCGTCGGAAACCAATCAAGTGCGACTCAGTTTATCAGTTTTGATCCTGCATCTCTTCATGCTGAGATCGATTAGAGGCGCCAGGACACAGAGCAACTTCATGAACTGGTCAATGAGGTATAAGCCATGGAGACTAGGCCGACCCTTGTTCATAGCGGGTTGGCACGCTTTGGGTCTATCCTCCAGAACAATCCTTGGATCATGGAGCTACTCGGTCCTTACCTTCTTAAGTTGATGATCTCGCCTCACGGCAGTGCTTAACGAGGCTCCACCATTTGTCTCGGTATTCAACCCTTGATTTTATGCCTCATAACCCCATTTAGGAGTCATTCTCCAAAATTCTCCCTAACCGCCTCTCATAACTCCATTTATGCGAGCCAAATCCAAGGTAGCCGCCGCCGGTAGGAGAGGAGACACCAGTACTGAAAAAAGTGGCCCGTCGAGCAGAGCGGCGGCAGAACGAGTCATTGCAGCCCTAATCACTTTGGCGGCTGGGGATCTTCCTCTCAAAGGGAGACTGCTAAGAGCGTGGCTCGATCACTTTTCAAGAAAAGATCCCGAGCATCTCTAGCCGGAGTTTCGCAAGAAGTTCCTTGCGATGCAAATGACCATTGGCAGAAAGGGGTTGGCCAACGACTCGATCGACGCGCTGACATCCAATGAGGTCGATGTTTGGGCTCAGCAGATGGCGTACTTCGCCTTAGACATTGGAGCACTCACGGTATCTCAGACCAACTGAGCCACTTGCTAGATATTCGGGCCAGGCGCGACATCACTCAGATCGAGTAAGCCGCTAAGGTCGTTCCGTGCATTCCCATCTGCGAGATGGCCCAAAGGGCGGTTGAGGAACTCTTAGCCTCTCGGATCTGCCACGAGAACGCCCGTAAAGCGTACACGCGCGATGCATTTCGCATTGCGGCCTCATAACTCAGCAAACTACCCGAATCTTGTAGCAATTTCTCCAGTGCCAGTCGCTGGCTACCGGGACCATTTGCCGAGGGAGCGGGTGAGCGCGGCCTCCATTAAGCGGCACCTGTCAGCTCCAAGGATGCTTTTTTCATACATGGTCGCGACCGGCGCCATGACTTACAACTTTGCAGGAGAATTGAAGAGGCATCCGATTCGCAGGACTGAGGGAAAATGCCCGCGCTTTCTCCGGTGCGGATATTCATTCTGTTTGAGTGCATTGGGAATGAGAAACTCATTGACCTCCGAGACAAAGATCTTATCGGAGTCATGGCGTACGCTTTTGAAAAGTTGCGGCAGCTTGCCGGTTGACAGCATCTGACTATATCGATCTTGGAAGACAGACTTTTCCCAGACTGCGGGAAAAGGGCGGAGTGGAGAGAGAGATCCCCTGCCACCCTCCATTCACATTGTATCCCAATGAGCGGCTAGGGTCAGCGGGTTTTCAGGGAATGTACCCCTTTTTCCGGCATTCTCAGGACCGGCTCATGACCAGCTCAGCACGGAGCCCATTCAGTGAGACGAGTGCCTGAAGATGGTGAAGCGCAGGCTGAAGCGAGCGGGGCTTCCACTTTTGTTCTCCAACTACAGCTTCCGGGCGACTGGGATTACTACGTTTCTGGAGGATGGCTGTCAGCTCGAGACAGCTCAGAGAATAGCGGGACACGTTGACGACAGGACAACCAAAGGTTATGACCAAAGGGCAACCAGGCTTAAGCTGAGCGAGATTGTTAGGACTAGATTTCACGATTATGTTTTACTTCCTGCACTTCTCCATGTGGATACAAGGATCAAACTAGCGGGGCTTGTTGGTTAGAAGTTTCAGCTTGGATATGCGGCTGGCAAGAGACTCCAATCAAGTACCCTAAGACGACCGTGCCTTGATATGTTCCTAGTGCAAATGCAGGTGTATCAAAAAAGCTATAGGTAGCCACAAATGACAGCGTCGCAGGCACGAAGGTATCTCCCAAGTTCAAATGCGAACGCGCAAGCAGGTAAAGCGAGCCTGATCCAATAGATACGGCAATGAGTCCGACTAATCCAAGTTCCACAATGGGTAACAAGTATAGGCTCTTCGGTTCTGCCAATCCATGTTGCGTTTTTGTTTCCCCGACCTCGGTTGTGTATGCATACGTGAACTCCCCGGCACCGACTCCGGTGACTGGACTCTTTATGAATGCGCATACGGCTGAATACCAAATGCGAGGGCGACTTAGAGCAGAATCCATGGCACTTCTGCCGTTTGCAGTTCCTTGGCTCCGAAGAAGCGATATAGATATCAATGCAAGCACAATTGAATAATAGAGAAGCTTTTGCCCTTTCGACGCACCAAGTTGCAAGATCAAACCGCCTACCGTGAGTCCAAGCAGCGCGGCCCGAGTAAAGGTGATTATGACGACACTCAACAACACCCAGCCGATTATTCCGTAGGACGTCGCCTCCGGTTTAGTTCGGACAACACTAAAGGCGGTCAGGCAGGCGACTCCCGCAAAGAAACTCAGCGAAAGGGGTCCCCCGTCAAGTGCTTGGGCTCGATAAAGATCACCCGAGACGAAAACATTCGTCTTGGTTAACCACCCATATACAGCAAAAACCGACAAGAACAATGCTCCACATATCAGTGGAAGCTCAGCAACAGTTTTTGGAATAAGGGATCCACATATCAGGCCCAGCATCCAAAGAAGCGGAAGAAAACTACCGCTCACACTCTGACCAACTTTACCTGTTGTGAGGACACTTAGCAACAATGCGATGGGGTAACTCGAGAGAGCGGTGACTGCGATTATCCGTTTAGGATCCCCTCTAGATCGAAGGGCGATTGTGGCAACTGTCCCCAATACCCCCAGAAAGAGCACATACTTGGAAAGCTGAGACAATGATATTGTCGATGGAACTCTTACTCCGAATGCTAGCAAGAGACTTATGATTAGTACAAGTGAGAAAGGTTTTGCTCTCCATGATTTGAAAGCCTTCATGCTCGCTTCTGATGCCGACGATAAGATGCTACTCCTATCGCTGTTCCAATGATGCCGACCAGGATGGGAACGAACGGGCTCGCTGACGCAGGAGAATTCCGATCCCCCTGTCGACTGACCTTCAATCTACGAGCTAGTTGTAATTGTTCTTCGAGTGTACCTCTTCCTTTTTGAAATGCAAACGCGAATGGCTCTGCTGGGTTACGATTGTCTTGGACGGTGGTATCATCAATTAGAAAGGATTCCGCAGTCGGAATCTTGTTAGCAGGAATCTGATCTGCCTGAATTAGTCGCCATTCCGTAGTATCATCTTCGGAAATGTTCAACCCTCCGGCTTTGAATCGATGATGAGTGATTCTTCCAGGAACAGCCACTCCGCCTACAATTCTGTAGTCTAGGTAAGACCATGTTTCTGATAACTTTTTGTCGTGTAAAACGCGAATCTCAGTCATCCGCTTCGCGCCCAACAGTACTTGATGCTTGATCTCGGCTGGCTCGAAAGGAATCCCATCATCGTATGCAACTACGCTTGGGTCAGCAATCGAATAAGAAGTTCCAGTGGATCGCTTTTCAGGTTTCACTAAATTGAGCGTTATTATTTCAGACGGAAGTAGAGGCAAAAGCGTTGATTTTCCTGTTGTCTGGCTCGGTCTGATTTCGGCAAGGATAGATTGATTTTCCACTTCCTGAATAACACATAGTTCTTTTGAATAGAAGACGCTGGAGTTTATCCCGGAATTCGTAATGGCAATTAAAGTATTGCCGCCCCCTGTGGTGATTGAAACTGATCCAAGCTTGGCTGATCGTGGCTGATCAACAGCTACTTCATACGTAATGGTAAACGGTAACTGGTTCGCATGCAGTATGAACGGTGCGATCGTAAAGATAATGAGGGATAGTGTGCGCATAGTGCTTCTGCCGTCGAGAGCATGCCTCGACGGCAATTTCTTAGTCGGGATTTGAGTTATTGAGGAGAGCCCGGAGTGCCAGACTCTTGATTAA
This sequence comes from Armatimonadota bacterium, assembly GCA_037138755.1. Classification (NCBI taxonomy): domain Bacteria; kingdom Bacillati; phylum Armatimonadota; species Armatimonadota bacterium. The sequence goes on along the minus strand of JBAXHT010000001.1, from coordinate 1,222,794 downwards.
TGCAGTCCCAGTCAGTCGTTCCTGGGTTTTTGTATGTAATTAATGGCGGATGCGGTTCATTCAACAGGACACATGGGTTACTGGCCCCACAACCCCTATTAGAGTACCGAGGAACGTATGTTTTTTTGCTCTTATAGCGTGTCACGGTAACGCACTCCTTTGGATTACCTGATCCTGAACACTTTCCATCCGTAAGTAGGTTTGTGTCCTGGCAACTCGGTGAGAAGGACCCCTGACAAGTTCCCTCGTTGGGATCCCAAACGGGTTCGTCAGGATACCCACAAGGTGTAGCGGCAAGAGCGATTGCTGATATGACGAAGGCCGCACACGCGGACAATATTGATCTGTTTTTCATGGTTCTAATCGAGGTCAGTTGCGAAGCGGTTGAGAAAACTTTATTGCACTAATCATATCCGAAGCACGATAGACTTTGGAGCCCTGTATTACAAATATTGCAGGTGTTCCGGTAACCTTCAAATGTTTGGCCAACTTAAAATGAAGATCGAGTTTCAAGGACGCAGACTGTTTTTCTTCTCGGCTTATCGATGATCCAAGAACGTGCTTCTCGATATCACTTTGAACTGCACGCACTAAGCCAGCGTCAAACATAACGGGAGCCACTTTTGGTAGTATGCCACGGGCAGAAGCGATCTGACTCACGAGAGCTAATCCACGTGATCCCGGGTGTATCGACTCTAGAGGCAATTCTCTCCAAAAAATGCAAGGCTTCTTTCCAGAATATGAATGATAATCTGTGACCGCATTTCGACAAAAAGGGCATTGATAGTCTCCAAACATCACAATTGCATTTGTTCTCGATCGCGAACCTGATAGAAGCTCAGCATCGTCGAGTAGGGCTGCCGAAGAGGTAGAAATCTTCATAATTTGCCCCGATGGTGCAGGTTTGGCAAAGCGATAAACATACTTTGCTTCAACACCGATGAGGCACAGGACGGTGCACAGCCAGAATGCTCGAGCAACTGCTGGGAGCTTTTGCTCTGATCCTGAGCGCGCCAGAACAACGACTCCGGAAGAGCTCAGCAGGGAGGCACACGCCAACATTCCCGTTATCATTGCAAATGCGAATGGAGATAACTTCAAAAGCTCGCCAAAGCACGAACAGGGCAAGTAGTTTCCTGCAAATGCCCGACTCAAGTGAAACACGGTAAAGCAGCAGAACAGTGCTGTAGCACTCAGATAGGCTAGAGGGGCAACTGCTTTGTGCAAGGAGGCCAGCGGAATTGCCAATTCAATGACAATCAGTGCACAGCCTAGGAGGCGAGAGAAAGCGGGGTTCAGTCCGAGCGAGGCTGAAACAAACCGACAAAAGAGATCATAGCTCTGAAGTTTCGTCGTGACCGCAACGAATAGACAGGTGCAGACTAGGGGCCAAGCGGCAACCCTTAGCGGGTTCAATAAATTCTCTACCGAAGAGAGATGCCTCCAGCTGTTCTCAGTTAACTTCATACCAAAAATTTTCCTGGACATTGTCAAGCGAAAACAGGGGCCGCTTTGCATACTCACGCTAACGAAGCATATTGCTCCTCTGACTTACGTGTCAAGCGTCAAAATTCTATCAGACGGTCGTGTGAATATTCAAGTCGTTCCTCTTATCATCACCGGAATGCTCCAATCTGTCACATTCACAGCCATTGATCTCGGAATTGCAATGTTTCCCAAAGTACTTGGGCAAAGGGATCCTGATCATGCCAAAGTGTTTTCCTTTCCAGCTGGGTTCCGCGTATTCTCTCGACTGCATCGAGTCGATACAGCTCTGCGAAGAAGTTATCGAGGAGATTGTCTGGATTAGATTCTGAACAAAAGACACCTACTGAGGCATTCGTCTGCAACGGCCGAACCGAGAAATTCAAAGCTATGAATACGGATGCTCTACTTGTTAAACAAGACTTCACTGACATTTTTCGTCGACGAAACGCGGAAAACGGCTCCTTGTTCTACTAAGAACATAGTCGGAGTGCCCGTCAACCCAAGTCGTTCCGCTGCATTCAAATCAGCGACTACTTCCTTCATATACTCAAAACGTTCATCGTTGGTTAACCCCTGAATCTGATGAGAAACTCCTATTCTTCTCATGCCAGTTTGCGTAAGTGGACTAGCATATAACTGCTCGTGAATTGCAAGGAATGCTCCTTTCTTCTTTGCGGCTTCAACCAATAACGCCGCACTGAGCGCAAGTGGATGTATTTGCCGGAGGGGGAAGTGCCTGAAATAAACAGCTATTCGGTTGGGATTCTTCGCATACAGTTCGGCAACATGAGGCCACTCCGCGCGGCACGGAGGACACTCATAGTCCCCGAAAACCACCAACTTCACCGATGCACTTTCGCTCCCAAGTAAGAGGCTCTCTCGTCTTATGAGAAAATTGGGCGCAATATCCACCCGCTCCGATTCGGAACCTTTTGGAGAGCGAGTGCCGATTGGAATCCCTGACATAAAAAGCGCTAAGCAAATGGCAGAACCTGCCAAGAATACCGATGCTAACAATTCACCGGAGGACGGAAACTTCTTTTGCTTGATAAAAGAACTATTCAATTTCCTTGCGTCCCTTGATGAGGAAAAAGATAGAAAGTCCACCAAAGATTACGGTCAGAATAACCGGTATCGTGAGTCGTGACGATTTGGCGGACCCACCTTCTCGCTTCTTATCAGCTTCGAATAACATTCGTGACTGTTTTAATGCAGCACTCTGCTTGTCGAGCGAACCCGAAGTTGGGTCGAACGCGACTGACCAACGAGCCTGACTATCCGAGCACTGGATGAGCGATCCTTTACCAAGGAACTGTTCGGGTGCTAAAGCCGCCTTGGGTCCAAGATTCAACGAGCAATCTAGGAGAATTAACTTGAATTCTCCTCGTGACTCAGAACGAGTGGTTTTCGTCTTGTGATCAAAAATTTGCTTCATCGAACTAATTGTTACTTCGCGGGGGATAGCCAAAGTGCCAAGTTGTTGAAATTTAGAGTAAGTCGCCTTTACAAGTGGAGCATCTTTTGCCCCAATTTCTAGACTCTGAACCCCAGCAGCGCTTCTTTCAGTAAGACTAACACCATCCACAATATCAGTAGACCCAATTCTACTATGCAGCACAAAGGGGAACTCTTCTAACTGAGAAGCAGGCACCCCCGGAGGTAAGTACTTTGCACCTTCCGGCACATCGATAAACAGTCTATAACTTGCGAAGTTAAATGGGAAGACTAGAGGTATGTAAGCCTGATAGAAACTAAACCCCTCTACTAGCCATATCGAACTTTTTGAGGCATACACGAAGCTTTTCTTACCGTCAAAGATAAAGCACTTCGGATCCTCGTTCGGGATTGTAACAAGCCAACCGAGCGAACCCTTCTTCTCCCAGAAATGAAGAGTGCCTATTGCTTTCCCGGTACCACTTAGAGGATTGGAGATTTCTATTCGGTAATTCAAAACATAAGTAGAGGGGGCACTAGGTGGAAGCCCACCTAGTGCCGACGATCCCAAGTACGTTACTACAAAAACTGCTCCGAATCGGCTCAACCCCTGGGAGAGCATTAGCCGCCCCAACCGCCTGAACAAGGATAATGATCCAAGTAGCAATCGAATGTCGAGTATCGCTCGACTGCGTTGGGATTTCCTTCACAGACTTTAAAAACACCGTGGTCGATACAGTCCACTATCGGACAATCAATAAAAGTGCTGTTCTGGCTAGCAGGGCCGTAGCTTGATGGAACAAAGGGTGTGCAAGCTCCATCGATCACATTTGTTGGCCCGCAAGGTTCTACCGTACACAAATAGCCTTCACTTGATGCACATCTTGGAGGCATATTCCCAGGGCAACCCTGTGCAACAGCGACACTGCCGCTGATAAACGATAGGACGGCGAGGAAAGCGGCGGGGTTGGCTAGACGAGATTTCATTTTGCGATTCCTTTATTGGCGCGAATGCTGCTTCTCTTACCTGCGTGCAATTCAGCCACGAGTCAAAATTACTCCTCTCGAAGCAAACTTGTCAATAGGAGTTTTGAATTTGTCATTTCTTTTGACAATTACGCTTTGAATGGTGCTAGTCTCATGGATCAAATCCTGCAAAGGGGATAAGCAAACCGGGAAAGTTAGTGCTTGCCCCTCAGAGTTGAAGACAGTCGTGTATGAACCTAAACTCACTCAAAGAAAATACACTTAAAACAGCGATCTGCGTGTTTCTGCTTGGATTATTGATCGTACCTCTCCGACAGTTTGAACTCACGACTCGGAGTCCGTCTTGGATCAAAGTCTGTGTTTGTGCTTTGATGCTCGTGTGGTCGCTATATCTGATTCGTCGACGAGTTTCAGAGTTTTCAAGCGAGCTAGTACTTGTGCTTTGCCCTTGGGCCGCGGCAACGTTTTGTTTAAGTTTTGAGTTGTTGAAGCCATCCGTGAGACACGACTCGGTTGTGGCTATGGCTCTCTACCTTCTTGCTGGGATAATTTGTGGCATTCTGATTTCGGGAAAATCGACTATTAGACTTCTTCTTGGCCTCGCGTTGATCCAAAGTTCGGTCGTTCTGTACCAAGCCGTGACCAAGACTGGGGCAGTCTATTCTGCAGATATGTTGCGGCCAGGAGGGACACTAGGCTTGCCACAGGTGGCAAGCCTAGTGTTGGCGTGCAGTTTTTCGCTAGCTGTTGCGGAGTTAAAGGGGATTCAAGGGATTTTCCCATGGATTAGGGTGCTGTTCATTGGTTCCGCACTCATACTGACTTGGTCTCGCATAGCTTGTTTGGCTGGCGCGATCGGGGCAGTTAGTACACTTTATGGTTCATTCAAAGAAATACGGCAACCTAAACAGTTGTTGACTGGGCTGATTGTCTTATCTTGTCTGTCGTCCCCATTCTTCATGAGAGTATCAAGCTTTGAACGCGCTCAATCGACCTCAAGGGCAAACAGTAGCCGCATTCAACAGTGGAAACAAGCGGTAAGGCTAATTTGGTCCAGACCAGAGGGTTTGGGTGCGGGCGGTGTTTCCTTTCCCATTTCCGCGAAACTCTCAGACGGAAGATCCGGAATTGTCCAGGCCGTGGACACAAAGAATCAGTTCCTTCAAATTTTCGCAGCCTTTGGAGTCATCGGTGGAATTGTTGCAGTTATTTATTGCGCGATGCTTTGTTTAACACTTTGCGCCTTGGATACAATTGATCGACCGGGACTGCTAGGAGTATTCATAACATTAGGTGTCTTTTTGTTAGTCGACACGGCATTCTTCGTCGTCGGTCGAGAAGTCCTCACAGGACTTCTGGGTCTGTTTTCAAGTTTGTTGCTAAGGGTGAGTCGAGATGGCAGTTGAAGGGCGATCAGCAGCGTTGCGACTTGCCTCCCGACGGCTTTCCAGGTTGTTTTCTATTCTTGCGCTTGCAATGCTTTGGTGGTGTCTCTATCTAAACTCTCCGGAAGGAGTTCTGCTGGTCTCCGCAACAAAGCATATTGATCCATCAGGTGAGTCCTATGATGCGCAAGTAACTGTGGTCAATTTAGGATTCACACGTAAGTTCCTCCATATCCATCCGCACGAAACCTGTTCCATGGAAGATGTTCCCGACACCACCCTAGTGCCAATGCTGCCTACTACCATCTCTAGGCACTCAATGCGAACGAATCACTCAAATCCTCTTTCGCTACTTATTGAGTTACCCGATGGCAGGAAGATTCTTAAGGTCCTCAATCTATGACTCTGGAGCTTAGAGTCTTAGAATTGTTGTGCCTAGATCCTAGACTTAGTAAGTAGAGAATCCACAGCGATCTAGATCAGTAAACTCTGAAGGGCCCTATCGAACGCTCGAGTCCGCCCATGAAAAACCCCATGCTTTCCAATCTGTTGCTTTTGCATCGCCACCTTCTCTACATATCTCGTGCCTACATGGGTGCATTTTAGAGTAGTTGAACCACCTTGCATGACCATCTACCATGACTGCGTTGCTACCACCTGAGAAGTAACCTTTGAAATTGTTACCCCAAAAGTCTGATTGGCCTCCGTTGTCGCAATTGCTGTCCACACAACCTCCTGGCCATCGTCCACCTGACGTCGGAAAGTCTGCCCACATCACCGCTTTGGCTACGCTGCTAAAATTCGTGCTTGTTAAACTGATCCCGTCGTCAGCAATCAGTGCCTCGGGCAGTCCCGATTCAGGTTGACACTTAACCGACTTTCGGCCAGACTCGGTGAGGGAATCATTCCACTCGTAGTCTAACGGAAAGTAAATATCGGCAAAGAGATTCAGCTTACCGAGCACAGATACTGCAAAGCTTCCCACGCATCCAGAGTCAGGCGCATACATAGTGTTTCCAATTGTACAAGTTGGATCATTTCCACACCCATTCCGGTAGTTCCAAGCGCCTATTTCGAACTTAGACTTGGGATGAACAAAAATCTGTTTTGACTTGGCGTAAGGCAGTATTCGAGCAGCAGTTGCTTCGAAATTAGGCCAAACACAGAATGGAGTGGTATCGTCACTATCCCCTGCGTACATGACTGTAGCCATTCCCATCTGACGCAAATTGGACAAATCTGTTGATTTGAACGCACTCTCTTTCGCGCGGGCAAACACCGGAAAAAGTAGCGCAGCAAGGATTGATAAAATCGCAATCACGACAAGCAACTCTATCAGTGTGAACGCCGACGACTTAATAACCACCTCTAGCTCCGAACGAGAGCATTATATATGCAATAGCTGTGATTTAGGGAGTTTTTCGTAAAATTGCCAACGCCTGCACCGTGTTCCAAAACTGTTTTCGGTACCCATAAACAAGGATGTCCCCGTTCTCATCGATGCTGTAGGCCGTTCTAGGCTGAAACGGGGACATGTAGCCGACGAGTTTTGTCAAGTCTCGCATTCCATTGACTTTGTCCCAGACAAAGGGACGGGTCGTGCTGTTCCAACCCTCGCCTATCCCGGACCAGCCTACAACCTCACCTTTATTGTTAATCGAAGTGGCTTTCACATACGTATGATTTTTGCTCAGAGAACCCAAATCAACCATCGCGCCCTCTTCCCACAAGAATGCGTGGAAAATTTTCGGCGAGACCTCGGAGGTGCCAACAATCTGGCCGCGATTGTTTATCGCTTGAGCTACTGTGGCAACTCCTCCAAGGGAGCCTAAATCTTCAAACTTCCCGTCTTGCCATCTATAAGATCTTGTGCGCTTTGCCTTTGTTATCGCTGTGATTGCTATTTGCCCGGCGTCATTTATTCCATTGCACCGGCTACTCACGCATCCTTCCGGAACACCAATATCGGTCGGAGTTCCGCTCTTCCAAATAGTGGCATGCTGCCGGAGATACGCCTCTTCACCGCTTGGATCACAGAAGCCCGCAACAACAGAGCCGGCATTAATCCCTCGCGCCTCGGCTTTCTCAAATCCAGGAGGAGGTTTTAGTGCAGTAACCGTTCCTCCGCTGAAGTACAACGCATTCTTACCAATAACGCCTGTCGCTTGCCCTTGGCTATTGATCCCATACACTATCCCTCCAATGTGCTGATCTTGAATATCTAGGACTTGAGGATTTACAGGCAGAACCGTATAACTAGCTATTGCAGGCCGCGGCTCATAAGCCTCTGATCTGTTGGGAAGGTTGATTGAAACACCGACCACCCCGTTTGAGATGCATCCGCCGTGATAAACCGTGTGCTTCCCACCAAGTGCTCCGAGGTACAGGACCTCATAGTCAGCACCAGGAGATCGACCGAAATCATGAACCTCATAGCCCCAGAGGGATCGTTGACGCGTGTAAGATCGATACGGCCAGAGCGCAAGGATAACTAACAAAGATACCAACGTCGATCCGCCCAAGATCATGCGAACAGTCACAAATTTCATCTACTTTGCATCCCCCATTGGGAAGCGCCTGTCGAACACGCTTTTCAACGCCAAACTGGAACAGTTGTCACTTCCACCCGAGGTGGCCTGTTCCCATCCAAGACTTGCAACGTGCCCATCAACGAATCCCACTGAAAACTTTCCAAGATGCGGACCTTGAAAGCCGTTGCCCTCGTCATAATGGAAAACGATGTCACGCCTGGGAAATACCGCGCTTCCCGATAAGGTGCCGCACCAGGTGTTTGATGCGTAAACCCGCCACGGATGATCTTCTGTGGTTCCGGCGGGTAGCTGATAGTCCTTACTCATGGAACTAATCATCTCAAATAGGAGAGCCGTTCCGGATGGGGTTGTGATCTGGGATGTGCGTGCACCCCAGTTTCTCCCCATAATGCCGTTGAGCTGCTCGCAGGTGTTCGGATCGATAAGCGATGTTGGGCCAACAAGCGGGGTGTAGCTGAGACTGGAATAAAGCTTGTACAAACCCGTCGGCTCACCCGGACACTTGAAGGGCTTGGATCCCTTCAAGTATCCCCCGATGACAACGTTCCATAAGCCGCTCTTTTTAAACTGATAGACGTTCACCCCCTCATTTGTCCGTCTCTCGTCTACGAGGCACGTCTCGCCCTGTTGCAGGCGGATCGAGGCAGGGTACGTCTCGTCAAAGTCAGCCGAATATAATGCCAACGCGTTTCCAAGCCGTTGCACGTTCGAAAGGCAAGCATCGAGATCATTGCGAAACCACGTGAATTTCACCCCCAGAATAACTGCCGGTGTGAGAAGCCCAGTGGTTAGTAGAGCCATACCAAAATTTCTGAGGTGTGAGGTTGAGGGTAGAGCATCAGCTTGAATTTGAGGATCGTTTTGTTTTTTTACAGACATTCTTGATCTCCACTGCGTACAAACTTACACCATTATGAACATACGTGCACTTGTGATCCTCAGTTTAGGATGGTCAACCACCTTCGCTTGTAGGTCCGAGCAGGGCAGTATCTTCCAATCAGCTTCTCGTAACATCAGTGAAGAACAGCTATTGCTCGAATATGAGAAGCAGCTTTCGAAGGCTTGGTCTTCAGATTCGAGGAATGAGGGGACGCCCTTGTTTCTATCCGCAGAGCAGAGAGCAGATATCTTAGTTGCTACGGTACGGAAACTGACTGAGAACGGCGAATTCACTTCTTCAAGTCCGACCTACAAGCGTCTACTTTCCCTATCCCTTAGCTCCAGAGTTGCTTCAATGTCGGAACAGGCTCGATCTGAACGGCGTGCGAATTCAGAAATCGAACTCCTCACAGACCTAGCCGCCGTGAATTATAGAGCACGTATGAAATCGGATTCTCAAAATTTGGAGCGAGTCGCAGTGCTTATACGCGTGGCCGAAGTCCTACAAGACCCCGAATCCTGCTTGGAACTTCACGATTTTTTCCTCAGACAATCCGATCCGATCCGAGCTTTTGCTGCGTTTGAGCAAGCCGTTCTGATTGACATGAGAAGGTCTACTGACAAGAACCTCACAGCCTTCCGGCAGAAGCTTGAGCAAGATAAGGCAGATCGCCACTTTCATCGTGAGCAAGAGGCCTACATCCAGTCTTTGCTTGACCGCTATATTGGGTCGCTAGAGTAAGACCCAGTAGGGTTCAAACTCTAACTACCGATTCTTGCGGTTTCTACCGCACCCTACTTTCTTTGTTATCCAGTTCTGACCATATCCTAGGAGTCGATCATGCCCTCGCATGCCCCCTATCTTGTTGTATTCGTTGCAAGCGAGGATGTTTCTTGCCACTAGGTCTTTCTTGCATTGTTGCAGTCTCTTTCGGAAAGCCCGCTGGATCACAGCTACTAGCTAGCGCGAGATGCGAAACAGGAGCGCCGTGAGCGTAACTGCGCAAAGAAAAGTTAGCGTCCCAATGTGTTTCATCAGTTCCTTTTTTGCCTCTAGTCTGTCAATGTAACTCGCACAGTTCTTGCATACGATTCGCATCCCGTAGCTAGATTGAATCAGTTCGACGTTGTTTGACTTGTATTGCTTCCGGTACTTCTCACCGGTCTTGACCCGGCGTCTCAGATGGGCTTCTTCGGGGAGGAAGTATCTCCCGCAGGTATAGCAGTTCATGTTTCAACTTCAGCAGTTAAGCGCTGGTAGGGCCAAGACTTCCTGATTGGTGCAATCCTTGCTTGAAAGCGTCGGGGTTTGTGTCCCAAGTTAAGGGTGTGAGATATTGTGCCCGTGCCCCTGGGTGGGTTCGCGTCATCAGAAAACAGGAGTCCTGAGTGACCCGGACGTGAACCCACTTGCGGTGCACACATGAAACTACTAGCAAACCCACTTTTCTCTCCCGGCTCGATTCTCATCACAATGATCGCTCGTGAAGTCCTCTCTGCGGAGGACGTCAGCTCAGCTCTTTCATCTCACCTAAGAGGCGACTGGGGTGAAGTCTGCTCTGAAGACCAGGCTCTGAATAACAATGCGGTCATCGTTGGAAACAGAATCCTCTCTAGCTATGTCTCTACATCCGGGACCAAGTTCTGGATTATCACGGAGGCCGATCGCTCCTCAACAACCATTCTTCTCCCAGAGGAGTACTAAGAAGGCGATCCCATATGGGATCGCCTATTTTCTATTCGGTATAGCTAGGGAAGAGTCTGACTGTTCCCGAGAGAAGTGCATCTGAATCTGAATTTGCGATTTTCAGCACAATTTACTCGACCAGCTCTATTCTTTTGTGGCTATTTGCCCCTGAATCTTCAGGAGCAAATGGTGAGACGACTAGGTCTGTGAGAGGGTCGAACTCGTACCACCACCTCCTTGAAAGTGGTGTCAGTTCCTGGTCCAGCTTTGCACCAAGAGACTCCAGAAACCCTGAAGTGAGGACAAGGATACGCGGCGCACCCCAACGAAGCGGTAACACGGCTGCTTGATCGTGAAGCAGCGAGTAAACGCCGGTTACGAGTGTTCGACCCTTCAAAATCTCAGCGGCGACGGGAACGTGGATTTCCAAGGTGTCTTGTCTCGTGACTTCTTCCAAGACTGGGATTGGTAGTGTGAACCTGTCTGATGCCAGAAGCTTCAGGTTTCCATACATGTAGAGTTCGTTCAGTTTGAGAACAACTGGTTTGTCGAGAGCGAACGCATCAGCCGGGATTCTCACCGGTGATACCGGTGAAAACGGCACGAGTTCGAGTGGTTGGAGTAGGGTTAGTGATGACATGATGAGACGGATAGCCGTCTGCACCACACAAACAGAATGTTCACTGACGAACAAACCTAGAACAATTCCCGCAAGTTGAACGGTCTATTTGGTCTCTCAAAGGTCTCTCAGTTTGACTAAAAAGTGAGAGACCTGGAGGGACGTCCTTAGGTTCAAAACTAGGACGATTCAGCCCTCTGAACTCCCATGACACTGTAGGGGTCACAGGTTCAAGTCCTGTACCGCCCACCATCCTTGAGTCACGCTTGATTCAGCTCTTCGATCGCCCTCAAGATTGACTCAGATTCGTTTTGCACCCTGCTCAGGTTTGCTCTAAGCGGGTCCAAAGATACATGAATAGATTTCTGTGCGCCGATTGTCAGGCCGCTCAGAGACTCGTGGGTTTGCAAGAAGGTCTGGCGGGTGAGCTCAAGCTGGGCTTCGATGCGCTCAGACTGAGCGGCCATGCCTTCACTTCGAGAGAGTCGACCTTCTGCTAATCGAAGACTCTCGGCATACGTTAGCCTTGCCTGCTCGTCTTGGGCCGAGCCTACTCTTCCTCTCAAGGACTCCACCTCTGTGATGAGTTCGGAGTGGGTTGCGCCTCCAATCATCTGGCGCATTTCTCGGTGAATCTTTTCTAGCCCAACTGCATTGTCCAAAGCCTGATAAAGCGCTTTGAGCCATGACTGCTTTTGATCACTATCGAGGATCTTTGAACCAAGCACCGCGACGACCGAAGCAAGATACTGCTTTTGAGATTCGGTCAGTTCAAGGGCGGGGATTATTGCTTCTAGCTCCCTGATCGTCACGTCCTTCTTTGTCCGTTCCCAACCGTAAATCCCCGCTCCGATCCAAACGGATAATCCTACAAAGAAAAGTGCAGCACTGGCTGGCTTGGGGACTTCCAAAACGTTTCGCAGGAATGGAATCGTCGCAATTGTCGGTACCAGACCCGCCATCCAGGCGGTGAACCCCTTCCAGTGCGCCGAGAACCAAGCCGAGTTGTAGGCGTTGTACGCTTTCATGTTTGCGCTCGCTTGTGGGTTCTCTCCCGAAATGGCGGCTGAATTCAACTGATCGATCGCTTCAAAAATCGAAGGATGGATATGTTCCCTGGAATACTGTTCAAGCACTTTGTAGAAGTATACGGGGGCGCAATACCGGCAGGTTTCAGCCAAAAGACCCATGCAACTGAACCTAGCGTAATCGGTATCGTTTGAACCGCGCATGGAACTCAATGAGAAGCAGAAAATAGCCCACCTTCTTCGACGATTTGGACTCGGCGCAAGCGAAGCGGAACTTGAATACTACGGCAAGAACGGTCTTTCCGGTGCTATCAATCTGCTCCTCAACTATGAGCAAGCCCCTGATGTAACCAACTGGGACCCGATGATCTTTGCAAACAGCAAAGGCACAGTTAACATCAAGGTCATGCAGAACATCTGGATGGCTCAACTAGTCTGTACTCAGCGACCCCTGCTCGAAAAAATGACCCTTTTCTGGCACAACCACTTTGCCACTAGCAGCCAGAAGGTAACGAACTCATTTGCGATGATGGAGCACATTGAAGTACTAAAGGCAAATGCACTCGGAAACTTCCGAGAAATGCTCCTTGGAATCAGCAAGAACCCGGCCATGATCTTTTGGCTCGATAATCAAGAGAACAATGTTGGAAAGCCCAATGAGAACTTTGCCCGAGAAGTCATGGAGCTGTTCACACTTGGAGTCGATAACGGCTACACGGAAAAAGACATCCAGGAAGCTGCCCGAGCGTTCACGGGTTGGAGGTATGGAATCGGCAGATTTGCTCGCGATAAAGAACCCGGGAAGCGCGATCAGTTCATCTTTAGCTCGAAGGACCACGACTACACCAAGAAGACCATTTTTGGACAGACTGGAACTTGGAACGGCGACGACGTGCTCGATTTACTTTGCCAGAAACGGCAAACGTCGATTTATATCGCGCAAAAGGCGTGGAGGTGGTTCGCCAGCGAAGAACTTGATCCCAAGGTCATTGATCGCATCGCCGCCAAGTTTTATGACTCGAGATACGAGATCAAAACCCTTGTACGAGCCATTATGGAATCGCCCGAGTTTTACTCAGATAAGGTCGTTCGCCGAGCAATCAAGAATCCAATCGACTTCACGGTCGCTACCGTTCGGCAGCTCGGGGTTGGCCAAAGGGTCCTAGATCAGATTGCCGAGGGAAGCGCCAACCCGATCGAATCTCCTGGGGACATCAAAGTGAATGTTCGACTTGTTCGAGCGCTGGGGCCGTGTTTTGCCATGATGGCCTCTGCTACTTCGATGGGAATGGAGATCATGTCGCCTCCAGACGTTTCCGGCTGGCGAACCGGCTCCTACTGGATCACCTCCGCAACAATGGTTGAACGGATCAAGTGGGCCGAACGTCTTTTTGTCGGCGGGCAACCTGCTCCAGCCGCGAATCTGGGAGGGAATGCCGGTGCCAACCGAGCCGGGCCAAGCGTAGGCGCGCAGCCCTTCCCGCTCTTCCAGGACAACCCAACACCCGACGGTGCGGTTAAGTCGCTCTGCTCCATCTTCGACATCGAACTGACCGGAGCGAAGTACGCAAACCTGATTGATGCTGCCTCCAAAGCAGCTGGTTCAAGTCGGATTAACCAGCAGAATGCCTCGGCTGTCGCGCGAGCGATCACCAAGGTGATCTTCGCGAGTCCCGAGTTCCAGATGGCGTAGGTCTTTATACCGGACTACGGAACGCTTATACTGTTAACATGGTCAAAGGATCCGTGGCTGATAACCGCTCACGAGCGTTGCCGTGGATCCTGGTCGGAGTCTTTGGAACCCTTTGGGTAACCAAAGGCACTTCGGCAGAACCGACCGAAAGGGTGAGCAACGAAGTACCGCTCATCGTCAACTCGGTTCGAGAACTGGGTTTCTTGCAGTCGGCCGAAATGAACCTGAGCGACGCCTTCCAGTTTGCTACCAGCAAAGCCGCGAGCGATTCGGTTGCGGCAGTGCCGGGGCTGGACGAGTTAGTTCGGGCCACAACCGCCAACTCCGTTTGGGTCCAGGCCAGCGGGACGGTGACTGCCGGAGTTGACCTTTCTAAGGCAAGTATTCGGATCGAACGAGATAGCGTGCATGTTCGTCTTCCAAAGACGGTCGTCCAAAGCCCATCTGTCGACCTGAAGCTTTTAGACGACAAAAAGGGCATCTTCTGGAAGGACGACGAAATCCTTCTGAGGGCGATCCGCGAAGCAAGGCGACGTTTCGCAGATTCTTCGGATCAGATGGGAATCGAGCGGACCGCATTCGTCGGCGCGAGCAACAGCATCAGGAAGATGTTGGCCAAGGTGACATCCAAAGAAATCATCGTCGAGTAATTGCCGTACCAAATCTAGTGTTGACTTGAGTCAAGGACCCAGATAAGCTCTCGGCAACCATGATCGAATGGATTGCCGCCGCCTCAATGAACGGGATCACGAGCCGAGTTCCAGCGACTCCGCTCTTCACCCACACCCCTTACTTCAGCGCTTGGCTGATGGGCGACAAGCTTACCGATCAATGGCCTCGCCACTGGACGCAGGCGATTCAAGCCATGGCGGGTCTGGTTCGCATCGACGGGAAGACCTACAAATTCTGCGGCAACCCACAGGTTCAGGCGGAGAACCTGCCTCAGACAACTCGGACGATCACGGCAACCAAAACCGTTTTCGAGTTCGAGAAAGATGGCGTCGCGCTCCAAGTTCACTTCTTCTCGCCACTTCTTGCCCACGATCTGGACATCATGACTCGGCCGGTCAGCTACGTTTCGTTCCTGAGTAAATCGGTCGATGGACGCGATCACGACGTCAAGGTTCACGTCGATTTCTCTGGCGAGTGGTCTGTTTCGAACACAGGCCAGCAGGTGACGGCTTCACGCCACCGGCTTCCGGCGCTCGAAGCCCTTTCGATGCGGGCGACTGGAACTTCGCCTTTGAACCGGGTCGGGGACCGGGTCACGATCGACTGGGGAGCCCTTTGGGTCACGGGGCGACAGAGCGAGGGCTGGAACAGTTTGATTCTTCCGCACGATGAGGCTCGACAGTCTTTCACGGATGGCAAGCCGCCTGAGGCGGATGATATTCGCTTCCCTCGGTCGGCAAATGATGATTGGCCGGTTATTGGTTTCCAAGCTTCTTTGTCGGCAGGCTCGCAGCCGGCGAAGAAGACCTTGATGGTGACCTATGACGAAGACCTCGGGCTGGAATACTTCCGACGTCCGCTTCGACCCCATTGGAACCGCGCTGAGAAAGGGGTTGCTCAGCTTTTGAAGGAAGCTGATGCGAATCAGGCTTCCTATGAGAGTCAAGCCGAGGCTTTCGACACCAAGCTTTGGAACGATCTTGGCAAGGTCTCAGCCGAGTATCAGACAATTGGAACCCTTGCGTACCGGCAGACCATTGCGGGCCATGGAGTTGCCGAGGACATCAATGGCGACACCTTGATGTTTAGCAAGGAGAACACTTCGAATGGGTGCATCGGCACCGTTGACGTGCTGTTCCCGGCGGCGCCGTTCTATCTTTACTTCAACCCGGCGATGCTAAAGGCTCAGATGCTGCCTTTAATGGACTACTCGAAGTCGAGCCGCTGGAAGTTCCCGTTTGCGCCGCATGACTTGGGCACGTATCCGAAGGCGAACGGCCAGGTGTATGGTGGCGGCGAGCGGACAGAGGAGAACCAGATGCCGGTTGAGGAGTCGGCGAATATGCTGATTCTGGCTCTCGCCTACGAGCGGGCGAGCGGGGACCGCGAGTTTTTCAAGCCTTATGCGGCGGTTCTCGAAAAGTGGGCGACTTACTTAGAGACCAAAGGCTTTGACCCCGAGCTTCAGCTTTGCACCGACGACTTCGCCGGGCACCTGGCGCACAACACGAACTTGTCGATCAAGGCGATCGTCGCTTTGCGAGCTCATGCTGAGATGACCGGCAACAAGACTCGAAGGGCCCTCGCCGAGAAGTGGGCGAAGGAGTGGGTCAAGCAGGCGGCAGACGGCGATCACTACCGACTCGTCTTCGACAAGGCGGGAACCTGGAGCCTCAAGTACAACCTCCTTTGGGACGATCTTTTCGGATTCAAACTCTTCCCTCGCTCGGTGGTGGATACGGAGTTGAACTATTACATCAAGGTCCAAAATGTGTTCGGAGTGCCACTGGATTCTCGGCGCGACTACACAAAAACCGACTGGCTCGTTTGGGCTGCTTCGATGGGTTCGAACGACCAATTCAACGCATTGATCGCTCCAGTGGCGAAGTGGCTCGGTCAGACCACTTCGCGTGTGCCATTCACGGATTGGTACGATACGAAGAAGGGCCAGGAGATGGGCATGAACTCGCGGACGGTGATTGGCGGTGTGTTTGCCAAGCTGCTCCGGGACAGCGGAAAGCTACGGTGAACGGTTTGTGACACATCTTTGGGGAGACGTCCGCCAAAAGATGTGTCATTTCTAGGTACAAATCAGCCCCAAAACTGGATTTCGTGTGTCAATTCGCTGGGGAATTTTTCCAGCGAACCGTTTAGGCCGCGCGGTGACAGTGTCTTGGCGGGAGCCGCGCGGGGCTGCGGGGCTGAAAAAAGTCCGTTGCGAACTGGGTTAAAGTGGATGCTACGAATCGCATTCTCCTGACCTGTCAGCCTCTTGCATGATTCGTAGGTACACATATCTCCAAATTGGTTCACTGGTAAGCAAATCCTTAGAATCTTCATACCATCTCTTGACGGGCTTACCAGTGCCACCCAAGCTACTTCTTCTTACCCCGCCCACGTAACTGGCTCGTGGATCAGAATCCTGGGGCGTTGTCGATTACGTAGATCGATTGGTCCGTATGGATTGCGATGCCAGTGGGTCCAACTCGATACAGTCCTTTGACGGTACCCAGGATATTTTGAACAGTCACTGCGCCGGTAAAACTCCGGCTTGTCGAGTCAACTGAACGGAGCAAATAGGTGCTCCCACCAGAGGCGGCAACCAACATCCAGACCGTTGAACTCGAAGCATCCCCTACGACGAATGTCGTTCGTAGATTAGCATTCGAATCTTCTGGGTGCCTTAACTCATCGACTCTCCGTAACGTCACAGGATCGAATACAGTACCGCCCGAGGTGAAGACTTGTCCGTTCTTGAGAACCAATCCCGTCAACCCGAAGGTCGAAAGGACGTCGGACTCACTCGCCAACAGGTTGCAGCCCGTTGGCGTTACGCTGGCACGTGCAGTGGGAAACTGGGTCGTTTGCCCGCTGGCTCCAACCAACGTGAAATCGTCCAGATAGATCACTCGACTCATTTCGCTATACGATCCTCGCAGATAGTCCGGCAGGGCGACTCCGGAGCGAACGATGACCGGACCCCAATTCCCAGAGGACACTGAACCCTGGACCGTCACCGCTACTTCGTCAGAGTTATTGGGATTGATCGCGATCGAAGATGGTGCTCCCGGTCCTTCGAGTCCGACGCTCACGGCGGGACCGATTGTCCCACTTGCTAGCGAAATCTTTCGAATGCTGCTTGTCGAAGGTAGTCCAACGTAAGCAGCGGTCCCGTCGGAGCTTACCGATACGAGATTCGCTTCGCTGCCCAAGGAAACTCCCGAGCTCACCACGCCCGTCGTTGGGTTGACACTCGCAAAGCGATTCGCATTTGTCCCCGTCGGCCCGAACGCGGCCCAGAAGGTGTTTCTTGTACCGTCAAACGCTATCGCGCTTGCTTTTACGTCTAACGCTCGTACAGTTGCAATACGGGGTGAGACTTTAACTTGTGCATCGGTAGCCAATCCATCCAGCGCAACGCTCACGAGTCCGGAACCTTCTGAGAGACCTTGTATCGTCGCACCATTCACGGAAAAGATGTCGGACCCCAAGACGACTCGCGAACTAAGCCTTGGCGCGAGTTGCTCTTGGTTGAGTGCGATGAACGAGTTTGCCTCTCCTAGTCCGGTCACCAATATTTGCGCTGTGCTATTGACCGTCGTTTCCAGCGATGCGAACTGACTGCTCGAAGCACTTGCGATAATGCCTCGCAATTTTCCTTGTGAGGCAATACTGCCAATCGGGTTCCCCTCGGAATCGGAGAGTGAACCATCCAAAGCGACTCTGCCCGAGATTACGGCCGAGGACACAAGTGAACCGGTTGCGCCGGTGCCGGTGTAGAAGCCCACTGAAATCGTCACGGGGCCAGAAACTTTGATGTCAGTGCCCGCGTAAGTTCTCATCGCTTGCGCCGTCGAGCTCGGCCGATCGACTGTCCAGCTCGCAACAGCACCCAGACTACTCGCCGGGGAGACGCCAATTCGAGCCGACATCGCAAACTTGGAAGCCTCAAACTGCCTCGTAGTATCCGGCCAATTGATGGTGACCTTTGGCAGCACTGATGGACCAACTGCCTCACTTCCGGAAGATCCACCACAACCTTGTAGGGCGTAAATCAGTATGGCGAGGGCACAGAAGTTAGTCTTGGTTCTCATCGGGCTATTGTACTATGCCACATTGCCAATAGCAGTGTTTCTTTAACGGCTTATTGAAATCACTTCGGCTAACGACACTTGCTCAGTTCGAGTAGAATCCAGTGTAACAAATTGCTCGCAAGGGGAGCCTGAGTGGCTGAGAGTGTGGAGGTTTCCACAGACCCTTTGAACCTGATCTGGTTAACACCAGCGGAGGGATGCGTGAGCTGATTTGGATGCCTCTTTAGGCTTCCGAAATCTGCCGCGAAACCACCTGCGGCAGTTTGGGAGAACAACATGAAGAAGGCATTCACGCTCATCGAACTCCTTGTCGTTATTGCGATTATCGCGATTCTTGCCGCGATTCTATTCCCAGTTTTTGCTCAAGCCAAGGAGGCGGCAAAGAGGACGGCTTGCCTTTCCAATGCACGGCAGATTGGCTTGGCGCAGAAGATGTATTCGGGGGATGCGGACGATGTCATGCCGATTTTTCATGCGTATAACACGACTCCGGCGCCTTGGGTGGACGGGCACTTTGGTACAGAGCTGCTACTCCTTCCCTACTGCAAGAATCGCGATGTCTTCAAATCTCCGCTTGATAACGGTGGACCGTATTTGGCGTCTGACCCCGGCCTAGCTGGACGGCCTTCGCCAACCTACTGGGCCGCGTACGGCTCGTCGTACCGCTTTGGCGGTTGCGCCTTTAGCAAGGTCGCGGGCTTTAGCATGCAGAACGACACGGTGCGAACCGAGAACTGGTCGGTTTCCGAGACTTCGTTCGTTGACCCGGCGGGGACTCGGACGATTCGGGTTGAGATGATGCCGTTCTTTGAGGCGAAGAATGATCCGTCTTGTACTCGGTATGGGTACGACTGCGGTTACTTCGCTAAATGGTCTTCTATCGGGGGTTCGGTGATTTTTGCGGATGGACACGCCAAGTCGGTGACTTCTGCGGGGCAGTTTGACAACACGATCGTCGATCCGGCAGGGCACCGATCGGGTGAAGCGACCGGGACTGGGGCGGCCTATGACGACACTTGGTACTGGCGTTGTGACTGAGGATAGTCTTTAGGCTAAAGCCGTCAGCCCGTCTGCAGATGCCAAAGGCTTCAACAATTACCACTGCCCCCGGTTCGCCTTTGCTCACCGACCCCCGACGAGCGGGGGTTTGTGTTTTCAAACTCCCTAATTCAGGGGAGTTTTGCTCAAGGAAGTTTGTCGCTAAGCCAGTCCATGATGGGCTCAGGAAGTTTGTGGGTTTCGGCCAGCTTCGAGAGGATTTCGCGTTCTAGGTCGCGGTAGGGCATGGGTGGGAATTTGGCTTTGGTTCCCATTTGGACTCGGCTGGCGACTTCCATTTCCATTCCGCCTTTTCGGCTTAGGAGGTGTGCGTGGAGGTAGTGGAGCATGCCGAGGTTTTGGTGGCGGAGAGCTTCGTCGATGAAGTAGGCGGCTTCTTCGAAGAAGCGGGCTTGGATGAGCTGGCAGGCGACTTCGACGAAGTTTTCGGGGACGTCGTTGAAGCTGGCAAGGAGTGGTGAGGGGTCTTTTCCGTGGTTGCGGGGCTGGGCAAGAAACGCCTCAGCGCGGAGGCAAGGTTCGAGCGGGGAGAGGTAGTGGGCGTTGAGCAGCTCGGTGCGCTCGGCGTTTTCGTCGTCGAGGTTTCCGATTCGTCGATTGACGGACTTTGCCCACCAGGCGAGTGGGTCGTCGCCGTTGAAGAGCAGGGCATGCTCGTAGCAGGTGTCGGCGCGCTGGTAATCGCCGCGCTCGGTGGCGCGGGCGGCGAGTTCGAGATAGGCGGGGACTCGGAGGGTGAAGTCGGAGGTGAGGTTGAGGAGTTGGGCGTCGGAAAGTTGTTTGACCCTTAAAAGTGTTAGCTGCGGGGTGGGGAACGGCTCGTATTCGGGCTCGAAGAACTCCTTCGGCGGAAGCACACTGGCAATAGTAGCCCCGTTCGAATCCCTTAACTCCGCGGCGACGACTTTCCAAGGAATGCTTGTCAGATCACTATAGTGGACCTTCTCTGGGTAGAGATCGACGGGCATCTCGAAGGTTGCTCCGGAGTCGTTCTGGATGAGGAGCTTTGCGCCGAGGATGATTCTGGATGCTCGGAAGAAGAACGCGGGGCGATTGGGAGGTTCTTTTGAATTCTCGTCGACTGGCTTCGCCGGAACATGCAGGTGACCGACGCCAAATTCATTACAACTGCTAACGGTGTTGATACCTTTCACCGGAGTGAGATAGAAGCTGTAGGAGTCGGCTTGGCCTGGGCCAAGCGTTGCTCCTGGGACACGGCGCCACAATTGTAAATCTTCTTTCCAAACTCCAGCATTGGGCTTCTCGAAAGTGCCGGGTTCGAAGTTCAGGCAGAACGTTCCCGCGAAGATTGAGTCGGGGTTGTAGACGACGTTATAGTGCTCATTTTCAATCCAGACCGTGTTTGATTCGTAGGGAATAGATTCTCGGGTGCGGTTGTGAACGGTGACCTCTACTCGCACGCGAGCATCGCCGGGAGAGAGGCTATAACGAGTCTTGATTGAGGATGATCCCGGTTGAGTGATGATTACGGAAGGACTGGAGTCCTCTGCATCGGGATTGTCGACAAGAAAGTCGGCCCGTGCGAGCGATCTGGAGTGATGTGCAACTCCAGAGGAGACAAGAAGTCCTCGACGATACTCGACCCCGGCCGAGGCTGAGTTATTAAGGAACACCTCAGTTCCGCCCCCGAAGGCAGAACCGATGCTTCGCTTGTCGGAAACCTCCCAGAGTCGCCCGCCTAGTTCGGGCACGATCGTCAACTTTAGATACTCGTTTTCAAGGATGACGGTTCGAACAACTCGAGCCACCTTTGGCTCGTGGGATTTGAGTTGCGGCAGGGGCCAGGAAGCATTCGTGAACCCGTCCTCTGTTAGCACGTCGATAAGTAACTCAAGGGAATCTTCGTAGACTTGGACTGGCATGGTTTTCGGTTAAACTGATAGGTAGTGGCGGTTGTACTCACTCCTCTCGGAAAAGCGGTTATCGGGACTGTCAAGTGGCTAGTAGTGCCTCTTTGCGCCGCCCTCATAGGATACGTCCTGATCGGGCCGAATATTGGTAAGCCAGCAGAGAAGAAGACCTCTGTAGAAGGAAATCTCTCGGAGAACGGTAAGAAGTTTCGAGATATTCGCGGAATCAAGCCAGAGTAGACCCAAAGAAGTCGAGGGCATTCTGGGTCGTTTGAGCCGCCATCTCCTCCTGGGTCATGTCGTGGAGCTCGGCCAGGGTCTTGTTGAGGATCGGGATGTAGGCACTTCGGTTTGTTTTCCCGCGATGAGGCACGGGTGCCATGTACGGAGCGTCGGTTTCCAGCACGATCTTGTGGGGTGGAATGAATTTGAAGACCTCGCGAAGTTCGTCGGCCTTTTTGTAGGTGATCGGGCCGTCGCAACCGAACCAGGCTCCAAGTCGAAGGGCACGTCTTGCGTCCTCCTTCGTTCCCGCGAAGCAGTGGAAGAGATAGGGGCGGCGGGGGAGTTTTTCGAGGACGTCGAGAAGGTCGGAGTATGCCTCGCGGGCGTGGAACACCACTGGCTTGTTCATTTCCTCGGCGAGTTTGAGCTGGTCCCGGAGGGCTTTGTGCTGGATGGAGACAGGGGCGTAGTCCCAGTGGTAGTCCAGACCGATTTCGCCGAGAGCAAGCACTTTGGGGTGCTTGAGGGCTTTGACCAGAAGGGGCATATCGATGGGATCGTACGTGGCCGTGTAGTTGGGGTGCCAACCACAGATCGCGAAGACTTCCGCGTGTTTTTCGGCAAAGGCGATGGCTTGTGTCCAGTCAGCGGGCTCGGTTCCCACGACGATGATCCGCTCGACTCCGGCTTCTTTGGCCGCAAGGACTTCCGCGTCGGGGTCATCGAAGCTCTCGGGATTGTGGATGTGGCAGTGGGTGTCGATTAGCATTTGGTGGTTCGCTTTTCGTGATTCGTGGGTCGTTTGTCGCTTTTCACTGAGCAACACCTCGGATATGTTCGGGGAAGCTATTGGAGAGGCGGATCCAAGTGGCTCGGACATTTTCGGGGACGTCTACTTCGGCAATGAAGCCTTGCCCTTTGGGGCCATACGCCGCTAAACGGGGGATTTCGCCTAGGACGAGTTCGAGGAAGCGGTCGAAAGACCAGCCTTCGTTTTCAAGTCCGCTCGGCGTGACCGCAGGGACGAAGGGTGGGGCGTTGAATATCTCGGCTTCGGGGAAAGATTTTTGGAAGGAGGCCTTAGAGCGGAGTTGCATTGTGGGATCTTGTATCAGGACAAGAGATTGGGGATGGAGATCGACTTGGTCGAGCAACCGCTTGGACTGAATCGCGTTGGAGCCACAGTTGGTCGAGACCGACTCGACCAAAATCTTCTCGGAAGGGACCTGGTACCGGCTGACCAGGAGGTCTTGAAAAATGTCGGCCTCGGCGCGGTCTTCGCCTTCGATTCCTTCTTCTTCAAGGTTCGCCCAGAGGGAAGGGGTGGAGTGTCCGATTCCGCCGGAGATGAGTAAAAGTTGGGCGACGCCTTGGTGAAACAGTTGAGCCCCGTAAGTTGCATTGATAGGGAGTGCAGAACCCAAAACGACGATCAGATCAGCTCTTTCTGGGAGAGGTTCTGGCGCGGCAAGGAACCGGGCGAGCAGGTTGAGATCGTCGACGGTTTGAGGTTCCAGAAGCACTGAGTAAAGAGTAAACCCTGAGACCGAAAGGTTTCTGCTGGAGCCTGCCTCACCTCCAGCCCCCTCTCCTTCCTGGGAAGTAGAGGGGCTTTGGGAATCAGCACTAAATTTGCTTGCTGTAAACCAGGTTGTCGAAGCGGTGTTCGAACCCGAGTTGGAGGTTGAGCTGGTACATCGGGTTGTTCTCTTCGTTGTCCGTAAAGATCAGTTCGATGCCATTTTGTTTAGCCCACAACGCTGACGTCTTTTTGAGGTTCATAGCGACTCGTTGCCGTCGGAATGTCCGGCGGGTGCCGGTCAAGCCGTTGACTGCATACCTCGGGTCGGCGGGGCATGGATGCAGTTGAGTAGTTCCCGCTAGCTCATTGTTAACCAAATAAACAAACTGAGACTCCCGACTCAGAAGGGGATCACTCAACTCCTCACGGTAGTCCTCGAAGGGCGATTCCTCGAACGGGAAGGGCAAGGGAAGATCGGCTGCGATGTCCATTTCTAGTCGCCAGAGATCGTGCTCCCACGTATTAGGAAACCGATGTTCGTAGTCGACGATATTGATGATTTCGTGTCCGTTGGGCAACAACGGAGGAACGTAATCCACGCGCTGAACCGCGAGAGCGGACATCGGAAGGCGCATCGAGAACTCGAAGCCGGCTTCCTTCAGAACGTCGAGTGTCCAGGGATAGTCGCTCCTGGTTTCGAAGCGTACGGTTTTTGCTCCAAGTTCGATCGCGACTTGGGTGCTTCGTTGTAACATTCGGTCGAATGATTCGACATAATGTGGCGCGCTCGGATCGACGGCTAGACGTAGCCAGAAGTCGGTTGTGCCTTCGGCGCTCGCATTGAGGCTGGCTCCGCCAAAGGCTCGAACCTCACCGTCGACAAGCATCAGTTCTCGTCGCTCCGGACGCCCTTGCCGAACGTTCATCTCGAAGAATGACTTGAGTTCTTCTGGCGTCAAGGGACTGTTCCAGAAGAATCGATTACGAATATTTGCTGCGTCTGACCAGTCTTGGTCAGACGTTAATTGTCTGAATTCCATATGTGTGCTTTTTGGGCTGGGGCCTAGTAAGGCGCGGAGGTACGCAGCTGGTTTCGGTCAGATGGGATCAACATTTGCGCACCTCCTCCAATGGAGTTCTGATAGTTTATCTCAAGATTCTGGACTTAGTGGTTGTGGCAAGAGCAGTCGCTTGACGTTTCCCACTCTTCAAGTTCAGCGAAGACGGTGTCCTTGTTCTTCTCCATATGCTTAGCGGCTTCTTCGTAGCTCATCTGGGGCGGATTCTCGTGCTTCAGGCCCTTGGCGGCGAGCATCAGGTCGAAGAACTCGAAGTTGTTCGTCATCCCGTGACAGTAGTGACTGCCCGGACCGAAAGCAGAGACGAGAACGTGGTCGCTTGTATGGTTAAGGCTGGTGTAACCAACCTTATGGTAGTTTTGGAGGACCAAGGCGAGGACGGATTGGGGACCCTTTTGGAGTTCGAGGAGGCCAAATGGCGACTTGCCTTGGATGGTATCCGCGATGGCTTGAGCTTCTGATTCTTTCAGTCCATAGGTGGTCTTTTCGCGAATCACGTCTTGAACCATTGACGCGGTTGGCTTCTTGCCGATGGCATCGAAAATTGGGCCAAAGGATGACTTGATTCCGGCAATAGAAGCGAAGCCTTTTGTTGAGTCGCCGTACTCATTCCCGGCTCCATTGAGCGATGGACCGCCGGTCGCGTGGTCGCTAGTGATAATGACAAGGGTTTCACCGTCTTTCTCGGCGAATTCGATTGCGGCGCGAACGGCATCTTCAAAGGCGATTTGATCGTGGATTTGCCCAGCGATGTCGTTGGCGTGACCAGCGTGGTCGACCTTTCCGCCTTCAATCTGGAGAATGAATCCGTTTTTTCCGCCTTTGAGGTTATCGATTGCGGTCTTGGCCATTTCGGCAAGCGTTGGCACCGAAGTCTGGATCGATGCATCATTCATGCGATCCACCGAGAATGGGACGTGGCTATCGCTGAAGATGCCAAGAATTTTGCCAGACTTAAGTCCAAGCAGCGAGCTTCGGTCCTTGACCACAGAGTAGCCCTTCGTGGCGAACTCTTTGTAGAGGTCCCGCTTATCTTTGCGTTTTTCGCCGCTAAAGAACTTGTCTCCGCCGCCGAGGAGAACATCGACGTTGTTCGTGAGGTGCTGAACTGCGATGTCCGCTTCTCGGTCTCGATTGTCGATCACAACTGAGAATCCGGAAGGGGTTGCGTGGGTCATTGTGGTCGTCGTCACGAGACCCGTTTTGACACCTGCTTCCTGAGCAACATTGTAGATTGTTCTCAACTTGGTGCCGTCAGGAAAAACGTTAATCTGCCCGTTCCACTGGCGCCGTCCTGATCCCCAAGAGCCGGCAGCAGCGGCGGAATCAGTGACGATGGAGCTAAGTGACCGGGTGTCCTGCAGTCCGGTCGCAACATCTGGTCGCTCCATGAGCTCAGTCCAGTACGAGTGCTTCCCTTCCGTCATTTGCTGGAAGTGGTTAGCCATCGTCACGACCTGGAGGGCCATGCCGTCGGCGACACAGAAGATGATGTTCTTTGGTCGCTTCCCTTTCCACTTTTGGGGTTCGAACCCTTCGATTCGGGCAAGAGGGATGCTGGCAAGCCCAGCGGCTCCGAGAGTAAGAAGAGAGCGGCGAGAGACGGACATCGTCTCCCTAGTTTAACTGGTTGAATGTTAAGAGAGGGTTAGAAGTTCTTGGTCCATTGTCGCGATTTGCAGCCTCGCTGCGCTCGGTGCGGCGGGCGAGACGCCCGCGATCCCAGTGAGTCCCTTCCTGACTTCTAACCCTTTCTTTCTGTTAAGCCGCCTGCTGATACTCCTCGTTGACCACTCGCAAGGTTGGCTCTTCGACCGTGAAGTGGTCGCTGAGTGCCCTGAGTTGAAGAGCCATGGTCGCAAGATCAGAAGAAGTCAGTTCGATCGAACTGATCGCGTGGCCCTGGTTCTCGACTTCGCTGCTGACCCGGTGAGCCGTGTTCGCAACTTCGGCGGCGGTCGCGGAGAGTTCCTCGGCGGCTGCGGCAGTTTGCTCAGAACCAGTCGCGATGGTCTCCACAATTTCGCTAAGTCGATGCGTCTCGCGAAGCATCGCCTGAGCGCTGGTAGCAAGACTGTCGGTGCTTTCGGTGATTCCCGCGATGGAGCCGGTGAGGGCTTCCATCGCCACGGCGGCGGTTTGGGCCGCGGCGGTCGAGTTTTCGACTTCCTTGTTCGACCGGTTCATTGCTTCGAGCGTCAGGTCAACGTCAGATTTCACTTCGCCAATGAGCTTGGCAATCTCTTCGGTTGCGTGGCTCGACTGCTCAGCTAGTTTGCGGACTTCGTCGGCAACAACCGCGAATCCGCGTCCGTGCTCACCAGCTCTGGCGGCCTCGATGGCAGCGTTGAGAGCCAAGAGGTTTGTCTGCGAGGCGATGTTATCAATCGTATCGACGATCGAGCCAATTCGCTCGCTTGTCGCGCCAAGTGACTTGACCCGCTCGGACGTTGTCAGAACTTCGTCTCGAATCTTCTCAACAGTTTTCAGAGCCGCGTTGATCGCTTCAGAGTTTTCTTTAGCCTTTTCTTGAGTCTCTTGAACGATCTGGATTTGATCGCTTACTGAAGCTTCAACCTGACCGATGGACGACTGCAATTCGTACATGGCCGAGCTCGCCTGGGTCGTCGAATTAGCCTGAGTTTCACAGGTCGTTGCGATATCGTAGGTCGCGTGCTGAGTTTGGTCAGATGCTTCGGCGACGTCGTGGATGGCTGTGCTGACGGTTTGGGCGGAATCGCCGAGGATCTCGCAAGAGCTTCTAAGCTCCGAGCTCGTTTCGTCGAGGTTCTTGGCACTGCCTTGCATCTCGATAACGATCGCTCTGAGGTTCTGTTGCATATTGTTCAGCGACTTTCCAAGAGTATCGTTGGAACTTCGGATAGAAATCTCTTTCGTGAGTGTTCCATCGGCAATGAGAGAAGCAACCGCGGCCATGTCCTTTTGACCCTCAATGACACGCTGAAGTTCTGGATAGAGCTCCCCAATTTCATCGCGGGTATCTTGCTTCAGTTCGAATTCGAGATCTCCTTCTGCGAGCTTCCCAGTCGCCCGCTTGAGGTTTCCGAGGCTCAGGACCGTTGCTCGATAGAAGGCGGCAAACGTGTAGATCGCGAGGAGCAAGAACACGCTAACAACGGTGAGAGCGGTGCTCTTGCGATCAGCGAGTCGTCCGACCCGAGCGTCGAGAAGAGCTCTAAGGCTCTTCGCCTGCCCGATATGATACGACTGAAGATGTTCAATTGGGGAGCTTGCCACGGTCCAGTAGTTGGCGTTCGCCGCACCGCTGAAACCTTTGATGAACGTGCTTTCGACCGCCTCCCGAAATTTGGCGACGCTGTCCGCATATGCTTTATGTCCTTCGTTGTAGCCCTGCTCCAGATCTTTGTTGTAACCCACGGCGGTGTCCTTGTCACCAGAAATCACTCCATTAAACCCATCGAGTTGGCCCGACATGACGACAAGGTCGATCTTCGTTTGTTCGGAAAGAGCTTTGTTACGCAGAACATTCCAAGATGTGCCACGGATGTCGGCGATGCGCAGAACGGTTTGCGGAATCTGGACCATAACCGGGTCCATAGTGTAGAAGCTATCAATATCTGGGTCAAGGATCAGGTTCGAATTGTTGGTCACCGCCGTATTGACCGCAAGGAGCGCATTGGTAAACCCTTGGGAAGTGCCTACGGGGTCGGAACTCAGCTTGGCCGATTTGCCCTTCAAGGTTTCCCATTCAGTCTGGGCGGTCTTGAGAAGATCTGCGGTTTTGAGCTGGTCGGCATACTTGGTTTGAGTTGCGGCGAATGCCGAAAAGTCTTTTTCGATTGCCTCGGCATACTGAGCCGCCTTGGTTGTATCACCTTTAACTACTTCGCCACGGTAGTGAGCGAAATTGAAGATAGCCGACTGGATCGGCTTGGCATACTCTGTTCCTACAACCTCGTCTGAACTGAACTTGATTTGGTTGTTCATTTCAGTGACAAAGGCTTTGACGACGTAGAACAGCGGTGCGCCAAAGAGGACGGTGATGAGGGCAAACTTTGCTCCATAGCGGAGGCGATTGAGCAGTTTGACAGCCGGATTAAGCAGTACCTTGAACATTCTATTCCCGCGGACAGTTAGCGTCCACGTATTTGTATCGGTACGGTAACCGCGCAATGTTAGGCTTTTTGCGTCAAACTGCGCAGTTTCCGAGCTGTTTTCTGATGAATGGTAGTCAGATCGTGCAATCAAAGCTCATTGTGAATGCGCGGTGACCGTGGAGGGGTTCTGTACACCTCGAAGTTTCTGCCACTTTCTACGAGAGTCCAACCCCAGTCAAGACTCACCCTTCCGTTGCGCGTGAAGACAACACTTCCGGGTTTGACTTGTTCATGATCGTCGACTTCTTGGATTGATTTATTGAGAACCATAATCAACGACGGCAGCGAGGTCTGCTGCAAATCCGTGGTTCCGGTTCCCATGTCCTTTTCTTGTCGTCCAAGGCGAAACACAGTATTGATTTCCGGGTGACGAAGAGCGATTGTATGAGCTTCAGCTTGTCCCGATTTGACGTACCAGGATGTTTGAAGCCCGCTAATCACGAAAAGCAGAAGAACTCCCATGCCAAGAACGACTTGGGGATTGCGAGCGTTTGTCTTTTCCTTTGTGGCGATTGAATTAGCGGCAAGCAGAGCGAGCGGGGCAAT
The DNA here is from genome assembly GCA_037138755.1 of Armatimonadota bacterium. Lineage (NCBI taxonomy): Bacteria > Bacillati > Armatimonadota > Armatimonadota bacterium. The sequence continues at coordinate 1,193,835 of JBAXHT010000001.1, read as the reverse complement.
GACCGGGAGGATGTAATGGGGGAGCTTCGCGCTGGAAATGGTGAAAAAGATGAAGATGGTTGCCGCCCAAGTGAACAGGTAGCGGTTCAGAGGGGTGGCGGCTTTGCTTTGCCAGATCCGCTTTGCTTCGGTGAACCCCCATGGGATGACTGCTATGAGCAAAACGGGAATATAGAACGGGAGTCCTTTCAGTCCCAGGGAGTGGGCTGCGTCGCCACCGGTGAAGCGGTTGAGGTTCTGCTCGATGAGGAATTTCTGGATGAAGGCTTCTCGGTTGACGAGGTAACAAGGAATGTACCAGCTGGAGACGGTTGCGAGAAGAGTCGCCGTGGCGGCGAACCAGCCGCCTCTAAATCCAGGGCGAAGGGTGGGATTGAGCCAGTATGTTAGGACCGCAATCGGAGTGAACAGGAGGAGAGCGACGGGGCCTTTGGCGAGGATGGCGATTCCGAGCCAGAGTCCGATCTGGATGCGCTCGACGTTCGCTTTTCGCTCTTCGCTTTTCGCTTCGGAAGTCGATTCGTCGCCATCCTCTCTTAGCGAAGTGTAGAAACTCAGGAATGCCCCGGTCATCGCCAGGTTCAGCGCGGCGTCGGTCATCATGAGCCGTCCTAGGGCGAGAACCAACAGGCTGGTGCCCAGACAGTAGACGACATGGCGCGCCTGCCACGCGCCCGCGTGCCGTTTGGCAAACTTGCCGCAGAGGACGTAGAGCGCGATGGTACAGAAGACGGAGGGAATTCTCGGACCAATCCAGATTCCAAAAATCTTGATGAACGGCGCGGCGAGCCAGTAAAGCAGGATCGGCTTTTCGAACCACGGCTGACCGTTGTAGTATGGCGTGATGAAGTCTCCGCGCCGGAGCATCTCGGCCGTAACGGCTCCGTAGAAGCCTTCATCGAGGTCGAAGAGGCCGCTTGCCCACCAGGTGACCAGAGGAAGAATGGCAAACAAGTACGCGAACCACATCGGATACGGCGGGCTCGGGCGTTTCATCAACTTAGATTAAACCTTGGGATGTCGCGCGGGTGCATTTTGCCTTCGGCTAAGTCGGCAAGCCGTTCACCGATCCAAGGTCCGAATTTGAATCCGTGCCCGGAGCAAGGGGATACCCAAAAGACGTTGTTGGCGGCTTCGCCCAAGAGGAAGTCTTCGTCGGCGGTTCGGGTGTAGAGACAAGTGGTTGGATCTTGCAGGATAGGGTTTTGGATGCCGAATCTTTTTGTCGCGGCGGTGCGGATCATCTCGAGGTGGTCTAGGTTTGGTTGGCCGAGTTCGTTTGGATCGGTTTCGTCGCCGAGGTTATGCACTCCGATTTTGATTGCGCTTCTGCCAGGTTCGGAGGGGAAGCCGTACAGCATTGGATAGGTGTCGTCGATCCAGACCATGCCTTCCATCGGTTCGTGGGTTTGGACGTAAGCGAAAGTTTGGCGAGTGACGGTGACGGGGAGGTCGAAGAGTAGTTTTGCCCAGGCTCCGGCACAGACAATGACTCTATCGAAGTCGGTAGCTAATTCTCGCGGGTCGCTGATCTGTTGTTGAACTTGCTTCGCCTCGCTAAGATCTAGGAGAGTTTTAACCGCTCGACTGGCATGGACCCACCCGGCTTCTTTGGTGACGTAACCGATTTCGTCTTCTTGGATGGAGAGATCGGCAAAGTCGGGCCAGTTGAAGATTGACTGGTCAACTCCGTTGGCGCGGAGGGATTCTGTTACTTGTTGGAGTTCTTGGCTTTTGCGTTTCCCGAAGTAGACCAGGCCGGTTTCGAAGAGGATTTGCTCGGTTGCTTGGGATTGGAGTTCTTGCCAGAGGCGATAGCCTTCTTGCATGATCTCGGTGTAGAAGGGATCGGGGTAGGCCTTGCGGACGATTCGACTGTTGCCGTGGGAACTTCCGTTTGTGTGGCCGGGTTTGTATTGGTCGAAGATGGTGACTTCGTGCCCCCGCTTGGCGCATGCATAGGTCGTGCTTACACCCATGATTCCTGCTCCGACGATGGCAATATTCATTTGGCTAGCCCGTGCTTTGCATTGCAGCCGCGATTCCTGCAATGCTTTGGAGCATTGCTTCTCGCCAAGTGCCTTCTTTTTCTTGCTCCGATAGGCTCTCCCAGCGGTTCATCAGGTGGATTTGAAGTTTGTTGATTGGGAGCGTCATCGGGTTGCGGAAGGCGACGGTTTGGCGGATGACTTTGCTGTTTTCTAGAAGTTCCGCTTCGCCAGTAATCGCCAGCAGTCCGTGTTTGGTTCTGGCGTATTCTTGCTCGATCGCTTGCCAGAAGGATTGGTCCTCGGCTCGTTTCGCATAGAGCGCAGCAGTGGGGATGTCGGCGCGGACGAGTTCGAGTTGGGCATTGTCGACAACGGTCCGGAAGAACGGCCACTCTGTGTACATTTCTTGAAGTTGCTCTTTGCCGTTGGGTCTTGCTAGCAGTTCTTGCAAAGCAGACCCAAAGCCGTACCAACCCACCAGCAAGGCTCGGCTCTGGACCCAAGCGAAGTTCCAAGGAATTGCTCTTAGACCCTCAACCCCTTCAGCGGCGGCACCCGGGCGATAGACCGGACGTGAGGCGATCGGAAGCAGCAAGATATGGTCGATCGGAGTTGCTTCTGTGTAAAACTCCCAGAAGCCGGGAGTATCGTAGACGAGCTTGCGATAGGCGTGGCGGCTGTCTTCACTGAGCTTCGACATCACGTCTTCGTACTTGCTGTCGTAGTCGTTTTCGTTCGGCTCGACGGTTGCAATTAAACAAGCAGAGACAATTTGTTCGAGGTGCCGGTGGGCGATGGCGGGTAATGAGTAGCGGAAGCTAATCACTTCCCCTTGCTCAGTGAACCGAATCTGTCCACAGAATGCGCCTTTAGGTTGGCTCAATATTGCTTGTGAAGCCCGTCCGCCGCCTCGTCCAACCGTCCCGCCTCGACCGTGGAAGAGGCGGATTTTTACTCCTGTTTCTTCACTGACCTGGGCGATTTGGCGCATTCCGTTTTGAAGTGACCAGTTGGCGGCGAGGTACCCGCCGTCCTTGCTGGAATCGCTGTAGCCAAGCATGACTTCTTGGTAGCCAATGCCATCGATGTACTTTCTGTAGAGAGGAATTGCGAAGAGTTCTTTGAGCAGTGAAGCGGCTTGTTCGAGGTCATCGACGGTTTCAAAAAGAGGGACGATGTTGGGGTTGTGGGGAGTTCCGAGGGATTCTTCACTCCATAGCCCCTCCTCCTTGAGGAACAGCATCACCTCGAGCATGTCGCTCACGGAGGTGGACATGCTAGTGATATAAGTATCCATTCCCGGCTCCTGGCTCATGACCTGAATCGAGCCCAGAACAGTCTCCAGGTAGTCACCCTCGGGTTGGCGGATGAGGGGTCGTGGGTTTTGGAGTTCTGTTAGTAGTATCGACTGCTTTGTTGCTTCTGGGGCATCGACGTATTCCTCCGGCTCCTCGATAAGGCCCGCTTGGGTAAGGAGTTCACCCATTGCGATGGCATGGACCTTGCTGTGTTGGCGGACATCGATGCAGGCGAGGTAGTCGGCGAAGACGCTCATTCGCCGGCGGATGTCTTTGAGCCGGCTGCGCTCAGACAGAAGATCTGCGCCAACGGATTCGGAGATGCAATCGAGGGCGGCAACGGCGTTGTAGAAGAAGGCGCCAGGTTTCCCTAGGTAAGAGATGACTCCTAAAAGCAGGAGGACGAATGGCTCCTGAGCGTAGCGCTCGCGTTCGAATTCGTTAAGGTGGGGATCGAAGAATTTGACTTGCGCCTGAAGCTCATGGTTGTCAAGGCCAGGCGTATGCTTGACCGACTGCGTAAACTCCCAGCGGAGTTTCTCTAGGTCTGTAATTAGCCGTGGGATGATGAGCTGCTGTTGAGCTTCGGCGGCGTCAATGGTGGCGTCTGGCGTGACGTTAGGATTTCCATCGCGATCACCTCCGATCCAAGAGTGGTAGCGGAGGATATCGGGGACGTCGACGCGCTCGCCCGTTGTTTCGTAAAGGGCATCCTCGAGGTCGCGGTAGAGCCAGGGGACAACGTCGAGGATTGTGCGATCGAAGAAGTAAAGAGCGTTCCGAACCTCTTCATCCACCGAGAGGCGCTTGTTTCGCATTTCATCGGTATGCCAGAGCTCGAGGATGACATTTTCGAGAGTTTGAGGGAGGTCGTTCCCCACATCTAGGGGGGAATTAAGATCGTTGGTCCCTTGGCGGTGGGCAAGAAGGTGGGAAACGTCGCGGAGTTTATCGAGGATGACTTTCCGCTTGGCTTCGGTAGGGTGGGCGGTGAGAGTCGGAGCGATCCAGAGTTGGTTGACGGCATGTTTCAGCTTGTCGGAGCCGTGCTTTGCATGGAGTCTTTTAACGGTTTCACGGATCGATTCTCGGCGGTCACCGGTTTTGGATCGCGCGCGGTTAACTCTGACAATCTCCTTCTGTTCGGCGGAGTTGATCAGCTGAAAGAGAAGTGTTAGGGCCTTTCCAAAGGCACGAAGCCCTTCTGCCGTTTGGAGTTCAGGGGTTTGAGTGACGAGGGCGTCGAAATCTTCCTTTGGATTGTCAACGAGCATTCGCGCCGCCGTAACAAGCCATTCGCCCTCTTGGTGCCTCAGGACTCGGCCAAGGACCTGATCGAGGAGTTGGATATCGGCGCTTAACTCGGGTGATAGTCCGAAGGATTGGGGGTTCAGTCCGAGGAAGGCGTCCACTACTTTATTATCGCCGAGATTTGATGGCGCAAATTAACGCCTCGTCCGAGCAAAGCTCGGACATCGGCGAAGCCCGAGGAGATTCCAGGGTTACTTTTGCCTTGGGAGCATCGTTTCTGCATTCGCGAGAGCCAATGCAGTGACCGCCATGCTGGTGCTCACTTGCTGCATGTACTTGGGCACGACCTCCTCGTAGCGATCGTACTGGGTGTGCCAGATGTGGCCATATTTCTGGCTCCCGGATTTGCCCATGAAAAAGGCGGGGATGCCTTTTGCGTTGAACGAAGCCTGGTCACTGCCGCCGCTGGCGTTGTACTTTTCGACTGGCCGGAACGTCATCGGCATATCCGGGAATCCAGCGGTCATGGCGTCGAAAGCTGGCTGGAAGAATGGTTGCCAAGCCGCAATTCCGGAGCACCCGTTCTCGTAGTTGGAGCCGCCGTCATCAACGACACAAGCACTGACTTTGCCCAGTTCGCTCTCATGCTGACGCACGTATTCGGTTGAGCCGAGCAGACCTTGCTCCTCGCCACCCCACAAAATGAACCGAATGGTGCGCTTGGGTTTCAGACCGCTTTTCATGAGAAGGCGGGCGGCTTCAAGAGTTGCACACGAACCGGTTCCATTGTCACTTGCGCCCTGAGAACCTGGGGCGTTCCAGCTATCCAGATGTCCTCCGATGACGACGATCTCATCCGGCTTTTCAGTCCCTTTTAGCTCAGCAACAACGTTGTGAACGGCCACGGGACCCTTGTGCCAAATGTTGTCCATGCTGAACTCGGCGACGGTTTTGCGACCAAAGCTGACGTTTCGTGCCAGGCGATCCCAGTCGTCTCGCCGGATCGTGAGTTCTCGAGTAGTCGGTCTTTTAGTGAAGTCTTTATCTTTCCAAGTTCCGTGAGCGTGGAGATGATCATCTTTTGCCCCGTAGACAAAACCGCTAATACCAATTGCCTCAATCCGTTTTCGTAAGGCAACATCCTCAGCAGCTGATTGAGCACCTCGCATCCCAACCGCCGCCCCGGATAGGAGCCAGGCACCCTTGAGCGAACTCCTCACTCTTTCGAACTCTTCCATATTGTTCGGAGCCATCACAACTTGACCTTTGAGCGGCCCATCGGTTCCTGGCATCCAGCAGTTGCTACTGAACTTAATCTCACTCTGAAACGGCTCAAGCATACGAGCTGAGTTGTTTGGGCCTCGCGAGAAGCCGACGGGGATGTCAGCCCATTTTTCAAGGTGCGCATTTGCGTAACCAAAAGACTTGAATTTCGCCAAAGCCCAGTTCTCGGCTTTCGTGAGCTGGGGTGAACCGGTAACACGGGGGCCGATTCCGTAGCAGAGCTCGGAGAGATGCCGCATCACACGATTGTCCGACTTGCTGAGGGCGATGATTTGATTAAGTTGCGGTTCGAGTTGGCCTTTGGGAGCAAGGATAAGCGCGGCTAAGAACATGAGTGGAGTTTAGCCGGGAACTGGTTGGCGAATGCTAGTTCGTCACTTGAGCGATCAGGAAGTTGCTGACGTAGACAAGTACCATGCTGATGACAACCGCGTTGGTCGTCGCTCGACCCACGCCGACGGCGCCGTTGGTGGTTCGCATTCCCTGTTGGCAGGCGACGATGCTGATGATGATCCCAAAAACGGGAGCTTTGATCAGGCCCTTCAGGATATCGTCGGGCTTGACGAACTGGGTGATGGAGGTGAGATAGGTTCCGGGAGCGATGTTCTCGGACATCGCGACCAGCAGGCCACCACCGATTCCGATGGTCATACAGATCATCGCGAGGATTGGCAGCATGAAGATACTTGCGACCATCCGCGGGATCACCAGATAGTTCGTGGGGTGGACGCTCAGCATTCGCAGGGCGTCCACCTGTTCCGTCACCTGCATGGTACCGATCTGCGCCGCCATCGCTGAGCCGCAGCGGGCGGCGACCATGATTCCGGCCAGAACAGGGCCGATCTCACGGATCATCGACAGGGCAACCGTTGCTCCGACAAAAGAGCCCGCACCGTACCTGTTCAGAAAGGTGCTGAGATAGAGACTAAAAACAGCTCCGCTAAAGAATCCCGTGAGTGCAACGATGGGCACCGAGTTCACTCCTACGAACGCCATCTGGTTGATCGTTTCTTTTGCTTCGATTCGGCCAGCGAACAGTCGCTTGAAGGCATCGGCGATCAGGATCGAAACCTCGCCGATGAAGATGAGCACTTGCTCAATTGGCCTGGTGATCGGGCTGAGCAGTGCGTTCATACCCAGTGATTGTATCAGGGTTTGAAGGCAGCGGGGTCGCCGAGGAGGGAGACTTTGTAGGGACGAACCACGTAACTGAAGACTTTGCCGACGGCCGGATCGTTTTCCGCGATCAACTGGGCATGCTCTTCGTTCTCGGCAAGAAAAATGGCGTAGCCGTTGGGCCGATCGTCTTGGGTGCGGCCCACGACGAGAGCTTTCCCAGTTTGGGAGAGAACCTCCCAATAGGCGTAATGTTGGACGACCAGGCTCATCTCATCTTCGCTAGGACCTTGCATCATATCCGGGCGGTTTAGTCCTAGTTCAAGGAGGAATTGGGGCATTTCTACGATTCTATCTTAACCGCTCGGTCAAGACATAGCGAATACTGTTTCCCGATCGAAATGCGATTAGGGAAATGGGGCGGTCCCCATTGGTCTTGATCTCCTTGAGGAGCTTCACGGGATCGTGGTTTGTCCCTCGTTGTTTGAGTTCGAAGACTCTTGCGTTGAGTTGCTGCAACTTAGCCTTGAGTTGGTTCTTCGTCGGACTGCCTAGAACTTCGTAGGTTCGATAGGCGAGATTGGGGTTTGGGTCGTCAGAGGTCAGGTAGCCGGGGGAGTCGCCTAGTTGGAAGAGTCCAAAAGTTCCGAGGCAGTGGGCACGGACCACGGCGGGATCGCAGTCGTGAATGTAGCGCTCGGGGTGGGCAGCTTGGAGTGGGGGGTTTGAGGTTGCCTCGATTCGTGTTGGTTGGTGGTTTGGGTGGAGGATCACGGCTTGACGTTTAGGCTTCTTGTTTTCGGTTCCGAGCCAGATGATAGCTTCGAGACATTCGCCATGGTGAGAGATGAATTCAAGGGAGCCATTGTGGGATTCACAAAGGGACTCAAGGTAGTCATCTGGCAGGAGGGGGGACAGCTTGATTCCAGCGAGTTTGGAGTCTTTGAGTTTTGCGGCGAGATCGCCGGGGTTGGGGGTGTAGTCTTCGGGTTTGGTGAGTCGGCGTCCGGTGGCGGAGCGGCGGTCCGGGTCGGTCCAGTAGTAGCTGGGGGTTGAGAGTTGCGAGTTGGGAGTTAGGGGTTCGAGGAGGGCTTGTGTGCCGTCGGCGACTCGGACTTCACGTTCTGGAATCCCGGTGCTTCCAAGGTTCTGCAGTCGCAATAAATTGAACTCAAGAAGTTCGGCGCGGGTGGGGTCGTTTTCGTAGGCGATGAGAGGGCCGCGGGCGGCGAGGGCGAGGGCGTCGCCGCCGAGTCCAGCGGTTAGGTCGATGACGAGTGCATCTTGGGGGAATTGACTGGCGTGGTAGCGGGCGACGGCGAAGCTGGAGGCTTGTTCGAGGGCTTCCCGCTCGAATAGCATGTCTTCGGCGAGATCGCCGTATTTTTTGGTTGCTCGCTTTCTGAGGTCAAATTGCATCAGTGCCCATCGGGCCGCTTCGTCGCCGTGCTTCGCGGCGAGTTGTTTTGGCGTCAGAGACGGGGCGTCGGCTAAGGCTTCTAAGTGGAGCAAGTAGTTTGAGTTTACAGGGTCGCCAGTGAGTCGTTGCGCGGTTACAAAGTTGCCCACCTTTTTTGAACGAATTGCGCGGCTGGGTGCGTCGTGGTGTTTGTGGTCGAATCTGGACAGCGAAATTGGGTTAAAGTTTTCGTGATTCCTACGGTTATTGCGCTTGGGCTTGCCGGAGTGGGGATTGTTGTTTTTGAGCGGCAGACCGGCATCGGGCCGGCGATTGCTGCTTACCGCGATGGGGAGGAGAAGTGCCAGAAGTATGGGTTGTTTGCTACCGCCGACGAATTGAATCGGGAGTACAACGTGCCTTCGGCGACGTATGCTGGCGAGCAACTTCGAGACGCACTGAAGGCCTACAACCTTGCCTTGGGAAAGGATCCGAAGGTTGCGAATGAAATCAACTTCACGGCCAAGCCCGACGGTCGAACGACGGTGGCACAGTCTGAAATTCTCGATTCATTGTGGAAGCGGATCGAGCCGATTCGGGACCAAAAGGTGATTCGCATTCCGCGTGAGTTTCGCGAAGGATATGCAATGTTGTTGCCCGAGTACACCTACTACCGCCAGGTGGCCCAGCATACGCTGAACAAGGCGTTAACCACGGCCAGTCCCGCCGAGGCTCTTTCACTGATGAAAGATGTGGCTTGGCTTCGCAGTCACATTACTGATAACTATGAATCCCAGTTTCCAGCACTGGTCGCGAGAGGAATCCTTCGGCAGGAAATGAAGGTCGCTACTCGGCTGCTTACCAGGCTGGAGCGGGACCAGGATCTTGTTGAGCATGCAAAGAAACTCTTGGCCACCGAGGTCATGAATCAAAACTTGAAATTCGGACTCAAATACGAGCTATTCAGCCTCTTTCAAATCAATGACCCGAGTTATCCTGCGGCAAAGGTATTTTCTGATTTAGGAATTCGGCCGTCTGATCCTCAGTTTGAAGAGTGGGGAAAGTGGCGGAAGTATCCTCGCATTGAGGCCGCTTGGAAGTCCACCGCCATGGACATTGTTTCTTACGGTTACGAAGAGCTCCAGTCGAACCCGCCCCGGAGCTTCGCTGACCAAGAGAAGTTCCGAGAGAAACTCGATGCTCGCCAGATGCGCTTTGGACAGGTTCCCGCGACGGCTTGGTACCCCTGGCACCCGTTTGGTTTTGAAGATCGAAGGCCGTTTGATGACGCTAAAGCAGAGTTGCAGAGGACATTGACAAAACTTCCGTAGGAAGCAACCGGGAGCGACTGTTCGAACCTTAGGCCCATGAGTGCAAGTGGGGTCCCAGGTTGCCCAGAAAGGTATCCTTAACACCATGAGTTTGAAGACTTGGCGCGAAAAAGTTGGGCTGGCGGAGATGCTGAAGGGGGGCGTGATTATGGACGTTGTTAACCCTGAACAGGCTCGGATTGCAGAGGACGCGGGCGCGGTTGCGGTCATGGCTTTAGAGCGAGTTCCGGCTGACATTCGACGCGACGGCGGCGTTTCGCGCATGAGCGACCCGGAGATGATTCTGGGCATTAAAGAGACGGTTTCGATTCCGGTGATGGCGAAGGCGCGGATTGGGCACTTTGTCGAGGCGGAGATTTTGGAGGCGCTGGAAGTCGACTTCGTTGACGAAAGCGAAGTTCTGACTCCGGCTGACCACGCGAACCATATCGACAAGCATGCGTTTACGGTTCCGTTTGTTTGCGGCGCGAGAAATTTGGGCGAGGCTTTGCGGCGATGCGCCGAGGGCGCGGCGATGATCCGAACCAAGGGCGAAGCCGGGACGGGCGACGTTGTAGAAGCGGTTCGACACATGCGCACGATCATGGCGGAGATTCGGCTTGTTCACAACGCCCGGGATGACGAGCTGTACGTTTTGGCGAAGGAGCACCAGGCTCCGTTGGAGCTCGTTCGCGAGGTTCATCGTCTCGGACGGCTTCCAGTCCCGAACTTCTCGGCAGGCGGAATCGCGACTCCAGCAGATGCGGCTTTGATGATGAAGCTCGGGGCGGAGACAGTGTTTGTTGGCTCCGGAATCTTCAAGAGCGGCGATCCGGCGAAGCGGGCAAAGGCGATTGTTGAATCGGTTCTGTTCTACAAGGATGCGAAGAAGCTTGCGGAAATTAGTAAGAATCTTGGCGAGGCGATGGTCGGGATCAACTGCGATTCGCTGCTGCCGAGCGAGCAGCTGGCGGTTCGAGGCTGGTAAGGGTCTCCATTTAGAGCTTTGAGCGGAGCAGATTGATGTCTCGCTCAAGGCTCTCGATCATTCGGCCGACACCCGGCGCTGGGCCGAGTTCGTGGAGGAACTCCTTGGAGAATTTGTTGCTAGTGGCGTGGGTGGCGCGGACCTTGTTGATGTAGTCATCGAAGACGGCGGGCGAGTTTGGGTTGGCTTCCAGCAATGGATAGGGCTCGATGAAGCCACGTAGGTGCTCGGCGCGGGTTGCGCTTCGGAGGGGTTCCATGCTCGTGAGCTTAAGAAGGCGCCCGAACGGGGTGTTCCAGGAGCCGCCGAGGTCTTGGAACTTATCGAGGGCGGTGTGGATCATCGAGAAGTCGTTCCAAGCGTACTTTCGGTAGTCGGTTTTGCGGAGCACGGTGTCGAACCACTGGTTGGCGCAGGTTTGATAGGCGGGACTAGCCCGCCATCTTGGTGCGTAAGCGAGGAAATCGGAAAGTGCTTTCTGGTTCGACTTGAGCTCAATCAGCCTGGCGCCGGCCCACTGCCCTTCTCCTCGGGCTTTGTTGAGGAGGAAGAAGAGTTTCCAGACTTGGCAGGCGTCTTCGATTCGGTCGGCATTGGCGAGGTGTCCGGCCAGGCGCGAAAGGAGCGCCCCTTGGCCTACGTTGATTTGAAGATCAGCGTCGATGGAGTGGCTGGCGGAGGCTCCGCTCCACTGTTTGGCGGCTTCTAACCGGGGGATTTCCTTCAGTTTTGGAGAGATTTTCTGCCAAATTTCGAGGGTTTGGGGGTCGGGCGGAATCAGTTTGGCGGATGGCGTGGGGGCTTTGAGGACGGTTGCGGTGCCCCGTCCGAGGTCGCTCGCGATCTCCTGGGCGATCAGAACTCCGTCCGACTTGATGATGGGGAATTTCTGGATGATTTCTTCCCGTTCCAAGGGGAAGCAGAGTTCGTGGGCGCGCTCGACTTGGGCAGAGTACGAGCGGAACGCGGGTAGGACTCCAGTGGTCGTCAGGTAGATCGTGGCTGCGGCACCGATGATGCAGACGACGATTCCAGTGACGATGAGGGGCTTTCGGAAAGATTTCATTTGGGGATGGCTACGCCGTAGTCGTAGTCAAGGCTGCCGCCTGACTTGGGTCGCTCAATGACTCCACCGTCGTCCTTGAAGTTTGGTCCGATACTGTAGATGATGCGTTGGTTTTTGTCCCAGGTTAGGCGGAGGGGTTTTCCGTCGCTGTCGAGGGCGTAGCGGCCCTTGAGGGGGAGGTCTCTCTGGGTTGGGTTTTCGAGGAGTTTGATGGCTTGCATCAAGACGTTCCGCTGGGCGTAGGTTTTTGAGCAGGCTTTTCCGGCTTGGGAGAAGACCGGCATCAGAATCTTTGGCAAAATGTAGCTGAGTCCGTTCTTGGACTCCAATTCTCGATCCATCCAATTGCTCGCATTTTCGATCTTTTTGGAGTCGTAAGGATCACTTCCCAGGCGAGTGTAGAACTCGGCATAGATTTCATGGATGCGAGAATTGGCTGCAAGCTTTGCACGTGGAATCTTGCTATATGTCCTGATCAACCGGTTCCCGTCTTCCGTCATCCACTCTTCATTTAAGTTTGTCTGAGCTCTAGCTAAGGAGTCAAAGCCTTCGAGCGCGAAGACGTGCTCGGTTTTCATCGTTCTCGCGAAGTCGAGGGGCTGGTCGAGGAGTTGGAGGGTCTGCCATGCGGCGGCCCGCAAGGCGGGGTCTTGACCTCGGCGGTTGAGGGCTTTACGCATCGATTCTTCTACAATCGCCTCGCCAGCGATTCGCACAAGTAGGCCGATGAGCGTTGGCTCGTCGTCGGCCACGAGGGCGACGTTAGCGGCGCGGCGCCAGGCTTCGGCGGCGACTTGTGGCTGGTTCTGTTCAACTGCGACATCAGCACGGAGGGAAGCAAACTTGACGACGCTTTTGAGCGTTGCAAGCTCTGGATACTCGGCATTGATGAGCGGCTTTCGGTTGCGCGGAAAGATGCAGTATTTGAGCTTGGCGGCTTGATCAACCTGTTTCCAGAACGGATCGAACTCTTGGTAGGACGCCGTGATGAGCGGGGTGTTGAGTGATTTTTGGTTTAACTCGAACAGTTTGCGACTTTCGTAATTTTTGGTGAACTCGTCCAACACCATTTTCATCAACGTGGCTCCATTCTCGTTTGTCGGGACTTCTAGAGTGGCAAGAAACTCTTCGCTCGACGTAAATAGTCCAGCGGCTTTGGCTTTGGCTTCGTTTTCCTTGAATTTTGAGGCCGCAGACGGGATGTCGGTCAGGGCGTAGGCGATTCCAAGCAGGGCCATCAGGGCGGCGGAGATGCCCAAGACGACTTGGAGAGGTTTGGAGAAACGGAGCTTGACGGACACGATTGGATTATGGACGTGGTTGATCCGTCCATACGTTCAATCAATCTTTTGGGTTAAGCAGAGCGGCGCTTTCGGCTGCTCAGGAGCTTGGTGCGATCCCGGTACTTGTTCACCGTTCGGCGAGCGACGTGGACGCCTTTATCCGCAAGAATCTTCGCGATTCGTTCGTCGGAGAGCGGGTTGTCGGGGTTTTCGGTGGCGAGGATTTCCTCGATCATCTTTTGAACCCGCAGCGCCGGTTTGAAGAAGACTTCGAACGAGACAGTTTCGCCAGTCGAGAGTTGGACGAACTTGCCTTGGGTGGCGCGGCTGACAGTGCTTTCGTGCAGGTCGATGTCGTGGGCCAACTGGGTTCGGGTAAGCGGCATGAGGAACGAGACATCGCCAGTGGAGACGAATCCGGCTTGCTTCTCGATGAGATACTGACCGACGCGCATCATGGTTCGGTGGCGCTGTTCAAGACAGTCAATAAAGTCGCTCGCTCTACCGACGAAGTGCGACAAGTGCCGCTTCTCATCCTTCTCGACCCGAGCCTGTTGTTGTAGATCATCGAGTCGCTTCTTGTAGTAACCGTTGACGCAGAATTCGGACGCGGATGGACCTCGGACACTGACTTCCCAACCGAATTCTGATCGCGAAAGCACGATGTCGGGCTGAATTGCTGGCAACCGAGCTTCATGGCTCTGGCTGCTTGGCCTAAAGGCATCGCCGGGGAATGGGACGCAGCCCATGATGAGGTCGAAGACTTCGTTGATGACCGCCGGGGTGACCGAGAATCGGCGGGCGAGCTTCATGCGCTTGCCGCCGGTGAACAGATCGAGGTGGTCGCGGACAATCTTTCGGGCGATCTTGCCTTCAAAAGTCTCATCTTCCTTGAGTTGAAGCAGAAGGCTCTCTTGAATTCCGCTTGCCCCGATTCCTGCGGGTTCACACTTTTTGAGTTGCTCGATCACGTATTCCGCGTCTTCGATGGAGCAGTTTCCGCCGAGGGCGATTTCTTCGACCGGCTCGTACAGGTATCCGTTTTCGTTGAGGCAACCGATAGCAAACTCTCCGGCTTGGCGGAGGTCTTCGGAGAGCTGCGGCAGAAGCTGGGCGCTGAGGTATTCGTGGAGCGTCGTTTCTGACGACGCAAGGTCAATCCAGCCGGGAGTGACGTCGTCAGTTGGCAAGGAACGCCAAAGCTCTCGGTCATCGCCGTGGGGTTTGAGCTCGCGGGGAGCGATGTTGCGGAGGATTTCCCGCTCGGTTAGGGGAATCTCTTCAGGAGCAAGGCGTTCCAGGGCAGGGTTCTCATTGAGTTCCGCCTCCAGTTTCTGCTCCAGTTCTTGCATGGATAGTTGCAAAATCTGGCTGGAAAGCAAGAGCTTCGGGTCGACTCGCAACCCTGTCTCTAGCCGATGACTCGTCCTAATGCCTGTATTCAATGCCCAAATCCCTCACTGCCATTCAGCGCAGCAAGTTTGTTAATCCACTTTGGGTGTGCCGTTCATCCTGGTAGGGGTGCTGGAGTTACGGTTGGCGTAGACTTGGGAGGTTCATGGCGCATGTAATTGTTTGCGGGTTGGGGCAGGTGGGGTTTCGGTGCACCATGCTTCTGCGGCAGCTTGGCATTCCGGTTACGGTGGTGACGACTGAGGATAAGCGCGGGTTTAAGAAGATCGCCCAGGAGGCTGGGGCTATAGTTCAGATTGCAGATGCGCGCGACATCGATTCTTTGCGATTAGCCGGACTTTCGGAAGCTCGGGCGCTGTTGGCGGTGACCAGTTCGGATTTGGCGAACTTGGAGATCGCAATGGACGCAGTGGAAAGTGGGGCGACTTGCCGAGTTGTGATTCGACTCGGCGATCAGACCCTTGCCGCGAGGTTGCACCGCGAGTCGGGCATTGATCGAACACTTGCAATGTCAATGGTGGCGGCTCCAAGCTTTGCGGCGGCGGCACTTGATCCCAGTGTTTTGGGAGCGTTCGAGTGGAGAGGGGAACAATACACGTTGGTTCGGACTGACTCGCCGTCAGCAGACGACATCGGTTTGGCAGATGATTTGGTAGCGCACCGTCGAGAGGCGACGGCAGGTCCGAGGCGGGCGACAAGACCCCGTATATCTTTTCAGCAGTTTGCGGGATCGATTCCCGGGAGTCTGAAAGTTGCTTTCCTCCTCATTTCGTTACTCGCCATGGGGAGCATCATGGTGTTCCACCTCGGAATGAAACTTTCGTTGATCGACTCTTTGTACTTTGTGGTTACGACGTTGACGACGACGGGATACGGGGACATCAACGTGGGAAGAGAATCTTGGATTCTGAAGCTGTACACCTGCGTAATGATGGTTCTTGGCTCGGCAGGAGTAGCGGTTGTTTATTCGATCATTACCAATTACATCGTCTCGACTCGGTTCGACGAACTTGCAGGTAAGCAACGGGTGAATGCGAGCGGACACGTTATTGTGGTCGGACTCGGCAACGTTGGGCGGAGGACGGTTGAGTACCTGCGCCACATGGGAATTGAAGTGGTAGCGGTCGATACCGATGCCTCCGCGCGAGATCGCCGAATGTTGCCGGATTCAGTTCACTTTTTGGTCGGTGATGGGAGAGAGGTAGAAGTTCTGGAGCGAGCGGGGGTTCATCGGTGCTCGGCGGTGATTGCAGTAACTGATAACGATGCGACAAACCTGTCGACAGGGCTATCTGCAAAAAAGATCAAGCCAAGTTTACGTGCGGTGGTTCGGATTTTCGACGCTTCTTTTGCTCGAAAGGTGGAGGGGGTTTTGAATATCGACGCGGCGTTAAGTGCATCAAAACTGTCGGCACCGTCGTTTGTCGCAGCAGCTCTTGGGGAAGGGTTGGTCTACTCGTTTGTGGAGGACGGGGTTTTGAAAGTCATTCGGGATGACGGAGGTCGGTTGGGGTTTGAAGAATTACCGTTAGAGGCTTGAAGCCTCGCTGCCCTCGCTCGGCAGGCGAAACGCCCCAACTTCATCGGGATCTTCGACCTGCGGTCCCAGTGGGGTTAGTCGCCTCCTCCACAACCTCCACCTCCGCAGCCTCCTTCGCCACCGTCTCCTCCGCCCGAGCCGCCGTCACCGCCGCCGTGTCCGCCGGAGCAGTGGCCGCCGCCACTGCAGTGACCCGAGTGACCGTGGCCGCCAGAATCGGCTCCGGTGGTTGACGAGCAACCTCCGCCGCTGGTGCTACAGTTGCCGTTCTTACGGCGTTGTTGATCGGATGTCACTGCAGCGATAATCACGATGATCACCACAACTCCTCCGATGAAGAGCAGAGGGACGAGGCTGGCAGGAGATCCGGTTTGAGCTAGGGCTGTGCACCCGACGAGAGCAGCGGCACTTCCCGTTAGGAGCGTTGCCCAGACTAGTTTGGCCCGCACTCCAGCCTTCGGAGCTTCTGGCTTTTGAGGGAGTTTGCCACGCCATATATCTGCCGGTGCGTCCTCACCAAAGGTTTGCCGGTAGAGTTCGAGCGTCGATCCAAACTGGGTTTTGTGTTTGGTGTCTTCGGATTCTCCCCCTTTAGTCGGCTCGTGGTGGAGCGGCCGCGGGAGCATCGGCATGAAGCGCTCCCAGTAGGAGCGGGTGTAGACGAGGTGGAGGTGCCAGGCTTCGTCGACAATGAGCGAGGGAGTAACCGGTGTCTTGGAGATCATGGCGAGGGCGACAAAGCGCTTGTACTCGAGGATGACCCGCTGGGTGAACTCGGGAGTCCAGCCTTGCTCTTTGGCAAGGCGATCGGCGAACGATGTTTGGACTTGTCCGCCGTCGATGTCGAATGCCTCGATTGAGGCGATGAGGGCTTGGTTGTTATCCATTTTGACCTTCAATCGTGGTTACGGCTGGAATTGGGAACGGGATGTTAAGGTGTTATTAACTTTATTGACTTCAGATTCATCACCGCACCTTTGGGCATCATTCGCACCTTGGCTTCGAACCGGGTTTTGCCCGTTTTGGTGAGGTTCACTTCTCCGAGGTCGAGGGTTTTGAATGTTGACCAGCCACCAGTGCTCGCAATTGTGAACTGGGTTTCGATATCACCGCTCAGGAGGGAGCACAGGGAGCCTTCGCTGCCGGCTTCGCAGGCGTATTCGAGTTGGAGTTTGTACTTGCCTGGGCGGACGATGTTGATGTCCCAGAAGACGCTGTCGGTCTGGTTGGTCCAGAATCCGATGGCTTTTTTGGCGTCCTCGAACTTGGCTGTCGTGCCGTTGATAGTTGCATCGGCGGCGAGGAAGGTGAAGGAGCCATTTAGGTTTTGCTGGGGGAGAACTTTGACGATGCTCGGCTCGCCCTCGAGTTCGACTTTGATGACGACCGGTTCTTTGATCTCAGCAGGCACTTCAATGAGGGGGCTTGCCAGACCGTCAATGATCGGAAGCGACTTACCCGAGCCGAGCAATTTTGCCGACTTGATCGGAGTCTGGAGTCCGGGGAGTTCGATTTGGAAAGCGTTCTTATCAAAAACCGTGCAATAGAGCGTGTTGCCCTTTCGGGTTACCCGCCCCCAACTCAGGGGTTTGGCAAACGGAGACGCCTGGGTTCCGTAGATGGCTTCGCCGTTTAGATGCAGCCACTTCCCTACCGCCTCCAACCTTTCGACGCTAGCGGGCGGGATTTCTCCGAGGGCGGTAGGACCGACGTTGAGAAGGTAATTGCCGCCTTTTGAGGCGCAGTCCACCAGGTTGAAAATGAGAGTGTCGGCAGATTTCCAGTTGTTATCCCCCGCGTGGTAGCCCCATGAGCCGTTCATCGTCATGCAGCTTTCCCAGTCGATGCTGAGACCATCGGCGGGGATTTCTTGCTCGGGGGTACCGAAATCTCCAGCGAAGCCGGAGGCAGAGAGGCCACTCATTCCGGCGCGACCGGTGTCGACGCGGTTGTTGATGATGATGTCGGGTTTGAGACCGCGGACGTAGTTGTACAGGTCAACTCCGCGCTCGTGGTTCCAGGTGTTCAGCCACTCACCGTCGAACCACATGACTGCAGGGTTGTAGCGGGTGACCACTTCCTTGAGCTGCGCCTTCAGATACCGAACATACCTTTCAAAATCCGCTTTGACTTCTGGCCGAAGGTCGTACTTCTCGCGGGGGGTGTGGTCAGGGTGGTGCCAGTCGAGAATCGAATGGTATGTGCAGAATTTGATGCCCTGCCTTTTGCACTCGTCGCTGAGCTCCTTCAGGGGATCGCGTTTGAACTGAGTGTGTCCGATGTCCCAAGTGCCTTCTTTGGTCGGCCACATGGCGAATCCTTCGTGGTGCTTACTGGTTATGACGATGTACTTCATTCCCGCCGCTCGGGCAACCCTGACAATTTCTTTCGCGTTGAAGTTGACCGGATTGAACTGCTTTTGGAGCGGCTCCCAGTCTTTGATTTTGATCTGTGCCGAGTTGATGAGCCACTCGGATGCGCCTCCGTACTCCTTGCCGTTCCAAGTTCCGGCGGGGACTGAGTAAAGTCCCCAGTGGATGAACATCCCAAAACGAGCATCGCGCCACCACGCCATTCGGGCGTCTTTTTGGGCTTTGCTTTCGGTCATAAAGCTTTGCTCGCCGCTGTTGAAGGCACGGAAGCTAGAGATGATCGGTGCCCCGTACGCTTTTTCCACCGTGAGTTTGAGCGAAGTGACCGTCGTCGGAACGACGCGGAAGAGGCGCTTGTTGCCGATGGTCGTTCCGGTGGCGAGGGATTCCCACTTGCCATTAACTTGGCCCTTGACGTCAAATTGGGCGATGGTTTGCCCCTTGGCGATTTCCTCGTTCAGCTCGATTCGGTCGATGAGTGTGGGTTTTTTGAAGTTGATTGAGAGGGATTTAGTGTCTTCTACCTTGATTGGAGCACTGAGCGGGGTTTTGAAGGTCTTGTCGAGTTTGGCCCTTAGTCCGAGCAAAGACTTGACGTCATTTTCATGAATGAGACCTCTGGTATCGGGTGGAACGTTGAGGAGAAAGGAGGAGCCGTTACCGACGGATTGATAGAACAGGTTCTCCAGATCGGTGGCGCTCTTGACCTTTGCGTTTTCGGATTCACGCCAAAACCAACCTGGTCGGATGCTCACGTCGCACTCGCTTGGCACCCAATCGGTGCCGTTCGGGTCACCTTCGCCGAGTTCTTTGTAGAGCGACGTACCCGGGACGTAGCGGCTGCGGTTGATGGTTGCCCAGTTGGTGCTCGGGCTCTTTCCGGATTCGTTTCCGACCCAGCGGACGTCGGGGCCCGCGTCGGAGAAGATCACGGCCTTGGGCTGGAGTCGGCGGACGGTGTCGATGTACCGCTTCCAGTCGTAAACCTGCTTTTTGCCGTTTGCGCCCTCGCCGTTGGCTCCGTCGAACCAGACTTCAAAAACTTCACCGTAGTTGCCTAGGACTTCTTCGAGCATGCCGACAAACGTATCGTTGTACTTGTCGGTGCCGTAGGTTGGGTGGTTTCGATCCCAAGGCGACAGGTAGACACCGAGTTTGAGTCCCTCGGCTTTGCAAGCTTGAGAGAGTTCTTTAAGTACGTCTCGCTTGAGTGGGGATTGGGCGACAGTGTGGGTGGAGAACTTGCTTGGCCAGAGGCAAAACCCGTCGTGGTGCTTGGCGGTCAGAATGACGCCCTTCATCCCGGCTTTCTTGAACGTCTTCGCCCACTGGCGAGTGTCAAGTTGGGTCGGGTTAAAGCTGCGCGGGTCCTCGTTGCCTTCACCCCACTCTTTTCCGCTGAACGTGTTTGGACCAAAGTGGACGAAGCCGTAGTACTCCATCTTGTGCCATGCGAGCTGACGGGGCGACGGAGTGGGTCGGGTTTGGGCAGTGGACATGGCAATCGAAAGGAGGAAGCAGGCAACGGCAGCAGCGCGAACCATTTGGCAAGTATAGGAGGGTCGGCTCTCCCAATGCAACGTGCAAGATACAAGCGGCTGGCACAAAAAAGCGGGGCCCTAAGACCCCGCGACATCTGAGTCGTGCTCCTCAGAATCCTTATTGCCAGAAGTTTTCGGCATTCATGTCGAACGCTTCTTGTGTTCCATCGGCGAAGGTCAGTGTGCCTTTTCCGTCGACTCCGTACTCACCAGTTGCAGGGCAGAGGGGGTTGTTGGCGTTTTCGAGCCTTATGGAACCAGATCCGTCTTGGTTGACTCTCCAATTGATCTTGTAACCGAGCGAGTTTGTCCAGCTGGATTGAACAACGCCGTTGTCTTCAACCGAACCGATAAAGATGTAGCGGCTACCTCCGACTGAGAACGAAATCTCGAATTCGGTCTTCGATTCCCAGCTCTCCTGCTTGAACTTTGAGATGGTTTCATAGATTTTCCCATCATCTCCCTTGTCGATAATCAGGGTCTCGTATGACGACTTACCGGAAATGGGGTTGAGCATTGTGCTCGATTTGTACCGATTTGGAGCGTATATCCCGCTCGTGAAGTGATAGTCGGTTTCGTTGAACCCAACCACATCCTCATAGCGGACATAGTTGTTCTGGTAGCCAATTTTGTTAATATGTTCGGCATCGGAGAACATGTCGCCTTCAAAAACACTCCGAAACTCGTTACCATTAGCAAAACCATACTCCTCCTTGGTTGTCTTGTACCAAATTCCGTTCGGGTTACCGCCTTCGGTTCCTCCGCCTCCTTCCTGCTCTCCGTCGCCGTCGTGTTCTCTCGACTGGAGTGAGAGTTTGGAGCTTGCCTCTCTGGCGAGCTTTGCATTGGAAGACTTGACGGACTGAACCGAACCAGCCGCTTCTTTGACGGCAGCTCGGGCTGAGCTTTTGTCGAGTGTGACCAACGGTGTAGTTGTGCCGGAGCCTCCGCAGCCGATTAGTGCCGTCGCAATGCCGACGGCGAAAAGTGATTGAGTGCGAATCTTCATTTGATTTCTTCCCCCAAGTTCTGGGACTTGCTAAAATCTACTATCATTCACGGATGATATGTTCCCTATTGTGGAGCAAACTTGGGTTCAAAATGACCCAATCCGGCAGGATTTGGGTCATGGTTAGGAACGTTTAGAGTTTTCGCTAAACCAATCCGGGTGCGCACCAGCCAGAGTAATAAGAAGATGCCGAAATTAAGTTGGAGAGGGTACGAAAACGTCGAAGAGGCAGCTAGGATCGCAGGTCCGCGCATCCGGCACCTTAGAGAGTCGCGCGGACTCTCGATTCGGGCGCTTTCTGCTCGGGCGAGAATCAGCAAGACGACCTTGATGAGGATTGAGAGAGGCGAGCCGATTTCAGAAGATGCGCTGGACCGGCTTTGCGTGGCGCTTCAGACCGTCATTCCGAACCTCATGGTCGTAAGCGAGGATTGGGATCGCGACTACCGGATTCATCGGCGGTCGGATGAAGACTGGGGGGTGGCATTTCGAAAACAGAAGGCGCCCAGCACCGTAGTCGACTTTGCCAAAGTCGAGAGTGCTACTGAACGAAAGCGCCTCGGGAACTTGGGTTTTGTCAGCGGCTTCCTGCAGAACTCGAATTGCGCTTTGAGGGGCGGAAAACTGGAGGCGGCGATGATGGAGCTCTACGGCGACCAGGACATTGAGGGGTTCCGCCATTCGGGTGAGGAGTACGTCTATTGCCTTCAAGGACTTCTGAAGGTGACGCTTGCGAAAGAGGTCATTATGCTGCAGCCCGGAGACTCGATGATCTTCTTTTCGCGTCATCGGCACCGCTACGAGTCAGCTTTGCCGTCCCAACATCCGGATGAGCCAACGAAATTGCTCATGGTTTGGATGGAGTCGGCGGAGGAGCTGGAAGCGATTCGAGAGGATGAGGAATGTTAGCTTGCAGCTGTCGAATTCGCTAGCTTGATGAGCCGATCTACATACCCGGGATCATCGACGGGTTGAGCATGGCCTTTGTCGGGGACGATCCATAGGTCGGCTTCGGCGGCTTTGGCCAACGCTTCAGCGTTGGATTTGCCGAAAAGACGGTCCTCGGCGCCGTGGATGACGAGGGCTGGCCTACGGAGGTTCGGTGTGCCCATTGGTTTGCCTTTCTCATCAAGTTCGCTGATCTGTGCACCCCAAATCATCCATTTTTTAGCGGTATCTACCGGGTTCACCTCGCTGGGCTTAACCCCAACCCTCGCCGTGCCGAACCAGATCACGGGGCGGAGGAGGATGTTGCCGTAGGGGAGGTCTTTTTTGAGCCATGCTTCGCAAGCCTCGTCCAATCGCGCAAAGGCAGAATCTGAAACCACGGCACTCACACCAGGCTCATCCGAGGCGAGCCAGGCGGCGGCTCCGCCCAGCGAGCAGCCGACGAGAATGGTCCGCTCGGCCTTAAGGGCACGGACTGTTTGGCGGATGAGTTCGGACTCAGCCGGGCCGAAGCCGACGGTTTCGGAGGGGTTGTCGTCTTGGCCCGTCATTGGCAATATAACGACCTGGTAGCCGCGCTTTTGGAGCTCGAGGCCGGTGTTGGCGTAGTAACCACGATTTCCGCCTAGGCCGTGACAGAGGACGAAGACGGTCTCTCGCTTCCCGTCAAGGATTGAAGGAGTCACCCAGGCGTTCACATCTTTGACGGGTTGCCAGACGGCAAACTCAGATGGCTTCTCGGGATGGGATCTGGGCATATGAATCAAGCCGTCGGCCAGCTTGTAGCACATCCCAAAGTAGAGTCCGACCCCTAGACAAAGCCAGAGAATCACTTTACGAAACCGTTTTTTCCGCCGCTGTAACTGCATTGCTCAATAGACTGGCGACCGTCATCGGCCCGACTCCGCCGGGGACGGGAGTGATCGCTCCGGCTATTTCAACAGCGGACTCGAAGTGAACGTCCCCAACATCACCTTTTCGGCCCTCAACTTTGTTATATCCGGCATCAATGACAGTGGCTCCAGGCTTGATCCAATCGCCTTTGACCATCTCGGCGCGGCCAACGGCGGCGACGAGTATGTCGGCTTCACGGCATCGGTCGGCGAGGTCCAGGGTTTTGCTGTGGGCGATGGTGACGGTGGCGTTCCTTTCGAGCAGCATCAGAGCCATCGGTTTGCCGAGGATGTGGCTTCGACCGATGACAAGAGCGCGCTTTCCGGTGACGTCGATGTTGTAGTGGTCGAGAATTTTGGTGATGCCCAGCGGGGTCGCGCAGCGGAATCCATCGAGTCCAGCGGTCAGGCGTCCCAAAGATGCGGGAGTGATCCCGTCGGCATCTTTTTCCGCTCCAAGAGCAAGCAAGGCAGCGTTCTCGTCGAGGTGTTTTGGAAGCGGGTGCTGAAGGAGGACTCCGTGGACTGCGGGATTTGCGTTGAGCGAACCGATGATGTCGATCAACTCCTGTTGGGTGGTTTTTTCGTCAATCTCGAACTGTTCGCCGATCATGCCAGCGGCGGCGGCCCATTTCTTTTTCATGTTGACGTAGGCAACGGAAGCAGGGTCTTGGGCGGCGACGACAACGTCGAGCCGAGGCGTGACTCCCTTTACTCTGAGGGCGGCAACTCGCTCGGCAAGCTCAGCGCGAACGATTTTGGAGAGAGCGAGCCCGTCAAGGATGGTTGCCATAGTACGGCAAGAGTTTACTGCTTGATCGTCCAGCCGAAGCGGTTGACAAGCTTTCCTTGTTCGGAATCGGCTTCGATGGTTTCCTCTTCTGGCTCGACTTTTGGGGCGCGGAAGATGCGCTCGGCTTCGCCTAGATCTGGGTCAGCGGGGGCGGTTTTTGGGTCGAAGTTGGCTTTGAGGGTTTGCTTCAGCACGGTACCGAGGACGCCGTTGACGAATTTGCCGCTCTCGGCAGTGCTGTACTTCTTCGCCATTTCGACGGCTTCGTTGATCGTCACCGCAGGCGGGATATAAGGGTAGTCGTGAAGTTCGTGAAGAGCCAGGCGCATCACATTTCGATCCACCGAGGCAAGACGATTGTAATCGTAGTCAGGGATTGCTGCGGAGATGGTCCGGTCGAGGCCAACACGGTGTTGCCAAGCTCCCTTTGCTAAAGCTCGAGCGAAGCGGAATACGAGGTCGAGGGTGGCGTCGGGATAGTCGACGCCCTTTGTGAGATCATCTAGCTGTTCCTCGTCATGAAATGCATCGAACGTCAGTTCAAGGGCGTCATCGATGGAGACCTGCGACAACTCGCAAGTGTAGATTGCGCGAAGAGCGCACTCGCGGGCGACTCGGCGGAAGCTAAAGGGGGTGCTCAAACGGCCTCACCGTCGAGGAACTTCGGCACGAATCCCGTGTCGAAGTTACCCGCGACATAGGAAGGTGTGGCCGCTAGCCGACGCAGGAATGGGATATTCGTGGCGATGCCCTCCACTTCAAATTCATGTAGCGCGGCTTGGAGTTTGCTCACTGCCTCTGCTCGGGTTTCGCCTCGGACGATGAGTTTGGCGAGGAGGGGATCATAGAAAGGAGTAACCGTCAGTCCGGCGTAACAGTGGGATTCCATACGAACTCCGCGACCCATTGGCGCGCGCCAGCCAGTGATTTTTCCGGTAGAAGGCGAGAAGTCGTTGTCGGGGTCTTGGGCGGTGATCCGAGCTTCGATCGCGTGACCTTTTAGCTTGATATCGGCTTGGGTGAAAGGGAGCTTTTCGCCGCTGGTGGTGCGGAGCATGAGTTGCATCAGGTCGATTCCAGTGATCTCTTCGGTCACGGGGTGCTCAACTTGTAGGCGAGTGTTCATCTCCAAGAAGTAGTAGTTGAAATCGGTGTCGACAAGGAACTCAACTGTTCCCGCATTTTGATATCCAACGCTGCTTGCGACCCTGACAGCAGCCTCTCCCATGCTCTTTCGGACCTCGGGAGGCAGGTCGGCGTAGGGGGCTTCTTCGACGAGCTTCTGGTGACGCAGGTTCTGTATCGAGCACTCTCGCTCTCCAAGGTAGACCATGTTTCCATAGCTGTCGCCGAAGACCTGAATTTCGACGTGGCGGGGATTGAGAACGAATTTTTCGACCAGCATTTCACCCGAGCCGAAGGAGGCTTGGGCTTCGGCGGTCGCCATTTTCCAGAGCCCGCTGAGTTCCTCGGAGTTGTTGACGCGGCGGATGCCCCGACCGCCGCCACCCGCGACAGCCTTCAATAGCACTGGATAGCCGATTTCTTCGGCGACTTGAATGGCTTCGCTGTCGTTTGCGACAGGGCCGTCGGAGCCGGGCACGACAGGACAGTTGGCTTCGATAGCCGCTTTTTTGGCACTGGCTTTGTCGCCCATGGCCTCGATTGCTCCGGTTGGAGGTCCGATGAACTTAACTCCAAGTGATTCTAGTGCAACCGCGAAGTTTGCCCTCTCGGAGAAGTATCCGTAGCCAGGGTGAACAGCTTCAGCCCCGCTGATTTGGGTAGCCATCAGAACGTTTGCGAGGTTGAGATAAGAGTCTCCGTTGCTTCCGGCACCGACGCAGATGGCTTGGTCGGCAAGCTTGACGTGAAGGCTTTCGCGGTCTGCCTCGCTGTAAATCGCTACTGAAGCGATACCCAGTTCGCGGCAGGCGCGGATAGCACGGCAGGCAATTTCGCCACGGTTTGCAATGAGAACCTTTTTCAGCATCAGTATTTCTCGTGTCCTAAGTGGGGGCAATGGACGTTGCCCTGCTCGTCGACCAAATAGGTTTCCTTGCCGACCGGGCATTTACTCACGCTTGCCGCACCAGGAATGTCGGCGGGTGAAGTGGGCTTGAACTCATCATCGGAGGTTTTTTGGACTTGTATCAGCTGCCGCATCTGGCTCAAATTGCTTTGGCACGCCGAATCATTGGCGGTTGCCATCGCGTTACCCATCACGGTTTTTCCTCGACCATCAGCTTTAGGTTTTGGTGCCGCGCCTCCCATACCTTTCATCATAACGACGGCGAGGATCGCGATGATTGCTATGACGGCGAGGCTCGCAACGAGGGTCTGGCCGCGTCTCATATAAGGATCTCCATGATCGGCTGACCATATTCGACGGGGTCACCGTCTTCAACAAGGATGTCAGAGATCGTTCCGGCAATAGCAGAGTGGACTTCGGAGGAGATTCCAAGCGCGAAGATCGTTCCGATCACATCGCCCTTCTCGACGGTTGCTCCTGCAATCAAAGGCACCTTGGCCGTTCTGAATATCCCTACCGATGTTGCCTTGATCGGTTTGCTGGAAGGTTGAATTTCTACGACAGCGGGTGCAGCAGTTTCGACGGTCTGCGAGGGTGCAACCTTAGGTGCCGCTTTTTTCTCGATCACTGCGGAAAATTTCGCAGCGCCGACTTCAAGCTCTACTTCATTCATCTGGCTTTGCACAGCAACATCTAGTGCGTGCCGGACCAGTTCGAAGTCGATAGCGGACATAACCCTAACAGTGTACCAATCCCCAAAATTCTGTGTTACTAGCAAGTAATTTTGTGGAATCACCTTCGCATGGCGGATAACACGATCAGTATTGTTCAGGCAATTGAGAACCAGAACATGCGCATGAGCGCTCTCAATGAGATTGCCAATATTGGTACGGGGCACGCCGCACGCGCCCTTGCTTCGGTCTGCGGACGAGACTTCCTGATTTCTGTTCCACAGGTTCGCCCGATCACATTTGACCGAGTTCACGAGCTGATCGATAACGTTGACGACACTCACGCTGTGATCTACATGGCAGTGGACGGCGACTTCAATGGACGCATGGCATTTTTCCTCGACTGGCCAAGTTGTCAAGCACTGTGGCAAATGCTAATCGGCTCCGCACCAGAGACTGCCGATGAGCTCACGGAACTTGAATGGAGCTCCGTCGTTGAAGTCGGAAACATCATCAACGGGTCATTCCTTTCCGCATTTACAGATTTCACCGGATTGTTTAGCAACGCTACGCCACCGATGCTTGCGGTCGATTCATTCGGTTCGATCCTTGGCTCGATTGCCGCCGAGGCATCGGAGCAGGCAGTTGCCCTGTTTATCGAAACTAAGCTCTGGGATGACCAAGAGGCTGTCAAGGGCAGCTTCCTGCTCATCCCGAGTCAAGAGTCGGTCGAACTACTATGGGATCGCCTCGGCTTAGGGATGGCCGCGTAACAGTGGAGACAAAGGATATTTTGATCGCCCGATTGGGCGAGATATATGTCGCGCGAAAGGCCCCGATGGTAGGTTGCCATGGCCTGGGTAGTTGCATCGGACTCATGGCATACGACCCACTAAGTTACGTTGGTGGAGTTGCACATGTCGTGCTGCCAGATAGCACTGGACGAAAGGACCTCGACCTTCCGGGGCGCTACATGGACTTGGCGATCCCTGCTTTGATCAAAGAGCTGATCAACGCCGGAGCGAATCGGAGTCGACTCAAGTTTGTCGCTGTAGGCGGCGCAAATGTCTTTAAGTTCGGCGCAGGAGCTGCTAGCTTGAATCTCAGCATTGGCGAGCGAAACATCCAAGCTCTGCACGAGAACCTGACCAAGCACAATGCCCGCCTTGAAGCCGATCTGATCGGCGGAACTCAGGCAACGTCCACGCAATTGTGCCTGGGGTCAGGGGAGGTATTCGTGGCATGTGGTTCTCGGGAGATGAACTTGCTACACAAGTTCGGGGAGGGTCAACATGTCCGCGCAGCTTAATCAATTACTACGGCAAACTACTGAGTTGCCATCGATGCCAGAAGTTGCATTTGAGGTCATGCGAGTCGCAGACTTGGCGGACTCGAGTGCGATTCACGTTGCGGCAACTTTGGCTCGAGATCCAAGTCTCTCCGTGAGAATTCTTCGGCTCGCTAACTCGGCCTTCTACGGAATGGCTCGCGAAGTGACATCCATTTCCGACGCGGTGGTTGTACTCGGAATGCGTACAGTCAAGAGTTTGTCGCTTGTGGCAGCAAGCTTTCCTTGGTTACACAAGGCCTTGAACGGCAAAGGCATCAGCCCTACCCTGCTTTGGAACCACTCACTGACCACCGCATACCTTGTGCGGTCGATGGCGACCAAGAAGGAAATGCAAGACGCCGAATTGCCGTTCTGCATCGGACTGTTGCACGATCTTGGCACGGTTGTCTTTGCAGTGTGGAAGGAGTGTCAATTCGAGTCCCTCGTCAACCGAGCCGAGAAGGAGCAACGCCCCTTGGATGAGATTGAACGCGAGGTTTATGGGTTTGACCATGCCGAAGTCGGAGCCGAACTCTGCGACGTGTGGAATCTGCCGAAGGTTTACGGGAGCGCGATCCGTTTTCATCACCAGCCGAGCTTGCCTGAATGTCCAGATCCGATTGCTGATTTGATCCACGTCGCTGACTTTATGGTTAGGGAGCGAGGCATCAACGAAGGGGCGTTTGGTCAGATCTATCAATTAGATCAAGAGGCGTTTGAGCGGGTCGGATTGACGATGGACGAACTTAACGAGATGCTTGATTGTGCAATCTCTCAGTGCGATGAGTTGCAAGGTGTCGAGAGGAGAGCAGCATGATCAAGGTCTTGGTTGTCGATGACTCAATCTTCATGCGCCGAGTGATTTGCGATGCTATCAACAAAGCCGGCGATATGGAGGTTGTGGGAACCGCGGCGAGTGGTGACGAAGTCCTTGCTAATGTTCGATTGCTGAAACCAGATGTCATTACGCTTGACATCGAAATGCCTAATAAGAACGGGTTGATTGCCCTGCAGGAAGTGATGCGGGAAGCCCCGACGCCGGTAGTCATGTGTTCGACGCTAACCGCCGTGGGCACAAAGGCAACGATGACTGCCCTTGAAATCGGTGCGATTGATTTCATTGCGAAGCCGACTCAAATCACCGCCGAGTCAATGGATCAGACCTTTAAGGAGTTGATCCCCAAGGTCCGCACCGCAGCACAGGCGAAGATGTCCAACCGGGCACCACTCGGTTCGGCACCGAAACTCAAGGCTGTTGAGTCGAACAAAGTCCTGCTGATTGCTTCCTCGACTGGCGGTCCAAAGGCGTTGATGACGCTGTTTGAAACGCTACCGAAGAGTATGCGAGTGCCATGTGTCATCGTTCAGCACATGCCTGTCGGGTTCACTAAGAGTCTGGCGCACCGGCTCGACGGGGCAGGTTCATTCAAGGTCCGCGAAGCCCAGGACGGAGACAAATTGGAACCGGGAGTCGCGCTGCTGGCGCAAGGCGGCATGCACTTGGAGTTTGCTTCAGAAAGCTCTCTCAAATTTAACGATGCTCCAGATCGGCTCGGCGTGAAGCCTTGCGCTGACTACCTGTTTGAATCTGGTGCAAAGTATTTGGGTGATCGGGCGCTCGGCGTGATCATGACCGGGATGGGACGGGATGGAACCGCCGGAGCCCAAGCAGTCAAGAAGGCGGGCGGCATGATTCTCGGAGAATCCGCCGAGACCTGCACCGTCTACGGGATGCCGCGCTCGGCTAAAGAAGCTGGAGCAGTAGACGGCGAGTTCCCTGCCCACGAGCTATACATGGCGATCGTGGCTGGACTACAGGGAGGAAGACGTGCAGCAGCCTAACGAAAAACAGTTTCAAGATTTCTACCGCCGCTTCAATGCGGTCGCAGGGATCAACTTCAACGACTACAAGCAAGATCAGTTGACCAGGCGAATGCTGATGTTGATCGATCAGCGCAAGCTCAAGAGCTTTGAAGAGCTTTGCGATTTAGTGCTCAAAGATCGAGAAGCAAGAGAATGGTTCCTGGATCGCCTGGCGATCAATGTCACCGAAGTGTTCCGCAATCCGGAACATTGGGTGCAACTGGAGCACTTCATGCGAACAGATTTGTTAAAAGCCGGAAAGCCGCTCAAGGTTTGGAGTGCCGGATGCTCGACGGGTGCGGAGGCTTACAGCCTTGCCTCGATCCTCGACGTTCATGCTCCCCGAAAGCCGCATCGCATTGTCTGCACGGACATCGATGCCGCGGCAATGCAACAAGCCCAGGAAGGGGTGTTGTTCGGCACAGAGTTTCGTGACGTTCCGAAGGAGTATCAAAAATACTTCAGCAAGACGCCACGGGGGGCCGCAGTCAGTGACGAGCTGAAGAAGTACATGACGTTTCAACGCCATAACCTTCTTGCCGACAGCTATGGCACGGGCTACGACCTTATTGTTTGTCGGAATGTTCTGATCTACTTTGTCGACGAGGCAAAAGAGCAGATTTTCCGACGATTCTACGGTGCGTTGCGACCTGGTGGATACCTCTTCATCGGGGGTAGCGAACGCATCTTCAATCCAAAGGAAATCGGCTACGAGTGTCCGAAACCGTATTTCTATCAGAAACCAAGCGAGGAGAAAAAATGGCTAAACGCATCTTAATCACAGACGACGCATTGTTCATGCGAGTCACTCTCAAGCGCATCCTATCGGATGCCGGATTTGAAGTCGTTGGAGAAGCAGCAAACGGAGTTGAGTCCGTTTCGCTTTACAACGATCTCAAACCAGACCTGGTCACCATGGACATCACCATGCCCGAGATGGACGGAATCGAGGCTCTGAAAGCCATCCGCGCTTCCGACCCAAACGCGACAATCGTGATGTGCTCTGCAATGGGCCAACAGAATTTAATGGTTGAAGCCCTTCAGGCGGGAGCTAAAGAGTTCATCGTCAAGCCCTTCCAGGCCGATAAGGTACTAGAAGTTATCAATCGACATGCTGCCTAGTAACAGCCGACCAAACAAAAGGAGTTATTGGGTTTTATGAAAGTTGAATTTGTTGCGCCGTTCGCCGAGGCGACCTCGGCAGTGGCAGAAATGATGATGGGTGCGAAGCCGACCAGAGGTCAGCTATCCGCAAAACCAGAGTTGTTTACTGCGCTGCCGGTGAACATTCTCTGCGGAGTGAATGGCGATCTTGAAGGCCTGGTCATGTACAGCATGTCCAAAGACACTGCGCTTGCGATTGCGAGCTTGATGATGGGTGCGCCATCACGAGTTTTCGATCAGCTGGTTGCTTCGGCAATCTCCGAGCTTGGAAACATGATTACGGGCAGTAGCTCATCGATCTTTGCGGGCCAAGGAGTGATTTGCAATATCACACCTCCCACGCTGGTTCGAGGAAACAGTATCCGAATCTCGACCTTTAACACG
The DNA here is from genome assembly GCA_037138755.1 of Armatimonadota bacterium. Taxonomy (NCBI): domain Bacteria; kingdom Bacillati; phylum Armatimonadota; species Armatimonadota bacterium. The sequence continues at coordinate 1,162,896 of JBAXHT010000001.1, read as the reverse complement.
CCGACGCTGGTCATTCCTCTCATCTTTGAGGGAGTGGGACAGATCGAAGTGAACGTTAGCCTTCGAGAAACGAAAATCGCTCTCGCCGCTGCCTAAGTAAGAAAAATATCTCGGGCACTCGAGAATTTTTGGGTCCTACGCCTGCAACCGAATACGGTTGTGGGCGTAGGCTTGTCTATTAGACATGAGTGAACGCAAAGTTTTGACGGGAATCACCAAGGATGCATTCGTTTCGGATGCCGATAAATGGGCTTTGGACAAGCTCCAGAATCTTCCCTTGGTGCCGCAGCTGGTCTCAAAGTTTTATGAGATCGGAATCGATCGATGGCTGTACTGCTACAACATGAGCAGCTCGATCCGATGCGGACCAAACCAATATCCGACGCTGTACGAGATCATGCGAGAGTCGGCGAAGACTCTGGACATGCCGGAGCCGGAGCTTTATGTGTCGTCGAATCCGTTTCCGAACGCATTTGCTGGAGGAGTTGAACGGCCGTACATCTGTTTGCGATCTTCGATGATCGACACAATGAGCGATGAGGAATTGTTCTTCATCATGGGTCACGAACTTGGGCACATCAAAGCGAATCATGTCTTGTACTTCTCGATTGGCTGGCTGCTGTTCCCTTTGCTCGATATTTTGGGTCGAAGAACAATGGGAGCCACAGACGTGGCTACTTATGCACTAGTACTGGCTCTCTATGAGTGGTCTCGACAAGCCGAGTTCTCGGCGGATCGAGCTGGGCTGTTGGTGGCGCAGGATAAATCGATCGCGATCCAATCTCTGATTCGACTAGCAGCCGGACCGTCGCGATTGCATCATGAGTTGAACCAGGAAGCCTTTATGGATCAGGCGCGGGCGTACCAGGACGCAGATGCGCTCGACAAGCTTGGGAAGTTCGTGTTGTTCGCCACGATGGGCAAGACAATGACTCACCCGATGCCGGTGTTTCGCACTCAAGAACTTGAGAAATGGGTCTTGAGTGGCGAGTTTGATCGAATTGTTGGCGGAGATTACTCGCGAAAGTCAGCGTAGTTTGATAGAATTCGTTTAGATGAGCGAAGACGTGTTGTACTGGGTGCAAGGCTCCGAGTCGGAGCGAGGTCCTTTGTCGCTGACCGATCTCCATCTTGCGGCGCGGTTTGGGAACCTGAGTCCTAATAGCAGAGTTCGGCTTTCATCGGGTGAGTTCAGGCTCGCCAAAGAGCTTGCCGAGTTCGACTACCTCCCATCAACTTCAAGTCGTTTTCCGACGACTACAGAAGAGTTGGACCGGCGACGGGAGCTAGACATCACCAGAAGCATTATCGAATACATGATTACCTCATGGATTCTTTTGCTAGTCGGCGCGGTTTTCTTACCGCTGTTTGTGCTCCCGGCGAGCTTCGTATTTGGTTATCGCGCCCATGAGAGCGGAAGCAAGACGGCTTGGCTCCCAACTTCCATAGCACTCATTGCGTGGATCGTTGTTGCCATTCTCGCGATCAACAAGAGTTGGTCGACGAATCAATGGTAGATGCACCCTCGCAAAACTGCTCGGTATCTGGCAAACTAATGGGCAATGCCGCTTTCCGCGCTCGTCGTCCTGTTCGCCCTGCAACAATCTAAAGCACAACCTCGCCAAGTACTACCCCCAGGTTTGCTTGAATGGCAGGATCCGGAGGTCGTCGGCGTCAACAAGCTCCCGGCACGGGCAGAGGCAATTCCTTTTGCCGACGCTGCTTCGGCAATTACTTTGGATCGTTCTAAGTCACCGTTCTACAAATCTCTCAATGGTGATTGGAAATTTAACTGGGTAGGGCGTCCGGCGGATCGTCCGGTCGACTTCTACAAAACAGAGTTCGACGACTCGAAGTGGAAGAGTATCGAGGTTCCTTCGTGCTGGGAGCTGAAGGGCTACGGACAGCCGATTTATACAAACGTCCGCTACCCATATCCAGCTAACCCTCCGTTTGTTGACGAGAACTACAACCCGGTCGGCTCTTATAGAACGTCCTTTGAGTTGCCTGCGGGATGGGAAAATCGGCGCACGATTATTCGATTCGGCGGCGTCTATTCTGGGTACTTCCTTTGGGTCAACGGGCAAAAAGTTGGGTATAGCGAGGACTCGAAGACGACCTCCGAATTCGACCTAACGCCCTTCGTTAAACCCGGTAAGAACCAAGTTGCTGTTGAAGTCTATCGCTGGACGGACGGAAGCTACCTGGAAGACCAAGATATGTTTCGGTTTAGCGGCATCTTCCGAGATGTGGCTCTGTTGAGCACGCCAAAAACGCGATTGGAAAACTTCCGAACCGAAACGGTATTGAGTTCAGACTTCAAGCAAGGGACGCTCGAAGTCAAAACTGATGTTGAAGGTCCTGGCGGGTATCAGCTCGATGTGCGGCTGCTGGACAACTCCGGAAAGGAGGTCGGGAGTGGCAAGTCATCTGTTTATGGTCTCAGCGGCGGCCTCTCGAATCACCCTCCCGCGAGCCTGAAACTCGATAGTCCATTACTCTGGTCGGCCGAGCAACCGAACTTGTACACGGCAGTTCTCAACCTCCTAGACGAAAACGGCAAGGTGCGTGACGTTCGCTCATGCCGAGTCGGATTCCGCAGGATCGAATGGAAGAGCGGTATATTCACAATCAACGGTAAAGCTGTCAAGCTCCTCGGGGCAAACCGCCACGAGGCCGACCCCGATCGTGGTCGCGCAATTACCCGTGAGCGAATGATCGAGGACATCAAACTGTACAAGCAGTACAACCTCAACACGGTTCGCAATAGCCACTATCCCAACGACTCTTACTGGTACGAGCTTTGTGACCAGTACGGGCTGTACGTCGTGGATGAGGCCAATATTGAGAGCCACGGGATGGGTTATGACTGGAATCGATCGTTAGGCAATCAGCCGATTTGGCAAAAGGCCCACCTAGATCGAACTGAGCGCATGGTGACGTCAAACCGAAACCACCCGTCGATCATCATGTGGTCCTTGGGCAACGAGGCCGGTCCTGGAGTGAACTTTGATGCTACGGCAAAGTGGATTCACGACAACGACGTAACACGACCGGTTCACTACGAGCGATACAATGAGCCTTGCGACGTGGATTCCGTGATGTATCCCGGTGTGGACTACCTGGCTTTTGAAGGTGCAAAGAAATCTGCAAAACCGTTCTTCGTCTGCGAGTATGCCCATGCGATGGGCAACGCCGTCGGGAACCTTAAGGAGTACGTTGAGCAGTTCGATAAGTATCCGCGGCTCATGGGTGGCTGCATATGGGATTGGGTGGATCAGGGGCTTCACAAACCGACTCCGGACGGCACTGGTTGGTTTTACGCCTACGGCGGGGATTATGACGACTCTCCAAACGACGGTCCATTCTGTAACAACGGACTGATCTTGCCAGACCGGCAGGTGACACCGAAGCTCTGGGAAGTTCGGAAGATTTATCAGCGAGTCGCTTTCGAAGCATCCGATGCCGGCGAAGGCAAGTTCAAGGTGACCAACAAGTTTGCCTTTAACAACCTCTCAGATTACGACTGGAGCTACTCCGTCTCGGAAGACGGCGCGGTTGTCGCGAAGGGTGAATGGACGCCTCAGTCGATTGCTCCGGGCGAGACCAAAGCCTTGGCCCTACCAGTTGAGAAGTTTACGAAGAAGCCAGGTCGAGAGTATTTCCTTCGGGTCGATCTTCGGCTTCGTGCAGCAAATGTTTGGGGTGAAAAGGGGCATTCCGTTGCTTGGGAGCAGTTGCCCATCAGTAACGCGATGGTTACCCCGGTTGCTTCCGTTAGCAAGTTGCCCGCTTTGGGGATGTCCGAAGAGATCGCTGCTTACGCGTTCTCCGCTGGTGGAACCCGAATCGAATTTGATAAAGGTACAGGTCTCATGTCCTCGTTCCAAGTCGATAAGCGGGAGATGCTCAAACGCGGCCCTTGGCTGAATACGTTCCGAGCGTTTGCAGACAACGACACCTGGTTCCAAAAGTCCTACTGGGAGAGCGGTTTGGGCGGAATGGCGCACCGACCGGTGACAGTCTCAGCCCAAAGACTCTCCGCATCCGTGGCTCGGGTGAGCGTTGAGATGGATTGTCGAGGTTACAAGGGTCGCGGGTTCTTCCACAGAGCGGTCTACACAATTCTTGGCGACGGAACCGTGACGGTTGATAACCAGTTCGATCCGGTAGGAGATCTTCCGCAGCTTCCAAAGATCGGACTCGATCTAAGGCTGAATTCGGCTTTGCAGAACTTCACTTACCTGGGCCGAGGACCATGGGAAAGTTATCCCGATCGCAAGATGGGGCAGGATGTTGGTCTGTACTCCATGAAGGTCAGCGAGGCAGGAACGGAGTATGTTCGGCCTCAAGAGAACGGAAACCGCGAGGACGTCCGCTGGGCGGCTTTGACCGATGCTAGTGGCGTTGGACTGATGTTCCAGGCTTGGGACAAACTCTCGGTCACCGTCTCAAACAAGGACCCCCGTGACGTAGACGCTTCGCGGCACGAGAATGGCGAGCCCGCCAAGTTCATTCCGATCGTCCCGAGAGACGAAACCATCGTCTCCCTGGATGCTCAGCAAATGGGTCTCGGAGGAGCTTCTTGTGGCCCTTCGCCGCTCCAGCAGTATCTCTGCAAACCAGGCGCCCGGACGTGGCGAGTTGTCATCAAGCCAGTTCGGAAGAGTGACTTTACGGCTGGTCGAACCATTGCTCCGGTTGCCCCAATGCCTCAAGTCTCGCGGGGTGAAGATGGCATCGTGACGGTCGTCGCGACAGATTCCCGAGCCGGTGTCGTGCGGGTCACGGAAGCCGGATTGCAACCCACGATGGCGACCTTTGAATACGCCGGTGGCGGCACACTTCGGCTTGCTCAAAGGATTGCCGACTGGATCGACTCGCCCGAAGTCGTCAAGGAGTTCCCACGCATCAACCCTGTCTTCCGAATTCCCCAAAGTCAGATCAGAGTTCTGAGTTTCGACTCTGAGGAACAAGGCGAAGGCAACATTGAGCACGCCTTTGATGGCGATCCGACCACCTTCTGGCACACTGTTTATTCAGGCGGAGTTGCGCAACATCCGCACTTTGTCCTCGTGGACCTCGGAGCCGAGGTTGAGCTGAGTGGGTTTGATTACCTACCCCGGCAGGATCAAGCGAACGGTCGGATTGGTAAGTATGAGATTCGGGTCGGGTTGAGTCAGGACCAGCTTGTGAAAGTGAAGGAAGGCAGCTTCCCGAACAACGCAGCGCTTCAACGGGTGATGATCGGTGCCCCGATCAAGACGAGGTTCGTTGAATTCCGAGCCGTGGAAGAGGTTCGCAAGCAAGAGTGGACGAGCATAGCAGAGCTGAATTTCCTAGTTGGAAAACCCAAATAGGTAGACAAAAGGATTCTATAATAAGCAGTGGCGAACGAGAATCTTGACCCAAACCGACAGCCCGGAGACGGGGACGAACTATCGCTTCGTCCCCGTTTTTTGCGTGAGTTTATCGGACAAGAGGCCCTGAAGGACAACCTTGGAGTTTTTCTGCAGGCGGCAAAGCAGCGAGGTGAGCCGGTGGATCACGTGCTGTTGTACGGCCCTCCAGGACTGGGGAAGACCACCCTTGCGCACATCATTGCCAACGAAATGGGGGCGATTGTGCACGTCACCAGCGGACCCGCGATTGACAAGCCCGGTGATCTGGTCGGGATTCTGACTAACCTTGAAGAAGGCGCGATCCTGTTCATTGACGAAATCCATCGGCTTTCGAGGACTGTTGAGGAGTATCTTTACCCAGCGATGGAGGACCGGAAGGTCGATATCATGATCGGCTCAGGCCCAGCGGCCCGATCGGTTCGCATGGAAGTTCCGGCGTTCACGGTTGTGGGCGCAACCACGCGGCAAGGGCTACTGACGGGCCCTCTCAGGGACCGATTCGGAATCATTTCTCACTTTCGGTATTACGAGCAGGATGCGTTGTACGAGATAGTACGCCGCTCGGCGGGGATCCTCGGCTACGAAATTGCTCCGGACGGAGCCGAAGAAATTGCTCGCCGCTCGAGAGGGACGCCTCGCATCGCCAACCGCTTGTTGAGACGTGTGAGGGACTTCGCTCAGGTGGATGGGCACCCATCCATTGGCCAAGGGATCGTCCAAAAGGCCGCGAGAGCGCTGGAAATTGATGATCTCGGGCTTGATCGCATTGACCGAACCCTGTTGCAGCTCATCATCGAGAGGCACCGAGGCGGGCCGGTCGGAATCGAAACATTGGCGGCCAGCACGGGTGAAGATTCACAGACCATTGAGGACGTATACGAGCCTTATCTTCTCCAGATCGGGATGCTCCAGCGAACGCCTCGCGGACGCTGCGTGACGGACTTAGCTTACAAGCATCTCGGGTTGGTTCCGCCCAAGCCGTCGGAGGGGGAATAGCCATCGTGATCGTCGGTCTCCTGGGTCTGGTCCTTTGCGCTTTGGCGCTTTGGGACGGCTTTGAGACCATGATTCTCACCCGTACGGTCACGCGGTCATGGCGAATCACGAGGCTCTATTACTTTCAGACCCGGCCCCTCTACTTCCGAATCGTCCGCGCCGTGCCAAGCAAGAAGCTTCAGAACTCCTTGCTAATGATCTACGCGCCGCTCTCGCTGTTGGGGCTGATCATCCTTTGGGGAGTTCTTTTGGTAATCGGCTTCGCGATGGCGAATACCGGCTTCCAGATTGCTCATCGAGAAGGCGTCTTCACCTTTGCAGATTCGCTCTACTACTCCGGCGTTACGTTTTTGACGCTGGGCTACGGCGATCTTGCCCCAACTTCCGACTTTGGGCGGTTACTTGCCGTCATCGAAGCGGGAACGGGATTTGTATTCCTAGCAAGCGTCATCGGCTATCTTCCTGTCATCTACGGCTCCATCCAGCGGCGCGAAATCCTCATCACGCTGCTCGATAGCAAAGCAAGCTCTGATCCAACTGGGTTTGAGCTGATTCGGCGACATGCCAAAGGTGGAGCCCTTTCGCTTCTGCCCGGACTGCTTGAAAAGTACGAGCAGTGGGGTTCGGAGCTTCTGGAGGCGGCACTTTCCTATCCGATTGTTGCGTTCTATCGCTCGCAGCACGACGACCAGAACTGGCTCCGCACCTCGACAGCAATTATGGACGCATGCGCCCTGATCATTTCCAACACAGAGGCTGATTCTCCTGAGTGCAAAGTTCTGCGGTTTCAGGCAAAGGCGACGTTTGCATCGCTAAGACACATGATTGTGGATACTGCGTACATCTTCAATATGCCCCCTACGACGGGATGGCGCAACCGGCTTGACCAGCACGATTTCGACTGGATGATGGATGAACTAGAAACGGTCGACTTCCCTCTGAACCGAGATTTTGAAGCTCTCCAGAAGCTGCGCGAACTGTACGAGCCCTACGTGATGACCATTAGCGAGGTGTTGATGTTCCCAATCTCGCCGTGGCGGCGACGAAAGATTGAGCTAGACAACTGGCAAACAGCAGCTTGGGACGACGGAGAGCACATGCGACCCGATGCATCCACCACGGAGTCGGGCTAAAAGAGGTCTTTGCCAATCAGCAGGAGCATGAAAAGTGCTCCGCTGTTGTTCATCGCGTGCATGATGATGTTCGGCACTAGCGACTTGGTTTGGTAGCTGACGAAGCACATTCCAAGGGCAAGCGTCATGAGCAAAGGAATTCCTGCGGGACCCTGTGGGTGGATCGCAGCAAAAACGAAGCTGGAAATCACTGCCCCCCACACGGGACTCTTCGTGATCGCAGATAGCGCAGGAAACAGCAACCCACGGAACATGATCTCCTCCCAAATGGGAGCGATCACCGACGCCATCACAAACAGGCCCAATGCCTGGATGCCATTCGCATTGAGCACTTCTTCGCCGACCGGATGAGCATTTCCTGGCAGAACTTTGGCAAGGGCACTAACGACAAACAAGGCCACGAGGAGGATTGGGAGCAGGGCAAGGTATGCGCCGATTCCCCAGAGAATCCGCTTTCCGAAACCATTCGTGCTGATCCCAAGCGAGGTCAAAGTGAAGCGGTGCCCCATCATCGAAACCTGGCTGATCAGACCGATGGATACCAGAATTCCGACGAATGGAAGTACCTGTTGAACGGCAGGGATCCCGCTTAGCCATTTGGCCGCAACCAGACCTAAGCCTAGATACGAGCACATGATGATTGCGGCTCCCAGAGCGAGCCGGTCGGCCACTGGCAGGGAGACCCCCTGTTGGGGCATCCCCATGGGCTTCATCGCACCCGCCGCGCGCTGAGTGGTGAACATGCCCAGCAGGACAACTCCGGCCAGGAAGCCCGTACAACCGATCATTCCCGCAATCCCAAAGCGGATCGCAGGTTCAGCCGGGAATGACTTACCTCGAATCTCTTTGTCTCCAAACTTTTCCTTGAATTGGACCAGGGCTAGCTTCTCTCCAAGGTCTTTCCCATCGAGTTTGACAAGCAGAGGCTCGGCTTCAGCCTTCTTTATTTCCTTCGTTTCGTAGAGCTTCGCGAAGATCTGGTTTTGCTCATCCTGGGAAGCTGCCAGATTCTTTAGATCGTCGCCAAACGGAGCTTTATCATCTTCCGTTCGAAGTGCCACCCGGAGTTTCTGAGCGTCAGCCGACTTCTTCGCGGCGTTCTTAAGGTCGTCAATGTAAGGCGTGAATACGTCCGTCTTTGGAGCATTTTTCCCTTGAAGTGCCTTCAGCCCCAACATCATCTCGACCATCTTGGTCTGAGCCTTATCGGTGTCCTTTCCGCTGAGGATTCGTTTTCCGGACGCCGCAACAAAACTGTTTCCGATTAGTGCCGCAAAAATCACAGCCAGCAATGCCCATCCGAGCCAGACTCGCGGAAGTTCCGCACCGGGTTTCTTCACTTCCGCGACCGGGGGAAGTTCGAACTGAATGGGGGGGAGGTCTGACATAGCGCGATCAGTTACAGAATACCTAGGCCTACTTGACGTTCCTAAGTACGGGTTTGAGCAATCACGCGTTGCTCAAACCTAAGCGAGATCTCGGTCGACCTATAACCCTGGAGCGGCGTCGATTGTGTAGATTGCCTGGGTCGTGTGGATCGCAATGCCATTAGTGCCAAATCGGTGCAGCCCTCGCACCTCGCCTTGAATCCCCTTGGCCGTGACTGCGTCCGTAAATGTCCAGGTGTTTGTATCGACTGCCCGAATCCTTGACACGAAGCCATCCTGGCCAAGGAATAGGAACCAGACAAGATTGTTGGTAGTGTCCGTAGTGACAAAGCTGGCCCGGCTATTCACAACCGAGCTCTCTTCGTAGTCGAGTTGCGCGCTTCTCGAAAGCGTTGAGCCGTCGAAAACGGTGCCGTTATTCGTAACGCCCTTCCCGTCTTTAGTGATCAAACTAGTCATTCCAAAGCCTGGCAGAACCTCGTTCTGAACTGCGGCTAGAACGCAACCATTCGAGCTGACGGTCGCCTTTGCCGTCGGGAAGGCGGTGGTCTCACCACTCGCACCAATGAGGGTTGAAGAGTCAAGATAGGCGGTGCGACTCATATCGCTGTACGAACCAGTGATGTAATTCGGCAGGACAGCTCCGTCTCGTATGATCACTGGTCCCCAATTGGCCGTCGATTGAGTCCCCTTGACGGTAACAGCTACTTCATTTCCGTTGACTGGATTTACGGCAATCGAAGTCGGGTTGCCGCTACCCTCAAGCGCAACGTTGATTGGCGAGCCGACTGCCCCAGTGGCTAGGGAGATCCTCGTCACGCTATTCGTATTCGGCACACTCACATAAGCTGCCGTCCCATCTCCGCTCACTGTGAGCAAACTTGCCTCGCCGCCAATGTTAACGGTGGTACCGAGGACTCCGCTGGTTGGATTGATCGAAGTAAATCCGTTTGCATTGGGACCAGTGGCATTAAACGTCGCCCAAAACTGGTTTCGAGTCCAATCGTAAGCAATTGCAGAAGCCTGTACGTCCAGAGTTCGAACTGAGGCGAGCCGAGGCGAGATTCGCACGTTTGTTTCAGCGCGAAAACCGTCGAGCACGAATGCAACTCGACCTTCGCCTTCTGCCAAGCCGAGAATGTTGGGTCCCTGCGCCGAAACGAGCGAGGCGCCTGAAACGACGCTGGAGGAAATTCTTGGAGCAATCTGGGCTTGGTTCAGGGCGATGAAGTTCCCACTGCCCGTTCGCCCAATCAAAATCACCTTGGACGTTGCATTCACTGTCGTCCCGACTTCTCCCGAAGGATCCGATCCGAACGCGACTAATTCGGTAATCGTTCCTTCGCTGGCAACGCTCCCAAGCGGGTTGCCTTCCGAATCTCGCAAGCTTCCGTCGTTGAGGACACGCCCTGCGATGACGGCAGTCGCAACAGTGTCTCCAGTCGCTCCCGTGCCTGAAAGGAACTGAACTTCGATTGAAACTGGACCCGTCACCTTAACATCGGTACCGGAATAGGTTCTCGTCTGAGCAGATGTTCCAGCGGGTCGATCCACTACCCAACTCGAGACCGCTCCACCTTCCGCGGACGGGGTGACCCTAATTCGAGCGGAGAGCGCAAACTTGGAGGCCTGGAACCCCCTAGAGATGTCTGGCCAATCAATTGTCGCTTTGGGAAGGATTCCGGTCAGGTTTTCACCGGCACCAGAGGATCCTCCGCAGCCACCAAGGATAGCAAGAATCAGGCATGTTACTCCCAAACGAACAAGCGTACGCATGTCCTTATTCTATCACTCTAATCTTCGTCTTCAACATTCATTCCCGGCCTTTCTCCCGGACGACCAGGGTACGGACGGGAGCCTTTGGTGTAGGAGAACCAGTTGATTCGATTGACCCAATAAGGATCGGCTTTGTCCATACTCGACCAGTCAAGAGACATGGTCTTCGCGTACCAATACTTCTCCTCTTCGTTCATCGGCTTCTTGCGACCAGGATTGGCTTCGTCCAGAGGAACGTTGTTAGGAACCTTGTAAAAAGGGGTTAGGTCGGGTTCGTTGGTGAAGCACTCGGTTGCTGGACGAGCAATTGCGTCGAACTTAGTGAGCGGACCGAAGCCGAGCATCATCTGCATCGTCTTATGGAGCGAAACCTGGGTGAGGAATTCGCTGGATACAAATCCTCGCTTCGTATACGCAGAGATGATTTGAGTTGGAACCCGGTGTCCATCGACGTGATCCGGCCCCGACTGCGAGTCGTCCTCGGTCACGATAATTGCCGTATCCTTCCAGTACTTGCTCTTACTCACCATCTCGACCAGGCGGCCGAGGGCTAAGTCGTTGTCAGCTTGCATCGCTCGTGGGGTTGGGTAGGCCGGGTTAGTGCCTTCGCCGTGATCGCATGGAAGCGTCATCACCATGAGGTTGGGGAGCGAGTCGTTCTGTTCGAACTTGCGGAACTCCTTCTCGAAGGTGTCGACCCGGCTCTGGTCACTTTGCTCAAGCGGCCAATAGTGATAACCAGGAGCAAGTAGCGGCTTGAGGGAAGGAATTTCGGTGGTCGGTATGAACTCGAACATGTTTCGACCACTCTGGCGGTCCTCCCACGCCTCGAACCAGTCTTTCGGTTTGCGCGGCTTATAGATCGGGTTCTCGTCGTCGGCCCATTCTCCATACACACGAACCGAGAGACCCTTCTTGAGAGCTGCATCCCAGATTCGATCTCCCGAGTTGAGGGCTAGTGCATCCGTTCCGTCGTCGGGGTAGGTTCGGGAATACCCGACATAGAAGTGCTCCAGGTACTCGTTCGCCATGGCTTGGGTACACCACTGGTGGCCATCGGCGGAATTCGTCCCACTGGTGTAGGAGTTATCAAGAAGCGTGAATTCTCGGGCGAGTTTTCGCTGGTTCGGAACGACTTTTTCACCCAAAATGCACAACGATGGGTCACCGTTTGCTTGCTTCATATCGCCGAAGAGCATGTCGTACGTTTGGTTCTCCTTGATAACGTAGATCACATGCTTGATCGCGCCTTGGTAGACCTTCAGGTTCGGCCTTTGGGTGCTTAGCGGGTCGTTCCAAGAGTTGAGGCTGGCGACTCGGGTTGTTTCGTCCTTAAGATTCGCGGCTGGGTCGATGACGGAGACAGTTCCTTGGAAGTCGTGAGTGTTTCGGAGTTTAGATCCCTTGTCCGAGTTCCGCACCGAACCATTGCCTTTGGTGTTAAGAGCAACGAGCTTTCCTCGATGCATTCGAACCGAGGTCGGGTAAAAGCCGGCAGGTCGGAAACCCTGTACTTTGCCACTGTTTACATCTATTTGACAGATAGCGTTGTCACCTCCGTCCGCTACGTACAGGGTCTTTCCTTCCAGATGCAGAGCATTTGGCATGGAGCCGATGAGTTTGTAGTTGCCGGTCTGGATGCGCCAGCTTGCAACCTTCTGCGCTTTGTCTAGATCAATCACATCGATTGAATCGCTCATTGCGCAGGCAACGTAGGCCCGGTTTCCATCGACTTCGATCTCAGTTGGGTGAAATCCTGTTTGGATGTGGGTCGTGACCCCGGTTCGGAAGTTAATCAACGAAACTGTTCCGGTTGCCGTCGAACCTTGTTTTGTGATCTTGAGTCGCTTTGAACCGCTCGCCATGGTGTCATCACCCTGCTTCGGTGGCTCGCCGCCCCAGTTAGAAACGAGGAGCTGCTTTTCGTCAAGCGAGAGCTTGCATCCGAAGGGGACCATTTGAGCACCGTGAAACGCGATTCGCTTGTTTGTTTTCAGGTCTACTTCAGTGACACCGCCGAAGTCGGCGCAGGCGACGAAGAGTCGGTTTCCGGCCCGGTTAATGCACATCCCGCCGGGAACTGGATTACCCTTCTGGGACTCACCGACGAGTGAAATCTTTTCCCCGAGATCGAGCTTCGAGCCGTCAAAGCGAAACTCCTGGATATGCCCAGCTTCTGTAGAAACATAGAGCCTGGATCCATCGGGGGTCCAGGCCATTCCGTGAAATCCTGCATCTGAGCCAAGAGCGACTTCGCTTCCGGCGATTTGTCCTGCAGCCGTCATTAGCGACACGCGACTTTTTTGCATCACCGCGATGACATCATGTTTGGGATTTGGAGCGAGGTCGCTAAGGCGCTGATCAAACTTCACTGCACCAGGCAAGAGGCGCTGCCCAGTTGATACGACGTACCCACCCTCAGGCTGAATTCCGACCTTTACAACCTTGGCCGATTGGGACAAACCAAAACCAAGTCCAAACACAGCGACGCCTAAGGCACCGACCACCAATCCCTTCATGCCGCTATTTTACGCCTGTCCAGACGCGAGTTTGCGGTAATCCGACGGGGCCGAGCCGAATGCTTTTTTGAACCTTAATGAAAAGTAGAAGGGCGAGTGCAAGCCAACCCGCGAGGCGATGTTTTGAATCGGCAGATTTGTCATCGTGAGGAGTTCTGAGGCGACCTTCATTCTTTCGGTCTCAATGAGCTCGCGAGGAGAAAGAGAGCTTTGGGACCTAAGCACAGCAGTCAAGCGCGAGGGAGAGAGTCCGACCCCTTTTGCCAATTCGGCTACGCCGATGTCTTCGCTGAGATGGAGCCGGATGAATTCGAGCGAGGCGGCATGGATTCCGGCAGCGTCGGTTCGAGGGATCTCAAGTTCCAGGAGTGCGCCTTGGATCGCGTGAAGCGCATGGAGTTTGGTCGCTGCATTGACACACCGGTGGAGCCACCGCTCGCACTCCTTCGGAGCGTCGAGGATTAGTCGGTAAGGGGCGTTGCCTACTAACGTGTCGGCATAGCCTTCAAAGGCTCCTGCAAAGGCGACGTGGACCCAAAGTTGCTCCCAGTGAGAAGCACCTTTTCCGACGCTGTAGTCCTGGGGCACACCGGGACGAACGAACAGGAAGCTCCCTTTGGGGCACTGGGTTTGGTCGAAGCGGCCCGCTCCGTCCATCGTGTAAAGAACAAGCCAATTTGGGGTTCCCTGGTCTCGGCGGATTCGGTAGCTTAGGTCCTCGCTGGCGTAGCCAGCAATCACAACAGTCTCTCGTCGAAGAGCCGGATCGTCGTACGGCATACAGTTGAATATTATATGCCTTGAATTGTTCTAACACTTATTCCAGCGTGCAAACTGACGGAAAATGGACGCATGAATCCTCGTGAAACCTTTGAAGCAGACGGGTTCTTTGTTTCTCGTTCGATGTTCTCTGCTGATGAAATAGAGCAGTTTCGATCGCATTACGAGAGCATCCGGCAGCAAGGTCGTTTCTTGGATGCGAACATCGCCGATCCGACGTCTGATGATCCTCTGCAACGGTATCCCCGACAGATGCAGATGCATCGTGATGATCAGCTTTCTTTGGACTTTTTGTGCGATGCGAGGATTGATGCCGCGATTACGGAGTTGACCGGGCTTTCTCCGCTAGCGGTGCAGACGATGTTCTACTTCAAACCTCCGACTGCGCGCGGCCAAGCGCTTCACCAGGATAATTTTTATCTAAAGGCAGCTCCTTCGACCTGCATTGCGGCATGGCTTGCTGTGGACGACTGCGACGAGGAAAACGGGTGTTTGATGGTGGTGCCGGGGACGCACACGTTGCCGACGATGTGCTTGTCTAAGTCGGATACCACGAAGTCGTTCACGAGCGTTGAAGTGACCCTTCCCGATGGAATGGCGGCGGTACCGGTCGTCATGAAGGCGGGAGACGTCCTCTTTTTCAACGGTCAAGTGATTCACGGCTCGAATCCGAACACGTCCGGCTCGCGCTTCCGGCGGAGCCTTATTGCTCATTACGTTATCGGCGACTGCACCACAGTTGGCCAATGGTACAAGCCGGTGTATCGCATGGATCAGACGATTGTCGAGCTGGAGACCTCGGTTGGCGGAGGACAGTGCGGCGACTGGGTTGATGTTGGCGGCGAACTGAGAATCGAGATGTTTGATCCGTCGGATCGCGATCTGCTGTTGCTGACCGAGTAAGCCGTTGAATGACTCGGGTCGCAAAGCAAACACTGTAAGAGCGGCGCTGAGGCGCGCGCAGTCAAAAAGGAGTTTGGAGCGGGTGGCGGGAATCGAACCCGCATGATCAGCTTGGAAGGCTGGAGCTTTACCACTAAGCTACACCCGCTTAGAGTGTCTAGTATACCGCAGGGTTATTTGAGCGTCTGCAAGTGCCAATCCAAAATTTGATTGAACGGCGTCACCATATCTTTAAATCCATGCCCTTCACCGGGGACGACGATGAGGTTGTTCTTGATTTTCAGCCCGTCCAGCTTAGACTTGAACCACTCACTCTGCTGGATCGGGACTAGCAAATCCTTATCGCCATGGATCAAAAGAGTCGGCGGGGTCTTTTCCGAGACGTAGGTTGCGGGAGAGTACAGCTTGCCGATCGCGGAAAGTTTGTCTTCAGGCGACTTAGTATCGACTCCAAAAGTAGCGCCGTATGCTCCGACAAGCAGCGGATTCTTGAACGCCGCACCGCCTTCTTTGCCGTAGTTCAGGAAGTCGGTTGGAGGAAACAGAACAGCGATTGACTGAACTTCGCTTGATGTCTTCAGAAGAACATCCGAGCCGACGGGGACGCAACCCTGGGTGCCAATCATGAGTGAAAGGTGACCGCCCGCACTAGCGCCTGAGACACCGAACTTGTTCGGATTTACTCCCCATTGCTTTGCATTTGCTCGAATGTCCTTGACCGCCCGATGGACTTGATCGAGGATCTCGCCCATCTTGTATCTCGGCTGGGCTCCATGAACCACTTGGAACAAGGTGACGCCCTTGGCGCAGGCGAGTTCGGCCATTGGAACACTGATGTTGTTGTGGTCGCTGACCCATCCGCCGCTGACCATCCAAATCACGGCGACTCCGTTTGGCTTGTTGGGTTTGAATACGTCGTAGGAAAACGCCGCTCCGCCTTGTTTATGATAGATGTGATCAACGATGCGCTCCTTGATTGCGGAGTCTTGGAGTGTGAAAGCTAAAGCGGCGAGGAGTTGCATTCGCGAAGGTTACCCATAGCAGCATCCCCGCCTTACGGTCGGTCTCTGGTGACCGCCCGGAAGGCAGGAGATACCCTAACAGAACTGAAAGTCCGGGGAGCCGAAGATCAGTTTCATCACTCCTGCCGCGACTTTGTTGGCGTTCTGTGGGGTGAGCCCTTGGCCGCCCATCTCCTTCTCTGCCGCTTCAGCTAGCTTCGCTAGCTTGGCACCCTCCAAAGGGGCATCGTAGACGCTACACAGCTTCTTGGCAATCCCGAATGTTGTCGGGTCTGCCGCGAGGAGTTGGTAGATCGGATACTTCAGGTTTCCGCCTGCGGCTCCGCGAGCATTGCCAAGTCCCATCAGCTTATTCGCCCATTGGATGCGTTCAACCATGGTGGCGGAGGTGATCCAGCTTTCTCCGGGTTTCCAGCCCGAGACGTCTGGCGGGAAGAGAATCCACATTCCCATCGCTTTGGATGTGACGTAAGCCCCCTGCGCTGGACCTAGGACGCCGCGCTTTTTGTCACCATCAGTCTCGGCGGCAATCCGAGTCCGGATGTTTTCGCCGATTCCCATCGCACGGAGGGTGGAGACGGTGAAGTCAATCGGGTTCTTGATGAGGCGCCGAACGACCTTGGGGGAATAAAACTCTTCGCTCAGCATGATACTTCGCAGCAAAACCTTGATGTCCAATCCAGAGTCGTGGAAGGTCTTGGCAAACGGCTTGATCGTTGCGGAAGTTGGGTTGTCAGAAACGAACCACTTCCAGATTTTTTCAGTCAGGAACTCAGCGGTGCGGGGTAGCTCGCAGATGTGGCTGATCACCTCTTCCCCTGTTAGGTTTCCGGTTTTACCCAGAACCGTCTTCACACCCGTATCGTGCAAAGGAGCTTTGAATACATATTCTGCACGGCCCTTCTTGCCTTTATTGTTTCGAGTAAAGCTCCATCCGGTGAACGCTCGCGATGCTTCTTGGATATCCTTTTCGGAGTAGTTCCCGACGCCAAGAGTGAAAAGCTCCATGATCTCGCGGGCAAAATTCTCGTTTGCTCGGCCCTTGATATTGAGTTGGCCGTCGAGCCAGATCAGCATTGCCGGGTCTTTCGAAGTCTCCATGAGGAGGTCTTCAAACTTGCCGAGGCCCTTGGTCACAAAAATCTCGTTCTGGGCAGCCATCAGATACGCCTGGGTCACTTTGTCGCCGCTAGTTGCAAAGTGGTTGTGCCAGAAACTCGCCATTTTATGAACAAGTGGTCGTCGGGTCATGAGCATCCATCCGACCCACCAACCAGCAACTTGCTGGACCTGAATGTTTCCCTTGTCGTTCTCCATTGACTCAACGGGAAACTCCAATTGCTCGTCGACGCCCTCAGGATTCAAAAGCTTTTCGACGGCACTCTTCCAGCCGTCCTTCACGTAGTAATCAATCTCTGCCTCACTTGCGCCGAAGCCAAATCGGCGAAGCAAATGAGCGACTCTCTCTCGATCAGTTAGTGCCATAGGTTACAGATACAGACGTTGCTCGCCGCTTGTCGTTCACAAAAAAAGTGAGACAACTGTTGTTGTCTCACTTCTTAACGCGTTAGCTCGATTGAACTTAGGCTTCTTGTGCAGTGGAAGCCTTGTAGGTGGCTTCGTTCACGAACTTGAACAGCTTGGTGCCGCCGTGGTTCGCGGTGAACGCATAGCGCGTCTGCTCTCCGGTCTTGGTCTTGCGAACCATCTTGATCTTGCGGACATCTGCATCCGGAACGTCGACGTGTGAACGAGTCTTAAGATTGTAGAACTGCATTGTTTTCCCCGTTTGCCAGAGCACTCCTCCAAGAGAAAGCTCCAACTTGTTTTAGGTTCAATTTGTTGCCAGACAGAGAATATCACAAACTCCGTAAATGTCAAGTCACTTTTTCGCGTGATTCTGCCCAAGTGATATGTTTCTTGGGCAGAATCGGCGGTTTTTCACCGGAAAGTGACGGTTTGGTCGATCGAAACGTGGCCATTTTGGGAATAACGTTCTACTCTGATCTGCTTCTGATCACCGACTTTCACACCTTCCATAGCCTGTGTGACGTCGCTGAGCGTAGTTACTTTGCTGTCCCCAATTCCAGTCAGAATGTCCCCGGCTTGCAGTCCCAACTTCGCAGCAGTGGAACCGGGTTCCACCGAGTTGATCAACACTCCGCTGATGTTTGCCGGAATCTTGTACCGCTTCTTGGCTTCTTCGGTGATCGTTTCGATTCCGACTCCGAGACGAGCTTTTCCTTCGCGAAGTGGCTCAACATCCTTTTCGGCTTCCGGTTTCAGGTTGAACCGCTTTCGCAGTTCGTCAATGTTTGGCATCTTACCGTCGCCGCCAAAGATGTCTCCGAGATCCTCCACTTGACCTTTCGGTGTGGTAGCAGGAGCAACTCGCTTAAACTCTTCCAGCTTGGCCGAGACTGTGCTTCGCTTGCCACCGCGGATGTATTCAACCTTCACCGTCGTACCTGGAGCATTTTTCAGCATCGAGTTGCGCAGATCCATCTGGCTCTCGATCGTTTCGCCAGCCACGCCGACGATCACGTCGCCTTTCTTAATGCCAGCCTTCTCGGCGGGCGAGCCCGGTGACACGTCTTCGGCAAAGGCCCCATTCTTCACTCCGAGGTCTTTCATCTCGATTGGCTTCAAATTACGCGGAACCACGCCGATCATCGAGCGAGTGATCTTGCCTTTGGAGATGAGTTGATCCGCTAAGAAGCGAACTTGGTTACTCGGGATTGCAAAACCGATTCCGTTCGAGCCTCCGGTTCGCGAAGCGATGGAGCTGATCATTCCGATCACCCGGCCGTCGATATCCACCAAAGGTCCACCAGAGTTGCCTTGGTTAATTGCCGCGTCGGTCTGAATCAGATCTGGATAAAACCTTGGGTCTCCGCCCTTCAGATAGTCGGGAATCATGTTTTCGCGACCAAGTGCAGAGACGTGGCCGAACGTGACCGAGTTCTCCAATCCGAACGGTGAGCCAATGGCCATGGTCATCTGACCAACTTTGACCTGCTTGCTGTCCGCCATTCCAATAGTTTCAAGGCCTTTCGCATCCACCTTTACCACCGCGACGTCCCATTCTGGAGCAGAGGTGACTTTTCCGGTGAGTTCACGGCCATCGTTGAGGATGATTGTCACTTCCTTTGCGCCAGAAACCACATGGTCATTCGTGATAATGTAGCCGTCCGCACGATAGACGAAGCCTGAACCCTCACTGCCGGAGATCGGGATCCGCTTGCCTTCACTGTCCTGACTACGCTGGGTCACCGTCTTGACGTGGACGACGGCGGGCTTCACGTACTCCGCCAAGTTAACGCCCATGTCGTTGAGTCCTCTCAATGAGACTGGATTGTCCCCGTTCGTCACTCCGACGCTTTGCAACGCCGGGCGAGTCTGAGCTAGGGCTGCAGGTGGGCGAATGCCTCCGTTGATGCCGATGACAGTTGCAAAGCCCAAAAGCGCGCCTCCAGCGAGAACGGCGTAGGCGGTCCAAGGTTTGAATGTATTCATGATTGGTTGAGTTAAGAAACGCCAGACGGAACCAGAAGGTTTCCGATTAAAGCGTGTCGTATGTCGAGGCGACATATGCAAAGTTCCGAGCGGTTCGCACAAACGCTTTGAGCACGGATTTCCGGACGTACGGATCCAAGTCGGTGACGACCATGTATTTGATCCCGTTCACCGTCTCGACAGTGCTGCTTGACCCGGATGTAATCGTCTCGTTCTTGCTCGGTTTCCACTGATAAACCGTCAACTTTTGAAGCCCATCGGTCAGTCGCATAGACAGCGATTTCCAATTCGATTTCGCGTTGGTTTGCATCGACTGGATCTGAAAACCGAAGGGCAAGTCCTTGGGGGCAGTTGGGAGGAATCCTAGAGCGCGTTCCGCTTCCTTGAGCGATGTCATACGGTTTCGAGCCCCGTATTCAAGGGTTTCATAACCGCCAATAGGGCTGATTTTGAAGATGCTCGCGTCGATTTTTGCAGGGAAGTCGACACGAAGAACTTCGTAGTCCAGCACCCATTCTTCTTCCTCGTAGTTATAAACCTCTTTCTTCATGACGTGCGCGGTTTCGTTGTCAAGCCAAAACCGAATTCCGCCAACTCGGGCTTCCCTAGCCATGGCAGTAATTTGAGTCACTGATCGATTCGCAACCTTACCACCTGGCTTTGCGTTGAGGATGTAGTTCTTAGCGATTAGAGGGATCCTAAAATCTGCATCTTCTTTGACACTCGCCGACGGCTGGACAATCATCATCTTTTCGTCCGGCAAAAATGTGTAGCTCTTCACGCCATCGTCCACACTCTCCTTTCCCTGTAGACGCAGCGGAGCAATGACGGACTGCCTGGTCTTTCCGTCGGCGGTTCGCGTGAGCTTAAACTTGACAGAGTCCTCTTCATTCTCGCTGTTATGTTGCGTGAGGATTGCTACCAAATTGGCCCGGTTATCGCCCCGAATGCTGCGATACAGTAGATCCCGACTAGAATCTGAGAACTGCTGAGCGCAGACCATCACGGGGCAAGCCGCAACCAGCATCGCAAACTGCTTAACGCGAGTAGCCAGTGAGGTGGACAAGTGGCGCTCCTGAAGTCGGGTCGGCCTCAGCGTCAATCATTTGGTCACGAGCGATCTCTCGCTCGAGTTCTTGATTCATTGATTTCGGTGGGGCAATTTTGTCTGCCCGCATCATGGCTGGGGCAAAAAGTGAGGCGATAAGCGCAACACACGCGATGCTGATTATCAACGGGGTTCGGCGGACCGGGCGGGGCCGAGTTGCGGCCACGAGCTGATCGAAGCTCAAGCGAGGCTCTGGGGCGGCTGGCATCTCCAGCATGAGTCCACGAATTCCTTCAAGAGTCTTGACTTCGGCAGCGCATGCCTCACACTCGAACAGGTGTTGGCGGACGAGCAGAGACTGCGTAGTTGATAGCTCACGATCTGAGTAAGCCGAGAGCAGGGGAGCAAACTGGTCGCAGTTCTTCATAGCATCCTCCCATAGGTTTCTGGCTGAAGCTTGACGAGGAAACCTCGGAGCTGGGTTCGGCCTCGATGGATTCGAGATCGAACGGTTCCGATAGATGTCTCCATGATCACGGCGATCTCCTCGTAAGACATTCCTTCGACATCTGAGAGTACGACTGCCATTCGGAACTCAGGGTTCATTGCGTTGAGGGCTTTTTGAACACTGTCTGAGTAGGAAGAGTTGATGAGTTCGACGCCTGGGCAGAAGCTCATGTCGGCGATCTCGAGAGCCTGGTCGCCGTCTCTTCCGCCGTGATCAAGCGAGGATGGCTTGAGCTTGTTCCTGCGTCGCACCATATCGATATGTGCGTTGCTGATGATGCGGTACATCCAGCTCAGGAATGGGAGCGAGCGGTCGTAACGGTGGAAAAATCGATAAGCGCGGACGAAGGCTTCTTGGAGCAGGTCTTCGGCATCCACGGAGTCGCCAGTGAGTCGATAAGCGACGGAGTAGGCTTGTCGATAGGCTCCGCGCATTAACTGCTCGAACTCCGCACTTGCGGAGATCGCTTCGGATTTGGATTTGAGCAGCGAGAGCATGGTATTTGAAGAAGCCTTACGCAAAGAATATCTGGAACAGTTCCAGAACGATCATTTTATTAGAAAACGTGCCAAAACCGCATCAAATACGAGGTTTGAGGCGGCGTTTCCGATGATTCTACGATGCGCATCACTAAGAGCTTGGATGATATCGGCTCGCTCTGGAGACTGCTGAGCGATCATGGTAGCGACTAGTTCAACGACTTTCGTGTTAGCCGCTCGAGCGCCGATCTTGGTAGAGGAGTCAAGTTCCTCGGCGAGGGATTTGAATCCGTCGGAGAGCTTGAGGAGTTGACTCGCATCGGCATTGACAAGCTGACGCGCGAACTGGGAGACCTTTTGGTAGAACTCCGGGTTCCCGGCGATTCGACTCAGCTGACCCGGTGAAGCCCCGGCCATCGTGATGAACTCGGGGGTTGCTTCAGGGAAGGCCTTCTTTAGCTCTTCATCTGATGGGAGCTCGCAGGCAACGACAAGGCAGCGGGAGAGAATCGTCTGGCGAATCTGGCTGATGCTAGTGGTGGTCAGGATGAGCTTAGCGTAGGAGGCGGGCTCTTCAAGCGGTTTCAAGAGCGCGTTTGTCGCCGTGTCGTTCATGCGCTCGGCATCCACGATCTTGGCGACCTTGTTGTTTGAGTAAAGCGGTGCAGTTCGGAGGAAGTCGACCAAGTGGGCAACGGGTGGTTCATTGGGCGGCGTCGGCGGAGTGATCTGATGGCGCCTAATGATTCGACTCGCACCCATCGGTTCAATGACGTGAACGTCAGGGTTTGCCCCGCGTCGGAAAGCATCGATCGCCCGTTGATTTCCCAGCCAGTGCTCAATTAGCGAGGTCGCCATGAGACCCTTGCCGCTGCCTTCAGGACCGTAGAGTAGAACGGCATGAACCCCCGACGCCGAGGATTCTAGTTTTGAGAGGATGCGTTTCGCTTTATGAAGCCCGATCATCCGCTTTATCCTTCGTGCTGGTAGGGAAATAGAAAATGGGGCGGATGATGGGTCTTGAACCCACGGCCTTCTGAGTCACAGTCAGACGCTCTAACCCCTGAGCTACACCCGCCGAGTTAGGCTCATAAGGATACCCAAAACGTCCGAGAGCCGAGTTCTTAACATTCTTAACAATCTGTTAATGAATGGTCGGTACCTTAGCAATGACATGAGCAACACGCGCACATGGATGTTTTCTGGTCTTCTCGCAGCCACGGTCATCGTGGGATACAGCCTCTTTGGCTGCGGCGACAAGGGCACGACCCCAGAAGGTTCCGGTTCCACCCCAACTGCAACGACTGGAGGCGAGGCTAAGCCCGCAGCTAGTTCAACGATTTCCATTGACGGAAGCACCACCGTCTACCCAATCGTTTCGATCCTTGCGGAGGACTTCAAGAAGGAGAACTCCGGAGTAGACCTCGTCGTGAACAAGGCCGGCACTGGTTCTGGATTCAAGAAGTTCATGGAAGGCAACCTGGACATCGCAACCGCTTCGCGGCCGATCAAGGACGAAGAAATCAAATCTCTCGAAGAGAAGAAGATCGAGTTCATCGAGATCCCGGTTGCCTACGACGGTCTAAGCGTCATCGTTAACTCTGGCAACACCTGGGCAAAGAACGTCACCGTCGAAGAGCTTAAGAAGGCTTGGATGAAGGGCAGCACGGTCAAGACCTGGGATCAAATCAACCCAAGTTTCCCGAAAGACCCAATCACCTTCCTCGGACCAACCGACAACCACGGAACGTTTGAGTACTTCACCGAAGCCATCAACGGCAAGAAGAACGAAATTCGCGAGTACCAACCAAACCAGGAGTACACCGCAATCGTCACCGCTGTTAAGGGCGACAAGAACGCGATGGCGTTTGTTGGCTACAACTACTACATCGAGAATAAGGCTGATGTGACTGCGTTGACCGTTGGCGGAGTCGCCCCGACCGAAACCACCATCGCCGATGGCACCTACACCCCGCTCAGCCGACCGCTGTTCATCTACGTAAACAAGAAGTCACTTGATCGACCTGAGGTCAAGAAGTTCGTCGAGTTCGCACTTGGCGACGCCGGAAACACGGCCGTCAAGGATGCATCCTACGTTCAACTTCCAGCCGACGTTCGAGCTGCCGTCAAAGCACACTTTGAGGCCGCCGAATCGGGTACGAAGATGAAAGACTTCAAGCCTGGCCAAAAGCTAACTGACGTCTACGGCAAGAAGTGATCTCTAGCGAAATCGACAAGGCGGTCGTCCAGCCCGGACAGCCGACGCTCCCAGAGTCTCCGTTCAACCGCGAACGGAGACTTTCGCGGTCTTTGCCTGAAGGGTTTGCAAAGTGGTTTTGCTTGATCTGCGCGCTCCTATCGGTGGTGACTACCGTCGGAATTGTTTACGTTCTTTTGAGCCAAGCACTTCCCTTCTTCGGTCAAGTCAATATAGCAGAGTTCTTCACCGGCCGCACCTGGAAGCCGACTCCTGAGCCTGGCACATACGGGGTTCTTCCGCTGGTCACGGGAACTTTGATGATCACCTTTGGAGCGGGGTTGTTTGCGCTCCCGCTCGGCCTGCTCAGCGCCGTCTACCTGGCTGAGTATGCCCGGCCAAAGGTCAGGGCAATTCTTAAACCCGCGCTCGAGCTTCTGGCGGGAATTCCGACGGTTGTTTACGGCTATTTTGGCCTGTTTGTCGTCACTCCGGCGTTGAAAAACATCTTCCCCGCTATCCAGTCTTCTAACGCGCTTGCCGGTGCGATTGTGGTTGGCGTCATGATTCTTCCGCTCGTTTCTTCGCTGTGCGAAGACGCAATCTCATCGGTTCCGAAGTCGCTTCGTGAAGGTGCCCAAGGACTCGGGGCGACAAAGGCGGAGACGATTTCAAAGATCGTCGTCCCGGCAGCCTTTTCAGGAGTTGTCGCTTCGTTCATCCTCGCGCTGAGCCGTGCGCTTGGCGAGACGATGGCCGTCACCCTCGCCGCTGGCTCGAATCCCGTGATCTCGCTGGACCCTACCAAGGGAATCCAGACGATGACTGCTTACATGGTTTCGACTTCAAAGGGTGATCTCGTTTACGGCTCCATGAAGCACTACTCCATCTTCGCAGTGGGCTTACTTCTCTTCGCCTTTACGATGATCATGAACATCATCGCTCGCCGGCTGGTATCCAAGTTTAAGCTGAATTACCAATGATCATCGACGCAAACCTTGCCGCCAATCTCGCCGCTCGGAAGCGGAAGGACAAACTCTTCCAGTTGGTCTGTCAGCTCGCGGCCCTTGCCGGTGTGATCCTGCTCGCAATCTTTCTGAGCAAGATTTTCATGGACGGTATCGGCAAGCTGAGCTGGAAGTTCATTACCGATGATCTCTCGAACCGAGCTCGCCGGACCGGGCTATGGCCAGCAATCGTTGGCTCGGCTTACGTCATGTTGCTGACGACCGCCATTTCGGTTCCAATCGGAGTTGGAGCGGCTATCTATCTCGAAGAGTTCAACAAGAAGAAAACTGGTCTGACGAACTTGATCCAACTAAACATCGCCAACCTGAGCGGCGTGCCTTCAATTGTTTACGGCCTGCTTGGCCGGGTGATGTTTATTGTTGTGATGGGGCTTGGCCAGAGCATCATCGCCGGTGCCTTAACGATGACCCTACTCATTCTTCCCACGGTGATCATCGTCACCCAGGAAGCTCTCCGCGCAGTACCGAACAGCTACCGAGAAGGGTCGCTCGCGCTCGGAAGTTCACAGTGGCAAGCAATCCGCCGCCAGGTGCTTCCCAATGCCGCTCCAGGAATTCTCACGGGAATCATTCTTTCGATCAGCCGAGCCATCGGTGAAACGGCACCCCTCATCGTCGTCGGAGCCGCCAGCTACGTGAGCAGCCTCCCTCACAGTCTCCGCGATAACTACACAGTTTTGCCGATCAAGATTTTTGATTGGGCAAACGAGAGCCAAGAGGAGTTTCACAAGGTGGCCGCAAGTGCCATTCTGGTGCTCATGGTTTGCCTTCTGGCGATGAACTCAGTGGCGATCATTCTTCGGGCACGAAATCAAGCGAAAGCGAAGCGGTAACCTAGTTGGCATATGCGCCCAGAGTCGCTTGCGTTCTTCAAAGAAATCGTCAACACCCCTTCCCCTTCGGGATTTGAAGAGCGAGCGGCAGAGGTTTACCGCTCATACACCGGGAGCTTTGCTGACAAAATCGTGACCGACGTTCACGGTAACGTCGCCGCGATCCTCAACCCCGGTGCCGAGATGAAGATCATGCTCGCAGGGCACATGGACGAAATCGGCTTCCTCATTCACTACATCGGTGACGATGGGCTTCTGTATTTCAGCACGATTGGCGGGCACGACTCCGCGATCCCCGTTGGTCAGGCCGTGTGGGTTCATGGGACAGAACGGATTGCTGGAGTCATTGGCCGAAAGGCGATTCACCTGCTAAAAGATGAAGAGCGGAAGAAGAAGCCGGAGATCGAAGACATGTGGATCGATATCGGAGCCTCTTCTCGCGAAGAAGCCGAAAAGTACGTCCAGCTTGGCGACTGCGTGACCTTTCAATACGAGTTCCAGCACCTCCTTGGAGACCGAGCTACCGCCCGCGGGTTCGATAACAAAATGGGCTCATTCATAGTTGCCGAGGCCCTGCGCTTGCTGAAAGAAGAGGGTGGTTTGGATGCAGGCGTTGGTGTTTACGCGGTTGCAACCGTGCAAGAAGAGATTGGCCTGCGAGGCGCGAGAACCAGTGCGTACTGGATCAACGCTCAGTCTGGCCTTGCCGTCGACGTGAACCACGCCATCGACTACCCTTCGGTTTCCAAGACCAAGCACGGCCAGCTTGATGTGGGTAAAGGCCCATCAGTCATGCGCGGAGCAAACGCGAATCCGATCGTTTTCAAAATGATCCGAGAAGCTGGCGACTCTAGCGATATCCCGTATCAGGTTGACGTCACCGGCGGGGGAACCGGAACGGATGGGAACGCGATGCAGCTCAATCGAGCTGGTATGGCGGTCGGAATTCTTGGAGTCGCCCTGCGCTACATGCACACGCCGGTAGAGGTACTGAGCCTCACTGACGTAGAGAACTGCGCAAAGCTCATGGCTGCATATTGCCGCTCAGTCAAGCCGGATACCGACTTCACCCCTCGAGTAATTCGTTAAGATTTCGGAAGATTGGGACTGTCCAGCCAGTATTTCAGCCTAACCTCTGTTATACTGAACGGTATTAACCTTGCAACGTTGCCGGGTTGTTGGTGATTTATGGCTCGAATTCCTGCTCTTATTGTAGTTTCGCTAATGGCTGCGGCTTCGCAGGCGTTCGTTCTCGACGACTTTTCGACGGGGAGCTTCAATAGCGGCTACTTCAGCTCCGGCTCCGTTAATGCCTGGGTCAATGCTTCTGGTGCTCAAGGTGGAAATCGCTTTCTATCATCCACTATCACCGCAAACCCACTGGGTGGCGACGCTCGCGCTCGCGTTGTGACAGTAGCAGGAATCTACTCCGTTGGTACGGAGTCGCAAGTTGACATCGTATCGCGCCTTGGCTACGGATTTGCCAACTCATCCCTTACGCCTGCTTCAAATCCGCTCAATACAGACCTCTCGCTAAATCCAAAGCTAGATCTAGTTTTTGATAGCAACGACGTTGCTCAACCAGTCACCGCCACGATCTATACAAATGGTGGAGCGAACACCCACACTCTGACGCTCAATGCGCCGGGCGGTATCGTTCCGAGCAGCCCTCAATCGCTCGTCTTCGATTTCACGAGCGTTGCAGGATTATTGACCGATGTGGATGCAATCGTGTTTGATTTCGATCCCTCCGCCGGCGGAGACTTCTCGCTGACAACCGTTCAGGCTGTCCCAGAACCAGCTTCGATTGCAGTTCTTGGGCTAGGCATCGCGGCTCTCAAGCGACGGCGCAAGTAAACTGATTGGCGTGCCCGAAGCAAAAGTAAGAATCGTCACCCTCGGGTGCGCAAAAAATGACGTTGACAGTGAGGAAATTGCTGGCGTCCTCCAGTCCTCGGGCTATCGAGTCGATGGAGTTTCTGAAACGACGGATGCCATTGTCATCAATACTTGCGGCTTTCTGGAAGCCTCAAAGCAGGAGTCGATCCAAGCCATCATCGACGCCGTTGCCGAGAAGAACGCGGGCCGAGCTTCAAAAGTCATCGTCGCGGGCTGTCTCGCCCAAAGACTAGGACCCGAGCTCATACGACTCGCTCCCGGAGCTGATGCTTACGTCGGTGTGGGGCAAATGGGTCGATTCGACGAGATCGTCCGCGACACCCTTCAACGCTCAGAACCTACAATTGATGTTGCCCCACCCCACCACCGCTGGGCAGATATCCCAACAAGAGCCAGATCGGGCCAACCTTGGAGCGCCTATCTTAAAGTCAGCGAAGGGTGTGACCACAAATGCACCTTCTGTACGATCCCTTCGTTCCGCGGCAAGCACGAAAGTAAACCCATCGAGCGAGTTCTAGCCGAAGCAACTCACCTAGCCAAGCAAGGTACTCGCGAAATCAATTTGATCGCTCAGGACGTGACTCAGTATGGCTATGATCTGTACAAGGAATTCACTCTTCCAAAGCTTCTTCGCGAACTCAATGATGTCGAGGGACTGGATTGGATTCGCATACTCTACTTCTATCCCAACCGCCTGACTGACGAAGTCATCGAAGCGATGGCAACACTTCCCAAGGTTGCGAAGTACATCGACATCCCGCTCCAACACGCTCACCCAGACACCCTACGGCGTATGAAACGACCTTGGGATGGAGAGCGGTACCTGAAGATCTTTGACAAAGTGAGAGCAGCAATGCCAGACGTCTCGATCCGAACAACGTTCATCGTCGGCTTCCCTGGAGAGACCGGGAAGGAATTCCAATATCTTCTGGATTTCACCGAGGCAGCTCAACTCGACAGAGTTGGAGCGTTCATGTTTAGCCAAGAGCCCGGCACTCCGAGCCACGACATGCCGGGGCAAGTGAGCCAAAAGGTGAAAGAGGATCGATATCACAAATTGATGAGCCTTCAGCAAGAGATTTCGCAAGAAGTCAACGACGGCTGGGTTGGCCGGTCGCTCAGGGTCCTCGTCGAAGACCAACGTGATGGCTGGCTGATCGGCCGATCTCATCGAGATGCTCCGGATATTGACGGCCTTGTGTTTTTCAAGGGGGACGCCAAGCCAGGCGAGATGGTGGATGTCGAGATCACCGAGGCTGAACCGTATGACCTCTTCGGCCAACAAGCCGGAAGCAGTATCAAGGCACGTAAAAAAATGGAGCCATTGCGCATGGCCCCACCCAAAGCTCCTCAGTAAGGAACTTAGTTGCCTCGGATGAGGCTGAGAACGTTTTGGGGAAGGTTGTTGGCCTGGGCTAGGATCGCCGTTCCGGCTTGCTGCATGACCTGATATTTGGTGAACTGAGTCATTTCCGAAGCCATATCGACGTCGCGAATCGCGCTCTCAGTCGCCGCCATGTTCTCCTTGGCGGCCGCCAACGAGCGGTTGTTCGATTCGAGGATGTACTTAGTGAACTGACCGATTCGGCCTCGTGACGCGGAGACTTGTTCGATCGCTCGGTCAATGACCTGGATCGCCTGAGAGGCCCCGGTGGCAGTCGAAAGATCGATGTTAGAAAGGTTTACGTTCCCCAGGATGTCGTTTCCTAGGTTCGACGCGGTGAGGTTGGGAAGCGAAAGTTGGGCGGTTTGGTTAACGTTCGCCCCAATCTGGAAGCTTGCAACACCCGCGGCGACTTGACCGATGGTAGTGATTGCGCCGAGGTTCGTATTCCCGAACTCTGTGATCCGAACAACGTTTCCGTCGGCATCGCTGAGTGCCAAACCGTCCATCGCGTTTTTGCCGCCCGTGAAAATCGCCGTCCTCGTGGAGCCGTTGACACTGATCGAAGCAGTTGCAACTGCATTGGTTCCGGTGGGTGCGACGTTGGTTCCCGAAGCAGAGATCACTCCACTAGGATCCGTAAAGTTGATCGCCTGTGAAGCACCGTACTTTGAACTCGACAGTGTAATCACGTTTGTTGTCGAGTTGAAGTTTGCAGTGACTCCGGTCTGGCCGGATGAAGAGTTGAGCGAAGCAACAACCGCAGCTCCTGTTGTTCCGGATGGGAAACTAAAACTCGTTCCGTTGATGTTAACGGAACCTGCATTGAGGACGACTCCACCGGCGAGCGTCGCGGAAGCGAACGTAGCTCGAGTCGCCTGGGTGCTGACGCTGACACTGACTAAACCGTTCGAGGTGATTGGCGTCCCCGCGAATGTTCCCGCGAAGGACATTCCCTGGATTCGAGAAGCATCGCTGATTTGCGCTTGAACTCCAGAAGAGCCGTCCAACAGTCTGCGCGTGCCGAACTGAGTATTGAGTGCAATCCTGGTGACCGACGACGCGATGGAAGAAAGCTGATCCTGGTTAGCTTGAATCTGAGATGCCGAGAGCGTCGCAGAGTTTCCAGCGGTGATTGCCAGTGCCCGTGCATCTGAAAGGAGTTTGTTGACTTCAGCAAGGGCGGCTTCGGCGGTCTTTGAAAAGTTGATCGCGTCTTGGTTGTTTCGACTTGCCGATTCGATCGAGGCGATTTGTGCCCTCAGTCCTTCGGAGGCAATTAACCCTGCGGGATCGTCCCCAGCGGTATTGATCCGCATACCCGAGCTCAACCTTGTAATCGAGTCTTGCAGGCTCGAACCGCTCATCGAGGCGTTTCGATGGGCGATCATGCCCGGCATATTGGTGTTGATTCGGAATGACATCTATCGTTGTCATCGGCGCAAACCCACGTATCTTTACCAGCTTGTGAGGTTTTCCGCAAAAACTTAGAGTAGTCGGTAAGATATTGGTATGAGCCTCGTGAGCCAAGTCGGTCGCAAGCGTCCACGCGCCAGGTTCGCAATGGGGTTCCTCTATCTCCTTCTCACGCTTGGTGCGCTCACCACGGTTTATCCGTTCCTGCTGATGGTCAGCACCGGACTCAAGGGTCCTACCGACCAAAACGATACCTCCGTTGTTCCCGTTTATGTCTCTGACTCTAACGAGCTGCTGAGCAAGTACGTGGACGATAAGTACGCGGGGAATTTGGAGATGATTGGCTCGACCCGGATCGGCGATGAAGGAGACGTCGCCGAATATGATCGTTTCCTGATGGCCCTGCCGAACGATATGTGGACGGCTGGATTTCGCCTCGCCCCGAACCAGGTCACGAGCCGGGTGACTCAGCGTTATCAAACATGGCTCCGCACGAAGTTTGCTTCCATCGAAGAACTTAACAAGGCTTACATCGAGGAGAACGTCGCCTTTCAAACCGTTCAACCGCCCACCGAGCAGTTAGAACGGGCTACCTGGGAGCCGCTCGCCGCTCAGAGATACAGCGATTGGCTCGAGTTCAAGAAGACATTGCCTGCCGAATATCGGATTCCCGTTCGCACCACTCGTTTGTGGCAAGAGTATCTACGAACGACATACAAAAACCGGATTGACGATGTTCCCGCAGATCTGAAGGGTGCAGCGAAATCGTTTGAGACAATCATCACTAAGCCATCCGATCCGCTCTACATGAAGCAGCTTCCCGAGCGGTACCAGAACGGCACCGCCGAAGAGCTTTGGACGGCTTCGCATACGGGGCCGATGCCGATCGCGGCGGCAGAGAAGGATTTCGTTTCGTCAAACGCCAGCAAGATCAAACAAGAGTTCGCCGGGCGAAACTTCCGCTACGTTCTGGACTACATCCTTATCAACGGTCGGGCAGTTCTCAACACGATCATCTTTTGCGGACTCGCGATACTGACTCAACTCGTTGTGAATCCTCTTGCCGCCTACGCGCTATCGCGGTACCCGATCAAAGCGTCGGGGAAGATTCTTCTCTTCCTGCTTGCGACAATGGCATTCCCCGCTGAAGTCGCGATGATCCCGTCGTTCTTGTTGCTCAAGGACTTGCACCTACTGAATACCTTCGCAGCGTTAGTCCTGCCTGGAATGGCGAGCGGATACATGATCTTCCTCCTGAAGGGCTTCTTCGACTCACTGCCTACCGAACTGTTTGAGGCAGGGCAGCTTGACGGGGCCCCTGAGACGACGCTTTTGGCTCGAATCGCAATCCCGCTGACAAAGCCCGTTCTCGGCTACCTCGCGCTCATGGCGTTCATGGCGAGCTACAGCACATTCATGTTCGCGTTCCTGGTCGCCCAAGATCAGAGGATGTGGACGCTGATGGTTTGGGTTTATCAGCTTCAGACGACGGCACCCAAGGCTGTCGTCATGGCAGCCCTTGCGCTTGCAGCACTGCCAACACTCCTCGTGTTCCTGTTTGCCCAACGGGTCATCATGAAGGGAATCGTCATCCCTGGCGACCGGTAGCAGTACAATCTTCGGGTGGCCCCGCGCGACGCCGAACAGCAGAAAGAGCAAGTCCCGGTGATTACCTGGATGCTCATTTTGTTGAATATCGTGATCTACATCGCAGACCGGAGGGGCGGACTCTTTGGGCCCAGCATTGTGTACGGCGACCTTTCGCTCCGGGCTCCCGAGGTCATTTCAGCTCTCCAGGGCGGATCGGACAGGTTCCCGATTGTCACTCTCTTCACCTCAATGTTCCTGCACGGAGGCCTGATGCATCTCGCCACAAACGTGATGTTCCTTGGCGTGTTTGGACCCCCAGTTGAGCAAGCAGTCGGTGCCTGGCGGTTCCCCCTTTACTACTTGGCATGGGGAATCTTTGCTTCAGCTTGTCACATCTATGCCGCTCCTTATCGAAACGTCCCGACTCTTGGGGCAAGCGGGGCGATTGGTGGTGTTTTGGGTTGCTTCTTTTTGCTCTTTCCTTCGAATCGAATCATTATTTCGCTCCTCGGCTGGCTTGAGTGGGAACTGCGAGCTTGGCTTCTTCTCGGGGCGTGGTTCCTGTATCAGATCTTTGTTCCGCAGGAAGGCGTGGCTACTTGGGCGCACGCGGGCGGGTTCTTAGCTGGTATGTTAACTGTGCTTGTCATCGGGGGTAGGACGGCGATTCTACGCGAGCACCCCGAACTGATTGAGCTTGACGACGACGCGTCATGAAGAAGTTCACCGATTCGCAGATTTCCTTCGTCGCTATCGCGATCCTCACCGCGCTAGTTTGCGCTTTTTCGATCAGCAAGAGAATCCAGGTTGAAAATGCCAACCAGTACGTGATGTTTGCTGCGGAGGTCGACACCATCCAGTCTTACTCTGCCGCCCAAGGCATGACTTTGGAACAGGGAATCAAGGAACTGAAGACGAAGGGACTGAACGGTCTTGTCGTTCCCGAAGAGACCATCGGTGAACTCATTTCGGATGGTCGGGCAGAACTGACTGGGGTGACTGTCGCCTCCAAAGATCAAGTTCGGTCGCTTCTGTTTGCAGACGAAGAGACGGTTAAGCGGGTCACGCGTGGCATGGGAATTCGGTTTGGCGAACTCGTAAAGACCGTCGTGCCCCGGGACCGCCGGCTTGCGCTACCTCCGGTGGACACTGGGTCCCTCCGATCAACGGCGATTGGGCTAGATCCTTTGGTCACCCGGCTCGCTAAGGAAAACGGCCTTGGAATCATTGCCCGATGCGCCAACCCTCCAGGTGTGACTTCCAAAGCAGTCATCGCGACCCTCGAGTGGGCAAAAGAGATGGGGGCAACAATCTTCCTTGCTCAAGGAGAGCAGGTGCTTGGTCGGCGCAACGCGATGGACGCCACGGTGTCGACTCTCCAGTCGACAGGACTCCTTTATGCATCGCCCGAATTCGCAAAGCTCGGAGGCGACGTTGAAATGCTCGGGAAAGTCGGCGACCAAACTGTTCGTTTGCACTCAGCCCAAGCCGCTGAGCTTGACAAACTAAGCTTGGATAGCGCCATCGAAAGGTTCCGAAAGGCTGCCCGAGAGCGAAACATGCGGATTCTTCTCTTGAGGGGAATTAGCAACGCTTCCGATGCCCCGATAACGACGTTTGGCGAATTCATTCAGACCATCAGCTATCAACTTCAAGCCGAGGGCCTCAAAGAGGGGCAACCTCAGCCGTATCAAGAACCCGGCGTACCCAAGACAGTCAAGATGTTGATCGGCCTTCTCTCGGGAATTGGAGCCGTTTGGGTCGGGGTGAGACTTCTTGGCGATAATCGGGGCCTCATCGTCGGAGGGCTCGGCGGACTCGCGATCTTCCTTGGTTCGACTCGCGAGGGAACCGCTCTACAACTCGCCGCTCTGATGGCATCGCTCGTTTTCCCTTGTGGCGCATTTTTCTTCATGCTTGAATCAAAGCTAGCGCCCTGGATCGGTCTGATCACTAGTGCGCTGCTCGCAATGGTTTCAGGGATGTGCGTTGCCGGGCTACTCAATGGAGTTGAATACTACATTCGAGCCGAGACGTTTCCCGGAGTCAAGATTTCCGTTTTCCTGCCGGTGCTGATCCTTGGCGTTATCGGATTCGCAAAGCTGAACAGCCTCAAAGATGCTCTGAAAGACCCAATCACTTGGGGAGCGGCGGTCACCGGGCTGGTCATCATGGCGATCATCGGCTTGATGATCCTGCGGACTGGAAACGACAACCCTAACACGGTCAGTGGCGGTGAACTCGCCTTCCGAGGATTGCTAGAACAGCTCCTTCCCGTCCGGCCCCGCTCAAAGGAGTTCCTTCTCGCGTTCCCTGCGCTCTTCGTGGGGCTTGCGATGCTTCACAAGGCGCACTACGATTCGGCTCAGCTCGGCAAGATGCGAGGGTGGGTTTCATTGTTACTGATGCTCGGAGTGGTTGGTCTCACCGATGTCGTCAACACGATGTGCCACCTCCACACCCCGGTGATGACTTCAGTGATCCGAAACATTGAAGGAATCATACTGGGCGGAATCGTTGGACAGATCGTTTGGCTAGTGGTGCAAAAGTTCTTGGTGAAGCAGATGGAGATTTTGAATGGCTAAGATCGTGATGGCGGGCTATCTGGGGTGCGGCAACCTTGGCGACGATGCGGTCATGCTTGGTGTCATGGACCGCCTTGGTGACCATGATTACACAATCATGAGCGGCAGTCCCTCAGAGTCGAATCAGAACTTTGGGATCCGGGCAATCGACCGTCGCGATGCTCGATTGACGGATAGCGTCATCAAAGAGTCCGACGCGGTGATCTTCCCTGGCGGCTCAATTTTCCAGGACGTGACCAGCGCCAAAAGCACGATTTATTACAACGGCATCGTCAAGATCGCGAAGAAGCACGGCAAGAAGGTGATCTTTCTCGGGCAAGGTGTGGGGCCCCTCAAATCTTGGATCGCCAGGAAACAGGCTTTTGCCGCGTTTTCGGCAGCCGATCTCATCACTGTCCGAGATCCTGGTTCGTTGACCGTCCTCAGAGAAATCGGGATTCAGAAGAAAGTTCATTTAGCTGCGGATAGTGCGTTCCTCATGACGGAACCCATCCGAGATGGCGACGAAGGAAAATACCAAGTCGGCGGGATGCCCTCCGTCGCGATTGCTCCTCGACCAGCAGTACGCAAAGGAGTGGATGTTGTGACACTATTCGGCGAGACTTGCCGGTTGCTGTACCAAGCCGGGTATGCCCCTAACCTGATCGAGATGGATTCCCACGAGGACGGCCCCCTCATATCGGCAATCTCCAAACAGCAGGGTGGACGAATTCCCGAGATCAAACGTCTTGGAACGCCTCGAATGAGTCAACTGAGGTTCGCAAGAATGGAAGCAGTCATTGCGATGCGTCTTCATGCGGGAATTCTGGCGGCGACGGTTGGCGTACCACCCATCATGATAAGCTACGACCCGAAAGTGACGGCATTTGCACGGCAACTGGACATCGGGGCCGCACTTCCGCTGGAAAGTTTGACTCCCCAACGCTTGTTTGACTCATTTAGAACGCATCATAAGAACATGGACAAGATGCGGCCCATCGTCGAAAAGCAGCGCAAAGTGCTTCTGGCGGAAGCGATGAAAAGTGTCGAACTCGCCAACGAAATTCTGCGATAAACCCTCATGAAGCGATTCGCCGTTATGGCGCTCGGGACAACCTGCGCGCTTGCTTCTGCCCAGCAGCAGGAAATGAGTCTGGGCCAGCAAAGCTGGTTCCAAAAGAACGTGCTGAACCGACTTCAATGGTCCGGACAACGAACTCTAGGATTTCACCAGTTTCGGTTTGAAGGTGACGCCGAGAGCTTTAATGCTCTCACAAACTTTGGCACGGGATTACAGACCTTTTCGGACACGGGGAACATCACCGTTCGTGCCGACAAACTGTTCGACTTCGTCAGCTTTGATGCGCAATTCACCGACAACCGCTTCAGCGACCCTGAACAGCAACGAACGCTTCTAAACTATAAGCGAGGTGGGCTGGACCTAAACTACGGAACCATTAGGGCTAGCTTGACGGGAGGCAACCAGTTTGTTAGCTTTAACCGTTCGCTCGATGGGTTCTCCGGTGGATTCAAGAAAGGCCGATTTGACGGACGCTTCATCAGTTCCGACGCCCGAGGAGCGGCCCGGACCATCACCGTCGAAGGAAACAACACCAGCGGACCGTTCTATCTACAAACCGGAAGAATCATTAGTGATTCCCTGCAAGTCCAGGTTGATGGCAAGCCCCAAGTGGTCGGCCAAGACTATGTTGCGGATAACCAGCTTGGCACGATCACCTTCTTAAACAAAGTTATTGCTCCCACCAGCACGATCAACGCGAGCTACGAGAGTTTTGACTTTGGCGGACAGAGAGGTTCGATTCGAGGTACGGGGTTTACCTATGACCTGGGTTGGGCAGGGCGTTTGGGATTCACTAGCGTCGAGCAGCTCACGGGCGACTCGAACTCGAACTCAATTCGCGAGGAAAAGTCATTTGGCTTCGGCCGGCCTGGCGACCAGTATTACCTGCAGTTCGAGCCTGAGAAGGCGACGATCAGAATCACCGTCAACGGAATACCGAGAACCTTCTCGGTTCTTGATGACGGCATCTCTGACTTCTACTTGGATCCCCGACTTCCAATCCTGATCATCTCGAGGATTGCGATTCCGACGACCCAAGAAATCATTTTCTCCTACCGTCCGAAAGTGATTCAGACTGCTAGCGGCGATAGGCAGGTAACCGGCCTCGACTACACGGTCTTTGCACCTGGATCGAAGACAACCTACATCAAGTTTTCCCAGGCGTCTGGTCTGGTGAGAGGACTCAATCCCAACAGCGGAATCGCAACCGGCTACGACCTCAAAATCGACGAAGGCAAGGGTGCCTTCACCGCTCAGGTCAAAAAAATTGAACCAGGTTTCTCGTCCATCGAACAAACGGGCTTTAATCGCAACGAGGATCGCGTTCAGTATGGACTTGACTATTTCACGAAGGGACTCACGAGCAGGGTTGGAACATACAACACTTCGGTCACAACCTTTGACAACTCGACTGGCGCACCAAGAGGCTCGACTCGGGTTGTCGACGATCGCATCGAACTTGAGTACAGCGACCCGAACAACCGAAAGCGAAACGTAAATCACCGACAGTCACTCCGCTATGCACGAACTAGCAGCGAAGCCACAGAGAGCAACATTCTCCGCACTCTAGGCTTCGGCGATGAGTACCGCTACAAAAAGCTCAACGTCACTGCCGAAGTCGAAAAGCAGGACGGACGCAGCCGAATCAGCAACAAGCTCCAAGATTTCGGGGTCAACACGTTTCGCACAACTGTCGGATACGATGCCAGCTCTAAACTGAGGCTCACCGCAAGCGCGAGCCAAAGTGCAATAAAGACTGAAGATGAGAGTTCGTTGGGATACGACTACTCGTTCGGGGCGAATCTCTTAGACACTGGACCATGGAGCGGCTCCCTGGTATACGCTCTGAGCGATTCCGGCACTCTCGCCTCGCTGGGCCTAACCAACGGCAACGGGTTCGGATTCGGAAACAATGGCTTCTCGACCGGCACTGACACGGTAAGCACGGGGCAACTGCGCAGTCGCCGGTTCTCTTTAACGGGGTCGCACCAAGTGAAAGAAAACATGCTGCTCAACTTTGGCCTCATCCAACAGAACAGTGAAGGATTGAGCACCAGCAACGCGGATTTGAAGACCCTGGTTTTGGGGATGTCGTGGCGACCCAATGACGTCTCAAATTTTAACTTAGATTGGTCCAGGTCGAACACGAGCTTCCTCAGCGGAAGCACGCCGACGTCAAGTTCAAGCTCGATTGATTTCAACTACAATACATCGCCCGGTCGATTTTGGTCGTTCAATCTTGGTTACAACCTCACTGATTCGAGCGGAGGAAGTTTTGCCCAGAGCAGCCTCAATGGCTCCTTTGGCGCGGGATACCGGATCAACGATCGTCAACGATTGTTTCTCAACGCGATACTGAGCAACACTCGAGGGTTCTTTCCCCAAGACGATATCAGCCTCAACGCCGGATATTCTTATCAGCTAATCAGTGGAATTGCCTTGACTGGTCGCTATACTTTTAGAGACCTTGTGAACCTTGATCCGAACGACACGGCGGGAGCATTTAGGTCAAACGGACTGAGCTTGGAACTCACATTTGATTTTTCATCTCGGCGATGAAGTGATTCTTGTCGTCAAACGTATCAACAACATGAAATCTTCGCAGATTGCATTTGGAATTCTTGCCCTCACGCTGATTGCGTGCGGCGGCGGAACAACCCAAACCGGCAGCATATCCGGCCTCGTCCTCGATACAGATGGTAACCCCGTCCGAGGTGCCCGGGTCTATGTCGATAACTCGCCGATTCGAGAGACGGTTTCCAACTCTTCGGGGTCGTTCTCGCTGACCGGAGTCGTTGCTGACAACGTCAACGTCAGGGCAACAATCGTCAAGAATTCAACGACCTTTTATGGCGAAAACTTTGCGCAGGTGTACGCCAACGAGAATTCGCAAAGCATGAACGTCGTTGTCATGCCGATCAGCCAAGTCGCCGCCATCCAAGGCGGAGTTTCGGAGTCAACTCGCGGCGTGCGCGTCCAAGGTGCTAGGATCACCGCTAAGCCAACCAGCGGATCTCAATTCGCGACAGTCCAGACGATCACCGACTCCAACGGCAACTACTATCTCAACGGCCTTCAAAGCGGGGTGAGCTACCAGGTCATGGCGAGCTTCTCGGGCTTCCGGTCAACGGATGTCGCTCGGGTTCCCACCGCCGGGGTTGCACTGGTTCAGAACTTCACGTTACAGAACTCCAGCGATGGCGTCATACCCGCTCCAACCAACCTCTCGGCCGTTGCGTGGACGTCTCCGAGTGAAGTCTCACGCGACCGAGTTGCGGCGGCGGCTCAAGCCAACATCAAAAAGTTCATCGATGCTCGCTACAAACCTTCACCAACCCGAGTAACTGCTAACGGCAATGCCGTCGAAGTCCAACTGTTCTGGGATAAGTTCGACTCGCTTAACATCCTTGGCTACGAAGTTTGGCGAAAACGGGGTAGCGGAGACTGGTCGGGAATTGACTTCCTTCGGGATCCGCTGTCGGAGAGCTATCTCGACAGCGACTCCGAGCTTCGAGAAAACCTTGCCTACACCTATGCCGTGGCGGGTGGAAACTCGAACTACCCAAACACCGATAACTCGAAAGGCGATTTTAGCGCTACGGTTTCGGTCACTCCCCTGGCAGACATGTACGTGAACAACGTGAGCACCGGTGGCGGACAGGTGAACTTCAACTGGCAAGCCGTCAACGGTGCGTCAAACTACACGGTCTACGTCTTCTCGGAATACCCAGGAGTCCGGGTGACGTCGTACGCCAATAACTTCAACACTCCCGCGACCGGAACGTCTTGGACCTACAACCTTACTCCGCTGTCTTCCGGACAGCGCTACTACTACATCGTCATGGGAGCCAACTCGAACGATTCTGCCCGAACTCTCAGCGCGGTCGGATCGTTTGTAGCTCCGTAACCTAGCAAATCTCATGAAAGCAGTGCGCCCGATCGTTGCCGTACTCGCCGCCCTTCTTGGGGCGGCGAGTGCTTTTTCGCAATCCAGCCTTCTGAAGCTCGATCTTGCCTCAACTACTCGTGAACCCCTGATCACTCAGGCTGACGCGATGTTTGGCAAGTACGTTCAGAAATATGCAGAGCTAACGGCACAAAACCGAGCGGCAAGGGCGAAAGCATTCAAGTCAAACAAGCAGCCCTACATCGTTCCGGCGGTGCTGCGAATCATGCAGAATGGCCGTCCGTTGCCGACGGGCGGGCAATCTCGAGGAGTCCTTGATGGACTCACCCTTATCATTGATCCGACCTTCAACTCGATCGATTCCGGGCGCACAGCCTTTATGCAGACGGTCTACAACAACGCTAAGGCAACGATGGATTCCATGTTCGGAACCGCTGCGATCAGCGGCACCGTTAACGTCGTCAACTTCGACGCGACAATCGGGGACCGTCAAGCGATCGTTGGAGGTTACTACCTGCCCAACAACGGCTCCGGAGGACGCGAGATTCGGCTACCGCTCAACACCAGCCGAGATGTGGCGGCGGTCGCCCTAATCCACTGCCTCTTGCTAGCGTATCTTCCGGATCCAGCATACGGTTTTGATGCCTATCTCGAAGGACTTGTCCGAGCGACGACGATGCGAATCTGCCGTCTTCCAGCCGCAGTTCCAACCTTGGATCAGGCAACGGTTGTCGACGTGCTTGCCAACAGCTACGATGTTGGAGCGGATTATGATTGGCTCAACCAGAAGTCGTTGGGTGGACCTCAGTTCATCGCCAACAACCTCCTTTCGGCACCCATAACAGGCGGAAATCTTGGTGGGCTATTTTTAACCCGGTACCGTATGGCGGGTTCGACTTGGGCGAAGGTGCTTCTTGAGTACCCGACCTTTGCAAAAGACCTGAACTTCGCGATCAAGGCAAATCCTTCGGCCGCGACAAATGCGGTGAACCTTCAGAATCTTGCCGTCAGCACCCTGGAATCAATCTCACCAGGAGGAACCATCGAGGGGACTCCTTTTGCATCTTGGATGCGAGAGCAAGGCGTGTTGCAAACCAAGCTGACACAAGGCACCAAGCTCCACACGACTATTTTTGCGATCACCGACGGGCTTGCCGGAACCGACTTCGGAGTCTTCGGAATCGAGACTGCGTGGTTCGAGACCGCGGCCAACGGCAACGAAACCCTGCTCTCCGGAACGAGCTATCCGCTGTTTTGGGACAAAGATTACAAC
Organism: Armatimonadota bacterium; assembly: GCA_037138755.1. Taxonomy (NCBI): domain Bacteria; kingdom Bacillati; phylum Armatimonadota; species Armatimonadota bacterium. The sequence continues at coordinate 1,122,254 of JBAXHT010000001.1, read as the reverse complement.
CGCATTCTAGCCAGCGCTCAGAGCGAGCGGCTTGACATCGCTGGTTCTTACGGAAGCGTTGCTCCCAACTTTGCCAACGAGAATGCAGGCAATGCGTACCGGGTCGCAATCGACATTCCAGTACAGGACAAGCTGACCCGGCTCTATGTACCGGCTGGTGCCATTGCCACGCCGACGACTTCAGTTTCCGATTTCTACGGCACTATCGTAGGCGTCGGTCAACCGGTTGGAACGAACCTGTTCGTCAACATTTCTTACGGTTCTGAATCCGTGAACGACATTCCGGTCAGCAGGTTTGCGTTTGGGCGCCAGATCGGGACGGCAAACTTTCGAGCTGCCCGTCAAGTGACGATCACCGTCGTTCGAAAAGATGCCGGTGGAACTCCAACGACGATTCTCACCAGAAAAGTGAACAAGTCGATCGGAGCTCTCGGAGTGACCCTCGGTGCGGCTCCCGTTTCCGCAATCGGATTCCCGAACGGACTCCCTGGTGGCCTCGTGATGGTCGGGCTCTCCGGCGATCCTTTGATGTCAGATCTTGCCGACTCCCTAGGCTCGACGGCGTTTCTCGGAGCGCGTTACAATCCATCGAAAGCAAAGTACGATCTGTACCCGGTCACCGGCCTGGTTGCTGGAGGACAGGGATACTTCGTCCGAACGGGCACACTTCAAAATCCGAACATAGCCGCTCGGGTCGAAGTTGGTGACTCCCTCGGGGTGGCGTTGAGACCAGGATGGAACCTGATCGCAAACCCGCTCGGTTCAGCCTGCGCTTTCAGTAGTGTCCAGGTCGTTCGTACAACTGGATTCCCACTCTCGTACATCGCCGCAAGCGGAAATGATCCTGAGGATTCCTCGGCTCCAATATTGGGCAAGATCGCATTCCAATTTGTTCCCGGAGCGTCCGACGGAGTCACTGGCTTGCCCGAAGGGGGATCGTTCGCCGCCGCGACTCAGTTTGCTCCAGGCATCGGCTACTTTGTTCGGTGCCTGGCTCCGGAAGGTGCGGTGATGCTCTTCGGATCACAAGCCAGCGGGTCTCGTGGCTCTAGAGCTCCCCGAGCGGCTGTGCAATCCAGCACCTTCCGAGCGTCGTTGTTCGGTAAAGCAGAGCAAAGTGCGGTTTTCTTCGGAATGTCGGCTGCGGCCACAACAGGATTCGATGCGCGGTGGGACAGCAACCTTCCGCCCGCAATTGGAGGGATGCAGATTTCCGCCCTCTCGCCCGCAAATGATAAACGATATCTCGAATACCTCCCTTACTCGGCTTCTGCTACCTACCGCATGAGCATGGACGGGCTCGTAAAAGGCAAAACGTACACCTTCGTGATTGACCAAGTTCAGGGTCGTTGGACTCAGGTCACCGCCCGGAACGTCTCGTCGGGAGCATCCGCGACTACTGGGGCGACCCGGCTCACTATGGCGTTTGTGGCCACGGGAACCACCGCAAGCTTTGATGTCACAGTGCGAGGTGTGCGATGATCGGTCGCTTCTTCGCTCTTTTACTCCTCTTGACGCTCATAGCGTGCGGTGGAGGAGGGCCCCCAGCTTCAAACATCACCTTAACTGGACGCGTTCTCAATGTCGACACAGGAGCACCGTTTAGCAGCCCGGCATCCGTACAGACATCTGCGGCAAACGCCAATACCGCTGTAGCTGACGGCTCATTTACGGTAGCCGCTCCGAGTGGAGCCACCGGAGTGACTGTCCTTGCGCCATCGTCGCTCGGCTACCCCATATTTGACTTCGTGTTCCCTGCTCAAACTCAGAAGGTTAGCGACGTCGGCGACCTCTGGGTTGGGCCGCAGAAGGTGACGCTTCGCGGCACGATCCGAAACGCTGCCACAAGCGGAGTGATTGCCGGAGCAAAGATCGCCTTTGCGGGCCAATCCGGTACGTCGGCAAGCAACGGAACGTTTAGCATCCCGAACGTCGCTTACTCGAATACAAACACGGCGAGTTTCCTCGGGCTCGTCGGTCAAGTTGCGGCGAACAACTTCTTCAGCAACGAGTTCACTCCGAATGGGAATCTTGCGATTTCAGGGGTCGTTGACGTCGGCGAAATCCTGATGACACCGCTGGACAGCGACACCCCTCCGGGATTGCCGTTCAATATCTGGGGCATCATCACCCCGAGCGGGTCTGCGAACGGAACGATCGTCACCCTGAAGAACTCGGGAGGAACCGTTGTGCGGCGTTTCACGGTTGGGACAGATGCTCGTTACCAATTCTGGGTTGATGCGGCCACTTATCGCATTGAATTTCAAAATGGTGCGCTCACCGCGCCTGCTCAGAACGTCACACTTAGTAGTAGCTCTGATGTCATCCGTGCCGACGCAACCCTCAACTAACCGGAAAGCCCTCCGAAGTCTGCTTTTCCTCGCTTTGCTGGGAGGAGCAGGGTTTGGCGTATACAATGGCACCCGTCAAATCCTCAACGTCGACGCACTTGCTCCGTATAAGACACCGATCAAGAACGAACTTCCTTCCAACGTGGCCGTCTTTATGAAGGAGACCGACTTCACCCGCGTCGAGCCCAATCAGCCTGCCGCAAAGTGTTTCGTCAAAGAGATGAGCATTGCCCAGAATCGGCAGATGTACGACTTTGTTGGAGTTTCGAAGGGACAGCTCACCTGGAAGAAAGCTCTCTACGAATTCAGCGCGGAGCGCGGAAACTGGAACGGCTACGCCAAGCAACTCGTGTTGGACGGCAAAGTTCAGCTCAAAGGAGCCAAGTTCGACCTCGCCTCACAGGAGCTGAATTACGACGAGGCGAACAAGACTCTCAGAGTTCCCCGTCCGGTTTCTGGAAAGCTGTATGGCGGCGACCTCAAGGTCGCAAACTTCCTGTACAACATGGACAAGGAGGAGTACAGCACCGGGGCAGGAGAATGGAAGGGCGTCCTAGCCAACCTTCCTCAAGCAGAACTCCCGGCAGGAGACACCAAGAAATCCTGGGAGTTCAAGTATGAATCCTACGGGCGAAAGGATGGATTTGACGTATTCACCGACGCTCGCGCAACCGACGGCGAGGTCATCATCATCGCCAAAAACATCAAACGAGAAGTCAAAACGGACATCCTGACCGCCACTGGCGAAGTCAAATACTTTGGCAAGAAGGCAAACATGATCGCCGACAAAGTGGTGGTCTATCGCAAGGAAAAACGTGCGATGGTCACCGGACGTGTCACGATGCTAGTGAAGCCAAAATCCCAGGAAAACGATAAGCTCGTCGAAGGCACACTTCCTCCAATGTTGCCTGCAATCCCTGATTCGATCTCGAAGAATCGCCCACCAGCGCCTAAGGATACGGAGGCGCAGAAAAAGCGCGAAGACACGATCCGGAGCGGCTCAAACCTTCGCGACTATCCGCTTACGATCACTGCCGAAAAGATCGAGTATTGGTACAAAAAGGGCGAACGTCGAGCGAAGATCAACGGAAATCCCCAGGCTCGCCAGGAACTTCCGGGAGGCGAGTGGCGCTACGTCTGGGCGCACTCAGCTTTCTACGACGACGAGAAGGAAATCCTCAAGCTAGACAGCGCGCCGGGCAAGAGGGACGTCATCATGAAGAACTCTCTCGACGACGAGATGTACGGTGTCTCCGGGACGATCGTGACCAAAGAGGGAGTTGACGAATTCGAGTTCAAGACGGGTAACGGCAAACTCACGACGACCGATGATGACGACATTCCCCCGGCCAAATCTGGCGGCGGTGGCGGTGGTGGTGGCCTAGCGGGGCCGATTGGGAATCGGGGAACCTAAAACGGGTACGATTCCCGTTCCCTTATGAGTCAGTTACGGGTCGCTATTGTCGGAGCTACGGGTTACACCGGAGCCGAGCTTGTGCGCCTGCTGTCCTCGCATCCTGCGGTCGAAATCGTCGCCGCAACCTCCGGTCGAGCCGGTGGGGATCGACTTGACAAGCATTGCCCGTGGCTTTGTACTGACTTAGTGCTCTCTTCGTTTGATGCGGAAACCGTTAAGGCGGACGTTGTTTTTCTCGCTCAAGAGAGCGGCTTCGCGGCAAAGGTTGCCCCGACACTGGTGCAGCGCGAGCTGAGAGTGGTTGACCTTTCCGCCGACTATCGCCTTCTGGATCAAGCCGCTTACGAGAAGCACTACAAGATGCCTCGGGCGCCTTTCGACTTTTCAGTCACTTACGGGTTGTCCGAACTCGCGGAGCGTGTGAGCCTAACGAGTGCGGCTTTGGTGGCGAATCCGGGGTGCTACCCAACGGCGACCTGCCTTGCCCTTGCCCCGTTCTATCGCGCCGGATTGATCGCAGGGACTCCGGTTGTCGACGCCAAATCAGGCGTCTCGGGAGCCGGGCGGAGCAAGGCGGAGACGGCTTACTTGTTTAGCGAACGTGAGGGCTCTTTTGCCCCTTACGCAGTGACCGGACATCGTCATGTGCCAGAGATCGAGCAGACCCTTGGCGTTCCAGTTCGATTTACGCCGCACCTGATTCCCACACCACGCGGCATGGAAGTGACATGCCACATCCCACTCGCCGCAACCTGCGATCCGATGCAGGTGCTTCGGGACACGTATGCAGGCTCTCCCTTCGTCCGAGTTGTTGGTGCCCTGCCCGAAACCAAGCAGGTCATTGGGTCCAACCGGTGCGATATCTTCGCAACGATCGACGAACACACGAACTACCTTGTGACCACTTCGGTCATCGATAACCTGGTCAAAGGCGCCGCTGGCCAGGCGATTCAAAATATGAACATCATGTTTGGTTTCGACGAAACCGCCGGACTCCCCATCCACGGAGTTTGGCCTTGATCCCAAAGGGTTTCCGTTTTGCCGGCGTTCGATGCGGACTCAAGAACCGCCGGAACGACATGGGCCTCATCATTTGCGATGCGGACTATCCGGCTGCCGGAGTATTCACGACGAACCAGTTTCGGGCATCGTGCGTCGATTTCTCAAGGACGGCTCTCGCCGAAGGAGCGCTGCGCGGCTTGGTTGTCAACAGCGGAAACGCAAACTGCGCCACGGGCGAGCAAGGCGCGAAGGACACCGCTCGCATGGCTCAGCTTGTCGCAGAATCCGTTGGCATCGATGGAGCAATTGCGGTCGCATCCACCGGGGTCATTGGTCACCAGCTCGACATGAAAAAGGTCGAGAAGGGGATCCACGATGCTGCCCAAAAGCTTTCCAGGGACCCAAAGCCTTTCATCGAAGCCATTCTTACGACTGACCTCGTCGAAAAGTGGGCCGCTGCCGCTTGGGGGTCCAACGTTCTTTCAACTCCAAAGAATCCAGTGGAACTTAACGGAGACGCATCTGTCTACGGGGTTTGCAAAGGTAGCGGAATGATCTCGCCGAACATGGCGACGATGCTCGGCTATCTGGTCACTGACCTCGATCTATCCCACCTCGATATCAAGTCGATCCTCATTCAGGCGAATAGAGTCAGTTTCAACTGCATGACGGTCGATTCGGATACCTCCACCAACGACATGGTGATCCTCATCGCCAGTGGTCTCTCGGGCATCCAACCCAGCGAAACGGAAGCAGTTGAAATCATCTCTCGTGTTTGTACCGAGCTCGCCAAGCAAGTCGCAAAAGATGGTGAAGGAGCAACAAAGCTGATCGAAGTTCGGGTCACGGGAACTGAGAATCCCACCCAAGTTGCTCGATCTATTGCCGATTCGCCGCTTGTCAAAACTGCGATGTTTGGATGCGATCCCAACTGGGGTCGCGTGATTATGGCGACCGGAAAGAGTGGAGTTCCTCTTGACGTCAGCAAAGCAGTCTTGCACTTTGAAATCGGAGACGAACGCCACTTGTTGTTCGAGAAAGGCGAACCAACGAAATTCGATCCAGCCAAGGTTTCGACCGCACTGAAAGCCGATCATGTCATCATCGATTTACGTCTGGGCGAAGGGGCAGCCGCGACCATTTACACCTGCGATTTTGGGTACGGATACGTTCGAATCAACGCCGAGTATCACACCTGAGCTGCGAGCTTTTGAATAAGCTCGACGGTTTGGGTGAGGCAGGTCGATGGCGACAGGAGGGATTCGATTTCATCAAAGCCTTGGAGTTGGCGTCCTACATCGAGATTTCCGAGGGTGTTACGCAAGGTGGCTATCGTGAGCCCCTCTTGAATCAATTCCGGAACTACTTCCCTTTCCAAAAGGATGTTCGGCTGGCTAACGAACTTTGGCCGTTTGAACCCAATCAGTTTCGTCTCGATCTCCACGGTTTTAGAAACTCGATAAACGACCACCATCGGCGTTTTGGCAAGGGCAGCTTCCAGCGTGGCGGTACCTGAGCAGACAACCGCTCGCTCGGCACTTTTGAGGGTTCCCATGACAGCTCCATCTTTCGAGCCATCAATAATCTGATCCGACCCGCGGGCCCAGAGTCGTCGAACCAGCTCCATGTGCCGAGGCGGAACGGGAAGTGTAATCGTGCCAGGATAGTCCGACAGCGCGACGGACAGAATCGGCAGAAGTTGCTCTAACTCCGACCTTCGCGATCCGGGTAACACCGCCAGCCCAGCGCGTGGCAAATCAGATCTCAACACTTCTGAGTGAATTTCTAACAGAGGATGTCCATAAAAATGGGACGATGCTCCCATTTTTGACAGCAACTCCGCCGACCAAGGGAAGTTCGTGACCACTTCATGCGCGAGCCGAGGAATATCGGCACCCTGGCGATCCCGCCTCCACGACCCCGGCGGAATGAAATAGAGCACCTTCCAACCCGCTTCACGTGCCCACCAGCAGAGTCTAAGGTTCATGTAACCAAAATCAATCGGGACAAACACACCCGGCGGTCCAGCCTGTAGGGATGCTTTTAGTCGACGATACGTACCGATCCCTCGGAGTCCTTCACGCACAGACTGGACAACAGAGATGGATCCCCAGCGCGAAGAGTCCCCAATGAGAGCCAGACCCAAAGCCGCCATCCTGGATCCTCCTAGCCCGGTAACGTCAAATCCCAAAGGAAGCAAACGGGCGGCCAAGGCCGCTCCATACAGATCCCCGGAAGCTTCGCCAGCCGAGATAAAAATTCGCATCAGTGCTGGTCGCCGCGGCCGTTGCGACCGTGGAATCGGCGCTCCTCAAAGGCGATCAGGTACTTCACTTCTTCGGTCAGAGGAACTTCGTTTCGGACGAGTTCTAGCGCGTTTGTCAAACCAATCTTGTTCTTAAACAGGAGCTTCACCGCCTTGTGCAGAGCCAATCGAGCATCCTGAGTCACTCCAAGCCGGCGTAAGCCAACCGCGTTAATGTCTCGAACGGCTTCGTCGGCGCCTTCAACCAAGCAAAAGGGAGGAACATCGCGGGTCACTTTGGTAAATCCTCCAATCATGGAGGACTTCCCGACTCGGCAGAACTGGTGAATCCCAACCATCCCGCCAATATTCGCCTTCTCCTCGATGGTCACGTGGCCAGCTATCCCGGCCGAGTTGGTGATGGTGACCTGGTCGTGGATGTGGCAGTTGTGGCCGATGTGGGTGTATGCCATCACAAAAACGTCGTTGCCAATCGTCGTGAACCGTCCTTCTCCGGCCGCCCGGTGGATGGTCACGTACTCCCGGAAGATGTTGTTATCCCCGATCTGCAAGAATGTCGGTTCGCCGTGGTACTTACGATCTTGGGGGTCGCCACCAATTACCGTGCCAGGCCCAAAGCGGTTGTTCCGCCCGATCGAAGTCCACTTGTGAACAGTGACATGACTCTCTAATACACAACCCGCGCCCAAAGAGGCCCCAGCCTCCACATTACAAAAGGGACCGACGTAAACATCAGCAGCGACTTCGGCCTTGGGGTCAACGTATGCGAGGGGGTGAATGGTGGGCAAATCTATTCCTTGTTTGGGAGGCTTAGCTTAAAGAGCATCGTCATCTTAGCCGCGAGTTCTCCATCTACCGTGGCCTCAGCATCCATCTTTCCGACGCCGCCTTTGACCCACAAAATCTTGATCTCATGAATGAGCTGGTCGCCCGGCTTTACCATTCTTCGGAATTTAACTTCCTCAATACTGCCGATTAACGGAATTCGCCCTGCCAATCCTGGATTTTTCATCAGACAAGCCGCGCCAACTTGGGCCATCGACTCGATGATGAGAACTCCCGGCATGATCGGATTTCCGGGATAGTGACCCTGGAAGAACGGCTCGTTCATCGTGACGTTCTTCAGCCCCTTGCAATACGTCCCTTCTTCATTGATCTCCAGAATCCGATCGACCAAGAGCATTGGATATCGGTGGGGCAAAACGGACAGCAGTTCGTTAATTTCGATCATACGAGCCTCAGATTTCTCAACGAGGGTACCCGCACGATACAATCATGTTCATGAATCCGATGTTAATGCCGCCCCGAGTGCCGTCGACTGAGGTGCCAACCTACCACATCTCGCACTTGCGAAAGTTCGGTTTCGGGGTTCCGGAGCCTAACCGCGCAGTGTTGCACGCGGTAGACATTGTTCAATCCACGGAGCCAGAAGGAGGCGGCTACTTCATTGGCGTGAAGGCCGATCCACCGGAGTCGCCCATTGGTTATCGAGTGACTTTTTTCGATCGCCCCTTGCTCGATCCGCCCCGATGCTCCAGCTATTGCTCGGGTGCCTCATACGCCGCCTTCATGACCGCTCTCGACTTGCTACTTGAGTCTTCTCGTTTAACTTTGTCGGAAGATGTCTTGGAAGCCGTTCGGATGCAGGAACCGAACGGAGGACGCCGAGAGGATACTGTGAAGCTCTACGGTTGGTGGAACGCGGATGGCCCGGGATCATTCTATGCCCTCTGCGGCTTTTCGCAGATGGGAGTTCGGGTCTCTCCAAAGGACGCACTGCCGGGGGATTTTTGCAATATCAACTGGGTGAAAGGGCCGGGACATTCGGTGGTGTTTCTTGGCTGGGAGAAGACGGCTGAGGGCGAGCCAGGAATGCGTTTCTGGTCTTCTCAAGCCTCGACGAACGGACTTGGGGACAAGACGGTTGCGGTGTCTTCCATTTCTGGATTCGTTTTCACCCGACTGACCGCGCCTGCAAAACTGGCATTCTTGAATCCAAACTTGAAGATGGAGCGACCGAAGGTCAGCTACGACGTTCCAGAACGACCCGGACGGAGTGGCGATCCAAGGACCAAAACTCCTCCGATTCGGTAATTCGGAACCCGGAGATGTTTTGAACACTTAGCTTCCTGAGTCCCGGAAAGAGTGTGTTTATGAAGCTGGACTCGCTGAAGACTTTGCTGCTTCGGGGATGCCCAAAGCATCGCCAGTGGAGTTCTGAGTGAGCGAGGATCGATACTTTTCCGCCCTCGGCGCAAAGCCGCATTGCGAGCTTAAGATACTCGGGATCCCAACAGTAATGGAGAAGCACGAGATCGAACCGTTGCTCAGTTCTGAATTCGTGGAGATTTGACTGGACGAATGGGATTTCGGTTTGTGGCGGAAGGCGGTCCACACCAAGAACTTTCCAACCGTGCTGTTGCAGCCAAAACGCATCCCGACCTGCTCCACAGCCCAGGTCAACCACAGATTTCCCTGGCCCCTCCGAAAGACTGTCAATGCCTTTTGAAGGTGTAGGCAAGTAGGGCGAGTATGGTTTGCGTTCGGCGGACGCAAAGACCGGCCTCCGTCCGCGAGAACGAACCCACTCCGCCACTTCATCCGAGGCCACCGTCACTTCTGCGAATGGCGCCGGGAGCATCCATTCGGGGACGGCAGAGGTCAAAACAGTCGGTCGGTCGCTTCGAAGTCGATCAGCCATCGCTTGTTTTCAATCCCTCCTCCGTAGCCGACGAGGTGCCCATTTGCCCCGATTACTCGGTGGCACGGGATGATGATCGAAATCGGGTTCTTGCCGTTGGCGAGGCCAACCGCGCGTGTCTTTTTCTCGTCACCCATCCGCCTCGCGAGCTCGATATACGAGATCGTTTGGCCAAACGGAATTTTCTGGAGTTCTGTCCAAACCGCGACCTGAAACTCCGTTCCACCGGGTTGAACCTGAACTGAAAACTCCGTGCGTTCCCCCGCGAAATACTCAGCCAGTTGGGTCGACACAATCTCAAGAACCTCGTTCGACTCGGTGGGCGCAGGAATAAACTGGCTCGCACCATCGACCTCTTCTCGATGATTCTCAAATAGCAACTCGGTCAGCGCCACATCACTAGCGGCAAGATGAAGCCGTCCGACGGGTGAATCAACCGAACAGCGAAAGATCATCCAATCTTCTCGCGACCAAGATATGGTCGCAGCATCTCTGGAATATCGACGGACCCGTCAGCCTGCTGGTAAGTCTCCAACAGAGCCGCCATCAACCTAGGGACCGCAACACCTGAACCGTTGAGGATATGAACAAACTCCGGCTTCGCACCCGCTTCTGGGCGGTAGCGAATATTGGCCCGGCGCGACTGATAGTCGCCGAAGTTTCCGACCGAGGAGACTTCGAGGTACTTGCCAACGCCCGGTGCCCAAACTTCGACGTCGTAGATCTTCGTTGCCTTCGGTCCCATGTCTCCTGTACAGAGTTCGATGACTCGGTAGTGCAAGCCAAGGGCTTGAAGAATCGACTCGGCATCAACGACCATCGACTCAAGCTCATCGTAAGCCGCCGCGGGCTCGACGAATTTGACCATTTCGACCTTGTCGAACTGGTGAATTCGCAGGAGTCCGCGCGTGTCCTTACCTGCCGCTCCGGCCTCGCGACGGAAACAGCCGGAAAACGCGGCGTGGCGAATGGGGAGCTGACTGGCTTCCAGAATCTCATCGCGGTAGAGGTTAGTGACGGGAACTTCAGCGGTGGGGATCAGGAAGAAGTCGTCCTGAGTTTTGTAGAGATCGTCCTCGAACTTGGGCAGATTGCCAGTACCAATCAGTGACTCCCGGTTCACCACAAACGGAGGATAAATCTCGCTGTAGCCGTTCTTCTCGGTCTGGAAATCGACCATGAAGTTGAACAGTGCCCGCTGGAGCTTTGCACCTATTCCGGTGTAGACCACCCAGCCTGAACCAGTAATTTTTGCGCCTCGAGCAAGGTCGATCATTTTGTGCTGGTCGGCGAGGTCCCAGTGGGGTTTGGGTTCAAAATCGAACTTTGCCTGCTCGCCGTGGAGGCGTACAACCGGATTATCATTCTCGTCGGCTCCTTCGGGAACAGACTCATGGGGAATATTTGGGAACTCGAGTTCGAGGGTTCGAAGCTTGGCTTCGGCTTCTCGTTCCTGGGCTTCAAGCTCGGCAACTCGACCCTTGAAAGCTGACGCCTTTGCCTTGGCTCCCTCGGCTTCATCAAACTTCTTTTGTCCCATCAGCATTCCGATGGACTTCGCAATCGCGTTCGACTCTGCCTGGGCATTCCCAGTTTCGGTAGCAAGCCGCCGAAACTCGGCGTCAAGAGAAAGGAACTGATCAACGAGCGAGGCGTCGCCCTTCTTGCGGAGGATGCCTTGGCGCACCAAATCGGGGTGCTTGCGAATCAGTTCACGGTCGAGCATAGAACCGAGAGTTTATCTGAGTTGCACCCATTCCCACCCCAACACCGTACAATAGAGAGCGCACAACGATGAGCATCGCCGCCCCTAATCTTGCCTGCTGGAAGAAGCGCCCGGTGCAAAACCTGTTGCTCATCGCACTGTTCGCCGAGATTGGCTATGCGACGATGAACATCTCGACGATGCCAATCTACCTCGTTGCCGATCGCAAATTCGGGCAGAGCGTGATAGGGCTTGTGATGGTCTCGTTCCTGCTGTTTGAGGCGGTTTTCAAGTCGGTTATGGGCCACGTTGCCGATCGGTTTGGGACTCGAAAACTGCTTATTGCCGGACCTTCAATCTCCATCGTGACGTCCATCGTTTCGATTTTACTTCCCCACGGAAACGGCTCGGCGATCGAGGTATTTGCCTTCGTTGTCCTTCGAGCCTTTGACGGGCTCGCCGTTGCGATGCTGTGGCCAGCGGCTTTTTCGCAGATGAACTCCGTGGTGAAGGATGAAGAACGCCAACAGGCGATGAGCTATCTCAACGCTTGCTACATGGTCGGAATAGCTCTCGCTTTCCCATTGGGTGGAATTGCGAATGACGTGTTTAATGTCAAGTCAGCGGGGCTGGTGTTGGCGATGATCCTGTTTATCGGCGCGGCTCTAGGTGCCTACTTGACTGGCCGGAATGACGTGCCGGTCATCGCAGATGCCGAGCATTCGGGTGGAGGAATCAAGGAGTTCTTGGATTCAATCAAACAGATTCCTGAGTACCTTTTGCTCGCTGTCGTCGCGTTCATGGGAATCGGTTTTCCGCTTGCCATCTTTAAGCTCTTTACTCTTGAGGAGTTTGGAATGTCGGAGTCGGCGGTTGGGGGAATGATCTTTCCCGGTGCGATTGCAATGGCCGTTTTGAGCGGCCCCCTCGCGAAATTTGGTGACCGGATTGGGCGTGCAAGGGCGGTGCACTATGGGCTCATGCTCTGCACGATTGGCCTGTCGCTCATCGCGATCGGCGGCTTTCTTCCCTTCCTGCGATCGCCCTATCTATTCGGCCTCGCCGGTCTTCCGGCTGGTCTCGGCTTCCTCCTGACGATTCCCGCATGGATGGCGAGCGTCAGCGACCTCAACCCGGAGCGGCGCGCCACCAACATTGGCGCAATCATGACCGCCCAAGGCGTCGGAGCCATGATCGGCGCCCCGATCGGTTCGGCGATGTACGAGAAGTTGCAGCCATTGGGGGTTTCGTTACGACTGGGAGAGAGCTTTGGACGGTACTCGCCCTTTATGGGCTGCGCGGTGTGCGTTGGGGTGGCTTGGGCACTGAGTTTAAAGATTCTGCATCCGGTGAAGGCGGACACTCAGAAGGAGGACTCGGCAGTTGTGGAAACTCCGCCCGAGGTCAGCGATCCCCGATATGACGAAGTGTCTTCACGCTAATTCGACTTCTAGTTGAACGAGATCCAGTAGAGCTGCTCTCCAATCGCGCCGATGTGATACAAGTTGTCGCTTGAATAGAAGGATCCCTTGAATCCCCCAACCACCATCCATCCTTTACGGTCGATGTGGATGATGTTGGCGGTGGCGAACTCTTTCAGGCCAGGTACCACCGAGGAAAGTTGTTTGGCCTTTCTTCGACTGACTTGTACAACCACCTGTGAAAAGTTTTGGGCTCCGCCCTCATAGGTCAGCTGGCAAATATCAACCCCCGGTTTGAGAGAGTAGCGTCGTCCCGAAACGGCCCAGGTGCAATCGGTGGGCCCACCGGTCGGAAAGTCCTTGAACAGTTGGTCGTTTTTCGAAATGGGCTGTCCAGATGGAAGCGAACACGCCGGAATGGAGAACGCCTGTTTAACTCGCTTTCCAGATTGATACCAAACCGGCTGGGTCCACCCATCGTGGAGGCTGGAGTAGCCTTCGAGCCCGTAAAGACTTCCACTCTTTGAAACACTGGAGATGCTATAAAACGGCGACTCCGAATTCTCAATTCTCCACATCAATTTGAAAGTGACTGACGCCGTCGCAATGATCACGGGTAGCAAGGTTGAGACCAACATCTGTCCCATATTGTACGGCTCTCGTTTAAGCTTTGGACGGAATGTCAGCCTCTAAAGAACGATAGTCAAGACGGCTGATAGCTAGTCTGAGTAAACTCGCTACTATGCCAGTGCGCGTCGGAATTAACGGCTTTGGACGAATCGGTCGTCTCTCTCTTCGAACCATCCTTGAGCGTCATGGAGACAACATCGAAGTTGTTGCCGTCAACGATCTGACGGATACTGCCACAAATGCCCATTTGCTGAAGTACGACAGCACCTACGGCAATTTCAACGGCACCGTATCCACCGACGAAAAGAACATCATCGTCAACGGAAAGCCGATCACGGTTTTTGCCGAAAAGGATCCGGCGAACATCCCTTGGGACTCTGCTGGCGTTGACATCGTCATCGAATCCACCGGATTCTTCACTGACGCAACCCTTGCCGTCAACCACCGTAACCACGGCGTCAAGAAGGTCATCATCTCGGCTCCGGCAAAGAACGAGGACATCACGATCGTTCTCGGCGTCAACCAGGACAAGTACGACCCAGCGAAGCACCACGTCATTTCGAACGCTTCCTGCACCACCAACGGCCTCGCTCCGGTCGCCAAGGTCCTTCACGAAAAGTTCGGTATCGACAAGGGATTGCTCACCACGGTTCACGCTTTTACCAACTCCCAGCGCACCCAGGACACTGCGAGCAAAGACTGGCGGGACGCCCGAGCCGCTTCGCAGAACATCGTTCCTTCGTCCACCGGAGCTGCACGAGCCGTTGGATTGGTCATCCCTGAGCTGGTAGGCAAGTTCACCGGAATGGCCTTCCGCGTCCCAACTCCGACCGTTTCAGTGGTTGACTTCACCGCTGTCTTGCTCAAAGAAGCCAGCGTTGCCGAGATCAACGCCGCAATGAAGGAGTACGCAGACGGCCCGATGAAGGGCATTCTCCGCTACTCCGATGAGCAACTCGTTTCCACCGACCTGCGTGGCGATACCCACAGCTCGATCTTCAGCGCAGTTGACACCATCACCATCGGCAATATGTGCAAGGTGGTTAGTTGGTACGACAACGAGTGGGGCTACAGCTGCCGAATCGCCGACATCGTAGATTTCGTCGCCAAAGCTGGCCTCTAAGTCCGCTCCAAACACTCCGACAACCACAATCGGCAGCTTTCGCATTCTATGTGCTGGAGCTGCCGATTTTCTTTTTGCTTGAAGCTGTTTCGCCAAACCCAGTAGCTGTGCTAGCTAGTCAATATCTCACTTCAGGAACTAACTCAACAAGGCCGACGTGGCGTTTCGTCACGGCTCGGATAAAGCATGAGGGAATTGGGGGATTCGGGTCGGAAAGGTTCATCGCTACTTGCTGTAGCGATGGCGATGGTCTTGTGCCTCGGCTCTGTAACATCCGTGAGCGCAAACAAGGGAAAGTATAAGAGCCTCGACAGGTTGAAAGCGGGGCTCCGAAGCGTCCGAGCAGCGAAAACACTTGCGACGAGCAAGTTACAGCTCCTTCAGTCCGAGCAGAAGCGTCTCAGTGAGCAAAAATCATTTGTCAAAGTCTATGCGTCGGAAGATGAAGCCATCCGCTACTCGGAGCGAGTGCGCCCGGAGGTCCAACAGCTTGCGGATAGAGTGCTCAAACCAACGCCTTCAAACATCGATTCCCTTCGTCGAAGACTTCATCAACAGCTTGTCGAAGGGGAAATCAAACTGCTGGCAGAGCTTTTGATTGGCAAAAGAGCCGTTCTCACACTCGCTGATGTGGAGGAAGCAATTGATCGGCTACCCAGCATTGACTCATTCCGCTCTATTGTAGGGGCAGCAAAGCCACTCGCTCCCAAGCGAATCGCTGATAAAGCAGCTGAACCCGAGGATGTTGATCGGGATCCAAAAGATGAAGTCAGCGAACAGATTGAATTCTTAAAAACAAAAATTGCCAAGTGCGAGCGGGACGAAAAGCATATTCAGGCCGAGATTCGTGTTGTGTCTGCCCAAGGTGAGCCAGAAGACGAGCCACCCACTCGAAGAGCACCGCTCTTGCGACCAATCGATACTCGCCAAACAAGCGCATTTGGAATGCGGATGCACCCGATTTTGCAAGAAGAACGGATGCACAAGGGAATCGACTTTGCGGGTCCTTACGGAACGCGAGTCAATGCTGCCGCCGCCGGTCGAGTGGTCTTCTCAGGTCAAGCTACCGGATTCGGAAACATCGTTGTGATCGAACACCGAGCGGGATTTGAAACCGCTTACGCTCACCTGTCTCAGCTCAATGTTGAAGTCGGAGATCGAATTGGAGCCGGATACAAAGTCGGCGAAGTCGGTTCATCAGGAATGTCCACCGGGCCCCACCTCCACTTCGAGGTGCGCGTCAACGGAAAGCAGGTCGATCCCGCCGACTACCTGTGATCCTAGTAGAATAAAGGCGTGGCAAAGACGCTTTTCGACAAGGTTTGGGATCGGCATGTGGTGGCCGATCTTCCGGGCGGGGGAACCCTGATCTACATTGACCGACACCTTGTCCACGAAGTCACCTCTCCTCAGGCTTTTGACGGCTTGCGCGAGCAAGGGCGTAAGGTTCGGCGACCCGATTTGACATTTGCTACGGTTGATCACAACGTTCCGACCGATGGACGGGCGATTGATGAGTCCTCTTTGAGCGGCAAGCAGCTCGCGGCATTGGCTCGCAACGCCGCGGAGTTTGGGGTGCCACTGTTCGGCTACGGACACGCGAAACAGGGGATTGTTCACGTCATTGGTCCGCAGCTCGGAATCACTCTTCCCGGCTTGACGATTGTTTGCGGCGATAGCCACACTTCGACGCATGGTGCCTTTGGAGCATTGGCATTCGGTATCGGGACGACGGAAGTCGAGCACGTATTGGCAACCCAGACCTTGCGGACTCCAGGGAAGGGCAAGTCGCTTGGGATCCGGATTGATGGCGAGCTTGGCTTAGGAGTAACGGCGAAGGATGTCATTCTCGCCATCATCCGCAAGCTTGGGGCGAGTGGCGGCACCGGTTATGTGGCTGAATACTATGGCTCGGCAATCTCGAAGTTGCCCATGAGCGGGCGAATGACCATCTGCAATATGTCCATCGAGATGGGTGCCCGGGCGGGGCTGATCGCTCCCGACCAAGTCACGTTCGATTACATCTCCGCCGAGAATCGCCCGTTTGCTCCTAAAGGAGCAGACTTTGACGCGATGGTGGCTTCGTGCGCTGACCTGCGCACGGATGACGAATCGGCTTTTGATCGGCACGAGGTTTTGGATGCGAGCGGCCTTAAGCCTCAAGTCACCTGGGGCACCACTCCGGCTATGACGGTGGACGTGGACGGAATGATTCCAGCGCCTCGCGATGCGGCTGAGGAACGAGCATTGAAATACATGGGATTGAAGCCAGGTGACGCCATGTCCGATCAGCGAGTGAACACGGTCTTTATTGGCTCCTGCACAAACTCGCGAATCGAAGATTTGCGCGAAGCCGCGTCGGTGGTGCGTGGTCGCCGGGTGGCACATGGAGTTCGGGCAATGGTCGTTCCGGGTAGCGAGGCAGTCAAAGAGCAGGCCGAGAAAGAAGGGCTCGGCGAGATTTTCAAGGCGGCTGGTTTTGAGTGGCACATGGCGGGCTGCTCGATGTGTCTGGGCATGAACGGCGATATTCTTCGCCCTGGAGAGCGTTCAGCCTCGACTTCTAACCGACCCTACGAAGGTCGCCAAGGTCCCGGTTCGCGAACCCACTTGGTTTCTCCAAGCACGGCAGCGGCGACCGCGATCAAGGGATCATTTGCTGATCCGAGAGAGATGATCTGATGGCAACCCGACCTGAGTTCGCCGAGGCCGTACGAGATGCCCTTTCGGGTGTGGATGGCGTTGTAGTGAAGCCAATGTTCGGCGAATACGGGATCTGGGTAACAGGCAAAATTGTCGGTCTGATCTGCGATGACCTGCTGTTCCTGAAGCCTTCAGCTGGCCTGGCTGTGCACGTCCAAGGTTTCGACGAAGCTCCGCCGTATCCTGGCGCGAAGCCGAGTTTCATTGTTCCAGAGCAGCGCTGGGCAGATCGGGCTTGGCTGACAACCGTCGTGTCGGATTCAGCTGCATCACTTCCGGCACCGAAGCCTAAGAAGTCGAAACCCTAAACGTCCGGGTCACGTCCAAGATATTGTAGCCATGCGAAAAGGAATTTGCATTCTCATATGCCTTCTCCCGATCCTTGCCTTTGCACAGAAGAAAGACGAGGGAAACATTGTCGATAAGGGGATCGATTGGGCGGTTGGGATGTGGAAGCGCGCTGAGAAGGAAGGAAGACCGTTTGCCGAAAAGACCATCAAGCAGGCTCCAAACTACTACAAGGGTGTTCAGAAATCCCTAACGGACTTTGCCAAGCGAGTTGAGAAGGGCGACATCGCCAAGACGATGGACGAAAAGAAGAAGCTCATCACCGAGCTCTGGCGGATGAGATCTGCGATCAACCTGATGTCCCTGCTCGATCCCCAGGTTCTCAAGCAGCTCACCGGAGTCGATACAAAGAAATTCACTGAGATGCAGCAGACACTTCAAAAAACGGAATCCAAGCTCGCCAAAGCTGGAGTAAAGGCAAAAGCCTGACTTCCCGACTTTCCATCAGGTACAATCCAAAGTTCATTCCGAGACGAATGAAGGCCGCAAAATGAAGCGAACTTTTCAGCCAAATAACCGCAAACGGAGCAAAACCCACGGTTTTCGCATCCGCATGAAGACCACCGATGGTCAGAACGTCCTCGCGCGACGCCGAGCTAAGGGTCGCCACAAACTCAGCGCATAAAAGGTCCAAACAAGAACCGGTTTGACAAAGTTTTTAACGAAGGTCGCCGCTACCGTGGCGACTTTTTAACGTTAATTACCCACGAAGGAACCGGACTTGTCGGGATTGCCACAAGCCGCAAACTGGGCGAGAAACCACCTCGCAACTACCAGAAACGCAGAGTCAAAGCCGCTCTTCAATCGCTAACCACCAACCCGCAACAAGACTGGGTGATTGTGATTGGAATCAAAGCAAAAGATGCCGACTTTGCAACGCTCAGTGCGGATATGGCGAATTTAGTGAAGAGAGTATGGGACGACGCTTCGGCATCTTCATGATCCGGTGCTACCAACGCGGAACCGCTTGGAAACCACCGACCTGCAGATTCACCCCCAGCTGCTCTAACTACACCCTTCAAGCAATTGAAAAATACGGGCTTCTGAAAGGAAGCTGGATGGGGGCAAAGCGGATCGCAAGGTGCGGACCCTGGACTCCCGGCGGACATGACCCCGTTCCGTAAACGGTCAAAAGAAAGTTTTTATGGCTAAAGCTCAACCAGGAAAGAAACTCCCCCCAACATTTTGGGTTCTCTGGCTCGGTTCGTTAGTTCTGCTCATCGTGATGCAGAAGAACCAACCTGTCGATAAAACGACTTTCGAGCAGGTTTACAAGGATCTTCAGAAAGCAAACATTGAGACCAAAGATGTCACAGCGGCCAGCCTGAAAGGCAAGTACGAGGGCCTGCTTGACAAAGCGGTCAACGAGAAAAAGCTGACCCAAGCCGAAGCCGATGATAAGAAGCACGAAGCAGCGATCCTAGTCGCAAATACCGAATTCCGTGCAGGTCTCATGCGGAACGAGACTCAACGACTTAGGACTGCGTTCCAGACGCTTTGGCCATTCGAAAAGAAACTTAAGGACACTCCTGAGTGGAGCGGAAAGACATTCACCTCGGCTCCTGATTCAAGATTCCCAGCCGTTCCGCAAACTGCAAGCGGCCAACAACTCTTCTTCACCCTTCGCGACACCATCAGCGAACGCAACAAGCACGAGCTCATCTGGGGATTCATCCCCTTCGGCTATCAGATGATCGACGGACTGGTGCACATGACTGGAGCAGTTCCCTCGTTCAGCTATGCGTTCGGCGCGTTCCTCCTCGCGCTCGTCGTCCGGCTCATCGTATTCCCTTTCACCCAGAAGACAATCATGCACTCGCGCATGATGAGCCAACTGGCACCGCTCACCAAGGATCTGAAGGAGAAATACGGGAACGACGCTCAGCAACTCCAGATCAAAACAATGGAGCTCTATAAGGAATATGGCCTCAACCCGATGGCCGGCTGTGTTCCCGCATTCGTCCAGATGCCTTTATTCCTTAGCGTTTATCAGTGCATGCTGCTATACCAATTCGAGTTTCAGAAGGGCAACTTCCTCTGGATCAACGAAGCGACGAGCAAAGCAACCAACGGTTTCATCGCTCCAAATCTAGGAGCGCAAGACGCCATCCTCATCATCATCTACGGAATCACGATGGTCATTTCCCAATTTCTCACCCCGGTGAGTGACCCCAGCCAAGTTAAACAGATGCGGCTGATGGGAATTGGCATCTCCGTGATGTTCACAGTCTTCATGTTCACCGGCGCATTCCCGGTGGTCAGCGGCTTCGTCCTTTACTGGACGTTTACCAACATCCTGGCGACCTTCCAGTCGCTCAGGGCCTACCGCCTGCCGCTACCTCCTTTGCAAAAGGTGAACACGATTCATGGGGGAGCAGTCCCTAACGATACGCCGTTTGGCAAGTGGCTCAAAAATATGACGCCACCTGCTCCGGGCAGCACATCGGAAGCGACCCCCAAAAACACCAAACCCGGTGGCAAAACCGACATCAAAACGTCAACGAAGACCGGTAAGCCACAACAACACAAACCAAAAAAGTAAGGATCAACAATGCCATCCATTGAACTGACCGTTAAAAACCTCGACGAAGCCGCCACTACTGCTGCCGAACAACTAGGCGTCTCCGCCGATCAAGTAAAGATCACCGTTATCGAAGAGTCCAAAAAACTCTTTGGCAAAGTCTCATACAAAGTAAAGGCTGAAGCCCCAGACGCTCCTGCCGCCGCTGCTCCAGCCGCTCCGGCAGAAGAAAAGAAGAAGGCTCCGGCCAAGGCAAAGAAAGCCGAAGCCGCTCCTGCGGAAGAAGCTCCAGCCGCCCCAGCAGCCGAAGAGAAGAAAGCCGCTGCTCCGAAGAAGCTCGGCGCAAAGAAGAAGGCCGACGAAGCTCCAGCTCCGGTTGCCGCCGAGGCTCCAGCGGCAGAAGCAGCTCCAGTCGCTGAGCAAGAAGAGGACAACGGCCCCGAAATTGCCGCTACTCCTGAAGATGCCGCCAAACTCGGCGACATCCTTGAACTGCTGGCGAAGCAATCTGGCCTGGAAGCCGAGATTGTTGTCGGCGAACTCCAGGGCAAGTACATCAACCTCTCCATCGATGGAAAGGAAGCTGGCTACCTGGTGGGCAAGAATGGCGAAGTACTGAACTCGCTTCAGTACCTTATCAACCTCATCGCCAAGCAACAGCTCGGCAACGGAGTTCGCGTTACCCTCGACGGCAACGACTACCGCAAGAAGCGCGCTGAGTCCCTCACCGCACTCGCCGAGAAAATCGCCGACAAGGTGAAAGAGCGCGGCGAAGAAGCCGTCCTGGAAGCCCTCCCCGCATTCGAGCGACGAGTGATCCACAAGGCTCTTCAAGAGATCGAAGGCGTGACTACCTACAGCGAAGGCGAAGAGCCAGATCGCCGAGTCGTCATCGCTCCGATCGACTGATCAAGCAACCGATCGAATAGGGCGAGCAATCAACTGCTCGCCCTTTTTGTTTACGCCATCTTCACTGGCAAAATCCGGACCCTTCGGTTCGGATCCTCGCCTACCGCCTCCGAAGCCAGCCGCCGCGACTCAATAATCTGGAACTGAGCCTTGCGAACCGTCGCTGATTGAGGCGTCAGCTCGAATGGCTTGTTGCTGGAAAGCACGGTATCGATCCCTGCCTGAACCTCGGCCAGAGCCTTTTCGTCCATCTTCAACTGTTGCGGCGAGCCAGCCTCACCTGGGTTCTTGATCAGCTCCTCAAGCGCGGTCGCAATGTTTGCGAAGGTGTTCGACCGAACAACGACTGTCCGAACATTCTTCCCCGCCATCTCTTTGATCTTGCGCGGCTTGTTCTGATAAGTCGAGCGGATCGCCATCACTGCGTCAGCTCCTTCGATATCCGAAGTCACGATCGCCGGGGCTCGCTTCTCTCGGATTGCCCTTTCGAGCCGAGTTCGGGCGATTCCGTAGGGAAAAATCTTGACGACAACCGTCGATTCCGGAGGACGAGCGATTTCTACGTCCTTTGGTGCAGCCGGACCGCTAGGATTGTTCTCCTTAGCTCTCGAGGCTCTCGCTAACGCCGGGAATCGCTGGTTAAATGCGGGATCAGCAATCTCGGCAGTCTGCTCCTCCTGCACAACTTCAACTTCACCTTGACTCGTCCGTACCCGAATTTCAGGGCGAGGTGGAACTCCGCGAAGAATCATGTCTACCGTCTTCTGAACGTTGTGATGCACCGCGAGCCGGTCGTAATCCAAAAGCTCGACAATCACATCAAACGTTGGCGGAGCTTTTCGCTCCAAAACCGTCTTCTGAGTTCCCCGGCGCTGGGCTTCGGCGTCTGACAAGGTGACGGCCTGAATTCCGCCGATCAAGTCGGCCAATGACGGATTGAGCATCAAATTCTCGAGCGTCTGGCCATGGGCTGTGCCAATCAACTGCACACCGCGCTCGGCAATCGTTCGAGCGGCATGAGCCTCGGCCTCATTCCCGATTTCGTCGATGATGATCACCTCCGGCATATGGTTCTCCACTGCCTCGATCATGATCTTGTACTGCTCTTCGGCGATGCGAACTTGCATCCTTCTCGCAAAGCCGATCCCAGGGTGCGGAACGTCGCCGTCGCCGGCAATCTCGTTAGATGTATCAACGATGACAACCCGCTTCATCACTTCATCAGCAAGGACTCGAGCGACCTCGCGAAGCTTTGTTGTCTTTCCTACTCCCGGCTTTCCGAGAATGAGAATTGACTGCCCTGAGCGGACGATGTCGTCAATAATGTCAATGGTCCCTTCCATCGCTCGCCCGACACGGCACGTGAGTCCCACTATCTTGTGATGGCGATTTCGAATCGCCGAAATCCGGTGAAGTGTGCGTTCGATGCCCGCTCGGTTATCGGTGCCAAACTCGCCGAGCTGTTTAGCCACGAACTCCATGTCGTGCTCGCCGACCATGATGTCCGGGAAGCGTTCAACACGGTCGATAAACCGCGCTTCTGCCGGACGCCCGTAGTCGAGCACCACTTCGATCAAACCATGAATCCCATTGTCTTCGATGCGCTGGCGCACGATGCTGGGGAGAACGTTGAGAAATTCGACAATTCCTTCCGAATGTCTAGCCATTTTAGTTCAATGTACAACGGCCCCTCAATCAAGATTGGTTGAGGAGCCGTTGGTTAATTTCGAGACGCGTATTGCGGTGTTTTTGCACCGCTCGGTTAAGAGATTTTAGATTGTAGGTTTAATTTCTGTTAAGGCAATCGTGACTTCTTTTGTTTGCCCTGCTTGCCAAAACTTGACCTTCACCTTGTCACCGATGTTCTTGGTGAGAATCACCTTGTTCAGGTCGAACGTAGTTTCGACCTTTTGTCCGTCAATCTCAAGCAAGAAGTCGTTCGCCTTGATGCCGGCCGAAGCGGCTGGACCACCGACCTGATTGAGTAAGAGGCCATGGCTCGGAAAGTCCTCGCGCTTGAGATAGTCCGCAACCTCTTGTCGTACCCAAGGATTATCCAACTGACCAGCAATGTTTCCGACGTAGCTCACTCCGAGCCCGGCGTAGCGTGGAGCACCGTACTTCACGATGTCGTTGACAATCTTCTTAGCCCGATCGATTGGGATGGCGAATCCGATTCCCACCGATTGACCCGTTCCCGAAGCAATGGCGGAGTTAATTCCGATCAGTTGCCCCTGAGCATTGCATAGCGCTCCGCCGGAGTTTCCTGGGTTGATTGCTGCGTCAGTCTGGATTCCTTCGACCAGCCCGTTCTCACCAACTGGCAAGTTTCTCTTTTTCGAGCTAACGACACCGACCGATACCGTGTTGTCAAATCCGAGCGGATTGCCGACTGCCATCACCCACTCGCCAACTTCAAGGTTCGAACTCGAGCCTAAATCAATTGGTTGAAGATTCTGCGCATCAATCTTGAGCACCGCTAGGTCACTGCGGGGATCCGTACCAAGGATCTTCGCCTCTACCTTTCGACCGTCAAACAGTCGAACTTGGACTCTTGGCGAAACTGCTTGTCCACGTCGTCCCATTGCTTGGGCTTCAACAACGTGATTATTGGTGACAATGACGCCGTCTTGGCTAACAATCACTCCACTTCCCTGACCCGTCTCACGCTCCGAAGCTTGCTGCTCAAAAAAGCCTCGAACTTTGTCGAACCGATCCACCGAAACAACGCTGGGCATCACCCGCTTCGCCGCTTCTCGGAAGTCAAATGCCGGCTGAGCTAAGGGCTCAGCCTTAACTTGGCGTAACGAGCCAAAGAACGGCTTCGACTCAGCAAAGATGTCGTCCGGCTTATTGCGAGCCGTCACCATTCGGTCAACTTGGAGTGCGCCAAGAACGCCTACAAAACAAGCCGCCAGAGTTGCGATGAACGTTGTTCGTTTCATATCAGTAATAAACGTCAGAAAATGTGCTGAGTTCCCGTGTTCCCGAAAGACCCAGGTTGAACCAAGTACACTTCTATAACTATGGAGGCGAAAAACACTTGTCTGGTTGGCAACACTTGCAGTGAAATTCAAAACCTCCTCGGGGAACGAGCGAACGCAAAACTCCGCTCAAAACAAATCGCGGGTCACCTTTACAAACGTGCAGTCGACTCGTTCGAAGCCATGCTGGACCTTCCCACCGACCTGCGCGCTGACCTCACTGAGAACTTTCAGGTTCAACCTCTCGAAGTCGCAACTCATAAAACTTCAACCGACGGCGTCGACAAACTCCTTGTTCACAACGGGGACCACCAAGTGTATGAGTGCGTTCTGCTTCCGTACGAGGGCCGTGTCTCGTGTTGCCTCAGTAGCCAGGTTGGCTGCCCAATGGGCTGCACGTTCTGTGCGACCGGCCTTGGGGGATTTGACCGGAACTTGACCGCCGGTGAGATTGTTGGGCAGTATCTGATGCTCCAGCGGCTGACTAAAGAGCGCATCTCACACGTCGTATTCATGGGCATGGGCGAACCCTTACTCAACCTCAAAAACCTCTTGAAGGCGATGCGAATCCTTCACGATGAAGTGGGTCTTAGCTACCGCCACATCACCGTGTCGACCGTCGGTCTCGTTCCCCAGATCCGTGAGCTAGCCAAAGAAAAGCTCCCAATCCACCTAGCGCTCAGTCTCCACTCACCCCTCGACGAAGTACGCGACAAGCTCATGCCTGTCAATCACAAGTGGCCAGTACGCGAAGTCGTCGGCGCAATGCGCGATTATCAAGCTGCTACCGGACGCAAGGTTACGTTTGAGTACCTGCTCATCAACGAGGTCAATGACACTCCGGAACAGGCCCGCGCACTCATCCCGCTTCTCAAGGGAATGCCAAACGTTGTCAACCTCATTCCGTTCAACTGGGTCGACACCGGTCAGGGTTTCTCACGACCTTCGAATGAGAGAATTCGCACATTTCGGGGCATCCTCCAAAATGCCGGAGTGAACGTCACGCAGCGCGTCGAGCGCGGCCACGATATCGCCGCGGCTTGCGGACAACTCGCCGGACAACACAAAGGCAAATTCGCCAACCGAGCCAAGGGGGAGCCATTAAAATCGCTGCCGCTTGCTCCTTAAGCGCGTTACTGCTCGCCTGTGGCTCACCGAAACCAGAAGCGAACAAGCCCGAGGAGAAGCAGAAGCCAAAGCCAGCCGAGCCGATTGCTGTCGCGACTGCCGCAGGTGAGTCCACCCATTTGAGTGAGAAGAACGAAAAGATGTGGCGGATCACCTGGAAAGCCGCCGAAGTCGTGGCGACCGATGCGGCCAAGGTGGGCAATATGAGTGGGGTCAAAGGCGAAACCTACGAGAACGAGAAGATCGCTAGTGAGTTTGAAGCCGACACCGCCGAAGCCGACAACAAAGTCAACCGTCTGATTCTCAAGGGGAAGGTGAAGATCATTGCATCGAACGGGACGATGCTTGCGGACCGAGTGGAGTTTGACGGCGTGAAAAGCCTCTACAAAGCGATGGGTAAGGTCACTTTTGAGAGCAAGGCCAGCTTTGAGAGCATTGACGCAGTTGTCGGCCCGATGGATGTTCTATTCGCTTCATCTCACACCGACAAAGCCGGAAAGGCGATACTAGATAAGGTCGGAACATCGGAGAAGTTTTTTAAGAAATGAAAGCACTCGCACTTGTGATCGGCTGTGGACTGGCGGCACTGATTCTGTCCCAAACCGGCTTCACCTACCGTAGCCCAAAGGTCGATCCAAAACTATCGATCTCGGGCAAGAGTGGCTGGGTGGAACTCGCCAAGAAGTTTGAGGTCACCGGCAACGTTCGCCTCGACTCTAAAACCGACCAAATCATCATGACTGGCCAGCAGATTTTGGGCGACCTACAAAATGAGGACAGGGGAACCGTCGCCAACCATGTCCGCGTCCGAGGAGACGTCGCTATCTCGAAGGTCGAGAAGAACGGCAACCTCAAGATCACTGGCAACGAGATGGACTACGACCTTATTGACTCCTCCTTAGCCAGAGCCGTCCTCCGAGGAGACGTCAAACTGGACTTCCTTGCCACTACTGATAAAGCCGGAAACGCTGACCTAACAGCGGCAAAGGTCGAAGCGACATTCAAACGCAAAGTCGCTAAAGATGAATCCGCGCTCCAGGTGCTCAAAGTTGACGGGCCCCTCGTCTACAAAGGTGTCAGCGTCTCCGAAAAGGGCAAAGCCAATATCACCGCCAAAGCCGACCGAATGGCCTACGAAAAGAAGGGAGAAGGAGCTGAAATGCTGCTCAGCGGAAACATCTACTTCGACCAAAAGGGTCCGGAGGATGAGGATTCTGCTGAGGTCACCGGTGCCCAAAGCGTGAAACTTACTCTAAACGCTAAAGGCGAAGTCACCAACGTCCGCATGAACAGCGAGAAACCGGACAAGATTGTCACCAAGATCAAAAAGAAGGGTAACACTCCAGTTTGAAGATCACCGCCGAGAACCTGCAGAAGCGATACAAGGGCCGCACAGTTGTGCGGGGCGTCACCTTCTCAGTCTCCACAGGCGAAATTGTCGGCCTGCTAGGTCCCAACGGAGCCGGTAAAACAACGTCGTTCTACATGACGGTCGGCTTGGTGAAGCCAAACGGCGGCAAAGTCTCGCTAGACGATAAAGACATCACCAAATGGCCAATGTACAAGCGGGCCCGTTCCGGCGTCGGATACTTGCCCCAGGAGACCTCGGTCTTCCGCAAACTCTCGGTTCGAGACAACTTGTTACTCGTTCTTGAGCTCGCTGGAAAGAGTCGCAAAGAGCAGCAAGACAAAGTCAAGGAGCTCGCCGACGAGCTTCACATTAACCACATTCTCGACGCGCAAGCCGGGGTTCTCTCGGGTGGAGAGCGTCGCCGAGTCGAAATCGCAAGAGCGATGGCGACTGAGCCCAAATTCATCCTCCTTGACGAGCCGTTCACCGGTATCGATCCAGTCACCATCGAAGAGATTCAGAACATTCTGTTCCGCCTCAAAGAGCGCGGCATCGGGATCCTGATCACCGACCACAACGTCGCCGCTACACTGCGAATCACCGACCGAAACTACATTCTCATCGACGGCCAGATCGTCGCTGAGGGCGACCGCAAACAGGTCGCCGAAGACCCGATGGTTCGCAAGCACTACCTCGGAAACCAGCTCAGCGACGACCTTTCGGAAGACTACAAAGACGACAAACCCGATGAAAAAGGTTGATCGCCTCATCATCTCCGAACTTTTCGGCCCCTGGCTCATGGGGGTCGCGATGTTTTCTACCTTGTTGCTTGCGGCTACCTCGCTCGACAAGATCACAAACCTGATAGTCGGCGGAGCCTCCCCCGCTCTCGTCGCCAAAATTACCCTCCTCGTTGTCCCGCCCACGCTCATCAACACCTTCGCGATGGCGACCCTATTGGGTTCTCTGCTGGCCTTCGGACGCCTTTCAAACGACTCTGAAATCGTTGCTCTTCGAGCGGGAGGCGCGAGCATGTACAGGATCATGGTTCCGGTGGGAATCTTCACCCTGTTCGTCGCCTGCGTCACCTACATCCTCAACGACACACTCGTCCCCTACGCTACAAAGCAGGCTGAAAGCCTTATCCAAGAGGCCTCAAAAGTCGCATCGAGTCAGTCCAAGCAACCCACATTCAATGTTCAAGAGGAAAACGGAGAGGTGACGCTTACCATCCAGGCCCTCGACTTCTCGCTTGAGAATCGAACCCTGACCAATGTGACCATCATCGGATGGGACAAAGAGCGAAAGCCGACCTTTACGATGTTCGCCGACCAGCTTCGATTTAACGACCGCAAAGATTGGCGCATCATCGGCGCTAGCAAGTTGATCAGCACCGATGGGCGCGACCGAACTGACTTCAAAGAAGGCATCTGGCCGGGACAGCTACCCCAGATCGCTGCTACCCCCGAAGAAATCGTCGCGCAGAAGATCAAGAATCCCGACTACTTCACCTCTGGTGAGCTCCGCGAGCAAATAGCAAAGGCCAAGATCACTAACTCATTACTCCCGGCCGAAGTTCGAGATAGAGAATATTGGCTCTGGAACAAACTCGCTATTCCCCTCGCCGCGTTTGTTTTTGGCGTTCTTGGTGCTACTCTTGGTATTAGAAGTCACCGTGCGGGCACCGGAGCCGGCTTCGCGCTCGCGATTATCATCATGTTCACCTACCAAACCATTGCTCGGTTTATGAACCAGTGGGCAATGGGCGGCGTGATTCCTCCGATGGCGGCAGCATTTACCCCGTTGGCGCTGGGTCTGGGAATCGCTGGTCTAATCATGTGGCGGAGGAACAACGCTTAAGCAATGGACGGCGTCGCAACCGGATTCATAGTTCTGATGATCGCGCTTGGCGGAATATCCGCCTTTGTCGCCGACATTCTCGGCTACAAAATCGGCAAAAAGCGCCTTTCGCTTTGGCACATCCGCCCCAAATACATCGCCCGTGCAAGCGTCACGATCACGGGAATGCTCATACCGCTCATCACCGTGTTGCTCCTTGCTGCCTCCAGTGCAGAGTTCCGAACCTGGGTCACCCGAGGGCGCAAAGCGGTCCAGGAATTGAAACAAAAAGAGGACGAAGTTCAAGCCAAAAACACCTTGCTCCGCGAGACGAATCAGTCTCTGAAAAGTAGTCAGGACCTCCTAACCAATAGCAAAAAGAAGCAAGAGGAGCTCAACAAGTCGCTTGAACAGAAGAAGAAGGAGGCCGCCGCGCAGATCGCCAGAGCAGACCTCCTGAAGAAGACGATTGACAGCCAGCAAGGTCAGCTTAGTCGGCTGAGCTCTGCTGTCAGCCGAGCAGAATCCTCGATTCGCCGGTTCCAAAGTGAAAGCGTCAGTTTCCGCAAGCAAAGCGCCGCCGCAAGGATTACCCTAGATGCCACGAAATCCTTGCTTTCCAAAGAGCAAGCCGGACTCAGGGTCATTCGTCAAAGCCTAGAAGCGACAACGAAACAACGCGACGCTGCCGACGCCGCAAAGACGCAGGCCCTGAGCGACTACAACAACCTGAATGCTCGTAATCTTGATATCCAAAAGAACAACGACCTTCTCACCAAGAACCTCACTGAACTGAGGCAACAGCTACCGACCCTGATGGCCGAAATTGAGACGCTCAAAGGCGACAAGGAATCCGCAAACAAGGATCTATCCGATCTCGTTCGGCAGATCAAAGATAGCCAGGACGTGCTCGAGCAAGTTCGCAAAGAGAACAGCAATTATGCAGCGTTCTCACGGACGTCGACGGTCGCAATCGGCAAAGGCGAAGAGCTGGCCCGGATCATCGTCCCATCAAGCCTCACCTCTGATGAGGCTCGAAACTTGCTCCGCTCGCTCATCCGTTCGGCTAAAACTGTAGCCGCATCAAAAGGTGCCCAGCCTGATCCGGCCTATCCGTTTCCTGGGGAGGCTGGCCTTCTGAGAATTGTCAATCGTCTGGAAATCCCGCAGAGTGAAGTCGAGGATTTCTGGGTCAAGCAGATCACACCGTCCAACGCAACCCGAGTTCTTGTCGCCAGGTCAACTTGGAACCGCTTTGTCGGCGAACCAGTCACGCTAGATCTCACCTTCTATCCCAATCCGGTCGTCTTCCAACAGGGTGATGTCATCGCCGAGGGCCGCGCTGATGGCCGCAACTCGGATATCGAGGTCTTCGCCGAAATCCGCGATTTCGTTCGCGTCTACGTCAACGCGAAGGCCAAGCGGGTGAAAATGGTTCCGATCCAGAGTCGAGACGGCGAAACCTTTGGTGAACTTGATCCAGGCCAGCTTCTCAGCACAATCCGCACTGTGCGCTCCACAAACCGCCTCCTGAGGCTCCAAGCCGTCGCCCGCAAAGACATCCGGGCGGGAGATAAACTGGAGTTCGACCTTGTGGTGCGCTAGATGACTCCCAAAACCGTCCTGAGTATTGATCCCGGCACCAGCAAATGCGGTCTTGCCCTGGTCCAACGCGAGTCCAACGGCACCATCAACATGCTCTGGCACGACGTTGTTCCTATCGACAGCGTCCTCGTCAAACTCCACGAAGCCTACATCGTCCACGAGTTCCATCTCGTGATTCTTGGGGATTCGACCGGCTCTAAGCAAGTCAAAACCGCGATTCGTCGGCACCTGCCTTCGATGGGTCTCCTTGTTATTGATGAGAAGGAGACGACGATTCAAGCTCGCGAACGTTACTGGGAGTCCAACCCACGTACCGGGTGGCGGAAGCTACTGCCCGCCTCGCTCCAGGTACCGCCCGAGCCGTACGATGACTTCGCGGCCCTAGTTCTGGCAGAGCGGGTTTTGAGCGAGGGCTAGTCCAGAAAATCGGCTACGATCTCCAATCGAATCTCATCAAAGCGCTCTGCAATTGACTCGGACATTCCTCTGCCCAATTCAGCATCGGACGGTTCTGCGACTGCCTCCTCGCGCGCTTTCGCAGAAGGCCATTGGGCGTACGCATACCAAGTCCCATCTTCAGCTTTGTGTAGCCTTGACCCTCTACCACCGCGAGTCTTTAGCTGCTCTGTGACTTTCGCCCATGAGTCCTTGAACACTGCTTCTGAACCTGGCACCAGACGCCAGCGGTAAAGAACGGCAAATGTGATTTCCGGCTTTTCCACACTCATTCCTACGCCATATGTAGCGCAAGATATCACTCTCACGAACTTGGACCGACAGCTCAGGAACTATCATCAAATTGAAAGTGTTGCGAATTGGAAGATGAGCAAATTTGCTTTGGTCTTTCTTGCCTTAGTACCTGCTCTAGGGTGTAACTCCGGAACCCCAGCACGGCCCACGCAAGTCACCGCCAAAAACCGGGTAGCGAGTTCTCACTCGAACTCGAAGCCTGTCATCCACGTTCTAGTCGCACTCTGCGATAACAAATACCAAGGCATCGTCCCCGTCCCGCCTCGACTTGGGAACGGCGACGACCTGAAGGACAACCTGTACTGGGGCTCAATGTACGGAGTCAAGGCCTACTTCACACCGCGACGCGGCTGGAAAAGAATCAGCTCGACCAAAAACCCCAAACCGGGAATCCTGGAGCGGATCATCCTGCGAAACTCTTCGGGGACCACTCTCGTTGCAGACGCGTATCGAGGTCGAAACATCAAGAACGCAATCGAGGACTTCCTTAGCTTCACCAACGGCTTTGATCCCAAAGCGCTACCCGACTCGAGACAAGCATTCGGGGGTGGAGCCGACATGCTGGTCTTCCTGGGTCACGACGGCCTTATGGACTTTAGGCTCCCCGTCACAACCCATTCCAAACTGAGTGCTCCGAAATCGGTCGCGATCCTATGCTGCAAGAGCAAGAAGTTCTTTGAACCTCATATTCGTCCTACAGCAGCCAAACCGATCCTCTGGACAAAGTCTCTGATGGCTCCGGAAGCTTACGTCCTTGAAGCCTCGATTCAAAGTTTCGAGCGTCAAGAATCCTCGGCCAAAGCCATTCAGCGAGCCGCCCTTGCCTACTCGAAATACCAGAATTGCTCGCTCAAAGCCGCGCGCTCAGTATTCGCTTCCGGCTACTAGGCAACCCCCTGCGCCCCACTCCAAACCCCCAACCAGCCTCAAAAAGGTAAACTGGCTTCTATGTCCCCCAAAATTCGGAACATTGGCATTATCGCGCACGTCGATCACGGCAAGACGACGCTCGTCGACGCCATTTTCAAGCAGGCGGGACTTTTCCGAGAGAACCAGCACATGGCGAATCGCGTCATGGATAGCAACGACCTTGAGCGCGAAAAGGGCATTACCATCCTTTCCAAGGTCGCCTCAGTTCAGTATTTGGGAACCAAGATCAACATCGTTGACACTCCCGGCCACGCCGACTTCGGCGGCGAAGTCGAGCGAGTTCTCAGCATGGTTGATAGCGTCCTTCTCGTCGTCGACGCAAACGAGGGCCCGATGCCCCAAACCCGCTTCGTTCTGAAGAAAGCCTTCCAGAACGGCCTCAAGCCACTCGTTTTTATCAACAAGATCGACCGCGAAAACGCTCGACCTGATTACGCCTACGACAAGACTCTCGACCTCTTCATCGACCTCGGCGGCGACGACGTTGACCTCGAATTCCCGGTCCTCTACGGCTCAGGTGCTGGCGGCTATGCCCGAGCAACTCCGGAAGGAACCGAGACCGATATGAAGCTCCTGTTCGACATGATCGTCGAAAACGTTCCGGAGCCTCGCGTTGAGCGAGAAGGCTCGTTCCGACTCCAGGTGAACAACCTCGATTACAGCGAGTACCTCGGTCGAATGTTCGGCGGAAAGGTTCTCCGTGGCGAAGTCAAAGTCGGCGACCGCGTCGAAATGCTCCGCGAAGGCATGACCAAGAAAGCCGGTTTCAACGTCACCAAGCTCTGGACGTACGAGGGAATCCAGCTCAAGGAAACCGAATCCGTCGCCGCTGGCGAGATCGCAATGCTCGCTGGTCTCGACAACGTCCTGATCTCCGATACCATCGCTCACAACGACACCAGCGAAGCCCTCCCCGCCATTAAGGTCGAGCCAAGCACCCTGTCGATGAACTTTTACGCCAACAACTCCCCGCTCAGCGGAAAGGACGGCGGTAAATTCCTCACCATCCACAAGATTCGCGAGCGAGTCGAGAAAGAAGAAGCCGTTTCGGTTTCGGTCAAGATTGACAACACTGCCGCCACCGACACCGTCAAGACCCAAGCCCGAGGCGAACTCCAACTCGCGATCCTCATCGAAACGATGCGCCGAGAAGGCTACGAGATGCAGATCTCGCGACCACAAGTTATCTACAAGAAGGACGATAACGGCAAGATCGAAGAGCCTTACGAGATCGCGACCCTCGAAGTCCCCGAGGACGCAGTTGGTTCGGTCATGGAAGAAATGAGCCGCCGAAAGGGCGACCTGCTCGACCTGCGCGTCAACGACAACGGCACCCAATCGCTCGAATACTCCGTCCCAACTCGTGGTCTCATCGGCTTCCGATCCACCTTCTTGACCCTCTCGCGCGGCCTTGGTTTAATCTCTTCCTTGTTCGACGGCTACAAGCCATATAAGGGCGAAGTTGCCAGCCGGACCCAAGGTTCCTTGATCAGCAAGGATCCGGGCAAGATCACGCGATACGCCTACGAGGACGTCCAGGAGCGCGGAACCCTGTTCTACCCAGTCCAGACCGAAGTCTACGCCGGAATGATCGTCGGAGCCTGTAGCCGCGACGAAGACATGATCGTTAACTGCACGAGGGAAAAGGCCGCGAACAACATCCGCTCCGCTAACTCGGAAGCCACCTCGGTTCTGGACTCGCACAAGGACTTCTCGCTTGAGCAAGCTCTCGCCTGGCTCCGCGACGACGAGCTTCTTGAGGTCACGCCGAAGCAGCTTCGTTTCCGAAAAAAGGTCCTCGACCACTCCGAGCGCCGAGTCTCCGAACGGCGTGCCGAAGTCCTGGTCTAATGCCTAGCCAACCCTCTCCATCTCAATACGGAGAGGGGATTCAGCTATCCTTAACCTAGATGAGCGACATCCTCAGCTCAGTCGCCTCTCGGCTCATCACCAAAGCCTTTGCCCCGCGGCCCTTCGTGCGCCGAGAAGGGTCTCTTCTCATCCTCGAATCAGGATGGCGCACCGCCCTGATTACCGCCGGCGGACGCAAACGCCGAGTCTCCATCGACCCCAAAAGCCGAATCATCCGTATCCAAGACCGCCGATTCTGGGCGTTCACTTCCCGCAAGGTCATTGCCTTCGACCGCATCCACGAAATCATCTACTCCTACAACGACATGATGGGCAACGATTGGGTCTCTCACGACTCCGAGGACCTCTACAAAGTCGGCCTCTGGCTCACCGACGACCGCGAACTCACCCTCTTTCGCTTTTACGGTCAAGGCGAATTCGTCAACAACTCCCTCTGGCCCGACTGGATGATGTGGGACGATTTCCTTCCCGGACAAATCGTTCAACACAACCTGGACTCCGAGGCGTTGGGGGTTGCGGAGTTGCTATCGGCAATGGTTGGGGTTCCGATCGGGAACGGCCCGCGATAGTCCACCGAGACATCATACTCAGACTTTTGATACAATCAAGAGGTGACTCGAGGGGAAGACCTGAACGCATCAACCGCCGAGCGCTCTAAGTCTGTCGCGTCAACTTATTTAACAAGAATCTTCACCGCTTGCTGCTCACTGATCTGGTTCGGATCCTTGTTCCTGCTAGTTTGCACGGCACTAGCCCCGGGAATCGCGTTTGGACTCGCTGTTGTGTTCATAGGACCCTGGGTCGCCATCCTAAGCCTGATTGTGGGAGCCACGGTTGACCCTGGAAAACTTGAACGTACCACATCTCGAGCCAAGTGGTTCTGTGCATTACTGACCTTTGTATGGCTCGTTGGATTTCCGGCAACTCTTCGGCGTGCAGCACGGATCGGCAACGAACCGCCCTTGGATTCAGCTCTTGTCGCAAGTTTTGATTCTAACCAAGATCATCTCAATCGCTTGGCACGACTCCTCT
This sequence comes from Armatimonadota bacterium, assembly GCA_037138755.1. NCBI lineage: Bacteria > Bacillati > Armatimonadota > Armatimonadota bacterium. Next base: position 1,087,666 of record JBAXHT010000001.1, on the reverse strand, counting down.
CCCAATCAAAAGGGATAAACAGGGTAGGCCCATCGTGGTCCGATCCACCCGAAGACAGTTGCTCTCTCCAACAACTGAGGTCCATAAAGGAAATTCGCGACACCTTCGATAAAATCGGCCTCGAAGGAACGCTCGTTAGGCGTGGTTCAGTTTGGTTGCTTCCACAATGGCGCACCTACTTCTTCCTCGCTACTCACACCCGAAAGGGCTTCGCATTCGCTAGTGCTACGCCGTCGCCAATCCTTCCAACTCTCGACGCCCAGGAACCAGTTCCTGGGCAAGCTCAAGTTGCGTTTCGACGACTGAAAGGTAGCTGGTACCTGTATTGGGAGTTCTCTCCGGGCTAAGGCAATGCGGAAGGACTCAGGGTCGCGTATCATAAAGCTGTGACCGGCGTACTCCTGGACCGAAGCAATTCAAAAAGAGCATCGCTTTTCGCCGTAGAGGCTGGGTTCGTTTTGGTCAGCTCGTACGCCTGGGCGGGTTGGGTTAGCAATCGACTCTCGGGCGGCAACGCTGCCCCTGACTTCAGTGCTGCCGTACTCCTGCCGCTCCTCCCTTGGTCAGTTTTTCGCAGCAAAGCCTCGTTCCAACTCTTTATCGAAGGGCTTGTCTTTTTGTTTATCGGAGCCATCATCAAAGACAAACTCGGCTCAACGATCTCCGGTTTCCTCGCCCAGTGGCTCCTCTTCTCGCTAGGGTTCTACCGAATGGAACGAGCGGATTACGCGGAGCAGACCAAGTCAGCGGACCCCATAAAACTCCCGCACGGCAAAATCTAGCGGCTCCGCCGCGTAGGGCACGGGTCCCGAGGAGAGGCTGATCCAAGAGCGAATGCGGCGGGATCGGACTCTTCTCGGGTGGGGATTGGCCTTGGGCACGCGACGGGTCGTAAGCTCACCAGGCCTGAGATAAGTAGCGGGGCAGCTCGTTCGGAGGCATCGCAAGGGAGTAAATGTGCTGCTCGGCTCCAAATCGCACCAATTCACGATCTAGACGAAACTTGAGCCTAGTCAATAGGCGACATGAGCGTTCGTTCGCGGCCTGAGTTTCTGCGATCACACGCTCCACCTGACGTTCTTCTGCATACACGCGCAAGGCATCGAGTAATCCCAACCGCATGACTCCTCGACCCCACCATTCGGGCAGGAGTAGATAAGATACTTCGATGTCGCCGCCGTCCGTGTGGGGCGAAAACGTGATGACGCCCGCCAGACACTCTGCATCTCTCAGAGCATAATCGACGCGATCCGGGTTTCCTACCGAAGGCGTCAAGAACTTGGAGAGCATTGCTTCTACCCGCTCCGCCGAAGCCGGCCCGCCGAGAAACTCTCGCACTTGAGGGTCCGTCCATAAGCGCACAAGAGCGGTGCGATCCCTCTCATCAAACACCCCTAACACAAGCTCAAGCCGTTCCACGCTCACTCGCTCAGACGCTCCGCCAACAGCCGATGGAAGTGATGCGTCCCAATCTCCCGCTTCGGTGAGAACCTTCCTGTCGAATAGAACCGCGACTTCATCCCGCGCTGAACAAGCTCTACAACCTGCTCGTCCTCCCGTTCCACTCGATCAAGCTCCGCACCCGCACCGACACCGATCTTTGATTCATCCCAGACGTACCGAATGAACGACACCCGCGTGAGCTCCGGCGAGATCGGACGCACAACATTAACGCTTAGCCCCCAAGGATAGAAGTTGAGCATCTGGTTTGGGAACAGCCAATAGTAGTAGGCCGAGATGTTCTTCCCAAAATCCGGCGACGAAGCTGGTAGATCAAAGCAGCCCTCGGTTCCCTTTGCTTCAGCTAGCTGGAGATTGAACGAATCGTAATAATACGTGTTGTAGTTCTCGTACTCCAAGACCTCGTTCAGTGAGGCGTGTATGAACGGGATGTGGAAGCCTTCAAGATAGTTATCGCAATACAACGCCCAGTGGCACTTCACCACGTAGTCCCGAGAATTCGCCGGATCATGTCGAAACTCGTGGAGAGGCAACCACCCAATTCGGTCAAGCATCGGCTTGAACTCCTCCTCAAAGGACCGAGCCGGATTCAAAGAGGTGAACAGTAACGGCCCCCACCGATGCAGCGGCACCGAAGTTAGATGATCCTCCGCCCGAGGAAACCCCTCAACACCTTCAAACTCCGGCATGTGCTGCATCTGCCCGTCCAGCCCAAACCGCCGACCGTGGTACCGGCATCGCAGGAACCGCTCGTTCCCCGCGCCTTCGCACAGGCGCATCCCTCGGTGGGTGCAGACATTACTCAAACACCGAATAGCATCCTGCGAGTCCCGAGTCAACACCAACGGCTCATCCAAATACCCCGGCAAAAGCTCAAACGGATAAACCTGCCCCGGAACTTTGACCATCGAGTCGTCGCCGATGAACTGCCAACTAGGCGCGAAGTACCGATCTTTTCCGGCGGACCACACGGAGGGATCAATATAGTAACTCGAAGGCAAGGTTTCAGCTTTCTTGATCTCCGGGTCAACGTGGTAGCTCATGGTTGTAGTTTAGCCGCGGTGCAGCAAAACCGGTCATAATCCAAATCATGCTTCTCGAAGGGAAAACCGGTCTCGTCCTCAACGTCACGAACAAAAACTCCATCGGCTGGGCGATCGCCGATCGAGCGAACCAAGAGGGCGCAATCGTTGGCGTCGGCGCACAAAACGAGCGACTTCTCGAAGGCGTCAACAAGCTCCTGGACGGACGAGAGCGATTCGAGACGGTTACCGTCGACTTCATGTTCGCCGAGCAATACGAAGCTCTTCATGACCAGGTCAAAGCCAAGCTGGGCCAGCTCGACTTCCTGGTCCACAGCGTCGGCTTTGCGCCCAAAGAAGCCCTCACTGGTCGCTTTCTCGACACCACCCTCGAAGACTTCAATACGGCGATGAACGCCAGCGTCTACTCGATGATCAAGACCTGCCAAACCCTCGAGCCGCTGATGAAGGAAGACAGTAGCATCGTCACCCTCAGCTACATCGGTAGCACCCGGGTGATGAACAACTACAAGGTGATGGGCCTCTGCAAAGCCGCCTTGGAGAGCAGCGTCCGCTACCTCGCCACCGAACTTGGCGACCGCGGAATCCGCGTCAACACCGTCTCCCCCGGCCCCGTCAACACCATCTCGGGCCGAGGCGTGAGCGGACTCAGCGACTTCATCAAATCCGTCCAAAACACCGCCCCGCTCAAACGCGAATACGGCCAAGAAGAAGCCGCCGGAGCCGCTCTGTATCTGATCAGCGATCTCAGCAAAGGCGTCTCCGCCCAGATTATCTTCGTTGACAGCGGCTACAACGTCATGGCCGTTTAATTTGGAGTGCGGAAACTTGTTCCCGCTTCGACTTGCCAGCGGCTTGTCGCGACCGGAAGGTGGTGTCTATCTACACGCCGAGCATAGCTCGTGCTATTCAAAAGCGGTAACAAGTTTCCGCACTCCAAATCAGGATATGTCACAATAGCCTGGGCAAATGAGCAGCGACGCAACCGGAATCTTTATCAACGAAACGCACACCAGTGCGGCAATCTGGCAGTACCGAGTCGAGAGGATGATCCTTGAAGGCAAGACCGAGTACCAGACGTACCAGATCTGCGACATCCCCCGGTTCGGAAAATCGCTCTTCCTGGATTACAACATCCAGACCTCGATCATGGATGAGTATGTTTTCCACGAGTGCATGAGCCAACCTGCGATGACCCTCCACCCGAATCCGAAGTCGGTGGTCGTCTGCGGCGGTGGCGAAGGCGCAACGCTCCGAGAAGCCCTAAAGCACAACACTGTTGAGAAAGCCGTCATGGTTGACATCGACGAAGAACTCGTCGATATGGTTAAGGTTCACATGCCCGAGTGGCACCAAGGCGCGTTCGAAGATCCTCGCACCGAACTCCTTCACACTGACGCCCGGCAATGGCTCGTCGACCACAAGGGTGCAAACTTCGACGTCATCCTCAGTGACCTCCCGAACCCCCACGAAGACGGCCCCGGCCAGTTCCTCTTCACTAAGGAATACTTCCAAATCGCCGCCGACGCCATGAGCGAAGACGGAGTCTTCGCCATGCAAGCCGGTTCCGCCAACGAGAACTACCCCGAGTGCATGGTCTCCTGCATCGAAACGCTCGAATCGATGAAGGAAGTCTTCCCCTACGTCTACGGTTACTACGGAATCGTCACCACCTTCTTCCAGCCTTGGGGCTTCGTTCTTGCCTCCAAAAAGCACGACCCAATGGCTCTGACTTCAGAAGAAATCGAAGCCAGATTCGCCCAAAGAGGAGTCAAGAACCGCTACTACACCGGCCGATTCCACAACGCCTGCTTCACCCTTCCCGAGTATCTGATCGAAGCCCAAAAGAACTCCGCTCGCATCCTCACCGATGCCGAGCCATTCGTCTGGACAGCGTAAGGAAAGTCCCCCTCTCCACTTGTGAAGAGGAGGAATGAGGGGGTGAGGAATTCTCTGGGGTGTAAACTCCGAACGTGATAACGACATTGCTCGCCGCCGCCGTGCTTTGCGTCGATGCTCCCCAACAAGCCGCCGCCGAATTCGCTCCGCAGCGTGCCGTCTGGATGGCGTGGCCGACTTACGATCATAAGAAGGGGCTGAGCATTGCGGCAACGACCAAAGAAATCGTTCGCGAGCTAACGAAGAATGTCACCGTCGAAATGCTCGTCCCCAGTGAGGCTATCCGCAAGCAGGTCAGGAAACAGCTTCCACAAAAACGCCTCAATCTCCGCGTCGCGGACTACTCCGAAATCTGGATGCGCGACTTCGGGCCATTTTTCATCACCAACGGCAAGCAGAAAACCATCCTCGACTTCGGGTTCAACTACTGGGGCTACGAAAAAACGACCGATCCGACCTCCGTCCAGCATGAAAAGATTGACCGTTTCCTCGCCGGTCAGCTCAAAGTCCCGACGCGCAAAAGTGAGACCATCGGCGAAGGCGGCGACCGCGAAGCCAACGGCGACGGCGTCGCCATGTTCGTCAAAGAGGTCGAAACCCAGCGAAACCCGGACCTCACGTTCGAAGAAATTGATGCCCGCCTAAAAGCCGCGATGGGCGTCGAAAAGATCATCTGGCTCGATAGCGGAATCATCGAAGACGGCCTCTTCTTCAGCGGCCCGCTCCACCTGCCAGAGGGTGAAATCTACATGCCCGTCACCACCGGCGGGCACATGGACAACATTGCCCGGTTTGTCGATGCTCACACCATCGTCTGCGCCGAGGTTACTGAGGCCGAAGCCAAGAAGTCTGACCTTGCCCGCCGAAACCGCGAGCGCATGGAGGCCAACTACCAGGTTCTAAAGGCCGCGAGGGACATCCATGGTAAGCCCTTCAAGATTCACCGAATGGCCGCCGCCGACCTTCACATCGAAACGCTTCGACCCGGCGACCCGGTTTATGACTTTATGGCGAGCCTCAACTACCGCCCTGCCCACCAGTTCCCCAAAGGCAAGCCCATCAAGGTCGCCCACGCCGCCAGTTATCTCAACTTCCTCATCACCAACGGCGTGGTTCTCACTTCCAAGCTCTACCGCCCCGGCGCCCCGATTGCCCTAAAGCGTAAGGACCGTGAGACCGTAGCGCAGCTCAAAAAGCTATTTCCCAAACACCGGGTCGTAGCAATCGAAACACGCTCCGTGAACCTGGGCGGCGGTGGTATTCACTGCATTACCGCGAACGAGCCGCGCTAGCCTGGCTTTTTCTCGGATTTCGGTCGAGTAAACACATAGCTCAACGGTTTGGTTTCGTTCGTATCCGAGATTCCTCCTCGCCCGTCGGGTGTTCCCGTTCTGGCGGAGCCCTTAGATGTCAACTGCTTCTCATCGGTAGCCACGATCAGTTCCTGTAAAGCGGAAAGTGGCCGTTTGACGCCATTGATAAGGGCGGTGATCTTGATCACATTCTTGTCCTGGGTCCACACCCCATCGAAAACTCGGTTTGGGAACTCGTGTCCGGATTGCTTAGCCATTTCCGAGTTGTCGAACGTTATTTTGCACTTCCCGTTTGCTAAGAGTTCCAGAACGATGTCGGGAGCGAATGTGTTGAAGTCTGCAGGTTTATCTTTTGGTGGCGTGAGTTTGCCACGCCAGATGCCCGAAACGTCGGCGTTGGCGGCGACTGCGGCGGCGAGGACGGCATAAGCAATCACAAGTTTTCTCATTCAAGTGTTTTGAGATCGCCGAGAGCCATTTGGTTGATAGTTTTTCGCTTACGCTCGCTTAAAAACGATCTTCAGCTCTAGCGGAGTCCCGTTCTTCGCGGCGTCATTGGCCGAACCCATCTTTGCCTGAACCTTCATCGTAATCATCTTCTCATCTTTCGAGATGGTCAGGGCAGGTGGCTTGTTGCCGGTCATCTTGTCCGGCGTGAGCAGAAGGTCGTTCCCTTTGCGCACCCACTTCCCGGTGACCTTTCGCTCGCCTGTGGGTTGCTTGTAGGTGTTCACGTAAGTGCCGTCCTTCTTGATTTCCATCAGGATCGTAGGCATTTGCATCGTCCCACCGCTGATCTTAATTCCAGACTGATCGACGGAACCGTTCCACTTCCCAACGATGTCGGCATGGGCGGCAATCGCGATAGCGAGGATGATGAAAGAGAGCGCGAGTTTGTGCATAACAGAGTCTCTGAGGGTGAAAGAGTTGAAAAGGTTGACCGAATCTCTTGGAGCGCGGACGCCCCCACCCGCCCAAGGGCGCGATCTCGACCGGACAACCTTCCATAATCATCTAGTGAAACCCGACGTGGTCGTCATCGGAGCCGGAGCGGCGGGCATCTTCGCAGCCTGGCGAGCGGCGTCTCTTGGAAAGAAAGTGCTGGTCCTCGAAAAGACGAGCCGGATCGGCACCAAGATCCTCATCTCGGGAGGAGGCAAGTGCAACATCGCCCACGATGGCCCCATCGGCGACGTCATCCGCGCCTTCCGTAAAAACGAAGCCGACTTCATCCGCTCCGCCGTCAACCGATTTCCGAATCGAAAGATCGTCCCAATGTTTACGGAGAGGGGTCTTGAGGTCTACACCCGCCCCGACGGACGAATCTTCCCGGTCCACCAAACCGCCAAAGACGTTGTGAAGATCCTTCAGGACTACCTCGACGAAGCAGGGGTCGAAGTCAGCCTTAACACCCCTGTGGAGGAAATCCTAATCAAGAACGGAAGAGTCACCGGAGTCCGAACCGGTGCCCCGTTCGAGAAAGCGAAAGGGTACGCCCAAAAAGACGACAAACCCCGCTTCGGTGCCAAAGCCCTCCTCAGTGATGTGCTCCAAACCGGCACCACAAGCGCCGGACTGAATGATCAAATCATTCAGTGCGACAAGATCATCCTCGCCGCCGGAGGATCGAGCTACCCCAATAGCGGTACCACCGGCGACGGCTGGAAATGGGCCCGCGACCTCGGCCACACCGTCGAAAAACTCACCGCTGCCCTCGCCCCGGTCTATCTCGAGCTCGACCCCTTCGACCCCGAACTCAGCGGCGTCTCTCTTGACGACATCACCCTAAAAGCAAAAAGGAACGGAAAAGAAATCGCCCGCTGGCAAGGTGACCTGCTCTTCACCCACCAAGGGGTCTCCGGTCCAACCGTCCTCGGCATCAGCCGCCTCATCGCCGAGAACTTCGCCGAAGGCGAGATCAAACTCGAAGCCGACCTCGCCCCCGGAATCGACCACCCACAGATCACCGAGGCAATCCTGCGCCAGGATGGACGGAGACCCGTCAGCAGCTTCATCGCCGACTCCGTCCCCCAGCGTCTTGCCCCCTATATCCTCCGCCAATGCGGAATCGACGAGTACACGTTCTTCGCCAAACTCGAAAAGAAGCCTCGCGTCCGGCTCGTCGAAACCATCAAATCCCTCCCCCTCGGCGCCGTCCGAACCGTGCCCCTCGAAAAAGGCGAAGTCGTCGCCGGCGGAGTCAACCTCGCCGAAGTCGACCACCAAACCATGGCGTCCCGCCTAGTCCCTGGCCTGTTTCTCTGCGGCGAAGTCCTCGATGTCGCGGGGCCTGTGGGGGGCTACAACCTGCAGGCTGCGTTTGCGACGGGCTACGTCGCGGGAGAGTCTGCCGCGAGTGATGCCTCAGCTACTTGAGCCACACCCCGTCGGTGCTCATCGCCCCAGTGGGGCCGCCTTTCAGAGTCGGAGTCCACTTGGCGTGACCATCAAAAAACGAAACAACGAACCCATTTGGGTTCTTCTTGTGGTTCGTCTCCACTTCCTCGCCTCCCGGCACTTTGGCGATCTTCAGAATCGGGTCGTGCATCCAGGCGACTTTATCGGGAGCGTCGATTTTGTCAAGATGAATGAGCCTGTCCTGGCCCACCTGCTTCAGAATCAGAGGAAAGTGCTGGAAGTCAACATGCTTCCCGGAATTGTTCCGATCCGACAGATAGTTCGCCGACTCTCCGCACAGAAAAATCTTGGGATTCTTCAGATACGGGAGGTTCTGTTCGTAGAACTCTGCTTGTGCCGCCGGTCCGTCAAACGTATAGCTGTGCGAGATCGCGTCGTCCCAGTCAGACGCGTAAATCTGTTGGGCCGTGGTGAGCTGCTTGAGGTTCGACAGGCAACGCGACTTCCCCGCGATTCGATGATCTCCGGTGTACGTAGGCCACAGTATCGCCAGAATCACGACGATCACGACACCCGTAATCACACCTTGCATCAGTGTGAACTTCGAGGCATGCGTCGCAGGTGTCGGCTCCACCCCCCAATTCTAACACGATAACAAGAACTTGCGGTCCCAGGTCGCAAGCCAGCTCCTACGCAACCATGCAACTGTGTAACTCCAATCACTCCAAATCAAAGTACCGATCAGTCGGAGTCTGACCGAGATAGAACGCCGACATCTTCTTCTTCGAAGCATGGCCATCCGCCCACGCAATGATCGCGTTCTCCATCGCGTTCGGATCCGGAATGCCCCAGCAGTCGAAGCCCGCCGAGCCACTGATATTCAAATAATCCGACGGACGAAGCAAGAACTTCCCATCATCCCCACACCAAGAACCCACCACCGAGGCCCGTCCTGTCGACAAAGCCACCGTCCCTGCCGGATCACCCAGTGAAGTCGAGGTCACTGCCCGTTGCGTATCCAGATTTGAAAAGTCCAGTTCCAGGTTAGTCAAGTACCGGACGTTGTAGCCAAAGTGCGACGTCTCCGCCCCGCTCTGGTCAAACTTGCTGACCGAAGAACAAGGGCACAGCCAGACCTGCTTGTTCTTCACGTAAGGGTTGATCATGTCGTGCCAGATCACCGTCGAAGTCGCGTCGCCGTAAGCGCCCAGCGGAAATTGGTCGTCGTTGTCGCTTTGGTACATCACGAACGATATGTCCAACTGCCGAAGATTCGACATACAAGAAGCCGCTTTAGCCGCCTGCTTCGCCTGAGCAAACACTGGAAACAGAATCGCGGCAAGAATCGCGATGATCGCAATCACCACAAGCAGCTCAATCAAGGTAAAAGCACGGCGCACCCAACCATTTTGCCACACCAACCCACAGATGGCCATGGCATAAGACTCCCGTGCCAACCAACCCCGCCAAACTACTGTAAACCCAAAAACTCGGAACGTTTGCTAGGTCGAATGAGTTCGATTATCTGAGATCATCACCTCATTGCTTTGCTTTTAGCATCAATTGAGGTTTGGTTTTGATATTCCCGATACAATTACGTGGTCTGAGAGATTTGAACGATTCTGGCTGGCAAGCTCCCGAAGGGAGTAACGTGGATCAACCCCAACTCGACATCGTCGAGGGGCTTAATCTTGCGTCAACCGAAGCCGAGCCAGTTGCACCTGAACGGGCTATCGTTCCCGACGCCTTCGAGCAAGTTCTAGCCCGGGTCGAGGCGGACCAGGGACCTGTTTACGTTCCGGTCCAGGAGCCGGTTTACAAGAGCCGACCGCTCATCGCGGCCCTGTTCCTGATGGGAGGACTCGCTTTGGGTCGTTTTACAATGGAACCTCAGACGATTACTAAGGTGGTCGAGAAGATCGTCCCTGCCGCGGCCATGGCTAAGCCTGAAGTTCCGTTGCTTGCCGTGTCGAACCCATTTCGCAAGCTCGCTTCCACAGCAGAGTTTGACCCTTGGATGCCTCTCAATGGTGGTTTCCCAATTCCTCCTCCCCAAACTCAGGGCAAGCTTCTAGAGCGTCCCAGCGGCGGCTTCAACCCCGAAGATTACAATTTGCCTTCCCCGATGCGCGGGAACGTCGGCGGTATGATTCCGTTCGACCCGGGAGCGCCGCTCAAGCCTGGTCCTGGTCTCCCGGACGCCAATGGAACTGGAATCACTCCAGGAGTGGATCCAAACCAAGGCTTGCCTGATCCCAACGGCAAGAAGCCTTCCGCCGGAGATAATCCCGGATCAAAGTTCGCGTCCGAGAAGTACGTAGCTATGTCTCTGAGCGGCCCCGAACCTTCGAGCGGTCAGAGCAGGATTTTGGGAATCGCATCCGCAAACGGCGGTACCGGAAGAAGCTTTACGCATATGACCGAAGAAGGTTCGGTCGAAGCCCAGGGCGTTTTGATTATCGTTCCAGTTAGCGCGGCCGACAAAGTGCAGAAAGCAATCGAGGGCCTAGGGGGAGCTTCCGTGGACGCAACGAACAACGGAAATGCCGGTGCGTTCCAAGGCTCAATCTCTGGCCTATTCAATGCTCGGCTGAAAAAACTGCGCGATAAGAAAGAGGAGCTTCTGAAAGACTTCGAAGAGGCCGCTCAGCCCGTAAAGCAGATTATTGAAGCCATCGACATGGAATCCCGTGCCGTTTCGGCGACGAGGCTCCCGGGTGGACTGAGCGGCAAGGCGGTGTTTCGGATTCTTCTGAAGTAACTGGTCCGTCCGATTCATAGAACTGCTAAAGTAATGTCCATGGTGTTCCACGGCGTCGACTTTAGCTCTGCCCCAAGCTCTATGAAGCCGATCGTGATTGTCTCGGCAAATGGACCAGTTGCCGATTGTGTTACGAAAATCCACTCGCTAACCGAGTTCGAAACTTGGTTAAAGACCGCCGAAGGGATCGTCGGAATCGACTCTCCCTTCGGATACCCCGTGGAGTTCTGCGGAACTTTGTTTCCGGAGATGGACTGGAACGGAATCGCGAAAGAGTTGGGGAGAATCGCGCCAGATCAGTCGTTGCGGGTTCTCGAAGAACGGGTGACCGCGTTTCGTGAAGTCAGACCTCTCGGCACCAAAGAGCCGAAACGCCTCACTGATCAGCACTCGAACGCATTCAGCTCCATGAAGTTCGGCCGCCCACCGGTCGGAAGAATGGCGGCCAGGCTCCTGCCGATCCTCGAACGTTCAGCACACTCGATCCTTCCGGTCCGGCCAAAAGATTCCCAAACGACCGTCGTCGAGGTCTTTCCCGGAAAGCTGGTCCGAGACGCAATAGGACGAGAGAGCTACAAGGCCGAGAAAGGGAACGAAGAAATTCGCCAAACTATTTTCGAAAGGCTTGGTTTGAAGGCTTCGCCAGATGTCAGAGAAGCCGCGATCCGGGATTCTGAGGGCGACGTTCTTGATGCCCTCATCGCGGTCGATCAGATTCGAGCATGGTACTCAAACGGGTGCCAAATGCCAACCCTTCCAATCACAAAGCTCGAAGGCTGGATTATCTAACGACCACCTAACCCCGACAGGGTCACACCCTCAATGAAGTACCGCTGAGCAAATGCAAACAGCGCGATAACCGGAATTACCGTCAATGTCGAGAACGCCATCAAGAGACCTGGTTCGCCGCTTCGGTCGCCCTTGAACAGCGCAAGCGAGTAGCTCAGGGGCATGTTCTCTGGCGAGTTAATGTAGATCAGCGGGCCCATGAAGTTGTTCCAGGCCCCCATGAACGTCCAGATCGCGATTACGGCAAGCGCCGGCTTGATCTGTGGAATCATGATTGACCAGAACGTCTTCAGGTACGAACACCCGTCGATCTTTGCCGCATCCTCAAGTTCCATCGGAATCTGGGAGAAGAACTGACGCAATAAGAAGATGTTGAACGCAGACCCAAAAAACGCCGGAACCCACAGCGGATAGAGCGTATCGATCCAACCCAGCGTTCGGAAGATGAGGAACTGGGGCAAAAGTGTAATCGCCCCAGGGAGCATCATTGTCGCGAGCAGGATCGAGAACATCTTCTCCTTGCCCGGAAACTTCATTCGTGAGAACGCATACGCGACGATACTCGAACCCAGAATCGTCCCGAAAACGTTCATGACCACCAGGATCAGGGTGTTCTTGACATAAACCAAACCGTTAAGAGTCTCGACCGGAAGGTAACTCAAGGCCTCGGAATAGTTCTCCGTGCGAAGACCCACATGGCGAACCGCCTCGGTCTTATCCGGTGTCACCGTTACCGACGTGCCTTTCTTTGCAAGCGGCTCCATGATCTGCAAAACTCGTGAGCCGTCTGCCAAGCTGTCCGACTCAAATCCAGTCACGGTCTCGTTCCCAACTTTCGCCGTGTAGACCTTTGCCTGCACCGGCACTTCCTTCAGAGCTGTTCGGTCGGCGAGAAAGGTCGTTCCTCGAATCGAGATCGGCTTGAAGATGTCAATCTTCACCTTCCCGTTTTCCTCACCAATTTCTAAGCCCTCGACAGTCTTCCCTTCAAAAGTGGTTTCGTAGTGCTTCTTCGCCTTGTCGGGACTCAAATATGGGACCGTCTCCGTCACCTTGGGGATCCAGACAATCCCGTTCGGCGAGCTCATATCTTTGTCTTCTTTGAACGAGGTGACGAGCAAGAAGAGGAACGGCACTCCGAAGACCACCGAGCCAGCGAGAAGGGCTAGCTGGGTGATAATGGTCTTCCCTAGACCACGGGCATTCGCCGAGTGAGCGGTCACGACCATTGTTCCCACCGCAGCAACGGCCATGAATACGACTCCAACCGCAGTCATGAGCGAGAACGGAATCCCGCCCTGCAAGATCGTAATCTTGTTCGCTGGGTCGTACCAGTAAAGTCCAGCAAACACCAACACCGCAAGACCAAGTCCGACCACCGCCTTCAGCTTTTCAACCCGTTCTTGAGCCGAAATTGCCGTCGTCGACTGGATCAACCGAGCGACAATCAGCGCAGCGCATCCAAGTCCAAGCCACGCCGTCCAAGGCATCACGAACCAAACAAGTGGAAGCTTGAACGAGCCAGAAGCGAACGGCCTGGTAAAAGCTGCTCCGATCATGGCGCAAACTGCCGTCAAAATGGAGTTGGTTGTCAGCTCAGACCGGGTTCGGCGAGGGTCCGAGTCTAGCTGCCGCGTTCCGATGAAGAACAGCTGGCTAACCATCTTGAGCCCAAAGATGATCGCTGCCCACGAAGCCAGTACACCAATTGCAAAAAGTGTTCCGCTCGGCATCACTTCACCTCCTCATGGACCCAGCGATCCTTCAGCTTAAACTGCAGGAACGTGATCATCACAACGATGACAAAAACTAACCACGCCAAGGCTGACGCGTATCCCATTTTGAACAAGCCGAAACCGTTGTTGAACAGCATATAAACAGGAGTCATCATCGAGTCATCCGGCCCAACCGGGCCATCCAAAGAAGGTCGCATAACGTACACACGGTCGAACTCCTGGAGCGACCCAATGAATCCCATAACCGTATTAAAGAACACCAGTGGTGTGAGCTGTGGGAAGGTGATCGACCAGAACGTCTGCTTCGCATTCGCGCCATCCAAGGAGGCCGCCTCGTACAAACTACTCGAAACTCCCTTGAGGCCGGCAAGCCACAAAACCATTCCGCTGCCAGCTCCCCAAAGGCCCATCAAGATCAAAGCCGGTTTTGCCCACTCAGCGGACTGTATCCATCCCGGTGGTTGAACCCCGAGCCAAGGCGTCAGTGTTACATTCCAATAAGCATTGATCAACCCTTTGACCGGCTCTGGGTTGAGAACCCAAGACCAAAGCACCGCACTCGCAATGCCTGGAACAATCGCAGGAAGATAAAACACTGTGCGGTAAACCCTAATACCTCGGGCAGAAGCATTCAAAAGGAGTGCAATGAGCAATCCAGTTGTCAGCCCTAACGGAACGCCAACTCCAGCCAGGTAGGCAGCATTGCCGAGAGCTTTGCTCACCATCTTCCAATCGCTTCCAAACATGTCCTGGTAGTTCTTCATGCCGACCCATCGGGCCTCGTTGAGAACGTCCCACTGAGTGAAGGTGAAGAACAGCGAAGCCATCATTGGCCCAATGGTAAGCAACATAAAGCCAAGCACCCAGGGCGAAATGAATAGATAAGCCCACTTTGCTTCTTGCCGTTCAAGCTTGCCAATACGCTCCTTTTTGAACTGCCAGATGAAGAAGCCGACGAACCCCGCCAGCCCTACTACTCCGACCACTCCAGGAAGGCGCAGGTCGATGACAGGGTACTGACTCTTGTTAAAAAACGCATCAAGATCCCGCTGAACGTTTGCCTGCGCCGAGGCCAGAGCCTTCTGGCTTGTTTCCTTGCCAAAACAGGCCGCCTCCATCGCCCGGACGTGCTCTTGCCAAATGAGCTGACCGACAAACGTCGCCGGGCGAATCCGGCTAAAATTCGCCATCTGGGTGTGCATTGCCAGGGCCTGGCCGTAGTTGCCAAACTTTGGCGCAAACACCGTCGCCGCTTCCTCGTTGCCTTCCTTGTGCGCCATCTGGCGGGGCATAAAGGTTCGGTCTCTCTGCTTTTCCCAGGCCGCCTGAGCCCGGTACTCGATCATCCGACCCTCTTTGGAGGTCATGAACTTGATGAATTTCCAAGCATCCTCTGGATTCCGTGCACCCTTCGGAATCGCAAGCGAGAATCCACCAACCCAGGTGATGAACTGATCCTTCTCGTCTTTGAACCGCCCGACTTTGTTGTATCGATCATCCGGCACAGGCGGCGGCGCACACTGGAAATCAAGCGAGGGCGAGTACCGAGCTAGGTCATTAAGAATCCACTCTCCGTCGATCTTCATTGCGACCTGACCAAGAATGAACGGATCGTTCTCCTTACCCTGGAATCCGCTCTTAAACTTCTCCGAGTTCTCGTAACCGCCGACGATCTTGTAGCCTTCGACCATGAAGTCCAGGGCTTCTCGAGCCTCCGGCGTGTCCATTGTCGAAGTCTTGCCGTCCTTACTCAGGAACTGGGCATTGTTCATGAACGCGAACATGTACAGCCAGGAGTTGCCGAAATTTGGC
Organism: Armatimonadota bacterium; assembly: GCA_037138755.1. Lineage (NCBI taxonomy): Bacteria > Bacillati > Armatimonadota > Armatimonadota bacterium. The sequence continues at coordinate 1,072,494 of JBAXHT010000001.1, read as the reverse complement.
ATGAACCCGGCACGGACCAACCGACCATTCTTGTCTAGTTTGGTGATCGCTTTGCTGTACTTCAACAGTTCGGACCATGTGCGGGGCGCACGGTTTGGATCACACCCATTTCGTACAAGCTCCGCCTCACTCTCCTTGAAAATTTTGCGGTTCCAATACAAAACACGGTTGTCGGCCCCGGTTGGAATCGCATACGTTTGCCCCTCATACTGAGCTTCCGCCCAAGTCGCTGGATAATACTGTTCAGGAGTCGGACACAGTGGGTCTTTCCCTTTGTCCTTGGCAATGTAGTTGTTGAGCGAAAGGAATGCTCCCCGCGAAGCCCAATCCGAAATCGTGAAACGATCCTGGTTGATAACATCGGGAGCGACGTTTCCAACAATCGAAGTCATCAGCTTCTGAGGGTCCATCTTGCCGGCACCCATGCTGAGCAGTTTGATCTTGATGTCCGGGTTGCGCCTCTCAAACTCTCGCAGAACCGCATCCTGACCCTTCGAGTCTGGACCCATGGAAAGCCCCCAGAAAACAACCTCTCGGCGGGCAGGCTGGGCAACCACACCCACAAACAGCCCCATCAGGCAACCAACGACGGAAAGAAAGCGGCTCTTCATCGAACTCAGAACCATTATTACACTACTTTGCAATTTTGTGAATACGAATTCACAAGTTCGTTTTCTCAAGATCGTGACCCGAAAGGTATTCTCGGTTCTCGTATGCAAGACTCTGCAACAGCGAAAAAATCTGCCCCATCGTTGTTGCCTCTGATCTTCACGGTCTTCCTCGATTTGCTTGGCTTCGCCATGTTCATTCCGGACTTGCAACTACGCGGCGAAGGGTTGGCTACTCAGTTTCTGGGGATGCCGAAGACCGCTGTTCAGGTCGGTTTGATGGTTGGTTTCGGACAATCCGTCTACTCCATTGCTCAGCTGCTGACGGGCACTTGGCTCGGTCGTCTCAGCGACATTCGTGGTCGCCGAATTGTGCTTCTGGGTTCCAGCGCGCTCAGTGTCGTCGCCTACGCCCTCTACGCCCACGCCGACAACATTTGGCTTCTCTGGCTCTCCCGTGCCCTGAGCGGAGTCGCTGCTGCCAACCTAGGCGTCGCCTTCGCCTACGTTGCCGATGTCACCACCCCCGAAGAACGCGGCCCCAAACTCGGCCTCCTAGGCGCCGCCTTTGGAGTCGGATTCATTATCGGGCCCGCCCTTGGAGCCGGACTTCTCACCTTAGGTAAAGATAGCCCGCTTTTGCTTGGCTACACCGCCGCGATTCTATCTGCAATCAACTTTGTCCTCGTCTACCTGCTCGTTAAAGAGTCGAACACCACGCGCCAGGACGCCGGAAAGAAGTCGTTCATTACAACTCTCAAGGAGGCACTCAACGTCCCGGGCTTGGCGATCCTGTTAGGGATGTTTTTCATGATGAATCTCACGTTCACCAACTTGGAGACGACCTACTTCCGCCTTCTCGCCGAGCCAACCTGGATCTTCAAAGTTGCGCAAGAGCACGTCAAAACGTTCGGCTCGGTAATTCTGCTCGTCGTGGGAATCACCGGAGCCATCACTCAAGGGGGCCTCTCCCGTGTCATCATCCCCAAGCTCGGCGAACTCAAGACGGTCCGAATCTTTTACACCGCATTCATCCCGGTGTTCGCCTCCGTACCGTTCATCCCGATGTACTTCCCAGGCATCTTTGGCACCATCGCTCTCGGCCTCACCAACGGTCTGGCCATGCCGAGCATGAACTCGTTGGTCTCGCGCCGCGCGCCGCGCGAGATGCAAGGCAGCATCATGGGCCTCACCCAGTCCCTCGGATCGCTTGCCCGAATCATCGGACCCCTATTCGCCAACTGGCTCTTCCAGCACAACCCGAGCTATCCGTACCTCTATGGAGCTGCCCTTGCCACCATCCCCGCTGTGCTGGCCTGGTTCGTGCTCAAGCCGTCCGACCCAGCCAACGACAATGAACCCACCGTCGGTATGGCGCACTAGGTTAATATGAATGTCATGAGCGACGAGGTACGGGAAGAGGAAAGCACCGGCCCTGCCCAGGCGTCCTTTCAACCACGCCGGCGCGACTGGCTGGGCTCGCTCGTCGGCCTCGCCGTCTTCCTAGGCGGGATCGCCCTCATTCTGCTCGTCTTCCAACTGGCCTACGACATGTACAAAGTCCCTCCCAAAGTCGCCCTAAAAATCGAACCGGGCAAGCCCCTAGACGTTGCCACCACCGTCAACGCCCTCGCCGACATCATCGTCAAAATCGTCTTCCTTCTCTTCATGGCCGGCTCCGGCTCCATGGTCGCGAACCGCGGAATTTATCTGTACTCCAAGAGCCGTGGACGGCACTAATACCTAACACTGTTTGCCAGCTTTTCCACAGTTCGGGAATAACCACTCCGAAACCTCACACAGTGTGTTAGAATTCGTAACAATTCGAATTCTATTTCGAGTGGATTGGTATTTAGAGATGATTACGGCAAATCGATTCCTGATTGGAGCGTGCATTCTTGGAGCGGCGACCCTCTCCCAGGCACAAACATTGAGCTTTTGGGTGAACAAAACCGGCGACGCGTCGGCTCTCACTCCTTCGACCATCTACGTCCTTCCCAACACCACGGTCTCGTTGGCTTTGTACGCCAAGACGACTGGCATGGGCAACCTGATCGGACTGGACACAATGTTCGGTTACGACCAGACCTCGACGGTCGGGGCAAGTGCAACTCCCGCTGGCAGCGGACTGACCTTTAACTCCCTGACCTGGAGCGCGCCTTTCTCTTCTGGCAGCACTAGCGTTCAGCAAGGCGGAGGCTTCGGAGCTTCGGGAACTCGACCTTATGGCACCTATGCGAGCTCTACCTTGATCACCGGCAACTTCGGATCCATCGATGGCGCTGGCAGCAAAGCCTTTGATATCGTTCTCAATATCGGCGCCCTCGCGAACGGAACTGTTCGCACTCTGACGATCTTCTCTGCACTCAATGGCGCGAACCCCGCTGATAACTGGAGCTCATCAGCTCTTAACGAATCATTCACAGCTGCTGGATCCAGCAACTACAACTTCAACATCGAAGTCGTCCCCGAGCCCGCTTCCGTTGCCGCCCTCGGCCTCGGTCTCGCCGCCCTCGCCCGACGAAAGAGGAACTCAGCATGAAACTCAAACCAACTCGACTGATCGCTTCGCTAGGCCTAGCACTTGCGCTAACGGCCAGTTACGCTCAAACCGCAGTTGTCAAACTCAGTCAGGGGCCTGTCGTTACGACAAACGCTCAGCTTTTGCTAATTCCAAATCCTCTCATTCCGACTAAGAAACGAGTCATCAAGAATGAGGAAACGGAACGAGAGCGGGAAATCAAAGCGGACAATCCCCTCGCGCCAGCGGTCGCAAGCTGGCCTCCCTTCGCGAACAGGATTACCCCTCCTGAGCAACCACTGAAGGCAAACAGGCCAATCATTGGTGGATCAAGTGACGAGAAGGGCTACTTGGATCGCCAACCGTTGTTCGCTGTCGGCGCGTCGTGGGCTGGGCCAAATTCTAATGAATCTCCGTATACACCGCCTGACTCAACTGGCGATGCAGGACTCACCTCCGTCATCGCCGCGGCGAACGGACGTATCCGGTCTTACACCCGCACCGGCACCACGACGGCGAACTCGATGAACTTCGATGCCGACGTGTTTTTCTCGCCTCTCGGGGCCTCACTCGGAATATCGGATCCTAAAGTCGTCTTTGATCGATTGACAAACCGCTGGTTCATTACGGCCATTACAACAAATGCAGATCCTGGTAACAAGGTCGTTGTTGCGTTCAGTTCCAGAGAGGATGTTAACAGCGCGACGACGACTTGGACGATGGTTTCCTTTACGCCAAGCACAACAGGATTTTCTGATTACGACACTCTCGGAGTGGACAACAACGGGATCTACATTGGCATCAACCTTTTCCCAACGACAGGCGCACCTGGCACGTTAGTGTGCGCACTACCCAAGGCCAGTTTGATCTCGGGAGGATCAGCACCGGTAACAATCTTTACGACTTGTACAGGTGGAGCGGGAATGTGGACGCCGCAGCCTTGCACGAATGACGATCCGAGTGCAACATCTGCATTTGTTCTTGGGGTCGATAATGCCGCCTTCAGCTTGATGAAAGCGCGAAGAATCACATTCACGGCACCAACGACATTCACTTCGTCGGCAGATCTCTCCCTGACTCTCCCGACAACCACCTTCCCTCGCACCGTGCCGATCCTTGGCGGCGAAGTCGCCGATGCGCTTGATGATCGCTTGTTTAATGCAAGAATCTTCCGGGATGCAAGCGGGAACCAAGTTGTCCTTACTTCGCACAACATCCGAACAACGGCGGCAGGGATCGCCAGCACGACTGGTCCAGTGAATGGTAGCCGGTGGTACCACATCGCAAACCCGTTCTCGGGGACGATTACACTGACACAGTCTGGAACTTCGGTCGACTCAACCGGGAGCCTTTCGCTATGGATCCCAGCCATCGCGATGAATCGGCAGGGGCACGCCTTCCTGGCCGGATCAATCGCTAATTCCGCCACCTCTCCAGGTGTTGGTGGAACTGAGCGACTGGCAACCGACACACTCGGCCTCATGACGGCGCCTGTCACTTACACCGCTGGAAGTGGGAACTTTAACTTGATCTCGGGTACAGAACGGTGGGGTGACTACTCGGTCACTACAATTGACCCAAGAGATGGACAAAGCTTCTGGACGTTCCAAGAATATGTTGCCGCGACAAACGTATGGGCTGTTCGAGTACTCAAAGTTCTCGCTCCTGCGCCGACCGTCGCTTCTATCTCTCCGGCATCGGTATCTCAAGGGTTCACGGGCAACATCGTCATCACTGGCACCAGACTGTTCGATCCAGGCGCAACGTTCCCAGATCGGTTCGCAGCTTCTTTGGGCGCAGGGGTAACCGTCAACTCGGTCACTTGGAACTCCGCGACCCAGGCTACGGTCAACGTTACGGTCGCTGAAACAGCCACCGTTGGCGTCAGAACTGTGACGGCCACGAACCCCGACGGACAATCCGCTAGCCTCACCAACGGCCTGACCATTACCCAACTGGTCAAGAATGTCAGCGGATCGCTCACGCTCTCCAACTACATTGGCAGCAGCGCAAGCATTCCGTTCACCATTGAACTGCTGAACGCAAGCACGAACGCCGTGATCCAAACCGTCAACCTGACCGGTCTCGGCGCAGGAAACACGTTCACCTTCACCACAACCCAACTCTCGGGCAGCTACAAGCTCCGAGTCAAAGCCGCAAAGCGGTTCCTGGGCGTCGTGAATAACGTCACTCTCAGCCTCAGTGGTGCCAGCGGACTCAGCTACACTCTGACCAACGGTGACGTGGACGGAAACAACACCGTCAACAACACCGACTACACCCTCATGCGCTCCGTCTGGGGCTCACTGGGTAACGGTGCCAATGACGGCGCCGACCTCAACGGCGACGGAACCGTCGGAAACCTTGACTTCGCCATCCTAAGAGCGAACCTGGGCCAAAGCGGACAGTAATCCACTCGCCCACAAGAATCCCTTCTCAGTGTACTGAGGAGGGATTCTTGTGTTTAGTCGCCGCTCCTGTGCATTTGGCTGAGTTTTGCTACCTATAACAACACTTTCCTGGAATAGAATCAGACAAGTACGGCTAAAAGAGGCCGAGGAGTTAAGTGGCAATAGTCAAGAATGGAGAAACTTTTTCTGTTTACGCAGTTGACGGGCCCTGTGCCGGCCAGGCTCTAAAACTAGCGTCCTTGCCGATTACCATTGGGCGAAATGCTGGCAATAGCCTAGCGCTTGCTCGGGATCCGTTGGTTTCAGGGTGGCACCTGCAGATTTCCAAAAAGGGCGGAATCGTTGTCACTGACTTAAACTCCACGAATGGGACCCAACGTAATGGCAAAGCGATCCCAAAGGGTCAGAGTCAGCCAGCATGTGCAAAGTCGGTCATCCGGGTCGGCAACACGACACTGCACTTCAGCTCCGATGTTGTTCAATCGAGTGTCCCGCCCCGGATTTTGCAGCCGAACGGTCTGCATTGCTACCGGTGCACCTCCCAGTTCGTCCTGATTGGTCAACATGCAAAGTCAGCGAGAATGCGTGGCTTGTGTAGAAAGTGCGAATCGGATCTTTTTCCGAAGTGTGAAAGATTTTCGAAGGAACTATCGAGACGCTTTGCTTTAGGTGTTTCTGAACTGCCAGTCTTCTTCGATTTTTGTACGGAACAGTCTCGACTATTGGGGGTTGACTTGCCAACCCTGCTTAGAGGATCCGAGACAACACTTTTGAGTCTCGCCGGTCAATTATGGACCTGTTCGGTTTCAGACCATTATCTATCCGAGGCTGAGGAAGAAAAGTTCTTTGCTCTCTTGGATTTCATCGATATTGATAAAACACTGTTTGAGCGATTTGCTCAACAATGGAGTTACTATCACGTTAGCCGGGAACTCTCAGAAGGCAGGATTCCAACTATTCAGACACACATGATGTTGTCGCCAGGCGAGTTTGCTCACATCTCGGAGCCGGTTTTGTTCGAGACGGAACGAGGTGGGGTCGCAGGGAACTTGGTCGTCACCAATAGGCGCATCGCACTAATTGACACCACACGTCCGTTCGAATCCTCGCTGTCGAAAGTTGCCACCGTCCAAGTGGAAAGTGGTACCACATTGATCTTGTCGCTAACCAAACGAGCTGGCTCCGGTCGATATTTTTTAGCGGATGCTCCAATTAGTGGGAGAATCATACACGCCGTGCTTCAGCGGCACAATCGACAGGTGGTTTTGACGCAAGCGGATTCTCGTGCCATTCCTCAACATGTTAAGGCTGCGGTTTGGCAGAGAGACCGCGGGGTATGTGTCCAGTGTGGCTCGTCGCAGTACTTGGAGTTTGACCATGTCATCCCTTTCAGCCTTGGCGGTGCGACAAGCGAAGCCAATCTGCAATTACTTTGTAGAGCCTGCAATATCGCAAAGAGCGACTCACTTTGAGTTCTGACAACTGAGGTCGTCGCGAGTCAGCTGAATAAACTCGCAGATTCCGAAGGCTGAATTCGCGAGACGACCTCTCTGCCGGAATGATCTCTGCCCGCCATACGTCATAATCTAAGTCAAGCAATCGGAACCATGTTCCAGGCACTACCGCTCCTCATCCTGATGATTCTTCAGGGGCTGGGCTCGCACAGCGGTGCGAACACCCAAAGCCTCGAAGCCCAGTTGCGCCTTCAGAACCGCTTTTACGCGTCGGTCATCAAGCAAGAGCGCGAGCAACAAGAGCAGCAAGCTCCCCAGGAAGAATCCGCAAACCCCAGGGTCGCCGAAACTCAGCCCGCCAGCTTCCGCGAGTGCACAAAACTTAAACAGTCCGGCTTCGCAACCTCTCTGCGCTCCCGAGACGGTCCCACGAGCTAACCAAAACCCACCAGCTCGTCCACACGGTTGAATTCCGGCGCACACCGCCGCCAACCGAAGCCGCCAAAAGAAAACCCAAATGATCAAATTCCTCCGCCAACTTTTCGACACCTCCAAGAAGGATGTCGAGCTCGTCATGCCGCTCGTCGAGCAAATTAATGCCCTCGAAAAAGAGATTGAACCGCTGACCGAAGAGCAACTTAAAGATCGCTGCCACTCCCTGCGCCACCGCGCAAACGGCGGCGAAAAGCTCGAAGCTCTTGCTGTCGAGACCTTCGCCTGTGTCCGTGAAGTGAGTAAGCGAACCCTCGGCATGCGCCACTTTGATGTCCAGCTCATTGGCGGACTCGTCCTCCACCAAGGCCGAATCGCCGAAATGAAAACCGGTGAAGGAAAGACTCTTGTCGCCGCCGCTCCGCTGGTCCTCAACGCCCTCACCGGAAAAGGCGCCCACCTCGTCACCGTCAACGACTACCTCGCCCGCCGCGACGCGGTCTGGATGGGCCCGATCTACCACTTCTTTGGCCTCAGCGTTGGAATCATCCAGGGTCAAGGCGAAGACTCCGACGAACTCGGCGGAAGCTACAAATACGAACCCGGTTGCGACGAACTCGGCGACCCTCGCTACCTCAACCTTCGCGCCTGTACCCGCCGCGAAGCTTACTCCTGCGACATCACCTACGGAACCAACCACGAATTCGGCTTCGACTACCTCCGCGACAACATGGCGTTCAGCGAAGAGGATCTCAGCATGTCCGAGCTCCACTTCGCCATCGTCGACGAAGTTGACTCAATCCTTATCGACGAAGCCCGAACCCCGCACATCATCAGCGGCCCTTCCATGGAAGACGTCAGCGTCTACGCCTCGATCAACGAGGTCGTGGTCCAACTCGAACCCGAGACCCACTGGACCGCCGACAAGAAGAACCACAGCGCCAGCCTTACCGAGGCCGGTATGGATCGCGTCGAGGAGCTGATGGGCATCGACAACATCGCTAGCGACCCCAAAATCTTCCACTACGTTAACGCCAGCGTCAAGGCTCACGGCCTCTTCACGCGGGACATCGACTACGTCGTCCGAAACGGCGAGGTCGTCATCGTTGACGAAAACACTGGTCGAATGATGTTCGGTCGCCGATTCAGCGACGGCCTGCACCAAGCCCTCGAAGCAAAAGAGCGAGTCAAGGTCCAAAACGAAAGCCAGACGATCGCCACCATCACCTTCCAAAACCTCTTCCGACTCTATGAAAAGCTCGGCGGAATGACCGGAACCGCGAAGACCGAAGAAGACGAGTTCCGCAAAATCTACGGCCTCGACGTCGTCACCGTTCCCACTCACCGCCCAAGCCTTCGACTAGACCAGCCCGACGTCATCTACAAGTCGCACGAAGCCAAGTTCCGAATGATCGCCTGGGAAATCCTGCGGCTCTACACCAAGCAGCAGCCCGCATTGGTCGGAACCCGATCCATCGAAATGTCCGAGCTCGTCTCGACCCGTCTCCAACCCGACTTCCTCCAGAAGCTCATCGTCACCCGGCGATTGCAGACCATGGTCGAAGTCAGCAAAGAGATCAAAGGAGACAACGCCAAAGACGCCCGCCGATTCTTCGAAACCGACCTCGGCGAGCTCAACATGAGCGAAGTCGCCATGCTCCTCGGCAAGATCAACCTGCCCAGCGACGCCACCAACAAGGAGTGGACCGACTGGTGCCTCAAGGAGTGGGAAGTTGAGCAAACCAATCTCGAGTTCCTCAACGAAGCCCTTCAACACGGCATCCCCCATAACGTCCTCAACGCCAAATTCCACGAGCAAGAAGCACTCATCATCGCCGAAGCCGGACGAAAGGGCGCCATTACGATCGCCACCAACATGGCCGGTCGTGGCGTCGACATCCTCCTCGGCGGACGCGTCGAAGACGACCTCGTCCGCATGGCGCGAGACCAAGTCAAAACCGCTCAAGACGGCATCGACGAGTACGGCGACACCTATAAGTCCTACCGACGTGGTGGGCACGAGCGCGCTGCGCCTCCATTGCCACTGAGCGACCAAGAAAGACGAACCCAAGCCGAAGAAGTCCGCGCCCTCGGCGGTCTGTTCATCCTCGGAACCGAGCGACACGAGTCGCGCCGAATCGATAACCAGCTCCGAGGCCGCGCCGGACGCCAAGGCGACCCCGGTGAATCCAAGTACTTCGTCTCGCTCGAAGACCACCTATGGAAGATCTTCAACCCGAACATGATGGACAACCCCATGCTCAAGGCATGGCCCCCCATGGAAGAAGTCACGGCTGGCTTCCTCAGCAAGATGATCGCCAAGACCCAGGAGCGGATCGAGAACCACTTCTTCGAAGCCCGAAAGAACGTTCTTGAGTACGACGACGTCCTCAACGCCCAGCGTGAGCACATCTATGGCCTAAGGCGCGAAATTCTGCTTGGGAAGGACATCCGAACCGAGCTCCGCACCTATCTCGACGAAGTCATCGCCGACATCTGCGACAACGCCTGGATGATCGAAGAGACCGGCGAGCGAGTCTTCGACCACTCCGTCCTCTTCGAAGACGTCAACGAGATCTTTCCGCTGGTCGATTACGCCACGGTCGGCGACCTCGAGAAGTTCGAGCCAGGTCAGCCGGTCGTCGAAGAAGTCCAGCGCATCGCCCAAGCCGCCTACGAAGCCAAGATCGCCGAAGCCGGCGAAGCGATGATCGAAGCCGAGAAGTACGTCATGCTAAGGTCAGTCAACGACCTCTGGATGGAACACCTCCAGATGATCGAATACATCCGAGAAGGCATCGGCCTTCGTGGCTACGGCCAAGTCGACCCGCTCGTGGCCTACAAGCGCGAAACCTACGACACCTTCCAAGGCACCCTGAAGCGCATCCGAGAGCAAGCCTCCAAGATGATCTTCCACATCAGAATCCAACCCGAAGTGACGTCAGAAATGATGATGGGTCTTGACGCTGAATCCGCAGCCGCCATGATGATGCAAGAACTCCCGGCTGAAGGACAAACAACCGCCGACCCCGGCACGCTCCCCTGGCCCGAAGGAACTGACCCGAAAAAGGTCGGACGCAACGATGCGTGCCCTTGCGGAAGCGGGCTAAAGTTCAAGAGCTGCCACTACTCGGTAGTCAAATAGGTCACACCCTGCCTTCCGTTGCTCGCTCGAAGTAGTGGGAACGGAAGGCAAATTCCAACCTCTTCAGGTTGTTGCCTCGTGGATCGGATTGGTACTGTGTTAAATCACTAAACAATTATCTCAAGAGTCTTCAGGAATCGTTCAGGTGAACCTCAGTTGGCATTCATAGCCGGACTGTTTACTTCTCTCAAGAGTTCGTACTGAGCTCCTGGAGAAACGAATGAATCTAACACGTAATTTGATGAGCGGGCTATTGCTTGCCGGAGTTGTGATGGCAGGCGCGCAGAGCGCGATGATGTCGATGAAGGCAAACCCAATGGTCGGCGGAATGCCGATGATGGCGAGCAAGAACATTGTTCAGAATGCAATTGAGTCGGCCGACCATACCACATTGGTTGCTGCGGTGAAGGCGGCTGGCCTTGTCGATGCGCTGAGCGGCAAGGGGCCGTTTACGGTGTTCGCACCAACCAACGCAGCTTTTTCCATGCTGCCAAAGGGTGCGGTTGAGAACCTGTTGATGCCTGAAAATATGAAGGCGTTGAAGGGTGTGCTGACCTACCACGTGGTGACTGGAAAGATGGATTACGACACGATTGCAAAGGCGATCAAAGCGGGCAGTGGTTCAGCGAAACTCAAGACTCTCAACGGCGGCTGGCTCTGGGCGATGTGGAACGGCCCTCGAAACATCGTTCTGAAGGACGAAATGGGCAACGTTTCAGCGATCAGCACCTATGACGTCATGCAGAGCAACGGTGTGATCCATGTAATTGATCACGTATTGATGCCCAAGTAAAAACTTAGCTCTTCCCCATCCTGGCACTCTCCCCCGTGTACAGGCTCTGGGGAATTTTTTTTTGCATAATGACTCGGAAACTACTCAACCTTTCCGAGACGTAGTCTCTCTGTGTTATTTGGAGAACAATGGAATCACGGGTGATATCCGACTTGGATAGGTTAAAGCAGGGGGATTCTGAGGCGCTACACGTTTGGGTGTCGGAGCATTACGACGGCATCTATCGCTTTTTGCGCCATCTGACTCGGCAGGTTGAGGCCGCCGAGGATCTTGCGCAGCAGACCTTCGTAAACGCCATCCAGGCACTTCCCAAGTTTCGGGGAGAGTCGAGCCAGAAGACCTGGCTTCACAGGATCGCATTTCGTGAGTACATTGCTTGGCGTCGCAAACGGCGCTTGTTGCTACCGCTCGAATTTTTGGCTCCCAAAGAGGACCCAAGGTTTGCGGCGGTGGAAGCGGGCGAGGTTTTGTTGGCGGCCCTCCATCAACTGCCGTCGGCCTATCGTGAGGCGTTTCTGCTCTTTGAGGTGCAGCAAATGTCGATCGAGGAGATTGCTGAGGTGACGGACAGCCCGGTGGGGACAGTGAAATCTCGTTTGCATCATGCAAGAGAGAGGTTACGAGTCCAGTTGGGCGGGACGTTTCTAGAGGTGAGCTATGAACCCAAATAACATTCAAAACGAAGTCGAACACTTGCGCGCCGAGATGCCGCGAGAGGGTGCCAAGGGCGAGTTGATCTATTCCTTGAGAAATCAAAAAGGTCAAAAAATGAACACTCTGCGCAAAGCTACTCTCCCTACACTTGTTACTGCAGTCGCCCTGGTTGGTGGCGTGATGCTGATGCAGCCGAAGGCGGTTGCCGCGACGCCTTCACGCGTCGCTGCTGCCCTTCGCCAGGCGATGAATTACACGATCCAGTCGTTTGTCGGCGAGGGATCGGAGCGACGGATGCAGTCGGTGACGACCGTTGAAGGCGACAAGAAGACCACGAAGTTCGTTGACTCCAAGGGGAACTTGGTCGACCGAGACGTCTTTATGAAGGTCAATGCCGGATATCCCAAGGATAAGAACGGAGTCTTTCAGGTCATTGGGTCGGGCAACATGCCGGAGGGCGCAATGGGCGGTGGGCTCATCGATGGGCCAGCACCAAAGGACGGAAAGCTGGTCGGCGGCAAGGTCGAAATCAATCTTTCCAAAGTTAACGGCCGCGAGATTAAGTCGATCAAGGTGAACGGCAAGGAAGTTAAGGACCTTCCACAAGACCTCAAGGACAAGCTCAACTTGACGATGGGCAAAGGTGGGGTGAGCGGCGTTTCCGTAAATGGCGAGCGACCAAAGGACGCGAAGGTCACCCGATCCAACCAAGCCATGGTCGTCGCTTCGCTCGGCACCAAGAACGGGAAGCCGATGATCCTTCAGTCGGGCCAGACTCCTTCTGAGTACCTAATGGACCTTCTTCAGGAAGAGAACCGCTGGAACATCTCACGAGGAGTCTCCTACAAGGGAGAAAAGCTCGACAAGTTCGGTCTCAAGGTTCGTGGCGACTTCACTCCCGTCGAGCTCTACGTCGACCCCTCCTCGGCTTTACCGAAGTACCTTGTTTTCAAAGGAATGGACGGAATGGGTGTGAAGATCGAAGATGTTTACACCTACGGCGCTCGGCCCTGATGTGGAGTGCGCGAACTTGTTAGCGCTTTGGATGGGGGCGACTTGTCGCCCCCATTTCCTTTTCGGCTATTGGCCGCGACAAGTCGCTCGAATGAAAAGCGGAAGCGAGCGTCCGCACTCCAGACCGCTAACGCTGTAAACTGTAGCCATGATAACCTCCGGCGCAGGTGCGACGACGCACAAACGCAATCCCGGAATGCCTCTTGATTTGGAGTGGGTCGAGTCACTTACCGCTAATCGAAGCGCCATCGAGCGACGTGCTACCACCCTAGGCGGGCGGCGGACGGTGAAGAAAGAATGGCAGGCGGCTTGGCTGATCCGTGCGATCCAGTGCATGGACCTCACCACACTGAGCGGTGACGATACGGCCGGAAACGTCCACCGGCTCTGCGCCAAGGCGAAACAACCGCTTTCCGCCGAGATGCTGGAACAGCTCGGGTTGGAGAGCCTGCACACCGGCGCAGTTTGCGTTTATCACCAGTACGTTGAGGAGTGCGTTAAGAACCTAAAGGGCACTGGAATCCCCGTCGCCGCCGTTTCGACCGGATTCCCGCATGGTCTCTCGCCGTTCCGTGAGCGGATCCATGAAATCAAGGCGAGCGTGGCAGCTGGGGCGGACGAGATTGATATTGTCATCACGCGTGGACACGTTCTGCGGGGGGATTGGGAGGCGCTTTATGAGGAGATGCGACAGTTCCGAGAGGCTTGCGGGGAGGCTCACGTGAAAGCGATTTTGGCAACCGGCGAACTTGGAACGCTGTCAAATGTTGCGAAGGCCAGCGCGGTCTGCATGATGGCCGGAGCGGATTTCATCAAGACTTCGACAGGCAAGGAACCGGTAAACGCAACCCTGCCGGTTTCGCTAGTGATGGTTCGAGCGATCCGAGAGTACGAAGAGATGGCTCGGGTGAAGGTGGGCTACAAACCCGCCGGCGGGATCCGGACAGCGAAACAATCGCTCGACTTTTTGATGCTGATGAAGGAAGAGCTTGGCGATGCTTGGCTTTCGCCGTCGCTGTTTCGGTTGGGTGCTAGTACCCTACTTGCCGATATTGAGCGGCAGCTCGAACACTTCTTGACGGGACGGTATTCGGCGTTTAATCGCCACGCGATGGGTTAATTGGAGCGCGGGTGCCCTCACCCGCACACGGATGGAATGAGTTTGACAAACTGGAGTGGAAACCGGAAGGCTGATGTCGATGCAAAACAAAGCGTGACTTGCATCGCGCACTCCAAAGGGGAAAGATGAGCAAGGTAACTGAGATTTTGGAGACAATGGAATACGGCCCCGCGCCGGAGGATGCGAAGCTGGTCAATGAGTGGTTGGATGCTCATGGTCGGAAGTTCGGAGTCTATGTCGGCGGAGCATGGATGGATGGTTCGACACACTTTGCCTCGGTCAATCCTGCTACCGGAGAGGAGATCGCCCAGATCACTCAAGCTTCGGATGCTACTGTCGATGCCGCAGTTGCCGCCGCAACCGCAGCCCAACAAGAATGGGCCGCGAACCCAGCTCTTCGCCAGCAAAAGCTCTACGCGATTGCTCGGCAAATTCAGAAGCATTCGCGTCTCTTCGCGGTTCTGGAAACCCTCGATAACGGCAAACCGATCCGTGAGACCCGCGACCTAGACATCCCCCTTGTTTCGCGACATTTCTACTACCACGCCGGTTGGGCACCGCTAATGGCAGGAGAACTTCCTGGATACAAACCGGTGGGCGTCTGCGGCCAAATCATCCCTTGGAACTTCCCCCTTTTGATGCTTGCCTGGAAGATTGCTCCGGCCTTAGCGATGGGAAACACGATCATCCTCAAACCCGCCGAGTTCACTTCTTTGACGGCGTTGCTGTTCGCCGAAATCTGCGATCAAGTCGGGGTTCCGGCGGGGGTTGTGAACATCGTCACCGGCGATGGAGAGACTGGGAAGGCAGTTGTGGCTCATCCGGGAATTCAAAAGTTGGCTTTCACCGGTTCGACGGAAGTGGGCCGCATTCTGCGGCAAGTCACCTCGAATACCGATAAGAAGCTTTCTCTCGAACTAGGCGGAAAATCGCCGTATATCGTGTTCGACGATGCCGATCTCGATTCGGCGGTCGAGGGACTAGTGGACGCAATTTGGTTCAACCAGGGTCAAGTGTGCTGTGCAGGCTCTCGGCTGTTGGTTCAAGAGTCGATTGCCGAAAAAGCGTACGCCAAGATTCGGACCCGAATGTCCAAGCTTCGGGTCGGAAACCCGCTCGATAAGGTTGTTGACATCGGCGCAATCGTTGACCTCAGCCAACTCGAGAGGATCAAGGAATTAGTCGAAGTCGGAGTGAAGGAAGGCGCGACCAAGTTTCAGCCCGCTTGCACTCTGCCGAGCCAAGGGTGGTTCTATCCCCCAACTCTGTTGACGGATGTTGAACCCGCTTCAACAGTTGCTCAGGTCGAGATCTTTGGGCCAGTGTTAGTGGCGATGACTTTCCGAACTCCGGCTGAAGCGGTTGCGTTGGCGAACAATACGCCTTACGGCCTGGCCAGCAGCGTTTGGACTCAGAACCTCGATGTGGCGCACGACGTTGCCGCGCAGATCAAGGCGGGGACGGTATGGGTGAATTGCACTAACCAGTTCGACGCGAGCGCAGGCTTTGGCGGATATCGGGAGAGTGGCTATGGGCGCGAGGGCGGCAAGGAGGGGTTGTACGAGTATGTTAAGTTCGATTCGCAGTCTTCAGTGTTCAGTCTTCAGTCTTCAGTAAGTGAGGCACCGATTTTGCTTGATCGCACCCATAAGCTCTACATCGGCGGAAAGCAGGTTCGTCCTGATGGCGGCTTCTCGTTCGAGGTGATCGGTGGGGAGTATGCTCGAGCTAATCGGAAGGACGTCCGGAACGCAGTTGAGGCTGCCGAGGGCGCGGCTTCTGCTTGGGCTGGATCAACCGGATTTTTGCGGAGCCAGATCCTTTACTATCTTGCTGAGAACCTGACGGCAGGACGAGACGCGATGGTCGCGGCGCTCAAACTAGGCGGTTCGGCTGATGCTGAGAAGGAATTTGAAGCGTCGATTGCAATAATCCTTCACTACGCTGCGTGGGCGGATAAATACGATGGGCAAGTGCATCAAGCACCGCTTCGGGGCTTGGTTTACACCCGAAACGAGCCACTTGGGGCTTCCGGTGTGTTTGCGCCGTCCGCCCCGGTACTAGCAGGATTCTTGGGGGCTTGTCTGCCTTTGATTGCAATGGGATCTCCGGTCGTCGCCGTCGCCTCTGAGAAGGCGCCGTTGGCAGCGATGGAGCTCGTTCGCGTGATCGAAGCTAGCGACATTCCCTCGGGGGTTTGGAACGTTTTAACCGGTGTCCACGCAGAGCTAGAGCCAACGTTTGGGGACCATTTGGGATTGAATGCGGTCTGGCACTTCGGCTCGGTCGAAGGCGGTCAACGCATCCAAAAGCTCTCGGCCGGGAACCTCAAGCAGACTTGGGCGATGCCGGAAGGCTCCGTGGACTGGCACGGCCAGCCATCTAAGGAATTCTTGCGACGTGCAACCCAAGTGAAGAACATCTGGGTTCCGTACGGGGCTTGAACGCTTTTCGCCTGAACTAGCGGACAGCGACTAAGCGGCCTTTTGTTCGTCTTGACGCTGATACCAAGGGAAGAGCTGGAGAAGGGCATCTACGACCATGGGGTCAAACTGGCTGCCCGAATTGCGCTCGATTTCGGCCAGCGCATCCTGGACGGGCCACGCCTTCTTGTACGATCGCTCGTTGGTGAGCGCATCGAAGACGTCAACAACTGCCACTATGCGACCTGAAAGTGGAATATCTGGCCCGACGATGCGATTGGGATAACCACGGCCGTCCCATCGTTCGTGGTGGGTGATGGCGATTTCCTCTGCCATCGAGAGGATTTCGCTCTTGCTGCCGCCAAGAATTTGAGCACCGATTTTTGTGTGCTGCTTCATCATCTCGTACTCTTCTTCAGTCAGCTTCCCGGGCTTGAGCAGAATCGTATCGGAGATGCCGATTTTGCCGACGTCATGAAGCAGAGCTGAATAGCGTATCGTCGAAATGAACTCGGCTGAAAGTCCGAGCATCGCGGCGATTTTGCCCGCGAGCTCACCAACGCGGGTGACGTGTTCTTTGGTATCGTCGTCTCGAAACTCGGTCGCAAGTCCTAGGCGCTCCACAATCTCCAGCTGAGTCTTCTTGATCGCTTCCGTTCGTTCTTCAACCTTTTCTTCAAGAGTCGACTTTTCATCGCTCAGGTTTGTATAGAGCGACCTCATTCGCAGCAGATTCTTGACCCGAAGTCCGACTTCAAATGCCTCAAACGGTTTAGTAAGAAAATCATTCGCGCCTAATGACAGGGCCTGGCGCTTCGCGTTTGGAGTTGCATCCGCGGTGAGGACCATCACGGGAATGAAACTGTGATTCATACCTCTTGCTTGCAGCTTTTCGAGGATCTCAAAACCATCCATGATCGGCATCTGAAGATCAAGTAGCAGTAGATCTGCTCCGTTCTGATCCACATAGCTCCAGCCGTCAACCGGATTTGTAAAGCCAGTCACATGGGTAAATCCAATCTGTTCAAGTACTCGCCTTAATAGCAAGACGTTCGCTGGTTCATCGTCGACAACGACAATGTTCAGGTTGAAGAGCGTGGTGGTATCCATTGTTAGGCGGCCTTCAGATTTTGCTCTAAGGCAGATAGAAAGTTGTTGACATCGATCGGCTTTTGAATGAACTGCTTGGCACCGGCTTCGAGACAAGCTGAGATGCGCTCTGATGTAATGTCGGCACTTATGACGAAAATATCTATGTTCCGAGTTACTGGGTTTGAGCGCAGTTCCTCAATCACACGGACCGCGTCAATATCTGGCAAGTTGTTGTCAAGAAGAATAAGGTCGGGGACCTGTTCTCGAGCCACCGCAACGCCAAGCCAGCCTTCGCGGGCCTCGAGGAGCTTGATGTTTCTGTAGTCTGCGAACACTCGTTGCATCAAGTCGATGTTGACTTCGTTGTCTTCGATGTAAAGAATGCGGATCTCGTTTTCGTCAAAGCCATTAACCAACTTTAGCGTTACTCCCGATTTTGCTTGAGCCGCCGGTAGGGCAATGACGAACGTGGTTCCTTCTCCCACTTTGGAAAGCACGTTGATTCGTCCGTCCATCGCTTCAATCAAGGTTTTGCTGAGTGATAGTCCGAGACCGGTTCCTTCAACCCGGCTTCGATCCGCCCCAAGGCGATCGAATGGAGTGAAAAGCCGAGGAAGCAACTCATCGGCGATGCCATTTCCGGTATCGGTGACCGAGAGGTATACGTCAGATTGGGTCTTCGTCACCTCGAGAAGAACCTTTCCTTCTTCCCGGTTGTACTTCACCGCGTTTGAAAGAAGGTTAATGACAACTTGAGCAATGCGCTGACGATCTGCCCGGAAATAGACATCGTCAGGTACTTTGAGTTCGATCTCGATGCCCCTACTCTTGGCTAGCAATTGAACATTGCTCACGCAATCCTGTACGACTTCCGATACCAGCACGGGTTCTTTCGAGACAGAGATGTTGTTGGTCTCGATCCGGCTGATATCAAGAATGTCATTGATGAGTCCCAGAAGGTGGCGACCGCTCTTCAGGACCTGATCCACGCTTTCCCGATCGTGCTCCTGAAGATCGCTCATCTGCAGAAGCTGGCTAAAGCCGAGAATAGCGTTGAGCGGTGTCCGCAGTTCGTGACTCATTCGGCTTAGAAACTCGCTCTTGGCGACATTTGCCCTCTCAGCTGAGTCTTTGGCTTGAATCAACATCATTTCACCTGCTTTTTGAGCTTCGATGTTTCGTAAGGTGATGACTATGCCGTCGACTTCGGGATCATGTCGCAAGTTCGTTGCGACAAGTTCATGCCATCGAAGAGTTTTGTCAGGCTTCTCAATCTGGACTTGAATTGACTGAGTGGCGTGAGGAGTCCGGGTAACGATATCAAGCAGGTCTGAAAGGTCTCTTCTTGTCTCGGCAGAGAGGAAGAGCGATAGATTAACTCCAGATAGTTCTTCCGACTTCCACCCAATTAGCTGACGTGTGTTGCCTCCAACCTGATTAATCTCGCCAACTTCATCACAGAGCAAGATGATTTCGGTTGAATTGCGGAGCAAACCTTGGAACCGATCTTCTTGCTTCCGACGAATTTTTGCGACGAGGAAAATCCCAAATCCGAGCAGAGTCCAGGTCATGAGGCAGGAGCTGACAAGATTCTGTTTGAGAACGGCAACGTCAGATCGCGACCAAAAATCGGTATCAAAGCGGGCGCTCCAAAGAACCCATTTGCCGTTGGTATCCGCCATATCCAAGCCAAGAGCCTGACCATAAATCGTCGAGTTTGTTGCCTGTCCCCTCTGCACTGCAGGCCAGAAAGATTCGACAGTCCCGAAACCAGCGGGATAGGCTACAAACCTCTTGTTCTTTTCAACGATCGCTCGATCTGAGCTCGACAACTTCCGCTCAAGAAACGATGCGTCGAGGCTGACTGCCAGGACGCCAGAAAATCGCCCACCTTGGTCGAAGAGCGGAATTCCGTAGACGAACGACTTTTCTACCCTAGATACAAGCGACTTTGGATCTGGAGTTGCAACAAGGTTCGTCACGGAAGCCGGATAGTCTTGGAGCCATATCCGAGACATGTCAGGATAACTCTGGCTGTACTGCTCCAGCAGGTTCTTCAATCCTGACCGCAGAGTTTCGATGTTACGAGATCCCTCACCAACAGCAATGATTCGCGGCGAATTTTTGGACGGTACAACAACAAACAGCCCCCTTGCCTCCTGCGACGCGAATGTGGGCAGGATCTCTGAGGCTAACTTGACATCATTCGACCCTGGATCCGAGATCGCATGCTGAAGTTCCGGCGAGTGCGAGGCGGCAATCAGGCTGCCTTTCAATGACTGGAACGCTGACTCAACTTTGAATTTCTCTAGATTGACTCGGTCAGACTCTTCGAGTCGGTAAACCCGAAAGATGCTCTGAATTTCACCTTGATAGCGGTTGTACAACGAAAAGGAGACAATCAGACCGATGATCACCGCGCCCGTGGCGAACGCCGTAACTGACGAAACAAATCCCTTTGCCACCTTAATCGCTTTTTCGCTATGCTTCATCAACCGAGCAACCTACTTTAACCTTATTGGAAGCTGGAACCTCGGAACTCAGCCTACTAGTGAGTAAGAAGTTGCTAGTACACTCTTTTTAATGAATTGTCGAACGGGTTTTGTGATCCTGATCGCAATTTTGGTGCAATTATGCTCCGGTCAGCGTCCCTTTGAGGTTGCAAAGGTCGGCTTCGCCAACTGGGCTCAGCAGAGTTCACCTTCTGGTCAGTTAGAGTTCCTTGCCAGCTTTCCAAGTGCTTTCGATTCAGGGAATAAAGTTAACGATGCAGTCCAACTCCGGGTGCTGCTGCCCGAAGACGCAGATCGTCCCTCTGCCATGGTCCTCGTGCTCCACTACTGGGGTGCGTCAAACCTGCGAATTGAGAGAGCGCTCGCCCTCGACCTCAATCAGCGCGGAATCGGCGCAGCGATATTGAGCTTGCCTTATCACTTGGGCCGAACTCCAACCGGGTTTAGTAGCGGACAGCTTGCAATTCAGCCGGACCCGAAGAAGCTAGAAGCCACGATGACTCAGGCGGTGATGGACGTCCGGAGGTCGCTGGACTTTCTTCAGCAACGAAAGGAGTGCGGCAACCTTCTGGGGATTTACGGCACGAGCCTTGGGGCTATCGTTTCCAGCTTGTCGTATGCCAACGACCCGCGTTTGAAGAGTGCGGTCTTTCTTCTCGGCGGAATCGACCTCGCCAAGGTTCTTTGGGAGTCATCTCGAGTTGTGCCGATCAAAGAAGAGCTGCGTCGTAAGGGATATTCCGAGAGTTCCTTGCGAGAGGAGCTTCGAAAGGTCGAACCTGGCACTTATCTACCTCGTCGCGAGCCGGGCCGAACTCTTGTGATCCGGGCAAGTTTCGACACTGTGATTCCTTCAGAAAGCACCGACCAACTTGTCGCGGCTCTACCTGGCTCCCAAGTTCTTGAAATCGACACCGGCCATTATGGAGGAGTCTTTGTCCAAGGTCGACTATTGAGAGCCGCCGCGGACTTTTTTGAGTCCGTGCGGGACGGAAAGGAGTTCGTTTTGCCCAAGAAGTTCATTGCACCAACCATTCGATTGGGAGCCATGGCAGCAACCCCGGGCGGCTTTGATGTTGTCGCGGGAATCGATATCTTGAAATTCGACCAAGCTGGAAAGAGTTTCGCAAGCTTCCTGTTAACGCCCCGAACTCCGGTAGTATGGTTCGGAACAAACGTAGGAAATGGGCTGAATCTCGGAGTTTCGGTCTCAAATCGACGCGTTGGATTTGGACTTTTGTGGAGCACCGTCCTTTAACCGACCAAGAGATCATTGAGCGTTGCTGTCTCAACATGACGGAGACGTACTTTAGCATCGCGCAAAGCGCGGTTGGAGCAACGAGATACTTTGACGACGGAGTGATGGGATGGTTTTCTGAACTTGATCATCCTGCAACCAACGTCGCTGTGATTGCACGTGCAACTCCAAAATCTCTGCTTGAACTTCGCCGTCAGAAGGACATTCACGGTCCTTTCACAAGCTATGTGCTCCCCACAAATGACGACTCAGCGGTGCTAGAAATGGCAACTCGCGCAGGGTTTTCAGTTGGCAATCGACTCAACTTGATGTACCTCAAGCCGCGCCCTCAGAAATCCGAGCCCGAACTGGAGTTTTTGAGAGAGTCCTCCGATCGATTCGATCTGACCTATTTTCTTGCCCGCCAATTTTTCTTTGAAATGGACGACGAGTTCAGCACGATGATCGCTGGGTTGACGGCGAAAACCGCCAGATGTGAGCTGATTCGCTTCCGACGAGGACCCAATGTCGAAGCGGGTGCGATGGTGTCTCAGGTTCGGGATACGCTCGGGTTCTATAACATCGCGGTTGCTCCAGACCGCCGCCATCGGGGCGTTGGCGGCACTGTTCTTAGCCACCTCATTGGCCTGGCAGGAGCTAGAAACTGTTATGCAGTTCTGCAATGCGGCGATGCCCTGGTTGAGTGGTATGAGCGGATCGGTTTCCGGCGCTACGGATCAGTCGTGATGATTCAGGCTTAAGCCTGTCGAGCCAACACGTACTCTGAAATCGCGGATAACATCTCTCTAGCCATGCTTGGTTCCAGGGTGTCCAGGTCAGCTTGAGCTTGATCAATGTATCTTTGAGCGATTTCTTCAGACCGAGTGAAAGCCCCTCTGCTTGCCATCCAGTCGCAGATCATCCGAATCTCATCTTCGTTCACAGTTCCGCCAAATCGCCTTCGCGCGATTTGGAGTTCAGCATCGCTCAGCTTTTCGCGAAGATAGATCAGCGGCAAGGTTGCCTGCCCTTCTCGAAAGTCAGTGGCGACCGGCTTGCCTGTCTTCGCCTTGTCGCCTCGGTAATCGAGAAGGTCATCGGCGATCTGGAAGGCGATTCCTGCCTTTTCGCCGTAGCTGCCCAGAGCGGCGACCTGGGCCTTGGTGCCTCCTGCCGCAAGCGCCCCGATTTCGCAGCAGCAGCGAATGAACGCCGCCGTTTTCATCTTGAGGATGTTAAGATGTGCAGTTTCGTCCAGGTCAAAATCGCCCCTCGCCTCGATCTCGAGCACTTCGCCTTCCGCGATCTCTGTCACCGCAGCACTGACGGTGCGGATGACATCCAGATCGCCGTCGTTTGCTAACAACAGCATCGCCTTGGCAAGAAACACATCGCCCGACATGATCGCCGCGATGTTCCCAAACGTCGCGCTCGCTGTAGGCTTTCCGCGACGAGTAGGCGAATTGTCGAGAACATCATCGTGAACGAGCGTTGCCATATGGATGATCTCCATGCAAGCTCCTAAGCGACGCAAGCGGTCCTCGTCCACGTCAGGGTTGACCGCTTTTCCGGCGAGAATCACAAATGCGGGGCGGAGTCGCTTGCCGCCAGCGCTCAGCGTGTGATCGGCAACTTGCCGGATGATCTCAACTTTCGAGTCAACTGCGAGGCGTATTTCGCGCTCGATCTCGGCGACTTCATCGGAAACCCGACCAAGCAGTTCGGCTCGGAGCTCAGGGTTGGAGAGGATATGGATTGCGGATTGGCTCATGGTTTTGTCCCCCAATGCACGCAAATATTGCCCAGCATGAGGTTTTTGTAGTGGACGTCGATGAAGCCAGCGCTCTGCATTGAGGCGGCTAGTTCTTCTCTGGTCTTAAATCTTGCTGTGCTCTCGCTCAGGTACTTGTATGCTTCTTGGCTACCAAGGAGCTTCCCCAAAAATCCGAGCATCGGAGTTCGCAAGATGCTCGTTGCAACCCGAATCAGGGCTGATTGTGGCTCGGCACAGTCGATGCTGACAAATCGTTTCCCTGGCTTCAGAACCCTATAGATTTCGCTGTGCGCTTGGTCGATGTCTGGCACATTGCGAATTCCCCAGCCGACCGAGACGCCTTCTACTGAACGGTTTGCCAGGGGAATTGAACATGCGTCTCCTACCGAAAGGGTTGCCTCCGCGTCCTTGTTCGCGGCCCGAACCAGCATCGGAGGGCAAAAGTCGATGCCGAGGAGAATTCCCGCGCCTCCGACTAGAGAGCGGTGGATCGGAAGGAAGTCGCCAGTGCCGGTGCAGAGATCAAGAACGGTGTCACCCTCTCGGAGCATGAGTTTCGAAGCAGCGAATTTTCGCCACTGCTGGTGCAAATTGAAGCTCATCAACGCATTGGCGCGATCATAGCTCGGCGCAATTGCACTGAACATTCCCTGCACTTCGCGACGCTTTTCGTCGCCTTGTGCTTCCCAGATGGGCCGGGTGGGAGTTTGCGGAGTCATGTTGCTCACTAGAGTTATACCGTTCTACGACGGCAAATGATTGAAGTTTCAGAATTTTATGAAACAATCATTTTGAGATGAACTGTGGAATAGAATGAGCCGTGCGACGTTACTCGTGCTACGTTTTTGATCTTGACGGAACGATCTACCGGGGTGATCAGGTGATCGCGGGCGCAGCAGAAGCACTTCGAGAGTTACGAAAGACTGACGCACGTATTTTCTTCGCCACAAACAACTCCAGCCAAACCGAAACGGCGTACGTAGCTAAGCTCGCGAGAATGGGAATCCAGGCCCGACCCGCGGAGATTCTCACCAGTGGTCGCGCTGCAGCCCGGTACTGCGCCGCCGTCGGCATCCGGCGAGTGTTCGTGGTCGGAGAGCCTGGTTTGGTTGAAACCTTGATCGATGAAGGCATTGGGGTCGTGAACTTTAATAGCTTGCGGGTGCATCCGGTGTCTGGTTCGGTGGATGCTGTCGTCGCGGGCATCTGTCGCGAAGCTTTGAGCTATGAATTGCTGGATTCAGCGTTGCAGTGTGTACTCGGGGGAGCACGACTGATCGGAACAAATAACGATGCCACATATCCGCTCGCGGGTGGTCGGTTTGCTCCCGGTGCTGGTGCAATTTTAGGAGCGCTTTCAGCTTGTACGGAACTCAAACCCACCGTGATAGGAAAGCCAAATCCGTACATGCTTTTCCACGTTCTTCAGGCGGAAAAGATAGCCGCGTCAGAAACTCTTGTTGTGGGCGATCGAATCGATACCGACCTGATGTTCGCCAAAGCTGCAGGATGCACCGGGGTTTTAGTGACGACCGGCGTCGACAAAGAAGCCCCCGTCGGAACTGCTTCCATCGGGGGCCTCCTCGAACTCCTCTAGCCGTTAGGGATTGATTTTGCCGTTCTTGCCGACCTGAGGAACCTTAGTGCGAACCTTTTTCGGAGGCAGCTTTGAGAGCTGTTCGAGCAAGTATTTGACTCCTGCTTCAAGCTGTGGATCTTGACCTTTCGCAATCAGATCAGGGCGAGAATCAATGTCGATATCAGGATCAATTCCTTGATTCTCGGCAATGATTTCACCAGTTTCCGGATTGTAGATGGCAAAGTTGGGACTAGTGACGTTTCCGCCATCGATCAAGTTGATCCCACCACTGATTCCAACCAATCCGCCCCAAGTTCGTTTTCCAATGAGCGGACCACGTCCCGCTTGGCGGAACATGTAGGGGAAGAAGTCTCCGCCTGATCCCGCATAACCGTTGATAAGAAGGCACATGGGCCCTTCGATGACGGGGGCCTCAGGCTGATCGGCTCCGTAGCGAGGCTGGATCATCGCCTTCTTCTTTCGAGCAAGGGTATCGACGAACCACGGTTGGATGTAACCACCTCCGTTCCAGCGCTCGTCAACGAGGACGGCATCTTTGTCGGTTTGGTTGTAGAACCCTCGGACGAGATCGTGCGAACCTTCGGCAGCGGTGTTGGAGATGTGCATGTAACCGATCCGACCTCCTGAGAGTTCGGCGACCTTTTTCCGGTTACCTTCAACGAAATCCCAGTAGCGAGCCTGGATGTCGGTCGCAATGGGTTTCACGCGAACTTTCCTCGCGCCCTCCATTCCTGGCTTGGAGTTGACCATCAGCGTGACCGTCTTTCCAACTTTCCCCACGAGGAACTCCGAGGGATTCGTTTCAGCGGTGATGGCGTTTCCGTCGATTGCCACGAGGTATTCCCCATCTTTAACATCGATCCCTGGGAGTCCCAGCGGGGTTTGGTATGGCTCTTCGTCGTTGAATCCTCGAAGAATCTTTGCGAATCGAACGCCATCCCCGAAGACTTCAAGATCGGCACAGAGGTTTCCGACGGGAATCCGAGGGGAACCCTGGCCGAGATCACCCTGACCCTGAATGTAGGCGTGCCCGGTTCCGAGTTCGCCGATCAGTAGGCCCAGAATGTAGTTAAGATCACCACGGTGATTAACATACTGGAGGTATCCCTCATACTTTTTGCCGATTGCGAGCCAGTCTTGGCCGCCCATCGAAGCGTCGTAGAAATGGTCTCGCTCGTAGCGCCAAACGTCCCAGAAAATTTGCTTGTACTCGGCTTTAGCATCAATCACCGCTTCCACGTTGCTAAGATCAACGCGGCCCGGTCCGGGCTGACCGCCGGGTGCCACAGGCAGGATCTGCAATCCTCCCCGACCCAACACCGCCATTTTCTTGCGATCTGGAGTGAAATCAACTGACCCCGTGCCTTCGTACAGAGGGGTCGGAGCCTTCGAGCCGAGGCTGTACTGGAACAGAACTCCACCAGATATATAGGCAAACCCGTTGCCGAGGCCAGTCAAAGCATTGTAGCTCCCTGGAGGGAGCGGCAGAACCATGATGCGACTTGCAATACCGTCGAGCTCAATGCTCGGCTTTGGCTCTCCTGCGGCGGCTGCGGCTGGCTTTTCGGGAGGCTTGGCTCCTTGCTCTGGCTCCTCGTCGTTGCGATCCAGGAACGGGTTCGGAGCGTCCTTTGTGAGCGCTACTGCATACATGCGGGTCGTATCTTCAACTTTAAGGCTGAACTCAAAACGACCGAAGGTTGGTTCGAATGTGCGATCTGATGAGAAGTACAAGTACGGACGCTCACGGTCGAACACGGCAGATCCGTCATTGAAAAAGCCTTCAGTGAGCTTCGTTCGTTTGCCACTTTCGACTTCGTAAAGCCAGAGTGCGCTGTTAGCATTTGTGCCAGCTTGAGTGTAAGCCAGCCACTTTCCATCTGGCGAGACGTCGATTGATCCTCCGCCGTAGGGGAAGTCAGCGATCTCGATGATTTGCTTAGTTGAAGGGTCTAGCTTGTAGGCTGCGATTGGGCTGTTGATAACCAGGAACTTACTGTCAGGACTCCAGACAAGGCCCTCAATCCGGAAGCCCGTCTTGTTCGTCAGTTGAACCGGAGATCCGCCACCTTGGGGCTGGAGGTAGATCTCTCTTTCTCCAGATGCGTCCGAAATGTAGGCAATGCTTTTCCCGTCCGGCGACCAGCGCGGGGCCTCTTCGCGAACACCGCTGGTCCGGCTCATATTCCGAGTCTCTCCGGTTCTAGCCGGGACTGAGAAGAGCTCTCCTCTCGCGTTTACTGCGACGCGATTTCCGCTTGGCGAAATCGAGAAATCGCTAAGATATGGCTGCAAATTCTTCAGTGTTGGTCGAGAACCAAGGTTTTCGCTAAGAATCTTTGGGGAGAGTTTCTTCTCTTTGCCAGTAGCCGGGTCGAAGTGGACAAGGAAGCCGTCGCGCTCGTAGATGATCGTCTTACCGTCGGTCTCTGGCCACTTGATATCGCTTTGGCTATCGTTGGTGAGCTGAGTGTCCTTACCCTTCTCGTTCTTAAAGAGATTGAGCGTTCCGTTGGCTCGGTCGGAGATGAAATAGATCGAATTCCCTACGACGAGCGGGTGGAAATTCTGATCTCGCTTCGCCGGAAGCTCCGAATATTCATTTGTTGCAAGGTCATAAATAGAAACCTTGCCTTGGGTTCCGCCGCGGTAGCGTCTCCAGTTAAAGTTGAAGCTATTTACTCGGTTGTAAACCAGCTTCTTGCCATCTTCAGTCATCATTCCGGTCGCAATTTCTTTGATCGGAGTGGTCTGTGGGAGCCCTCCTTTCGCATTAACCAGTAGCAGTTGAGGCTGACGACCACCATAGGGCTGGCCCTCTGGAGTCGCAAACATGATCTTTCCGTCGGGGGTCCAACCGAGGCATTGGTCGTTATTTCCGTAGGTCAGTCGCTTTGGCTCGCCACCCTCAAGCGGGATTGTGAAAACGTTTCCGGAACCATCGTAAGTCGCGGTAAAGGCGATGGTCTTTCCGTCGGGAGAAAAGTGTGGGCGAGATTCAGCTCCGCTACCGCTTGTGAGTCGGCGTGCAATGTTGCCATTCTCGGTGGTTGAAACCCAAAGGTCTCCGGCATAGCAGAACACAACATTGTTGCCGTGGATGTCGGGTTGCCGAAGAAGGCGCGGTTCGATGGTTGCGCCTTGTTTGCCTAGCATGGCAGTGGCGAGGGCGATGA
Source organism: Armatimonadota bacterium (assembly GCA_037138755.1). Lineage (NCBI taxonomy): Bacteria > Bacillati > Armatimonadota > Armatimonadota bacterium. Next base: position 1,044,527 of record JBAXHT010000001.1, on the reverse strand, counting down.
TGGTAACTGATCCCATAGTGAATTCCAGAAAATCGGGATGCGAAAGCACGCCCTGTAAGTTCTTACGGGAGTCTATACCGGGAGGGTGTACGTTTTGGTTTCGAATTGTTACAATTTGTGAGCTAGTGCTCAGTTGGTAAGCTGGACTCGATGTCAAAGAGTGCGCTGATTGTTTGGGGTGGATGGGATGGACACGAACCGGAGAAAGTTGCCTACTTCTTCCGGGACTTGTTGGTTGCCGAGGGCTTTTCGGTCACCGTTTCGAATACCCTCGATTCCTTTGCCGACGCCGAGTTTGTGTATTCGCACAACTTGTTAGTGCCGGTCTACACGATGAGCGAAATCAAGCCGGAGCAGTTTGAGCCCGTCCGCATTGCAGTTGCTGAGAAAGGAATCGGTATCGCAGGGTGCCACGGTGGAATGTGCGATGCTTTCCGGACGAACACCGAATGGCAGTTCATGACCGGGTCACAATGGGTCGCTCATCCGGGGAACGACGGAGTTCGTTATATGGTGAACATGGGTCCAAATTCGCATGAGATTACTGCGGGACTACCCGACTTTGAAGTGGTTTCGGAGCAGTACTACTTGCACGTCGATCCAGGTGTGAACGTTCTGGCTACGTGCGATTTTCCTCTGCCCGGAGTGGACGGTCCGCACGTCGGGAATCCATGCAAGATGCCCCAGGTTTACACAAAGATGTACGGCGCCGGGCGGGTGTTTTACAATGCTCTTGGGCATCATGCCGATGTCCTAGAAGCTGAAGTTCCCAAGGAGCTAATGAGACGCGGATTCCTCTGGGCAGCCAAGTAGTCTGACCGTGTGATGAAAACGGGGTTGCCAACTGGCAACCCCGTTTGAGTATCCGAAGTAGCTTCCGGCTACTTCGCCGCGCCGGCGAAGCCTTCGAGGAAGTTTTCGCCCATGATCTTTTTGACGATTCCGATCTGGTTGACGGCATACTTTCGCGCTCTTGGAGCGATGAAGCGGCAGTCGATGGGCTCGAATTCAAACTTGGTCCTGCCGTTGTCGTAGCTCGCCAAGGTGGTCTTGAGCCAGTCGGTGTCCGAACGCTCCGGAGTGTCCATCTTGAAGTGGGCACCACGGCTTTCGTCGCGGACTATCGCACCATCGACAATCGCCTTCGATTGCTCGATCATGTTGATCAGCGCACGGGTGAACGGGACGGCTTGATTGGTCCAGCCAGAAGCATCTGTCAGTCCACACTGTCGAGCCCGAGCCGCCAGATCATCGAGCGACCCGCGCGCCTTAACCAGATCGGCCTGAACGCGCCAGATTCCGCAGTTGTTCCACATGACGTCTGCCAGCTCGGCGTGGAGTGCGTAAGGGTTCTCGGTGCCGTTTGAGCCTGCCAGGGTGTTGTAGATCGACTGTTGCTCATTTCGAGCGTCGTCCAGAGCAGAAGACGGAAGCGAATCCGCGGCAACGTCGCCCTTCTGAAGGTAAGCCATGATGCCTTCGGCGGCGATTTCTCCACCAACCAAACAGGCCAGCAGAGCGTTTGCGCCAAGGCGGTTTGCGCCGTGGTATTGGAACTCACACTCGCCAGCGGCATACAATCCGGGGACGTTGGTCATTTGGTTACGTGGGCTTTCCACATCCCAGGTGTTGTCGCCGTTGGTTTCGTAGTCCACCCAGAGCCCGCCCATGGTGTAGTGAACGGCTGGATAAATCCGCATCGGATTCTCGATCGGATCCTCGCGCATGAACTTCTCGTAGATTTCGAGAACACCTTCGAGCTTGTCGTTAATCGTCTGTCGGCTCCAAGGTCCGCCCCGCTTATCATGGAGCTGGGTGATGTCGAGGTAGACCTGCTGGCGACCCTTGACCCCGTTGCCCATTCGGCAGGTGCAGTAGATGATGAAGCTGACGATGTCTCGGCTGAGGAGGTTGCCGTATTTGCTGTCAAGTTCTTCGCAGATGTAGCGTCGTTCGCCTTCGGGAATATCGACGCCTTTTCGCTGGTCATCTGGGTTGCTCGGAACCCAGATTCGGCCGCCTTCACCGCGAACGGATTCGGAGATGAGTCGGCACTTGTCCTCACCGGGGATTGCGGTCGGGTGAATCTGGACCATCTCCGGGTTGCCGTACTTGGCGCCCTGTTGGTAGCAAACCGAAACTGCGGAACCGGTATTGATGATCGAGTTGGTGGACTTTCCGAAGATGAGTCCGTTTCCGCCGGTCGCCATGACGACGGCATCGGCGGCGAATGCCTCGATCTCCATTGTTCGAAGGTTCTGGCTGGTGATGCCTCGGCAGCGACCCTCGGAGTCCTTGATGATGCTGATGAACTCGTAGCCCTCATACTTCTCGACGAGGTTCATGGTTTCCCACCTTCTGACTTGTTCATCAAGGGCGTAAAGGAGCTGCTGGCCAGTGGTTGCTCCAGCGTAAGCGGTTCGGTGCTTCAGAGTGCCTCCGAAGCGGCGGAAGGAAAGTAGGCCTTCGGAAGTTCGGTTGAACGGAACACCCATTCGGTCCAAAAGGTAAATGATCGCAGGAGCACGCTCGGCCATCCGCATGACGGGGGGCTGGTGGTTCAGGAAGTCTCCGCCGGTGATCGTGTCTTCGAAGTGAAGATACGGCGAATCTCCTTCTCCGCGAAGGTTAACCGCACCGTTGATGCCGCCCTGGGCGCACACCGAGTGCGACCGTTTGACGGGGACGACGCTGAAGATTTTGACCTTGTTCCCGGCCTCGGCCAGCTTCATTGCTGCCATAAGTCCGGCGAGCCCTCCGCCGACGACGATCACTGTACGCTGTGCTGCCATTGCTGTGACTCTATTCTACGCAGTTTGGATAGCAAGAGTCTTGGGTTAATCGCGGGTCTGCGGTTAATCGGGCAGACCGTTTTTAGCATATCATTGATTGCGTGAAGATCTGGGCGCTTGCCGTTGGGGTGATCTTGATCGTTGGTGGCGAAGTAACAGCCCGGGGACTTATCGAAAGAGGAAAGAGGGGGCACCAGGTTATGGGTGAGGTAGCCCGAGGGTTCGATGAGATCGCCGAAAACGCAAAGTTTAAGGACGAAGAATCGAGAAGGCGATACAGGCAGATAGATGACAAGCTGAGTGTGGGAATGCATTGGGGAGTAGAAATGATCCCGAGAGAGTACGCACTTTATGCGCTTCTAGTTCGAGTATTCACATGGATAGCCGCCATCGGCGTATTTGGGTTAACGATCGTTATCAAGATCTTTGCAAAACGGCATGGATCACTCGGGAGAACGTCTAAATAAGTTCGGAGCCAGGAGCTCTTGGGGGAAGTCACTCCCCCCGTGTGGCTAAAGCGAGGCCAGAATTCTCTGATAAGTATCAAACCTCGCCGAATTGATCAGCCCTTCTTCGGCGGCGGCTCGAATTCCGCAACCTGGCTCGACAGTGTGCGAGCAATCTCGAAAGCGACAGGATAACCCCTCGAATTCTGGGAAGTAATCAATGAGTTCATCCCTGTCTAGCTTGAAGAGGCCAAACGCCCGAACCCCTGGAGTGTCGATGATCTCGGTGCCGTCGCCGAGATCCCATAGGTGGCTACTGGTAGTGGTGTGAGTTCCTCGGCCATAGCCTTCGCTGACCGCTCCAGTATCAAGCTCAAGATCAGGCTTCAGCGCGTTGAGCAGGGAGCTTTTGCCAACTCCACTATGACCAACGAATGCGGATCGCTTCCCTGCCAAATGAGTTTTGAGTTCATCGAGGCCATTTTTGGCGGCAGCCGAGACACGGATGATCGGAGCGAGGCAGCGGTAGGGGTCGAGGAGATTGAACTCATCGTCGTCTGGAGCGAGAAGGTCCGATTTGTTCACCGCGATCACCGCCTCGGCCCCACCGCGTTGGATGGCGATGAGGTAGCGGTCAATCACTCTGGGATGAAGAGGAGGTGCTTTGACGCTGACGACCACGACGATGACGTCGATATTGGCGACAATCACCCGTTCGCGCTCGGCAGAGCCGGGGTCGGGTCGGGAGAGTTTGGTCTTTCTTGGCTGGACATCCCTGATGCGCCAAATTTCTTCCTCGCGGTAGACATTCACCAAATCGCCAACTGCGAACTGGGATTGCTGCCACTTGGCCTGATCAGGCGTGAGATTGCAATCGATCCTCTGAGTTGGGAGGACTACTTCGCACCGTTTTCGATGCAGAGCGATAACGGTTCCGACTTGGGTTTCGACGGGCTTTTGCGGTACCACAACCTCTTCGGTCAGGATACGAAGAATGAACTCTTCCAACGGAAGAGTCGGCTTGCGGATGGGAATCGGCGTGTCGTCGTCTTCGTCCTCCTCCACGTCCAATACGGGACGAGAGGTCATTCGAGACAAGGCGAGTTTTCGAGCCTTGATGGCGCGGTCTCGCACCTTCTTTCGCTCGTTTGCGTCCATCGCCGCCATGGTGCGATTGACAAAGTCTTTCTGTTTTTGATCCAATTCTGGTTTTTCCTAAGTTCGGTCGGGCGCACAGTGGGTGCGCTTGGGGGAAACGGGGCCCCTCGAACCGAATAGAAAGATGCCGTTTATGCGGCTCGGGAGGCGTGGTGGATCGTGGTGTTGACAGTCATCTGATATTCGGCCTCCTGAAATTTCGCCTTTCGGGCGTCGGTTAATTGTATCACAAGCATCCCGTTTTGTCGAATTTTCGTACAATAGGGAGATCATGGATTCGTTGGTGAGTGACGAAATTCTCTCGGCGCCGGTCTCGCATGCCGAGGCAGGGACGGTTGCAACGCGCTTCTTGGCCGCGTTTACGCCGAGAGAAGTGGTGACGATTGGTTCGTTAGCTTCGGAGCTAGGGTTAAAGCCTCTGATGGTCGCGCGCGCAATCTCAGATTTAAGAGGTGAGTCGGACAGAGAACTCACGGCTGCGATCAAGCGGAACGATTTCTTGATTAAAAAGTTGGGGTCGGCACGACTGTCCGCCGAGGTCGTCTCCGGCGATCGCCGGTTGATGGATAAGTTTTGGCGAAACAACGACCCGCTCGGGGTGTACCGCCCCGGAGACATGTGGTACGTGGACGAAAACCACAAACTGATGCCCTACTTCCCAATTCTGATCCTGCTTCCGACGGCGCTCCTCGTCCTGGTTCCGCTTGCTGGGTGGGTGATGTCGCTTCTGGGGATGACCGGACGCCCTTGAACTCCGGCTCTCGCCTCGATCAGGCTGACTTGCTCAACGAGCAGGTTCATCCGGATGAGTTGCAGGAGCTTTTGGCTCGGTTGGCGGCGACGGACACGCTGTTTGCGGAGCCAGTTCCGACGATTCGAGATGTAGCTGAGGCAACGGACGCCTCGCCGTTGTTGATCGGGCGGATTCTTTCAGAGTTGAGAAAAGATGTCGATGCGGCTCGTCTCATCCGCGAGATCGACGATTTCCGTGCTCGACTTTCGAGTTTGGAACAAAAGGTCGCACAACAAGGCAGCAATACGCGGTTTGAAATTGTGCGCCGTTATGACCAGATAGGGGCTTTCGATTATGAGGGGAGCTATCGCCGCTACTTAGCCTTAGAAGCCTCCCAGCAACCTACTCAGGAGGAAAATCTATGGCTGTTCGGGCAGCGAGTGATCATCAGTGCGATTGGCGTCATACTCCTTGCAACGATCATCTTAGGGTTTTTGAGTGGGCAAAGATGATGCACTCTCGACTCGATCAGTCGGAGCGGCTTAACGAGCAAGATCAAGCAGATGAGTTGCAGGAGCTTTTGTAAAGGCTCGCGACGAAGGATGCGCTGTTCGCAGAGCCGGTCCCGACGATTCGAGATGTTGCGGAGGTGACGGACGCGTCGCCATTGTTGATCGGACGGATTCTGAGCCAGATGCGAGGTCCGGACGAGGTCGCGGAGCTAAAGGGTCGGATGGATGGATTCGAAGCTCGGCTAAGGGAATTGGAGGTACGGCGGGGCGAATCACCCCCTAGAATCGGTCAAAACGTTCCCCCAGTAAACTACGTTCCCGAGGAATTCAGGCCCATCGATTTCAACAAGTTGCTTAGTGACTCTGGTGCGGGTGACTATGTTCCCGACCTCAGCTGGAACGAACAGAAGCGACTTTTAGAATTGGGCGCCCGAGGCGACGCTGGTCGATCTGAATTCTCGTGGCATTGAGATGAGCCCGCACATCGAATTGGGAGGATTGTGGTTTCGATTTTTGTGGGAATCTTGGTTTGCATGCTGGTGATGGCGAATAATCCCAACTGTAGCCCTCCTGCGTCAAGTGCCGACCGACCAATTCCGTTTCCGATAGAGCGATCAACTCGGTAGCTGTATTAGGCAAGCCTATTGGCTACTTTACCGCGATATCCGGTCTTCAGCTGGAGCGTGAACGGGTGTGCAACCGAAACAAGTGCTGTACGCCATCCCAATGATTTCCGATTCAGGCAGACCAGTAAGAATGCTGACAACCGTAACGGTCGCAACCTACCTATAGGGACGAAGGTGATGGCAGTCATCCCCGTTCACTGCTCACGAATCCAGATGATGCACTCCAATGCGAGTAGCGGTGCGAAGAAGACGGCCAGAAAGGTGCCGAAAATCCAACCAACGGCGACGATAAAGTAAATGCAGAATCGATAGAAAGGTCGTTTCCAGTTCTGGTCATCCTTCCACCTGTAGATACTCGTTAAGAACGTTCTGATGTAACGGCCATTAGGGGATCCACTTTCTTTGGAGGGTTGGGCTTGCGCGGACAAATTGTTTGCAATGAGCGGAACAACGCTCGATTGGAAGAGCACCAGCCCCACTGGAGTGAAGAATTGGCGAATGATCGGGCGCAACTCAGGAAAAGCTCCTACCCAGTACGGAAGCGTCGCGAAGAACAGGAGGGTGTAGCCAAGTCGCAAAATCGCGGCACGGCGAGCGTCGCTGGAACGTTGCCATTCATCGACCAGGCTCCAAGATACTCTCGATACATTCACTTTCGGACGCCCTCTATTGCAATTATATCAACCTTTTTAATGGATGGCTGCGCCTTTCCGTTTGGTCCCGTTCGCGATATCACCTCGATCCGCTGGAATTGGCCCGCAAGAGACAGTAGCCCTAACTTTGCTCAATGAAAGGGCAAAGTGTGCTTCATCTCAAACTTCAGATCTCGCCAAACTTCGATCGATTCTCTCGCCATGCCTCCGCCGAAAGCTCCCATCTCATCGTTCGATAAGTTCCACCGCCAGCGTAATATTTCGCCTCCTCGTATCCGAGCAACCTTGCACCTGACTTCTCTTTGATGCGGGCCGAGCCCGTGTTAGGTTCGGCGTTGGAAAGCAACAAGCGGGACATCCCTAGCACTTCGAAGCAGTAGTCCTGCGAAGCTGCCACCGCCTCACTCATATAACCTTGACCCCAGTAATCTCGCCCCAACCAGAAACCCCGATGGTCTGTTTCTGAGAACTGGTTGAGGTGCAGAATCCCGATCATCTCGTCAGAACCCTTCGGCTCCAGAGCCCAAACTATGGTTTCGCCAGCTTCCATTTTGGGAATGATGAATTTCAAAAACTCTACCGCGCCGCTCTCAGGATAGGGCCAGGGAATGACGCTCCCGTCCAAATACTCGATCACATCAAAACAGGCAAAGAGCGCTTGGATGCGCTCCGCATCCGACATCTGCACAGGGCGCAAGATCAGGCGATGAGTTTCGAGAGTCGGAGCCATGCTCGATTTTACTCACGCTAAGATTCGCGCAAGGTGGCGCGAAGCTTCTGGAGTCTGCGCAGTTCTACAGTTGACGGATGCATCTTGAACGCCTTCCGCATCGCTTTCGCTTGATCCAGAAGTCCCTTCGCTTCGTCGTCCAGCCCGAGCTTTTGCTTTGCGTGAGCATTGGCTTCTAGCAGATAGACGCTGATTCGGTGGGAAGTCGCAGCACTTTGGATCAGTGTCGCTTCGAAGAGTAGAGACGCTTCGGAGTAGCGATACTCACTCATGAGTGCGAGCCCGCGGACGTAGTCGAGGACAATCTGATGCGCGGACTCGGCAATCAACCGGAGGTTTTGACTTGCAAGCGATTCTGAGTATCGAAGTTCCTCACCGCTCTTGGCCTCATACGCTCCGATGGCGATGTTCGAGAGAATGTGAACTTGCTCCATAGGCCGATCCTCAGCTAGAGAGGCGGCTTCCCAGAGCGTTTCGATCCCCTCCTTGAAATTCCCTTTGTGCCAAAGGAGGCCCCCAAGAGCATGCTTAGCGATCATCATTTCCCCATCAGTTCGTGCGTCACGAACTAGCTCTCGAACCATTTCCAGACCCAACTGGGATCGCCCAAGTTCATGATAGGCGAAGGCGAGCAGAAATCTGAGTCGGCACCGGATTTCGCTCGACCAACCTGGCTGCTCGAGTTCGGTTTGTATTTTGATAACCGTTTGGTCAAGCGGTAAAGTGCGGAAAGAAGCAAGAAGCTGGGCTTCGTACTCCTCGGGTACCCCGCCTTCCGGCCGAATCGTGGTTCTTTGGGTGACCGAGACCTGACTTGCGCGGCAGAAGACGTGGCGACGATTTGCGGTGATTGGCCCATCCTCGCCAAGGATCTGGCGAATAGAGAACACAGCTTGTCTGAGGGAAGATTGCGCGCGCTGCCGCTCGGCCCCGGGCCAGAAGCGTTCTTCTAGGATTCTCCGCTCAAACCTTTGGCCCCGATGGTGAACCAAAAAAGTTAGCAGTTCGCGAGATTTTGCGGTAGGAAGGTCGGGCAGGCGAACCTTATCTCGATAAACTGAGAACTCAGGTTCAAAATGAACGACGACTGCCACAAATCGAATTCTATCGTTAAATATGATTCTGAGCGGTAAGTATTAAGAATCCCTCATAGAAATATCGGTCAAACTGTAGAAGATGACGACCCAACACGTTTCGTCCGTTGATCCTCAGAACTGGCAGTCCGATGGCCGACCGGTGCCTGAGGTGAAGGGTGGCAACCGCTACCTCATCAATGGCGAAATCCGCGAGTGGTCAGGGCAGACCAACGAAGTTCAGTCCTGCCTTTTCTTCAATTGGAACAGCGGCATTGTCCGCCCGACCCTCGGCGCAGCACCGGTGCTGGATGCCAACGAAGCCCTCGACGCGCTGAAAGCCGCCCAATCGGCTTGGGACAATGGGCAGGGCGAATGGCCGACCATGACCGTCTCTGAGCGAATCTCGGCGGTGCAGGATTTCGTGGTTCGGATGAAAGCCGTTCGTGAGACCGTGGTCGAGTTGATCATGTGGGAAATCGGCAAGACCCTTCCGGACGCCGCGAAGGAGTTCGATCGAACCGTCCAGTACATCGAGGATACGATCGAATCACTCAAAGAGTTGGATCGCAAGAACAGTGGATTCAGCGTCGAGAAAGGCTTCTTGGCACAAATTCGTCGCTCACCTTTTGGTCCGACGCTTTGCATGGGTCCGTACAACTATCCGCTTAACGAGACGTTTACTACGCTAATTCCGGCGATCATCATGGGCAACCCCGTGATCTCGAAGCTGCCGCGTTACGGACAGCTTTTGAATACACCTCTTCTCGAGGCATTCCGAGACTCCTTCCCAGCAGGTGTCGTGAACATCATCAACGGAAAGGGCAACGAGATCATTCCACCGCTTCTTCAGGATGGTGGCGTCGAGCTATTGGCGTTCATCGGCAGTAGCAAGACGGCCGACCAACTCAAAACCTATCATCCTAAGCCCCACCGGCTGAAGTCGATCCTTTCCTTGGACGCAAAGAACCTCGCCGTCGTTCTGCCCGATGCGGACATGAAGGTGACAATCCCGCAACTCGTTGCCGGGACGCTTGGCTTTAACGGCCAAAGATGTACCGCTTTGAAGATCCTCTTCGTTCACAAATCGCGAGTCGATGAAGTGATCTCGGAGCTTTCGACCGCCGTCAACGCAATGCCTGCAGGGCATCCCTGGAAGCCCGGTGCAATGCTGACGCCGCTTGCCGACATCAATGCGACCACCTGGTTACGCGGACTTCTCGATGAGGCCATTTCGATGGGCGCGAAAATCGTCAACGACGGCGGCGGTGAGGTCATCGAGAACTTCATGAAGCCCGCAATTGTGTATCCGGTTACTCCAGAGATGCGACTGCACGAAGTCGAGCAATTCGGTCCAATCATCCCGATTCGAGCTTATGAGGACATCTCCGAAGTCATGCAGTACGCGGTCGAAACGCAGTTCGGTCAGCAAGTTTCGCTCTTCGGGAACGATCCCAAGGTGCTTGGGCCGCTTATCGATGCGATGGTGAACCAGGTTTCAAGGGTGAACATCAACGTTCAGTGCCAACGGGGGCCAGATACCTTCCCGTTCACCGGGCGAAAGGCCTCAGCCGAAGGAACCCTGTCGGTTGCCGACGCGCTGAAGCGATTCTCGATTCGCACGCTAGTGGCAACCGATTACTCCGAGGCCAATCGGGCCCTCATCAACGAGATTCTCGCCGCAAGAAGCAGCAACTTCTTGACGACCGACTTCTTGTTCTGACCAACAAATCCCGCTTCCAGGCAAGTTAACTGAAAGCGGGATTCTTTTTGTTTAGGTGAACCAATATACCCTTACATCACTCGGTACACTTCTATTCAATGCTCTTTGAGACTTATCTCCACGAAGGCTGGGAATTTATTGAAACCAAGCACGATGTACCTGGTTCGACGCTGGGATACAGCAATCCTGAGTGGCTCGAAGCGGTCGTTCCGGGGCATGTTCACCTCGATTTGATGCAGCACGGCATCATTCCTCACCCTCACGAGCGCATGAACGAGTACGGCGTTCAGTGGGTTGACGAGACTGATTGGAGCTACAGAACAACGTTCTACTGGGAGCCTAAAGAAGGATCGCCTTCGCGAAAGCTGGTCTTCGAAGGCCTAGACACCATCTGCAAAGTTTCTCTTAACGGCAAAGAGATCGCCTCACATGACAATATGTTTGTCGCTCTTGAGGTAGACGTCACCGACCATCTGATCGAAGGCGATAATGAGTTGCGAATCGATTTCGCTTCGGCAATCCGAGTCGGGCTGGAGCGCCAAGCTGAGTTCTTCAAAAAGGAAGGGCTTCCCGAGTACGTCGAGAGGTTTGAGGAGCGCTCATTCGTTCGCAAGATTCAGTGCATGTACGGCTGGGATTGGGGTCCGAGACTCGTCAGTTGCGGCGTCTGGCGGCCGATTCGCCTTGTCGAGTTTGCCTCGCGTGTGAGTCATTTGAGTGCCACACAAGAGTGGCACGAGGACGGCTCGGTCACCTTGACAGCGCACGGCGAGACCGAAGGTCCGGCGACGATCCATTATTGGCTCGAGATCGACGATGTGACGTACGAATCTGCGGACGGCATTTTCCGAATCGAACAGCCCGAGCTTTGGTGGCCGATCGGAGCAGGCGAGCAGCCGCTATTCGAACTCAGCGCAGGCGTGCCCGAAGGGGACAACGAGAATGTCTATTTGGACATCAAGACGATCAAGGTCGGATTCCGGAACATCAAGTTGCTTCGGCAGAAGGATGAGATTGGCGAGTCGTTCGAGTTCGAAGTCAACGGTCGAAAGATTTACGCCAAGGGCTTCAACTGGATTCCGGACTATTCCTTCCCATCCGCAATCACGCGCGAGAGGTACGAGGAGCGGCTCTACCAAGCACTCGATCTCGGTTCCAACATGCTCCGCATTTGGGGCGGCGGAATGTATGAGATGGACGAGTTTTACGAGATCTGCGACGAGCTCGGAATCATGGTCTGGCAGGACTTCCCGCAGGCCTGTGCCTATTACCCAGACACTCAGGAGTGGCAAGAACAGATTCGTCCAGAAGCCGAATTCAACGTCAAGCGCCTCCGACACCACGCCTCGCTCGCGCTTTGGTGCGGGAACAACGAGAACCTACAGATGTGGCAGCAGAAGTGGACCTGGAAGGGCGGTCAACACCCGCCGCGATTCTACGGCGAAAACCTTTACGATAAGCTGTTCCCTTCCGTCGTGTCCGCCCTGAACCCGGAAACGAGTTATATCCATACCTCACCGTGTGGCGACTCCGAACCCGACGCCAACGGCGGAAAAATCGGCGACTCGCACTACTGGGACGCTTGGCACGGCCGCGGAGATTGGAAATACTACCTGGATTCCGAGGCCCGTTTTAGCTCGGAATACGGATTCGCTTCATCTTGCTCGCTCGCTCTGTGGGAAGACACGATTAGCGACGAGGATTGGGACTACCAGAGTCCAGCCGTGCGATGGCATGACAAGACTCGTAAGGGGTATTCGACCTTCGTCGGCTACGTCGAGCTTCACTATCCAAAGAGCCAATCGCTAGAAGACTGGACCTACTACTCTCAGCTCAACCAGCGCGATGCACTCCGCATGGGCGTGGAGCACTTCCGCCGGAACGCGTTCTGTCGAGGATCATTGATCTGGCAGTTGAACGACATTTGGCCCGTCCAGAGCTGGGCAGTTATTGATTCGAGTGGACGCTACAAGGCCGCGGCCCAAGAACTGCGCCGGCTTTACGGGGAGACTCTGTTTTCTGTCGAACGAGTCAAGGAGACAGTCAAGGTTCACTTTGTTGACGACCGAAACGAAGACGACTACGACGAGCTACCGCCGTTCTTCGTCGAGTATCGACTGATCAATTTGCTTACTGGTGACATTGTTCGAAGTGGAGAAATCGAGTTTGACTCCGAACCTGGCCAGCGTGGCGTCGCAGGAGAAATCGACCTGACGGGATGCTCGGTTCCAGAGACCATTCTCTGGCTCGAAGGCAACTTCGCGGCTCCCACCTGGCACCTGCTGTCGGAGCCGAAAGAGGCACGTTTGGCGAATCCACAAACGATCGTCGGCTCGAACAACATCGCCAAAGACGAAGTTGGCGAGGGAACCTACTTCGCGATCCGTATCGACCATCCGGTGGTCGATCTCATGCTTTCGGTCGATGGAGACACCGGGGTATTCGACGATAACTTCGTAACGATCACCGAACCAGGGGTCTATTACTTCCGAGTCGGCGGACCAATCGCCTACTTCGAGGCAAGGTCGCTCGCTGGGCAGCATGGAACGCAGATGACGCGGTCGCCGCTGGAGTAGAGGTAGCCTAGCCAAATCCGATCCGCGCTTAACACCTATCAACGTAATTGCTTCGTCGAAGGCCTGCTATTCAGCATGGCCTGGACGATGCATGTGGTTTTTCATATCAAAACGGTAGGATTCGACAACTTTATGGTCGTGTTTATGGGCACGCTCTATGAGGTCTCGATCATGTGCTTCGAGGTGCCAACAGGTGTGGTCGCCGACCTGGTGAGCCGACGGCTGAGTGCCTCGGTTGGTTGGTTCATTCTTGGGCTGGGCTTCTTTGTCGAAGGGCTCTTCCCGGTTGCTTGGGTCGTGATCTGCGCCCAACTTCTTCTTGGGTTCGGCGAGACGTTTGTGTCAGGGGCGCATGACGCCTGGGTAGCGGACGAGCTACCCCATTCTGATCCAGGGGTCGATTCGGGAACCGCTTTCCTGAAGGGCCAGCAGTCTTCATTTATCGGAAGAATCATCGGAGCCTGGATCGCCGTCCTGTTCACTCTCGTCTCTCTACCCGCCGTGATGATGGCGAGCGGACTCGGTTTCATGTGCTTTGCATTCGTCGCTTTTGCCACGATGAGCGAGAAAGGCTTTCACAAATCGGACGAGCAGAGGCACTTTTGGGCGACATTCCGAGAAGGGTACAAGTTGGTTCAGAAGTCCAAGATTCTGCTTCTGATTCTTGCGGTTTCGGTCTTCTATGGCCTGGCATCCGAAGGGTTTGACCGCCTCTGGAACAAGGCGATCATGGACCTCAATCAACTGCCAGCAGTCGGCTCGTTTGGTACCGACTTCTGGTGGCCGGTGTTCTCGACCGCAGCGATTTTGGGAGGCATGTTCGTCAACAAGCAAGTTCAACTTCGCGTCAAAACGGACAACTCCTCGTCAATTGCAAGCGCACTGACGGCCATGACTGTCGTCCTGATTTGCACCATCGCCGGCTTCGCCCTGTCTCAGTCCATCTGGATCGGCGCAGCTCTCTTCGTCGTCAGCCGCGCACTGCGTCGAGGTATCGAACCGCTTATCAAAACCTGGATCAACCTCAATGCCCCTAGCGAGAATCGGGCGACTTTGCTCAGCTTCGGAGGCCAGGCCCACAGCCTCGGCGAGATCGCTGGGGGACCGATGGTCGGTACGATCGGCAAGCTGCGAACGGCGAAGGACGCGATTTTCGTCGCGGCCTTGCTTCTGTTGCCAACGCTTCCTTTCCTAGCGAAAGCGAAGCGAACACCGTCAGAGTCCGAGTTGGCTTGACAGCTCGACTGCGCCATCGCGAATTGATTGGCCCGTGAGGCTGACGGAAAAGTCGACCAGCGGAAGCGAGCCGGGCGCGATGCTTCCGGCGATGACTGCTGTTCTCTTTCTCTGGCTCTGAGCCAGAGAGATGACTCGGCCGGTAGCTTTTCCCATCATTGACTGCGAGTCGAAGGCACCTTCACCAGTGACGACCAAGTCCGCCCAGCGCATCTTGGCTTCCAAATCACCGAGGTCGGCGATGAGGTCGAAGCCGGAGCCGAGGTGGGCTTGGCCGGTGAGCGAAAGTCCAGCGGCGAGTCCGCCCGCTGCACCGCTGCCGGGGAAGGAGAGGTTCATGTTGAACTGGTCTCGCGCGATGAGCCAGAAGGCGGCGAGGCGGGCTTCCAGTCGTTGGACCTCCTGCGGGTTCGCTCCTTTTTGAGGAGCAAAGATGATGGCCGCGCCCTGATCGCCGAGGAGCGGGTTGGTGACGTCGGTCATTAGGTTTAGCTCGGGCGGCTTTGATCCGCCTACGATCATTCGGTTGAGGCTGGTCAGGTCATGGCCGATGTCATGGCCAGCTTCGTTGACGAAGTTCCAGCCGAGGGCGCGGAGGGCTCCGGTGCCGGCGTCGGTTGAGGCGGTTCCGCCGAGACCGAGGTAGATGTCTACGGCTCCAGCACTTTGGGCGGCGAGGATTAGCTCGCCGACACCGTAGCTCGTTGCTTCGAGTGGCCTGAGCGGCTGGGTGGCGCGGGTGAGGCCGCAGGCTTGGGCGACTTCGATGTAGGCGATGTTGTTGCTGGCGTCCCAGAGCCAGTCGGCGTTGACGCGCTGTTCGGGGTAAGGGCCGGTGACGAGGCTGGTTCGGCGGGAGAGTTCGGGGATGAGGAAGTGGATGGCGTCGAGGAAGCCGTCGCCGCCGTCGCTCAGAGCGAGGGTTTGGACCTCGTGTTTCTCGCCGAGGACTCCGGCCCAGGTTTGGGCGACTTCGACTGAGGAGTGGGTTCCTTTGAACGCATTGGGTGCGACGAGGATTTTCACTTTTTGATTGGCTGGGCGGGTTTGGCTGCGGGTTGTGCCACCTTCGGTGCTGGTGCCCAGAGGGAGGCTTCTAGGACTGTTGTTGCCAGAGAAGTTTCGTTTAGTTTTGCGACCCGGGCGGTTAGGGTTCCGTCCTTTTTGACTTCGATCAGGCCGACGTGGGGGAGTTTGTCTTCTCCGGTTCCTCCGCCGACGGCAAGGGAGACGGGGCCTTTGTCGGTCAGCTTCTTTGCCAGCGGGGCGACGGCTGAGGATGAGACCCAGGCGACGACTTTGGTCGCTTTTCCGAGCGCGCCGGGGGCGGCGATCACGGGCGTCTCGTCTTTTTCGCCGAGCGGGCTGAGCGATCGCCAGCCGATGACGACGGTGTTTTCTTTCGCGGCTTCGACGGCGCCTTTGAGCCAGAGGCCGGGGACGGAGCCGGGTTTTTCGGCTTTGAGCGGGGTGTCGGTGTTGACGACCACGAACCGGATTCCTTCGGCGACGAATTGTGACGAGAGTTTCGTCTGATCAGCCTTGAGGCCGTCAGCGTTAACGCCGCCGTCTTTTGGCCCGTTGCTCAGCAGCTTGCCAACTCCCAGGGTTTTGACGACTTTATCCCAGCCTTCTTCTTTGTCTCCCACTACGGGGACGACGGAGATTTTGGCATCTTCTAGGGGCTTTTTCCACCATTCGGCGTTGGTAGCGGTTGCTCCGAGAAGGAAGACCCGCTTGGGGATGATCGGGAGTTTTTTGAGCCCGTTGATGACTCGGTTGACTCCGGTGGCGTCTTTGATTTCGGCGGCGTTGATGAAGGCGCTGACGGCGAGGATCTCGTTGGCGTAGCCAGAGACTCCGGGCGCAATTGGAGTCTCGGCGTACGATCCCGAGCGGTTGTATGCCTGGGCACCGTCATTGGTGTTTGTTCCACCGCAGCCGGCGAGGGCAATGAGCGGGAGCCAGTAAAACCGTCGCATCTCATTTAGTTTAACGCTTGTTTCGGCATTTCGTTATTGGTTCTTCGCTTTTCGGTGGGAGAGAGAACTGCGACGCGTTTTGCTGGGGACATTGGGTTCAAATGGATGCTCACTTTTCGATTTTGGTGGGGACAAGTGGGGACAGGAGTTTGACTTCCGGAATTCTGGTTTCGGTTCCTTTTGGGAAGAGAACTGCGACGCATTTTGGTGGGTAGTCAGGTTCAACGGTGTTCGGCTTTATGAAGAAAGGTGGGTAGGGGTGGGTAGGCCCGGAAGTTGGAAGTTGGGCCTTTTCGTCGCTTTGCTCAAACATCTGAGGGGCTGGTGAGATGTCCTGACTTGCTCGGGATGTCCCGCGCGTGGCCTGCAGAAATTATCCATCTACATATAGGCAACGAAACCCGGGGTTTGTCAACCTGCAATTTGCTTTTGGCGCGATCGTTCCGATCGCGCCGGTTCCCACCCACCGCAGCCCCGTTTGAGTGGTAGTCCGGGTTTGGTGGCTTGTCTGGGAGCTTGGACTCGCTTCGCTCGGTGGAATTTTGGCGGGGCGGGTTTTGTTCTTTTTGTTTGGTGGGCGGGTGGTGGTGTCTCGGTAGGTTCACGGCTGAGAAGTTTTGTTGGCGTGCGGCTTGGAGAAGGCTGGTCGTCTTCGCCACCACTGTGCGATAGCGGAGGCATCAAATCGTTTGCTCGGGGAATCTCAACCTCTGGACTCAAGAGGCTATTCGATTGGCATCCGCAACCAGGGGATGCTTCTTACGGCTAAAAATCAAAAATTTCCTATGAGGGGTAGGAAAGATGGACCCAGGCAACCAACTGAACTTTATGTATCATTGAAGGAGCAGATCCTTCCCCGAGAAAAATGCTACCTATTGAACGTGACATCAACACTCTCGAAGCAGTTGCTTCTAGCTATTGGGGGACCTACGAAGGTCAAAAAATCATCCCCACCGAAAAGGAAGAAGTCTTGCAAACTGCAAGAGTTTTGCTCTTGGACTACCAGTACCGCGAAGGCAAACTAAGCAAGCACGGAAAAGCAGCCACAAGAGAGACATTCTTCTGGCGCATTCTGACCTACGCAACTCGGATCAGGCGGACTGAACTTCGTCTGAAAAGGGAAATCTCCGACCCAAAAACACCAAACATGGATCGTGACCTGGAACGTTTTAGTCAAGAACTGGGCCGAGTAGGCTTGCCACTAGAGGTGTCCCAGCAAGCAACTGTCTTCTTGGGACTTGAAGTCGGAGATTTGCGCGCACAATCTGCACGGTACAAAGTGGAGTTTATTGGTAAAACTGACTTGGCCTCTTACATCGTCAATCCTGGCTATGTTCCCGAATTTGAGCTTGTTCCCCACAAAGATCGTCGCACTGGTCGCGAGATATTCGCGGAAGGCATATGGGGGAAGACCCGCGGTAAAAAGCGACTCCTCGGAAAGGAGGATCTTTCCGAAGAACAGTGTTTGGTCCTGTCACAACGCAGGATTAGAATCGCTAACTATATAAAGGACGCACTGCCAGAATTCTTGCAGCTGCGGGCCTGGACTCAATTGCCGGAGCACTACAAGCGAGTGATTAGAGCTTACAACCGGGGCGAGTCCCCATCGGAGATTCAAGACCATCTTGGGATTCGCGACTACACCTATAAATCCTACATTAGGGCATTGGAGGGGAGAGGATGGTACCGCACCCACAGCGTAACCTCGGGCAAGCCGATCATTCACTATTTTCCTGCCCGAGATGGAGTTTCTTCGATTTCCTCCGCAATCCGAGAGCTAGGCTCCTTTGACCGCCACGCAATAATCGCCCTCTCGAAGGAACGATTGTCTGAAAAGCTCCGCGAAGGTTTGGATGATCCGGGGCTAATAGCCTCCGCGATAGAACTCGAGAAACTCGAGAGGCTAAAGCTGAAAATTGATCCTATCTGCTTTGAGAACCACGACCTTAAGCTCAGGAAGTTCATTTGCCAGCTCGTTGATCGGCCGATAAGGATAGGCGTCGATATTGCTGAGGTTGAGCGTAGACTTGGGCGACTGGATAGACGCCGCAAATTGGCAATTTTTGCGCGCGCGGTGAGTTCTGGAGACAGTATCTGGGAGTGCATTCAAGATGACTTCGTTGCCACTTTCATTGATGACATTCGAGACTTTGACGAAGCATTCGGAGCTGAGCCGCAGGTGGATTTAGCGACGCTGTTGCGGGTGATTCGAACTGGAAGGGTGGCGGCATGATCGAATCGGCACTTATCCAGTATGGTTTTCCCGGTTTGGTGACTGGAGCACTTTTATGGTTCTTCAAAACTGGTGGCGCAATCGAAATCGATCACTTGCGTATTGGACCAAGCTCCAAGCCAAAGCAACAGTCAAACGTCGATGAGAACTCGACTGAATCCAAGTGACCACGAGTCGTTGAGAACTTTGATGTCTAGTAAATCCTACGCATCAGAAGAAAAAGCGCGAATTGCTTCGCGCACTCCAGAGTGGCGTATAATCAAGATATGGTAGAAATACATCTACCTATATCGCCTCCTAGTCGGCTGAAGTCGATGTTTATGGATCTGAATGCTTACTTTGCCTCGTGCGAGCAGCAGCTGGATCCTTCTTTGCGTGGGCGGCCTTTGATTGTGGCTCCGACGGCGGGGGATAACACTTCGGCGATTGCGGCTTCGTATGAGGCGAAGCGGTTTGGGATTAAGACCGGCACCAACATTGGGCTGGCG
This sequence comes from Armatimonadota bacterium, assembly GCA_037138755.1. Classification (NCBI taxonomy): domain Bacteria; kingdom Bacillati; phylum Armatimonadota; species Armatimonadota bacterium. The sequence continues at coordinate 1,025,566 of JBAXHT010000001.1, read as the reverse complement.
AAGCAGCTTTGTCCGGACGTGGTAATTGTGAAGGGGAATCACGCGGCTTATACGGCGTTTCATAAGCGGATTGTTGAGGTTTGCGAGTCGGTACTTCCGGTCGATAAAGTGTGTTCGATCGATGAGATGCGGTTTCGGTTGCTGGAGACCGAGGCTCCGCCGGCGGTGGCGCGCGAGCTTGCGCTTAAGATGAAGAAGGCGATTCGGGAGAACGTCGGCGAGTGCATGACGGCTTCGTTTGGGATTGCGACGAACCACTTTTTGGCGAAGACGGCGACGGACATGATGAAGCCGGACGGGTTGGTGATTCTGACCGCCGACGATATTCCTTCACGGCTGTATGAGCTGAAGCTCACGGATTTCTGCGGGATCAACAAGCGGATGAAGGCGCGGCTGAATGCGGCGGGAGTTTTTAATACGCGGCAGTTGTTGGCGTTATCGCCGGAAGAGATGCGGCGGGCGTTTGGGTCGGTGATGGGCGAGCGTTATTGGTTCAATTTGCACGGGTACGAGGTGGATTACGAGACTCGGCAGGATCAGTCGTTGTCGCATTCGCACGTTTTACCGCCGGATTTGCGGACCGAGGAGGGGGCCCGGGAGGTGATGATGCGGCTGGCGCATAAGGCGACGGCGCGGCTGCGGGCGAACAAGCTTTGGGCGACGCATATGGGGATTTATGTGAAGGGGATGCGGCGTTCTTGGAAGGCAACGGTGGCGCTTCCGCCTTGTCAGGATTCGGTGACGGTGACTTCTTTGATTGCTTCTTCTTGGTCGTCAAGCGATTTTGAGCGGCCGTTGCAGGTGGGGATTGTGTTTACGGGGCTTTTGCGGCCGGAGTATGTGACGCCGTCGCTGTTCGACCAGACTCCTGAGCGGGCGGAGTTTAGCCACGCGGTGGACAAGATGAACCACCGGTTTGGGAAGCATTCGGTGTTTGTCGGCGGGATGGGTCAGGGGCGGCATTCGGCGGAGGAGCGGATTGCGTTTCAGAAGGTGGAGCTGTTTGTTGAGGGGGCAGATGACCACGCTTTTGACATTGAGAGCTATATGGGCGGGGAGCGGTTGGATACTTGGCGGGGGGTGAAGCGGTAGCCTCGCTGCGCTCGCGAGGAGCAGGCGAGACGCCTGCAGTCCCGGTGGGGGCTTCAAAGTTTCGAGGGCGAGGGGACGCGCCCGTACTTCTTGGCGATGTGTTGGAACGGGATGTTGGCGCCTTTGAAGTAGGTCTCTCGAGATGCGAGCATGTCGATTTGGGCACCGCCAGGAAACTCCTGGTGGTAGAGCGAGTCAGCGCCTTTGGCGCGTAGAATACTTTGCTCGGCCAAAAGAAACTCGTAGATAGCCAGGGCAGGTTCATTTTTTGCTCCCGCCTCCAAATGGGGAAAACGCTTGATGGCGAGCTCATTGAGGGCGTCGACGAGTTCAAGTTTTTGCTCGGCCGCGAAGGAGATTTGCTTTCCGATGAGGGGGATATCCCAAATTGTCCCATCGAGAATTGCGATCCGTTGCTGCCTAAAGTTGATTCGGTCGAGACTCAAGTCGTTAAGGTATTTGTATCCCATGTACTTCGACAAGAATGGCTGCTCAGCGGTCGATACACACCAGCCTTGACGTTTCCCAAAGTAGGTCGATAGTAGGACTACCGCGCACTTGCGATCAATTTCGCATTTGAACGAGGAGTCTGGGAAGTAGTCGACGAACTCTTGCCATCTTTCTGCCTCTGCAGCCGCTGCAGTGCGGCGCCAACGCTCCTTTGGAGACAGCCCGTTTGCAAAAATGCCGAGCACAAAGATAAAGGTGACCGTCAGGAGGAGCGCGAGCTTGGCGAGGAGGCTTAGGCGCCGAATTCGGGGCACTTTAGAGTTTTACCGCGCGGAAACTCTCGGCGGTTTCTTTGCCGATTTTCTCGCCTTCGGTGAGGGCTTTGTCGAGGACGGTGCCTTGGATGAAGCCTAGCTTTTCGCCATAGAACTGGCTCTTGTGGACGGCTAGGAGTTCGGCTCGTTTGTCCCAGGTTCCGGTGGTGTCGACCCAGTGGGTGGGGGCCATGGTGGCGAAGAGGAGGAGCCATTTGGCGGTGGTTTGGGGGGCGAGTTCTCGGGTGGCGCGGCCGGAGTTTTCGTGGTCGCGGTGCTGGACTTTGAGGACATGCTCGTCGTCGAACGCCATCAGGTAGTCGGGTTTGGAGGCTTGGATCGCGGCCAGCAGCTTTGCGCGGAGGGTTTGTTCGTCGGGGTCGTAGCGTCCGTCGGGGCCACCTAGGAAGATGACTTTTGCGTCGTAGGCTTTGGAGGCTTCTTCTTGCTCGGCGCGACGGATTTTGCGGTTCTCTTCGGCGTTGGTGAGGAACCAGGGGTAGTAACTTTTGTCGCCATCGGTAACAACGATGAGGGTGATCTGGGCTCCGGCCTGGTGCAGTTTGAGCAGGGTACCGGAGAGGTAGAATTCGGCATCATCGGGGTGACCAACGACGACGGTGACCCGGGTTCCCTTCTTGAAAAGGTCTGTGGATTCGGGGTCGAGTTTGGGCAGGGCGACGGGTTTTGCGAAGTAGTGCAGGCGCTGAGGGTTCCAGGCGTAGAGCCCGCCGACGATGCCTAACAACATGAGGAAGGATCGGGTGATTCGCTTCCATATCGGCACCTTCCGCTTCATTGCTCTATCCTAACCCATGTTCAGGTCGCCTGGTTCCGGTAACCTTATCGGGAGACGAAAAGCAATGGGGCTGGGCGTCGAATTGCACCCATGAAGCCCATCCTGATTTTGGATTTTGACAGCACAATTGTCACCATGGAGTCGCTCGATGCTCTGGCCGAGATTTCGCTTGCTAAACACCCGGAGCGGGATGAGCGGCTGTCTAGGATCGAGGAGCTGACTAAGCTGGGGATGGAAGGCAAGCTTGGGTTTCGGGAGTCTTTGGCGGAGAGGGTTCGGCTTCTGGATGCGAACCAAGGGCATCTGGAGCTCTTGGCGAAGAAGCTGAAGAAGTCTTTGTCTCCGAGTTTTGCGGCGCATAAGAAGCAGTTGAAGGCGGTTGCGGAACGGCTTTATGTAGTGACGGGTGGATTCGCGGAGTTTGTGGCGCCGATTGCGGCGCTTTTGGATATTCCGAACACGAGGGTTTATGCGAACTCGTTCTTGTTTGACGAGGATGGGAAGATCATTGGGTTTGATGATCAGAATCCTTTGTCCCAGGCGGGGGGCAAGATTCCGGTGGTGGAGTCGATTGCTTACGACGGTCCCAAGTGGGTAGTCGGCGACGGCTTTACGGATTATCAGATTCGTGAGGCGGGGGCGGCTTCACGGTTTTTCTGTTACGCGGAGACGGTTTATCGCGAAGCCGTGGCCGCAAAGGCAGACTCGGTGGTTTACGGAATTGACGAAGTTTTAGCTGAGTCGGACTTGCCGACTCGGTATAGCTTCCCGCGTTCTAAGATCAATATTCTGCTTTTGGATTCGATCGACTCGGATGCGGCGGATAGCCTGGCCGCTGAGGGGTATCGGGTTGAGCAGGTTAAAGAGAAGCTTTCAGAGGATGAATTGGTTCGCCGGATTAAGGATGTGTCGATTATCGGGGTTCGGACTCGGACGAAGATTCCGGCGAGGGTGATTCAGGCCGGGAAGCGGCTGATGGCGATTGGCGTCTTTAGCGTCGGGACGGATCATGTCGATTCTGCTGCCGCAGCTAGCCGAGGGGTTGCGGTGTTTAATGCCCCGTTTAGCAATACGCGGAGCGTTGTTGAACTGGCGTTGGGTGAGGCGATGGTTTTGATGAGGCGAGTGTTCGCCCACTCGACGGCGTTGCACGAGGGACGTTGGACGAAGTCGGCGGCTGGAGCCCATGAGATTCGGGGGAAGAAGCTAGGGATTATTGGGTATGGGAATATTGGTTCTCAGCTCAGCGTCTTGGCGGAGAGCGTGGGGCTGGAGGTCATCTACTACGACATCGCGGAGAAGCTATCGCACGGGAAGGCTCAGCGGATTCAGTCGTTGCACGACCTTCTGAAGCAGTCGGACATCATCAGCGTTCACTTCGATGGTCGGGCTTCGAACAAGAATCTCATCTCGAAGAAGGAGTTCGAAATGATGAAGGATGGGGTTATTTTCTTGAACTTGTCGCGAGGTTCGGTTGTGGATTATTCGGCTTTGCGCGATGCAGTGCTTTCTGGAAAAGTTGGGGGAGCAGGGATTGATGTCTTCCCTTCTGAGCCGAAGTCGAATGATGAGCCGTTTGAGTCAGTTTTGCGGGGCTTACCGAACGTGATTTTGACTCCGCACATTGCAGGAAGCACGGAAGAGGCGCAGAGGAATATTGCGGCTTATGTCTCAGAACGGCTGCGGAAATATGTTGCTCAAGGCGAGACATTGGGTTCTGTTTCATTGCCGGATCTGTATCTGCCGCCGATTCAGAAGGGGATGCGTATTCTGCACGTTCACCGAAACGTGCCGGGGATCGTGGCTTCGGTTTCTGCGATCTTTGCTCGGCACAGCGTGAACATTGTTGGGCAGAACCTGAAGACTCGAGATCAGGTCGGTTACTTGGTCACAGATATCGCAGATAAGGTTTCGGACGAGCTTCTGGCAGAGATTCGCGAGGTTCCGGAGACGATCAAGTTGAGGGTTTTGAATCCTTAAACTGAAATCTGAGAACGGAGAACTGTAAACTAGCAACTATGAATCCCACCGTTCTAGCTCCCGGTCCGACAAAAGTTCACCCTGAGATGGGTCAGTGGCTCCAGGAAGCTGTCGCCGAAGGCGCGGTTTGGCAGAGTCACCGGTCGAAGTGGTTCTTCAACTTGTTCGATGAAACTCGGGATCGGATTCGCGATCTCCTCAAGTTACCAAGCACGCACCATATCATCTTCATGAACTCCAGCAACGAGGCATGGGAGCGGGGGATGGAGTGTTTGACGGCGAAGGAGTCGTTCCACATGGTCGGCGGCGAGTTTGCGATGCGGTGGCATCAGTACACGGGGTGGCTGGATCGAAACGCCGTTCGCTGGGACTACGATCACAAGTTTGATGGGGACTTTTCCGCCGTTGAAGTTCCGGAGACGGCGGAGGCGATTTGCGTTGTTAACAACGAGACGAGCATTGGGCTTTGGATTCCCGAAGAGCAGATTCACGCTCTCGGCCGCAAGTATCCGGAGAAGATGCTGATGGTGGACTGCGTATCGGCCATGCCGCATTGCCAGCTTGATTGGAGCTTGGTTGATGTTTGTATGTTCTCGGTTCAGAAGGGCTTCCACTCGACGGCTGGTTTAAGCGTGGTTGTGGTGAGTGAGCGGGCGATGGAGCGATCGCGGCAGTTGGAGAAGACGCAGAGCATTGGCTCGTTCCACGCGTTCTCTCGGGTTCAAACATTCGCAGAGAAGTCGATGACGGCGGAGACGCCAAACGTTTTGGCGATTTACTTACTTAACAAGTGTGCGGCGAAGTATCAGTCGATTGGGCTTGAAGCGCTACGCGCTGGAATCGAGGAGCGAGCGGCAGCGTTTTATTCGGCACTTGAGAAGACGAACGCGAAGCCGATGGTGACCAGCGATCGATACAAGTCACCGACTTTGTTCGCGGTCAATGTCCAGGAAGACGCGACCGAGCTTCGCGCGAAGCTTGAGAAGGAGCACGGGATCTACACCGGCGCTTGCTACGGTGATCTGAAGGAGCATAACATCCGAGTAGCAAACTTCCCGATGCACACGGCAGAAGAGCATCAGAAGTTGCTGGCTCTGCTCTAGGAAATATAAGCCATTCGCGAGGAGATCACGAGCCAGTCGGATCCAAACTTCTTCACCTGAACGACGTAACCTGTTCCGTTAAGCCCACCATAGTATGTGGAGATGTTGACTGTTGCGACCTCGTGCTTAGCATCCCAATCGACTGCTTGTTCGATGAAGGTTCGCTTATCTTTCCCGGAGCCTCCCAGCCCGATCATGCCTACCCCATACTCGTAGCATCGATCCAGCGGGTGGCTCCAGTCGCGGTCTCCTTTTGCTACTCGGACGATGACTGGTCCACCCCATCCAGTCATTTCGAAGGCATCTTCAAGGGAGGGAACGGTTAAGAGTGCGGGACCTTCATTATCGAAGAAATGATAGCGACCTTCGTAGGCAGCGGCGAGCGCCAGCTCGTCTTCGCTGTGGGGTCGCTTGGCGACATTAGGGAATGGATCCAGTTCGTCCCGGTCTCCGTCGCCATCCATATCTGCCGATTTAGGGTCGGTTCCGAGCCTTGCTTCTTCCAGATCGCGGTAGCCATCACCATCGGTGTCCGTGGCAAGTTTTTCGATCGAGGAAATCAGCGTTACCCACTTGCCAGCAATCAGACTCTTGCCAGTGTGACCCAGAACGGTTGGCTCGGGAGGTGCAGGTTTGACCCACCTGGAAATCGGCTCGCCGGAAACTCCTAGGAACACCGGGCGCTGCCACTTTCCACCAACTTTTCTGGCGATGAACAAGTCGGAGTAGTTGCCGAGGATTGAGGAACTCATTAGGCCCCACTCGGTCCCTTTTGTCGTATGGGTTTTGAGAAGCAAAGTCGTTTTTCGGTCCCGTCTCGTCTTCCCGAGATCAGCGAGTTCAAAGCGACCGACCATTGGTTTGAGGAGCTTTCGAACGCGCTTTTGCTTGCGAACTTCTTCCGTTGCCTCTTCTGACTTACCAGCCAGAGTCACGTACGCGGCCCCTCTTTGTGTTTCGTCTGCTTTGGGGTTTCTTAGGAGATCAACGAGATACTTGACGGCTAACGGATGGGTGGACTGCGAGACATACTCGCGAGCAACAAACGTTTCGGATTCGTAGAGTTCAAAGCCGGGAGTTTTCTGGTTTAGTGCATCGAGGAAGAAGGGTACGACTTTATCAGGGTCACCTACTTTGGCTAGGAGGGAAAGCAAAACGACTCGACAGTCCTCATCCTTTTTTGTGCCTCTAAGCTTTGTTGCGATTAGCTCGGCGTCTTCCTTGGTTGCAAGCTCGTAGAGGCTACGTCCCAAATCACGGGCGTTCGCATAGTATTCGCCGTGGGCCACTTCCTCTCGACTTAGCGCGAGGTAACGATCTAGCATGGGTGCAAAGTTCTGGGGCGTCAGGCTCCGTAGGACGCTGTAATCGTGCCGATCCAAATCTGGATATTTTGCAGAGAGGGACTTTGCTAAAGCGATTCGCTCAATTTCGTTCGTTGGAGCGGTGATTGGAGTTCCTGGGCGGTACCAACGCACGCGTGAACCGTCAAACGTCGCCAGAGTGGAGCCGTTCCTCCAAATCGGGATGTTCAGTGCCTTGTCAACTGGGGTGTGACTTACTTCCTTGCCGCTAAGAGTCATTACAACCTGGTGAGTGTCCGACTCACAGATCATAAGGTCGCCGAAAATTCCCGACCTGGCAGAGAACCCACTGCTTCCACTCCGATCATACGGGTCCGGCACCCCCCTTGATTTCCAAACTTGCGTGCCGTTCTCTGCACTGATGCAGCGGATGATGCTGTGATCACTCAGGATGAACTGGTTTTGGTGTGCAACCGTAGTTTCCGAATAGGGTGATCCCGGTTTTTGCCAGAGGGTTTTTCCGGTCGCCAGGGACTTACAGGTGAGACCGTTCTTCTCCACCAGAACGCGATCGCCACAGGCAACATGACGTCCACCACCGAAGAAGTAGGATTCAGGTTCGGACCACTTTGTGGTCCCCTTCGCGGCGTCAAGGCAGAAGGTCGTGTTAGCGTAATTGAACACAACTCGATTGCCAAACCTTGCCAGACCTTCGATGTCGACATAGCTCTCCCGCTTCTTGGTTAGCGGCGCGCTACGCCATTTGGGACTCAGGGAGTTTGAATTGAGTGCAACAAGTCTGGCCCTCGGGTCGAGGTAGTAGAGAGCAGTACCATCGCTTGTGAGCGATGGATATGAACCTTCACAGGGCACCGCCCGAAGTCTTTTTCCCGTCTTGACGTCGAGCTCGACAATCGTCGAGACGCGACTTTTGCTGTCACTGCTTTCAAATGTTGCGTACGCCCTCGATCCGACTACTGCCAGGTTTTGGGCATTGGAATGATTGGGATGAGAGTAGCTCCAAACCTGCTTTTGAGCTTGAAGATCAACGCAATACAGAGCTGAATTCTGTACCAAAAGGTGATTGCCAACTCGAGCTATACGGTTCGCCGAGCCTAGAGTCGCCCAAGTGTTGGTGCTGACCACAGCGGATGGTGTCAACTGTGAGCCGAACATGTTTACGAACAGAAAGGTACTCAACATCAAGTGATCACCTGGGTACATCTTATCGCAGGTTGTCCACCGTTCCGCCTATGGTTTAGCATCTTCCTACCAACAATGCCTAGTAATTATGCTAGACCTTGCTGGACGACCCTATACCATCGAGTTTCCGATGGATGATGGCAGCACGTTACTGATTACGCATGACGGGCAGCAGTTGACCCGTCCGCCATACACTTACTCCGCCGACGGATTTGCTACGCACCACAACGCGGCTTGCCTATTGGAGCCCAAATTTCAGGAGGCTTACCAGTTGGGGGCGAACTCGGGGCACACGCTTCTACCGCCGGGGCAGCAGCTTCATGTGGAGTGGCGGGTTCACCAGTACATCTGGGCGGCGTGGCATTGCAAGCAGCTTGAGGGCGATTTTGTTGAGTGCGGCGTGAACACCGGAATCTTCTCACTCGCGATCATGAAGTATCTGGATTGGAACACGATCGACAAGGATTTCTGGCTCTTTGACACTTATGAAGGGTGTCCGGCTGAGCAATTTACGCAGGACGAGGTTGAGATCGGCATCGACAAGGTTCATGAGAATAGCTACTTCGATTGCTATGAACTTGCAAAACGAAACTTCTCGCCTTGGTCGCGCGCCAAGTTAGTGAAGGGGCGAGTTCCCGAATCGCTCGAGACGGTTGATATCGAAAAGGTCGCGTACATCATGATCGATATGAACGCAGTCGTTCCAGAGATTGCGGCGGCAGAATACTTCTGGCCCAAGATGGTTTCGGGAGCAATTATGTGTTTGGACGACTACAACTGGGTTCACCATATCCATCAGAAAATTGCGTTCGATAAGTTTGCCGAAGAACGAGGCGTGAAGATTCTGAACCTGCCATCCGGGCAGGGGATTTTGATGAAGCCCTGATTTCCGTAAGATCAAGCTATTGTTAAGGCTTGCCCGTAAATGTACAGGTTTTGTCTTACTTTGTGGTCCGGTAGCTGAAAATCGCTTATCCTGTTAAGAGTACGGAGAATTTATCTCTGTTCTCTTTGAATTGGAGGCAATCATGGCACGATCACACGCAATCGCAATCGCAGCGCTCGCTTCGGTTTTCGTCACTAGTTCGGTTCAGGCTCAATCCGCCTACTCAACCGGATTCGAATCTATGTCGCTCGGAAGTGTCGTTGGACAAGAGGACTGGAACCGAAACTCAAACTCAGCTACGTTAGGAACCGTTACAAACGCTCAGTCGTTCACGGGTTCTCAGTCAATGGAGCTGACCACGCTCAGCAGCCAGACAGATATGGACAATCTGTTCGGAGTCATTGACTCACTGCGGACACCGGTCATCAATGCGGCTGGAGAATTCGGTTCGGTCGGAAACCCGGTCATGGCGAACCAGATGAAGTTTTCTTACTGGTACCGCACGCCGCTGGCATCCGTAGACACTGATGACTTCTTCGGAGCGCTCGTGGAGATTGACCCAAGCCGGTCGTTCGGCGCAGGAGCGTCTCGCTATGCGGGAGTTTTCGTCTATGACGGGGCTCAGGATCAAAGCAACGGTCAGTACTACACTGCAGCCGACAAGATCGTTTTGGAACTCGACACTCCGCTCCAGTATGGCGACGGCAATGCGAACTGGGACTTTGGCGCGGTTGTCAAGGGTCTCGACTATGGCACTTGGTACAACATTCAGTACGATTTGACCCTCGTGAATGGCCTCGCTGGAAACTCGCCCAACGATGTGTTTTCGGTTAGCGTCTTCAACACTTCAAACACTCTCCTTGGGAGCTACACCAAGTCCACATGGGAAGTTGGAATGAAAGACGGACGCTGGGGCAACACGACCGCTTGGGCGTTGGATTCGATTAGTTTCCGAACCAACACAAAGGTTGCTGGTCAGTCGCTCGGCTTCATTGATGGCGTTCAACTCTCGACCGTACCCGAGCCCGCAAGCATGCTCGCGCTGAGCGGAGGTCTCTTGGCTCTTCTGCGTCGGCGACGCCAGAAGTAATCTCGTCAAGCAGCCACACAGCTCTCTTGCACTTCTAGGTGCGGGAGAGCTTTTTTGTTGCGTTCGGCAGGTGGTTCAGCCGCATGCGGTTTTATCTTGTGTCCCGAAGTCCCCAGTTCGTCAGGGGTCATGGCTCGAGCTTACTGACCTTATTCCACATTCCGGTGAGGCACATCAGACCTCCAAACACGGTCGAGAACATACCGCAGCCCATCACGGCTCCCTGGAAGTGTCCGGTCAACAACGCCGGGATGCTGAGGAGCAGACCTGGGATCAAGAAGATGAGTCCGAGTCGGGTAGGAGTCAGCTTGGGCATACTTCAGAGTACAGCGGATTAGTGGTTGAGGTTTCCGCTAGCTGCATTTGGGTTTAGCGCTTCGGCAGCGGTCAGAAAAAGACTTGACCTCAGACCAGTTGCGCTCCCACTTCTTTCGCCACGAAAAAGGTCTGCCGCGCGTGAGGCAGACCATTGTTGGGAGGTGGGAGTCGTTGCGCTGGGGCACTTTTGTATCTGAGTGGGTTACTTGATGACGATTCCGCCGTCGATGTTCCAAATTTGGCCAGTGACGTAGCTTGCTTCATCGCTGGCGAGGAAGACGACTCCGGCGGCAATTTCGTTCGGTTCGCCAACTCGACCCATGACTGTGATTCCCGCCATCGCAGCTTCGGCATTTTCGCGGGTTCCAGTCATGTTGCCCATACCTTCGGTCCAGATTGGGCCGGGTGCCACGGCGTTGACGCGGATCTTCTGGGGTGCGAGCTCGACGGCGGCGGTTCGCACTAAGGTGTTGACGGCGCCTTTGGTGAGTGAGTAGGCGGACGCGCCGGGCATTCCGAAATCGGCGACGGTGCTGCTGTTGATGACGACGGAGCCGCCTTCTGCAACATGTTTGGCAACCTGTTGGAGGCCGAAGTAGACGCCTTTGATGTTGACATCGATCTGCTTCGCGAGATCCTCTTCAGTCTGCTCGGCGAGCGGGGCGAAGTTGTACACGCCGGAGTTGAGGAAGACGATGTCGATCTTTCCAAACTGACTCTTCGTTTGCTCGAAGAGGCTTGCGTTATCGGCGGCGGAGGTGACGTCGGTCTTGATGAAGGTGGCTTTTCCACCCTTGGTGGTGATTTCGTCGACGACCGCTTGGCCCTCGGCTTCGCGTCGACCGGTAACCACGACGGTCGCGCCTTGCTGGGCGAGGAGGTGGGCGGTGGCCTTGCCGATTCCGGCGGTGGATCCAGTGACGATAGCTACTTTGTTGTTGAGGTTAAGCACATATATTCATATGTGTCGATATGATGTGGCGTTCCATTTATATCGACAAACGTCGATATTTTTTCAAACCTTAATGGAGGTTAGGTTGCTGAGCGCTTGCTGGACTTCGTTGAGGAGCTCATGGTTGACGGTGAGCCGGACTAGGCGCCCCTCGGATTGACCAATGAGCAGCCCGGCTTCTTTGAGCTCAGAGACGTGGTGCGAGAAGGTGGACTGCGAGATTCCCATCTGATCGAGGACTGAACTGCAGGTGACGCCTTGCTGACAGGCGTTGGCTCCCACTCGGCGTAGAATCTCGACCCGATTCGGCTCGGAAAGAGCGCGCATCGCCTTAGTAAATTGCTCGTCGGTGAGATTCATTTCACTTGATTCTACGCTTAACTGGGGGCTTCTCGTTGATTACACGACTGCCTTTTCGGTGATCGCGGTGTCTAGCTTGTTCGAAAGGATGAGGAAAGTCGGCGCCCATAGGCCGACGAAGATTCCGAATCGCTCGCCGTGGGCAGGATCGGGGCTCCTGGCAAAGAACCATATTGCGATCGAACCTAGGATAGAGAACATTGCGGCGATGAAGCAGAAACTGCTGAGAGATTGGAGGGTGCTTTTGGGTAGGTTGTTCAACATTGGAATCACGGGGAGTTCGGTGGGTGGGTCTCGGCCCGAGTCCGTGTTCTTTGCTACGGGTTTGCTTGATGCTCGTTGCGGAATTGTACGAAACTAAGACAGTCTGGCAATTGTTGGAGATGAAACTGTGATGAAGTGGAGCATTGGCGCGGCGAGACTAGCTTCTGAAGAGGGCCGGCTTCAGGCTTGGATCGAGGAGTATCTCAAGGTTCCTGAGTGGGCAAATCCGGGTCTGTTGCGGCGGGTTCGAAAGTTTTCGGTGGAATGGCCAGCCCCTGAACTCGTTGTTCTGGATCGTTTTGATTTGATCGCGGGTCCTGGTCCGGATTTTCGATTCCCAAAGGATTCCGCAGTTTGGGAGTGCGAGGTGGCGGCGATCGTCGCTCGAGGGATTTCGGTTGAGTCTCTTCCGCCTTTGATCGGGTGGGTGAAAGAGGATGGCCGATTGAATCTTGCGGATGGAAATCACCGGGTGGCGGCAGCGTTGCGGGTAGGGATCAAGGAGTTGTGGACCCTTGTCCACCCTGTTCCACTCTCTGAGAATTAGCTCAGTTCAGAGTTCTTGCGCCGGGGACTTGGAGGAGTTCAGAGTTCTTGCGCCGGGGACTTGGAGGAGTTCTTGGCGGAGATCGTTTTTGGTCCAGCCCTCGCGCTCGGAGACGGATTTGAAGAGGGCGAAGAGTTGGGGTTGGTCCCAAGCATCGAATTCTGTTTGATTGAAGAATTGATGCCACATTAAACCGGCTTTCGCACCGAAGTGATTGAGGATCACATTGGCACGGTGATCCACTGCCGAAACTCCGGAGCAGTCTGCCATAAGAAACAAGTCGGAGATATGCCAGTCGGAGTATCGGGGCCAAGCTCGAATCAAGGCGATCCATTGGATTCTGCCGTCTTGTTCAAAGAAGAAGTCGTACGTGAATGAATCCGACATTGTTCGAGTTGGGTCAATCTCTCGAAACTCGGGTTCTGCAAACTTGAGCCAACCCGTTTTGTCATGCCTTGCCCATCGGGCGTAGCGGACGTCGTGGCAGTAGAGTTCAACGGGCATTAGGGGCTCGGGAAATTCAACATCGAGCCAGAGGCCGTACTGGCTACAAAAGACGTTCCCTTCGATAGAGTCGAGTTCAATTCGAATGTGGTCGCCCGTTCTTTCCTGGCTGATCACCCAGGAATCGTGCATCCTGGTTCCAAAGTAGCGGAGGAATTCCGGAGCGACCGGAATCTGTCGCTTCATAGCATCAAGCCACCGTTCGTCTGAAAGCTTGTTTCGCTTGCTGGCTTCTGGCTTGCAGTCGTCGTACGGAACAAACTGTTGCGCTAAATCCCCGACGTGTTTGACGGCTTTGAGCCACGAGCGATATGCCATGTGGTTCAGGATAGCAAAAAATGGACCCTGACAAAACAAAAAAGGACTCCAAGTTGGAGTCCCCTTGAAAAGCGGATTGAGAAAGAAAGTCTCGACCTGGATATGTGTTCACTTGACTTGCAAGGAACAGTTCTTATCCTTTAAGGAGGTGATCCACCCACACCTTCCGGTACGGGTACCTTGTTACGACTTAGTCCCCCTTACCCCCCTCACCTTCGGACGCTCCCTCCTTGCGGTTAGGCCACGTACTTCGGGTGAAGACGATTCAGGTGACTTGACGGGCGGTGTGTACAAGACCCGGGAACGTATTCAACGCAGTATATCTGACCTGCGTTTACTAGCGATTCCGACTTTATGCACTCGAGTTGCAGAGTGCAATCTGAACTGGGGGAGTATTTTTGGGATTCGCTCCACCTCGCGGTATTGCTGCCCTTTGTTGCTCCCATTGTAGCATGTGTGTAGCCCCAGGCGTAAGAGCCATGCTGACTTGACATCATCCACACCTTCCTCCGGCTTACACCGGCGGTCTCCTGTGAGTGCCCGACTTTACTCGCTGGTAACACAGGACGTGGGTTGCGCTCGTTGGCGGACTTAACCGTACACCTCACGGCACGAGCTGACGACAGCCATGCAACATCTGTCTTCACGTCCCCTTGTGGGGGAGGGATCCTTTTCGGGATCTTGCGATCGATGTCAAACCTGGGTAAGGTTCTTCGGTTAGTATCGAATTAAACCACATGCTCCACCGCTTGTGCGGGTCCCCGTCAATTCATTTGAGTTTCAACCTTGCGGCCGTAGTCCCCAGGCGGGATACTTAATGCGTTAGCTGCGACACAAGAGGGGTCGATACCTCTTACGTCTAGTATCCATCGTTTAGGGCGTGGACTACCAGGGTATCTAATCCTGTTTGCTACCCACGCTTTCGCGCCTCAGCGTCAGATAAAGCCCAGCAACCTGCCTTCGCCATTGGTATTCCTCCTGATATCAACGCATTTCACCGCTACACCAGGAATTCTAGTTGCCTCTGCTTTCCTCAAGCTCGCCAGTATGTAAAGCAGTTTCCGTGTTGAGCACTGGAGATTTCACTTCACACTTAACGAGCCGCCTACGCGCTCTTTACGCCCAGTAAATCCGGACAACGCTTGCTCCCTACGTCTTACCGCGGCTGCTGGCACGTAGTTAGCCGGAGCTTATTCTTGGGGTACCGTCCTAAGTCTTTCCCCAAAAAAGGACTTTACAACCCTAAGGCCTTCATCGTCCACGCGGCGTCGCTGCATCAGGGTTTCCCCCATTGTGCAAGATTCCCAACTGCTGCCACCCGTAGGTGTGTGGGCCGTGTCTCAGTCCCACTCGTGCGGATCATCCTCTCAGACCCGCTACCCGTCGTCGGCTTGGTGAGCCATTACCTCACCAACTACCTGATAGGCCATGAGACGCTCCTTAAGCGAAAAACCATTTAATGGAAAGATCATGCGATCTCTCCGCCACATCTGGTATTGCCCAGGGTTTCCCCTGTATATCCCAGACTTAAGGGCACGTTTCTCATGTATTACTACGCCGTTCGCCACTAGGTATTGCTACCTCGTTCGACTTGCATGTTTTAGGCACGCCGCCAGCGTTCGTCCTGAGCCATGATCAAACTCTCCGTAGAAAGTGTTGATCAGTTTCCGATTTAAAGTTCGGAACTTAATCTACTCATTTGAACCACTCTTGTCCCAGTTGTTGCTGGTATCCTCTTCACCAGATCGCTCTGCAGAAGGGGAAGAGTGAAAAACGGATTGGATTCGTGTTTACGAATTTCAACCGTCAAATCTGACTGTTCTTCCTCAATATTCCGCTTTCAAAGTTCTGTGCTCATTGCTGGGCACAAGAGATATTATTCCCTGGTTAAGGTTCGATATGCAAGCCTTAACGCAAAAAAGTCGAAAAAAGCGAATCCATAGGTTCAAACCACCCGTCTTGAATCTTTTGCGGGTGGATGAATCTCGTCCGATTTACGGAAACAACTTCAAGCTCCTCCCACTCATCGACGCTGGCCGAGGAGGAAGTGCCTTCAATCCAAACGCCTTGCATTCCCCGGTGACGATCAAAAGCTGGCGCGCCGTCTCGGCCCGCCTCGCCTTGCCCTGAAGCTCAGGGTTCGCTCGGACGGACCGCATCACCGCCACCTGGGTCAGCGAAGTGCGGATTCCCCAAACGAGGGACGGCCGGAGTAGCGCGGGGTAGTTGGACAACATGACCTCAAATTTTGTTAATCCCTTCCCTATCGTCACGCTAGAGTTGTATTCGGACGTGGTGACTTTGATTGTCTGGTCTGGGTTTTCCTTCTCGAACGCAGGCTTGATGTACTCCCGGAAGAGCCGTTCTGTCTGCGGTCGCGTCATAGCCGCTTCTGTCAACTCCTCCTCAGGGATGTAGGCGACGATCCTCTCCCACTTGCCGAAGCGAAGTTGTTCAGCCAAATCCTCGGCTGCCTTGGGATGCGCCAAGTAGCGATACTTTCCGGGCAGGGCAAGAGCAATGGCAATCGCTGCGGCAAAGCTTAACGCGCACCATACGATTATCGGAATCCGCTTCATCTGAAGCAATGACGCTGGCAGACATCGCAATCGTTCGCACGTTGTAGAATTTCCTCGATGGCAGGTCAAGTCGATGTTTGGCTCGGACGAGCGGCGGACGAACAATCCTTCGAAGCATTTTTCGAAGAAACGTACTCCGAAGACGACGCGCCGATATCGGCTTTTGCGGTCAGCCAAGGTGTCACGTTCTACGATCACGACTTCATCGATCGCGTACTCGCCGATGCGTGTTTAAGTCTGGACGAAGCATTCAAGGGCGTCTCCTATGGGTCTTCCTTCATTGAGGAAGTACGGGCGAAGATGGGTGAGTTTGACTACAACATGGTCGTCACCTGCTATTCAGACGACTTTTTCACTCCTCGGTCGGTCAAGGCCGACGGAATCGAACTCGAGTACATTGGTCGATTTGCTTATGACAAAACTGCCGGCCCGGTCGGCAACTATGACCATCTCGGGCACATTTACATCCACGTTCTGGCAGACGTCAAGTTGGAGTTTGAGGGAGAGTTGACTGACTGCATCCGCGTTGACGCCATGGGGTTGATGATTGGCAAGGTCAATCCGTATGCACGATCCTTGGATATTTCCAGTATCGTTCCAGATGTCGACATGAACCAACTCCGAATCTCGGTGAACGCAGAAGGAATCTGGGAACTGCGTGACTTTGGCAACAACGGGCTGAGCCGGCTTGGGTTAGATTCGTTTGACAACGAACGCTCAATGCCCTGGCCAGGAATCAAATTCTCGGTCGGAGCGTTGGAGTTTATGTGGTCAGACGGGCCAAAGTGACCACATGGGAATTGACCAATCTCCTGACTATGATGGAGCATCAAGGTTTTCGCTCAAGTTTCTGACGCCCTTTGTATTCGGGTGGATCGGACTCAGCGGCCTTGGATTCCTCACTGCCTTGTTCAGCCGAGACTCGTTCACGGTGTTGGTGATGCTCTTTAGCGGTGGAATTGTTGCACTCATTCTGGGATTCCTCAGCGGGTTCTTGGTGGATGTTGACGGTCTACTGAAGTTGCCCGTGAGATCATTACGCAAACGGATATGGATATGCATTTCGCTGAGCGTGCTACTTCCCGTTGGATGTAGCCACTTCCAGAGTTATCAGGGGATGAGCGAGAAAGAGCTTTCCGACTACTACTTTAAACACAAAGATGTTTTGAGCGAAATCGTTAGACTTTGCAAGGCAGATAAGACCGCGGCTGTTTTCATTTACCGTGACGAGCCACCGAAGATCGAGGGTCGTCCAGCAACTGTGTCGGCCCTCAAAGTAGCTCTCGCAAAACTTCCTGATGTGGACCAAGTTTGGCTAAAGGATGAAAACGTAGAGATAGAGTTTGTGTTGAGTTCCACCAGCCCGGGGTTCTTCGAGTTCACGAAACGGGGTCTGCTCTACTGTGAAAAGCTCTCGGAGGAGGATCAAGAGGCCCCAACCAACTCTAGCTTCGACGACATCAAGGGTTATGACACCCGATATGTCCGGACCATTGCAGGACCCTGGCGCATGTTTCACGTTCACATCAGTGACTGATTTCTCCAAAGGTAAAATACAAACGTCCGCGCCCGTAGCTCAGTGGATAGAGCAACTGCCTTCTAAGCCGTTGGTCGCTGGTTCGAGTCCAGTCGGGCGCGCCATAATTCCTTATCCAGCGCGGTTCATGTCCAGTTCTCCGGCGGACGTTTGAGCTGCATACAACGACCCTCTTCGGTCTCAACAAACCCAAACTGTCGGTAAAGCGGTTGCATGTCCTTTGTGAACAAGGCAATGTTACGGATATGCGGTTCGGCAAAAGTGTCGAGTAAAGCGGCGACCATTTTCTTACCAACGCCCCTGCCCCGGTGAGGTTCGTCAACGATGACATCGCAGAGATAAGCAAATGTTGCGTAGTCGGTAATGAGCCTGGCAACTCCGACTTGGTTACCGTCGGAGCCGAACGCACTCACACAGAGGCTATTCTTGAACGACTTCTCTACGATGTCTCTGCGGATTCCGGTTGACCAGTACGAGCTTGCCAGCAACGGATGGATAACATCCATTTGCAACCGCGCGGGGTCGGTTGAGAAAGTGTAGTCATCCATGAGCAGATTTTACCGAGCGGTAATCTGGAGCCATGGCGTTTGCCGTTGGTCTCGACATTCTTGCCGCCCAGGCGTTCTCTTTTTTGAGAGGTAAGCGAGTGGGAGTTGTTTGCAACCAAGCATCGGTCGACTCCTCCTATCGGCACATTCTTGAGTTGCTCGATGCCGTGGAGATTGGCGCCGTCTTCGGACCCCAGCACGGGTTGTTCGGAACCACACAGGACAACATGATCGAGTGGAATGGCGAAGGCGTTCCGCGTCGGCCATATCCAACCTATTCTCTATATGGCGAACATCGAGAGCCGACGGACGCGATGCTGGCCGGGCTAGATTTGTTGCTCATTGACCTTCCCGATGTTGGTTCGCGATATTACACCTTCATCTGGACCACGAGTCTCTGCATCAAAGCGGCGGCAAGGGTCGGGCTTCCGGTTCTGGTGCTCGACAGACCGAATCCAATTGGATCGGCTGTCGAAGGACCCGGGATAGAGCCGGGGTTTGAGAGCTTTGTCGGACTCTATAATGTGCCGATTCGGCATGGAAAGACGATCGGAGAGATTGCCCGCTACGTCGCGGATAACTACCATCCTACGACAGAATTAGAGGTGATCAATGTCGAAGGGTGGGACCGAACTCTTCACGCCGACCACACTCCCTATCGGTGGGTGATGCCCTCGCCAAACATGCCGACGATTGACACCGCCATGGTCTATCCAGGAGGGTGCCTTTTGGAAGCAACGAATCTCAGCGAAGGTCGGGGAACCACGCGTCCGTTTGAGATCGTCGGGGCTCCGTTTATCGACGGGGGTCGCCTCGCTTCGGCTTTGAATGGACTCGGAATTGAGGGTGCCTACTTTCGGGCGCTTCAATTCGAACCCACCTTTAACAAGCATCACGGTAAGATTTGCGAGGGGGTCCAGGTTCATATTCTGGATCGATCTGCGTTCCGTCCGGTGCTTGCCTACGGCTGTCTGATCAACGAAGTTGTGAAGCAAACCGGCATCCATGACTCGAGCCACGTCAAGCTGGGTCGGTTCCAGGCGACGTCGGACGAGACTCAGCTTCCAGGCTTCGCTTGGAAACAGCCCCCGTACGAGTATGTGTATGACCGGATGCCCATCGACATTTTATCGGGTAGCGAAACTTTTCGGAATCTAGTAGAGAGCGGAGCCAATTTGAACCTAATAGATCAGTGGACGTTTAGTTAAATCATTAAATATCACTGAGTCTTAACAATCACTTAACGTCGTTTGGTAAACTTATTGCTTAGAAGGAGTTGTCTAACAACTCGGTTGCGGATGGGAAAAGGATTTCTCGGTCTGCGCCGCAAGATCCAATTGGAATCATTCAAATGAAAAAGGCAT
Source organism: Armatimonadota bacterium (assembly GCA_037138755.1). Classification (NCBI taxonomy): domain Bacteria; kingdom Bacillati; phylum Armatimonadota; species Armatimonadota bacterium. The sequence continues at coordinate 1,006,054 of JBAXHT010000001.1, read as the reverse complement.
TTACGCTCATTGAACTGCTGGTCGTCATCGCGATCATCGCTATCCTCGCCGCTATCCTCTTCCCCGTTTTTGCACAAGCTAAGGCAGCTGCAAAGAAGGCTGCTGGCATCAGCAACCAGAAGCAGATTTCTCTCGGTATCATCATGTACGGCGCGGACGCGGATGACATGTATCCCCGAAACGACGACTGCGTTGCCAACAGCTCGCTCAACCCAGCTTTGAACAACATTCCAGCTGCACTCGCCCCTAACTGTGCTGTTTCGGCTGGCTTCGCCTACCGAGTCAATCACTTCTCTTGGCAGAAGTGGACGATGCCCTACGTGAAGAACATTCAGTTGTACTTCAACACGTCACGCGGAAATGTCAACGCTCCCACCACTTCCTGCCCAGGCGGTTCTTGGGCTCAGTGCGGTCAGATCACTGGTAGCTACCTTCTGAACTCGTCATTGACCGGGCAGTTGAACACTTGGGGAGACACAACCGGAACCCGAACCGGCGCTATCCGAGATAGCTGGTTGGGTGGAAGCATGACCTCCCTGCCAAACACTGGCGCGGCAGGAATCCTCATGGAATCAGGCAACCTTCAGATCGGAGTTGTTCCGATCGCTTACGGCGGAGCTTTCCCAACCACTCGAACCGCCACGGTTTACCCAGCCGCAGTTCGAGAATTCTGGGCGCTGGAACTCCTTCAGCGACCTGCAGGATACGTTGCGAACTGGCAAGGAGTTACCGATGAGAACCGAGCAGCTTTCGGCGGAATCATTGTTGGTTCAGCTGACGGCGGAGCTCGCTTCATGCAAGCTCAAAGGTTCCTCGCGAACTGCCCTACGGCAGCTGAGTACGGTGTTTCCAACACTCCGGGATCAGGGATCAGCAATACTTCGGGCACCCTCCGAGGTTACACTGGTGGAACGATCGTTCTGAGCGCAATTCCAAACCTGAACGCCAACTACCCAATGTGGGCACTCGGTCAGTAAGGCTGACTCTTACAACCACAAAAGACCTCGGTTGCTATGCAATCGAGGTCTTTTCGTTTATACTGTCCCCCACAAGCCATGAAGCTCGCCGTATGCATTATTCATAACCGAGACAAGAACCGGATCATTGACGAGTTGATCTCGGCGGGGTTCAAGTTCACGATCATTGGCTCGACGGGCGGGTTTCTCCGCGAAGGAAATACAACCCTGCTTATTGGCACAAGCGATGACCAAGTAGCCACACTCAAACTCGTGATCCAAACGGCCTGCCCAACCCGTGAGCAAGTGCTGAGCATGGCGGCCTATGACGCAAATCCTGCGGCCGCATTTGTGCCGAGCGCAATGAAAGTCTCAGTCGGCGGAGCCGTGATGTTCCTACTTCCAGTGGAAGAGTTCCACAGCTTCTAGCGACGAGCTGCGACGAGGATTCTCTGCCACTTCTCGGTTAGCTTATCGGTATTCACTCCGTTATGACCCCGCGAAGAGTGCACAAAGTAGCCGTTGCCCAGATACATGCCCGTATGACCAATCGTATTGCGCTTCTTCTCCCAGAAGTAGAGCCGGTCGCCCGCCCGAAGATCCTCTAAGCGTCGGATTGGCAGACCAACTTTCGCTTGCTCGGCAGCAGTTCGAGGAAGGGAGATTCCGATCTCACCGTACAACGATTTGACAAACGCAGAGCAGTCGATACCGCGGTTGATGTCGTTTCCACCCCAAACGTAAGGCGTGCCCTTGAAGGTGGTTCCCTTCCAAGCTGCCTTGGCGCGACTGGAGAGATCAGAAACTCTCGTTGCCTGAACTTTATACTCCTCCGGCAAAATCGCAACTTTGCTGGTCAGCATGTAGCCCCAAACATTGTTCGCCATCAGCACCTTGGTCCAACGCTCGTTGTACGCTTTCACCACCAGATACTGATACTGCTTTGCTTTGTAAAACTTGCCCGCTTTCGTGCTGGCGCTTTTGTAAATCGAAGTTGACTCCAGCGTCTGGCCGTAGTTTCCGAGTACAAGCTCTTCTGCCTTCGCGAACGAGGCACCACTAAAAATCAGACCAATCAAGCCGTACTTCAACATCTTTTCTAGCTATTCAATAATAGGCACAAAATGCTCCAAGTGGAGCGATTGCCTTAGGCATTAACGAGCGAAAGTGCCCGCATGATCAATAAACCGTCATTTCCACCGAGAAGTTCCTTCGTCGCGCGCTCCGGATGGGGCATGAGACCCAACACATTGCCTGCCTCATTCACAACCCCGGCGATGTCATCAACAGATCCGTTTGGATTCTCTACGTATCGAAATGCGATCTGGTTCTGATCCTGAATTCGTTTTAACCCATCGTTATCAATCACGTATCGACCCTCACCATGAGCGATTGGCAGGGAGATCGTTTTGTTGACCCCACTAGTCCAGATACTGGTTTGGTTGACGGCTTCGAGTTCGACGTTTTTGCAAATGAACTTCTGTTTCTCGTTCTTGAGAAGAGCACCCGGAAGAAGACCACTTTCAGTGAGGATTTGGAATCCGTTACAGGCTCCGATCACCGGTCGGCCTTCATTAGCAAAACGAATCGTCTCCTGCATAATTGCCGAGCGCGAAGCCATGGCCCCGCATCGCAGATAGTCGCCGTAAGAAAACCCGCCAGGAACAAAAACCGCGTCGAACCCGCTCAAAGACCCGTCGTTGTGCCAGACGTATTCTGCCTGAACCCCAACGTCTTCTCGCAATGCCTTGAGCGCATCTTGATCACAATTTGAACCAGGAAACTGCAGAACCGCTACCTTCACCCGACCACCTCAAAGCTGAAGTCCTCGATCACTGGGTTGGCCAGCAGCTTCTGGCACATCTCCTTGATTCGTGCCTCTTCAACTTTATCTACGTCAAGATGGATGAGTTTTCCGATTCGCACATCGCTCACTTCCTCGTAGCCAAGATGCTGGAGAGAGCTGGTCACCGTGCGTCCGGCTGAGTCAAGCAAAGCGGGCTTGAGAGTGACATAAACGCGAACTCGGGGCATAGCCTAGTTTACGCTAAACCGCCTCGCCGGGACAGTCTTGTCGATCCGTTTCAGCATGCCGCAAAGAACCTCGCCCGGGCCGAATTCGATGAACTCAGTGACTCCGTCGGCGATCATGTTTCGGACGCTGTCGGTCCACCGAACCTGATCCCGAAGCTGCTGTTCGAGGATGGGACGCCAGTCAGAAGGATCCGCCACCGGCTTCGTGGTGACATTCGCATAAACCGGCTTGCCCTTCTGGAAAACTGCATCAGCCAAGGCTTGCGCCATCTGCCGACTCGGCTCGGTCATCAGAGGGCTATGGAATGCCCCGCTCACATTCAGAGGAAGAACCCGCTTTGCGCCCGCCTCTTGAAGCATCGGAATCGCCTTTGCGACTGCGTCGACTTCACCCGAAATCACCGTCTGACCAGGGCAGTTATCGTTCGCCACGACAACCACTCCTTCAACGCCAGCAAGGGTTTCGGAAATCACCGGAATCTCAAGGCCAAGAACCGCGGCCATCGTTCCCGGGGTCAGGTCTCCGGCCGAGGCCATCAGCTCGCCCCGTTTCCGCACCAGGCGAGCCCCGTCTTCCAGAGAGAGAGTCCCCGAACAAACAAGCGCGGCGTACTCTCCGATACTGTGCCCCGCAAACACGTCGGCAGATTGGTCGCTGGCTGCGTACGACGCGACGCCAACAGTATACAAAGCGATTTGAGCGTTGTTTGTGGCTCGAAGGGTCTCTTCGTCCGACTCGAAGCAGAGCTTCGCGATGTCGATTCCGAGTGTTTTGGAGACATTTTCGAAGACTTCTCGAGATGAAGCAGAGGCCTCAAAAACATCCTTGCCCATCCCGGGAGTCTGCGAGCCCTGACCGGGAAAAATCGCGGCGATCATAGTTGCCTTTAGTCTACCGTCGGGTAATCTTGACCGTTCATGAAGCTAACCCGCACGCGATAAAGGCCCTCGTCAATTGGCGCCCTGTCCGCGCCCCGACTGCCCCAAATCAACTTTCGCATGCAAAGCTCCTCTGCTCTAGGCTCTCCAAAGGATGTCCTCTCAATCCCAGATTTTAGGAATCTGTGGCTTGGTCAAGCTATCTCACGCATTGGCGATGCGTTCTATTTCATCGGTCCTCTTTTTGTCATCAAGCGCCTCTTCAACGACGATGCGATGGTCGGCTATGTTGGTGCCCTCGAAGCACTCCCATACTTGTTCCTGGGACCAGTTGCCGGGGCAATCGCTGACCGAATGGATCGCAAGAAGATTCTCATCTGGTCTGATATCCTCAGTGCCCTGGTTCTAATTGCGTTCCTGATCTACCTCTTGGTGATCCCGAGCGATCCGCCTCGATGGGCATTCTACGTCTTCGGCCCCCTGCTTGCCACCCTTCGGGTCTTCTTCTTCCCTGCGAAGAACGCGGTCATTCCTCGCCTGGTTCCTCCTGAAAAACTGATGGGAGCCAACGCCTTCAGCGCGGCGACCGACCAGTTCGCCTGGCTGATCGGAAACATGTTAACTGCAGCCCTCGGCGTAGTCGCAGACAAATACAGTCCTGGTGCCTTCCTCAAGGTGATGGTCATCGCCAACGGACTCTCATTCATCGCCTCGGTTTATTTCCTTCTCAAGCTGCCCGAAGTGATTCCGGAACGGACGGATGTCGAGGAGTCAAAGATGTTCGATGATGTGATCAAGGGTATCCAATACGCGAAAAGGGACGAGGTCATCGGCCTATCGCTCCTTGCCAGCGTCGGCCTCGCGCTGTTCATGTCGCCATTTTTTGTCGTCTACCTCTCCATCAACAAGGAGTGGTTCGGAAACAAAGCCGCCCCGCTTGCGATCATCGAAAGCTGCTTCATCATCGGAATGCTCGCGATGAGCTTTATCGTTCCGCGTATGAAGTTCCATCGTCCGGGACTGGCTTACAGCTTCGGGATTGCGGTTGCCGGCGTTATGGTGATCCTAATGGGCTTCTCACCAATTTTCGCGGTGTACTCCTTCTGGAACCTACTCTGCGGATTCGCGATCGGCGCAGTTGACGTCCCGATGAGAACCTACCAACAGCTTAAGGTTCCCGACGAGTATCGGGGGCGAGTCATGAGTCTTGGCAACCTGATTTGGATGGGAATTCAGCCGTTCGGAATGGCCGCGGGAGGAACTCTGCTCAAGTTTCTCGGCCCAGTCGGCATGCACGTCCTCATGGGGCTAGGGTTTACTCTCACCGGCCTTGTGCCGCTCCTCAATAAGGCGTTTCGCGATGCGACCCTGCCGGACATGACCGGAGCACAGCTCGAGGAAGTGCTCGAGAAGAGCGAACTGGAAGAGGCAAATCTTTGAACCAAGGACGAGTTGGAGTTGACGAGAGCGGGAAAGGAGACTTCTTTGGCCCGCTAGTGGTCGCCGCGTGCTATGTCGGGCCCGAGCACTATGCCGAGCTCGAAGGTGTGAAGGACAGCAAGAAACTGACCGATGCCCAGGCTCTGGCCCTAGCGGAGAAGATCAAGCGGGTCTGTCCGCACTCCGTTATCTTGATGAACCCCGTCAAGTACAACGAACTCTATCTCAAGATCAAGAACCTCAATCACCTGCTCGCCTGGGGCCATGCTCAGGCCATCGAAAACGTTCTTGAAAAGCAGCCCGCTGATCTGATCATCAGTGACCAATTCGCCGCCGGAGGAACCGTCGTCAAGTCAAAACTCAAGGAGCTTGGCCGCAAAGCCCAGTTCGTCTCGCGGGTCCGCGCCGAGTCGGATCTCGCCGTCGCCGCCGCCTCAATCCTTGCCCGAGCTGAGTTCCTCAAGCGCCTCAAAGGGCTCAGCCAAGAGTTCGGAATCGACCTTCCCAAGGGGGCGACCAACGTCATTGGAACCGGCAAACGATTTGTCCAGATGCACGGTGCGGAGAATCTAGGGAAGGTCGCCAAGTTGCACTTTAAGACTTCGGCGCAAGTGCTGGAGAGCTAAGCCCCGTGGAGCGGAGCGAGTTATCCCCGAACTAAGGAACTACGACTGTCTGATACCGAATCTGATACTGTCCCCCAACCACCGTCTCGTAGATCATTCCCACCCGATTCCCCGGCAGACAAACCATCGAAGAATACTGAAACGACCCCGGCTCAACCACGACCGACAAGGGCCAGGTTCGCCCCTCGTCCCAGCTAAACCGAACCGTACCATTCTCCCGCTTCGTCGCATGAGCCGGATTGCTAAACGCCAAAACCCCGTTCCCCAGCCGGATCAAAGACCCCTGGCACACTGGGTCAACTAAACGAGTATCAAAAGCCGCCGGAGAAAATGTCGCTCCCCCATCGTAGCTCAGAGCGACGCATCGCTCCTTACGCTTCGCCTGATTCCGAGCATTCAAAAGAACGTCCCCACTTCTCAACTCCACCACTTGAACCTCGTTCGCGTTCATCTCCTCAGGTTGCTCAACCCGCGCTCCGCGCTTCCAGTGCCGCCCGTCATCGTCGGAATAGGCGCAGTACACCCACCAGCGCTTCCCGACGCGGTAGTTATACGGCATAACGAGGCGATTTCTGTGCTTCCCGCGTTCCAGCCGAATTCCAACTCCGGGGCCACTAGCAATGGTGACTGCTTCCAATGGCTTAATCTCAGGCGTGATGTCCCTCGGAGTAGACCAACTCTTCCCCCCGTCTCGGCTCTCCGTTTGGAACCCGCGAACGACCTTGGGTCCGCTTAATCCAGCCTCAACGTCGTATTCATGCGTGTCCTTCGGATAGTGCTGAAAGTGAACAACCAACTGTCCTCTACGGTTTTCGACCACGCAGGGATTGTTAAACGACCCTCCGAAACTCCCCCTCTCCATTCCATGGAGAGGGGGTTGGTGGGTGAGGAAACTCGGCGACTGACAAACCCCCATCTTCCCCCAAGTCACCCCGCCATCTTCCGAGATCTTGGTGACAATCGCATTGTTCGCCGCATCCGCCTGACTAGCCCGCGCCTCTGCAAACGCTACAAGAGAACCTATCGAGGTTCGAATCAGAGCCGGAATTCGGTAGGTATTGAACCCGTCTTCACCCGAAGAGAAGACCGTGACCGCGGCAGCCAGAGCAATCATGGCGCAAGGCTACCTTGGGTGGTAGCCGTACTTGGCTGACACTTGCTGGTACTGATCTTTGTTCTTGGGGTGGAGTCGGATGATTAAGGCGAGATAGTCGTCAAAAGTGGTGGCTGGTCGCGGGCCCAGCTTTGGCTGAACGCAAACGATGCCCATTTGCTCCAACTTTATGCGCTCGGCAACCAGGAATTCATACTCTGACACCGACTTTGCAAGCTTCGCATCCCGCATTTCAGGATGCGGGTAATACTCGTGTGCAACCGCTCGAACGGTTGTGAGGAACCAAGGTGGATCCTCAACCCAAGACAAGGGGAAATAGATATTCCACCGCGTTGTCGACCACACAGTTCTACTCGTCATGTATTGCGCAGTTTCAACAAGGGGCTTACTATCCGAGTTACAAAGCTCGATCACGTTGGCTGGAAACCCAAAAGTCATCAGGCTACGGCGAGAAATGCTGGCGCGAGGCGTCAACTTGGGCTCAACATAGTGCCGCATAAATGCAACCATCTGAGATTTCGACCAAGGCCGATACGACCAGTTAGAATCTGGGAACGCTTCGGCAAATGCATCCCAGTCCTTGCAAGAAAGCGCAGATTCAATCTTCGCCAACCGCATTCTTGGCCCCCGGACGTAGTGTTGAAAGCCGATCCCAAAAAGGCAACCACCAACGATGACCACAATAGCCGCTTTCTGAAATCGTCCCGACACGTACCAATGACGAACCGAGCCCGTCGTTTCGTTCACAAAATCTCTCCCACCCAAACCCAAACTGCAGACCACTTGGTTGACTTTTGCACGACTTCGTTGCCTATAGGTAGATGTTGAATTTCTCTCTAGTCTGCGGTGTCCTTAATGCCGCTTTCAACAGCTCGATTCGTCGGGCGTGGAATCTCCTGCAGGTCTGCAGCGGGAACCAAACGTCCCAAGCTCACGTACACCGCCACCCCCCCCCCCAATCAGATGCCGAACCATGAAAACTTCCTGGTCGAACCGACTACCCCACCCTACCCAACTTGAACCCAGACCCGAAACAACTTTGAACCTGACTACTCAACCAAATGCGTCGCAGTTCTTTCCCAACCCAGAGCCAAAAACAGCAAGACAGCACCGAAAAGCTACAATATCCCGTGACTTTCGCGCGGACGGTTTACAGCATTGCCATCTTTATTGGCTCCGCATTGCTGTTTCTCATCCAGCCGATGGCGGCAAAGTTGTTACTCCCCACCTTCGGGGGATCGCCAGCGGTCTGGACCAGCGCGATGCTCTTCTTCCAGGTAGCTCTTCTCGGCGGCTACGCTTACGCGCACTACAGTAACCGCCTGCTCGACCCGACCCGCCAAAGATTCTTTCATTTTCTCCTCCTGATCGGAGCCGTGCTCACCCTGCCTTTTGCCGTCAAGGTCCCCGAGAACGCGACCACCGGCTACCCGCCGCTGCTCGTCTTCCTAATGCTCGCGACGACGGTTGGCCTCAGCTACTTCACCATCTCCGCAGGGTCGCCAACCCTGCAACGCTGGTTTGCCACTACCGCCGACCCCGCCGCCAAAGACCCCTATTTCCTCTACGCAATCAGCAATGTCGGCTCAATGGTCGGCCTCTTCGCCTACCCGTTCTATATCGAGCGCCACTTCAAACTCGGCGAACAAGCAAACCTCTTCCGCCTCGGATTCATCGTCATGATGGTTGCCATGATCGTGGCCGGACTTTTTGTCCGAATCCAGCCCCAAGAGGAAGTAAAGCCAGTCGAGAAACTCGACCGAAATCGTCTTCTCCGCTGGATCCTCATCGCCGCTGCGCCCTCGTCGCTCCTCCTCGGAGTCACGAACACGATCTCCAGCAATATCGCGCCGATTCCGCTCATCTGGGTCGTACCGCTCGCCGCCTACCTACTCAGCTTTATCTTTGCCTTCGCCTCAAAGCGGTTCGTCACAGCGACCCAGCTCGCTCGAATCCTGCCGCTCCTGGTCACTCCACTGGCGTTCACCATTTGCATTGAGGCCACCGAGCCGCTGATGCCACTCGCGTTCCTCCACATCACCGTGTTCTTTGTCGCCGCCTGGTTCTGCCACGCTCTTCTAAGTGAGGACCGTCCGGACGCAGGGAATCTCACTCAGTTCTACCTCTGCCTCTCAATCGGCGGCGCCCTCGGTGGTTTCTTCAACTCGATCATCGCCCCGATGATCTTTCCGACCTTCTTCGAGTACCCACTGGTGATGTGTCTGATCTTGCTTTTCAGACCACCAACGAAGGTGTTTAACAAGCAGCTCCAGCTCACCGGAATCCTTGTTGTCGTCAGCTTCGCCTGGATGGCGGCGGTCCGCTACATCGGAACCGATCTTCAGCCAAACCTCCGATCCGGAATCGCACTCGGAGTCCCACTCGTTGCCGTGTTCGCTCTTGTCGAGCGCACCAAGGTTTACGCCTTCGGCATGCTCGCACTCTTCTTCGGCTCGATCGCTCTCGGCATCGCCTCGACCGGCAAAGTGCTCGCTACCCATCGCTCATTCTTCGGCGTTCACCGAGTTGTAGACGGTCAGGGCTACCGCCAGCTAATGCACGGAAACACGATCCACGGTCGCCAGTCGCTTGATCCCACCAAGCAGGCTTTGCCACTCACCTACTACTATCCAACCGGCCCCATCGGCTCAATCTTCAACTCGCCGAATTTTATCCTAGACGTCCACCGAGTTGGCCTCGTCGGCCTCGGCGTCGGGTCGCTCGCCGTCTACGGCCGCCCCGATCAAGAGTTCACCTACTTCGAGATTGACCCGACCGTCCTTTACATCGCCCGTGACAGCGGGCTGTTCACGTTTCTCAAACAGTCCCAGGCAAGAATGAACTACGTCCTTGGCGACGCCCGTCTAACCTTGGCCAAGGAGCCAGACGGAAACTACGGGCTCCTGGTGCTTGATGCCTTCAGCTCCGATGCCATCCCGACCCACCTGCTGACAGCGGAGGCGATTGAGATGTATGCGAAAAAGCTGGCTCCTGGCGGCGTGCTCGCAATGCACATCTCCAATCGCTACCTCGAACTCGCCCCAGTTGTTGCCTTGACGGCTCGCTCAGCTGGTCTCGAAACATTTAGCAACATGGACGCAGAGAATTCAGAAGAGAAAGCGGACGGCAAGACCCAATCTCACTGGCTCCTGCTTACCAAAGATCGCAGCGTCCTCCAGAAACTTTCGAACGGAAACACCGTCGGTCACCCGGAACTGAACCTTGGAAAAGTGAGGCCCGGAATCGACTGGAACGAGATCGACATTCCTGAATCAGTCAAGCCCTGGACAGACGACTATGTCGACGTCCTCAGCGCGTTCAAAGCTCAATCGGAGTGAAATCTGAAAGCCGCTTGATATAGAGCGCGAGCATTCCAAGACTAATCGAGATATGTGCTCGACTCGCACAGAATGCTCGAAGCTTTCGCGTGGCTCGGGTCTTGGTTCGACAAAGCGTTCCAACAAACATCTCCCGATGGACTCCCGCACCGTACTTCCGAGACTTGAGCAAGATGCGAGTCGTACTCGCTCCGATCCTGAGTTCGTCTGGACGGAAAGCGTCAAACCGACCCATCCTCTCCAGGGCACCAAACTGTCGCTCTGTGAGCTGAATGCCCGCCGACTCAAGCACGTCCTTCCGGACCACGTTGGCGTAGTGGCACATATCATCGACTCCAAGCCGAGACTGTTGGGTCGCATGCTCGCGATAGTCGAGCAAGACTTTAGGAATGTTCGCCACCTTGCCATACCCAGAGATTCGCCGCCAGAGGTCATAATCCTCGCAGCTCGACTTGCCCATGTCAGTTCGGAATCTTAGACTGTGGCTTCGAAGCACGTCACCTCGAACAAGAACGGTTGACGAAACAAACGGCGAGCTGTAGAAGAAGAACTCCCGGATACTCTGATCGTCGGCAGGGTGAGCAAAAGTGTCTCCATCCGTTCTACCGCCATCAACGATGGAAAACGCCTGAGCATGGGTGCCAACCAGCACAACGTCCTTGTCTGCCTGCATAGCTTCAACTTGCTCTTCGAGCTTCGTCGGGTGCCACAAGTCATCTTGATCCGTGAGTGCGATGAACTGGCCTTTTGCGAGGTCGATACCCCGGTTTCGAGTAGCCCCTGCACCCATATTCTTTGGGTTGGGACTGAAGACAATTCGATCATCGAGGAGTTCTGCTAGCCGCTCTCGGGTTCCGTCTGTCGAGAAGTCGTCGACAAGCAGCAGTTCAAAGTCACGATACGTCTGACTCAATATTGAATCAACTGTTTCCTTGAGCAGTTCAAAACGGTTGAACACCGGGATCACCACAGAGACGGTAGGTTGATTCATAGTCTGATGTGAACCAACCTCAAGAACCGTGCCAAAACCTGCCCTGGTAACCTAATGAGGTGACCCTTCTCGAAGCTCTGTCCTCTCGCGTGCTACTTGGCGACGGAGCAAACGGCACCTTGCTCGCCGAAAGAGGCTTTAAGAAGCAACCCTACGATTTGGCAAATATTGAATCGCCTGAATTGGTTCTAGCGGTTCATCAGGAATACATCTTAGCTGGTGCTGACTTCATCGAAACGAACACGTTCTGTTCGAACCCGTTCAAGCTTGAGGGACGTGGTGTAAGCATCTTCGAGCTCAATCAAAAGGGAGCCGAGATCGCCAGGAAAGCAGCAGGAGATCGATTTGTTCTGGGAGCAGTGGGGCCTTGCGGAAAGCCATTGGCACCTTTCGGACATATCGAGCAGGAGGTTGCCACTGAGGCGTTCACCGAAATTGCTAACGGCCTCGTTGCGGGCGGAGTCGATGGATTCTTCCTGGAATCATTCGTAGACCTCGGAGAAATCGAGATTGCTGTCGCAGCCATTCGAGCAGTTTCTGACCTGCCCGTGTTCGTCAGCAAGGCATTCATCGAGGATGGAGAAATGTTAGCCGAGGGCCTGCCTTCGCGCTGTGCTCGCGAGATGAGCGCTAGCGGGGCTGTCGCAGTTGGCGCGAACTGCATCGTTGGGCCCCAGCGAATGCTCGATCTGGTGCGAATGATGGCCGAGGAGACTGAACTTCCGATCATTGCGTTCCCAACTCCGGGCCTACCACAGCTGGTCAAAGGAGAAATCACCTACGATACGTCACCCGAATATTTTGCCAAGGCAACGGCTCGGTTAGTGGAAGAAGGCGCTAGGGTCATTGGCGGGTGTTGTGGTACGACTCCGGCGCATATTCGCGCCATGCGCGACGTGCTCGACAAGGGAATCAAGGTCAAGCCGCGAACCGTGGTGACCCGCTCCGAGAAGGAGAAAGAGGAGCTGATCCAGGCATCTCCAAGCTCGCTCTCATCCAAGATTGCCGACGGAAAATTTGTTGTCGCAATCGAGATGGATGTGCCCCGCGGACTCCGAATTCAGAAGCTAATCGCTGGAGCCAAGAAGCTGAAAGAAGCGGGATGTGACGTGATCAACATCTCGGACGGGGCCCGCGCGCGGCTTAGGATGAACCCTACGGCGGTTTGTACATTGATCCAAACCGAGGCAGAGATTGAAGCAACGATGCATTTTAGCTGCCGTGACCGTAACCTGTTGGCAGTGCAAAGCGATTTATTGGGCGCACACGCTTTGGGGATTCGGAACATCCTGGCGGTGACGGGTGATCCAGCCAATATTGGCGATTACCCTTCGGCGACGAGCGTTTTTGACATCGACGCGATTGGGCTCTGCCGAATCATGTCACGGTTCAACGAAGGTGTGGATTTAGCGGGTTATTCAGTTGGGATGAAGACGGCATTTACGATCTGTGCGGCCTACAACCCTTGCGCGATTGACCAAGCTTTGGAGGATGATCGCTTGGCGCGAAAGGTTGCCGCTGGGGCAACCCTCATCTACACACAGCCGGTATTTGACGCCAGCGATGCTCTGAGGTCGATGGAGATTTGTCAACGGCTAGGAGTTGCGGTTTTGGTTGGCGTTTTGCCGCTCCGCTCGGCCCGTCATGCCGAGTTTATGCACAACGAGGTGCCCGGAATTTCGATTCCCGAAACGTTGCGCGCGAGGATCGCGGCCGCGGAATCCGACGAGGTTGCCCTCGAAATCGGCATCGAAGACGCCAGACAGCTTTGCCGAGAGGTGAAGGGGGCACAAGGTATCTACCTGATGCCACCATTCGGAAACGCCGATATTGCGGCTAGAGTCATGGAAGTGGTCCGATGAACAATAAGAAGCTACTTGCAGTTGCGGCCACTGGATTTTCGGCACTTGGCAGTGCGGCTCTGATCTACGGCGCACTTGTTGAATCAAAGCGAATCGGAGTCGAAAGGTTTGATTGTCCGCTGCCTGGCCTACCCGAACGGCTGGATGGGTACCGGATTGCCGTTCTGGCCGATTTTCATATCGGGCATCTGTGGTCCATCGACCTGGCTCAGCAGGCGATTGATCTGGCTTTGGATGAATCGCCGGACATGGTGGCTCTAGTTGGAGATTATGTTTCCTATTGGGACACCTCCTCTCCGGCAAAGCTCGGAGAGGTTTTGGAGCCGCTGCTCATGATGAACGGCAATGTCGTTGCCGTTCCTGGGAATCATGACTACCGAAAGGGGTCTCCGGAGATTCTGCGGATCATCTTTGATGAACTCAACATAAAGCTCCTGAGGAACGAGAATTGGACCCACGATGGCATCTGCTGGGTGGGAATTGACTCATTCAACGCGGGTCATGCCAACGTGGCAAAGGCGTTTCTAAATGCCTCGGACGAGCCAACAATTGCTCTTTGGCATGAGCCAGATTTAGTGGATCAGATCCCAGTCGGAGCCGCGTTACTACAACTCAGCGGGCACTCGCATGGCGGACAGTTTAGGTTCCCGTTCAATCTCACCCCAATGACATCGCGAAACGGGGATCGGTATCGGGACGGCTTTTACCCTGAGGCTTCGACTCCAGTGTTTGTGACACGCGGGGTCGGCACTACGGGCCCGCCGTCGCGGTTCCTTTGTCCTCCACAAGTAGCCGTGCTCACGCTCAAAACGGTTTAAGCAGAAACCACATTATCCTGAGCCACTCTTCGTTCGGGCATGAAGAACGCGAGAATGATCGCCGGGATGTACAAGAACCCTGCGTAGTAAAACGTTTCTCGCGGGATGAGCGATGCGGCGGAAAAGGTTCCGGCTGCGGTGATCAATCGTCCGGCGTTGTAGCAAAACCCAGCTCCGGTCGTTCGGAGTAGCGTCGGGAAGAGCATCGGGAAGTAGAGCGGGAAAGCTCCAAAAACTCCGAGTCCGAAGAACGCCGCAGCCGAGATCCACATCTGAGAAGCCGCTAGGCTCCGCTCTTGAGAGAAGCCGTAGATGAACACAAACAAGGCGGCAGAGAGAGCGAAAATGAACCCCTTTCGGTAGCCGACCTTTTGAGTCACGAAAGCCATGAAGAAGTTTCCGGCAATGTTCACGAGCGTGAAGAGGATCGTTCCGTTGACGACGATGTAGTCCAATTCTGCCTTCGGAAGTCCCTTATTCTCGACGTGGGTTCGGATCATTCCTGGTCCGAAGTAGAGAATGGTCCAGGCACCTAGGAGCGTAATTGTGGACATCGCCAGCACTTTGAGAGTAGTCGGCAGGACTGCTTTTCCGAAGAGCTCAGAGACCTTGGGCATCACTTGCTTCGACTTGTTCTCCAGCCACTCCTCCGGTTCTGGGACAGCTTTTCGAATCCAAAGGGTGACGAGCGCGGGCAGGACACCAATCAAGAAGATGTTCTTGTATTCGACGCCAGCAAGACTCCGGACTGTGAGAGCGGCGAGAATCATTCCGAACATGTATCCGCTTTGGAGCAGAGCGCTCGCCCAGTGCCGAAGTCGTTGGGGAACGGTTTCCCCAACTAGAGCCGCGCCAGCCGCCCATTCCCCGCCGATTCCTAGAGCGGCTAGGAAACGGAAAATGAGAAGGTGCCACCATTCGGTTGCGAAGTAGCAAAGCCCAGTGAAGCAGGCATAGAAAATGATTGTGAGATTGAGCGTCTTGGTCCGGCCCAGGGCGTCACCGATGCGTCCGAAAACGGCTCCGCCAAGGGCCCAGCCAACCAAGAAAACAGCTTGAATAAGTGCCGCCTTATCCTTGACGGCTTGGTCCGTGCCCGGCAGTTTCATCAAGCCAGCCACGAGCGGTAGAGCAACCAGGGTGTACAGGAACCCATCGAGCCCATCAAAGGCCCAACCCAACCAAGCAGCAAGGAAGCCAAGCTTCTTTTGCTTGCCAAATTCTTCGGTCGTCGGCGTTGACGTCACGCGGAGATTATACGCCCCCGGCTAGAGAAACTTCTTCTTCCATTCATCCAACAGTCGCAACGCGTCAATCGGAGTGAGTTGGTTGACATCCAGGTTCTCTAATGCCTCTAACACAGGCGGGGCCTCGAATTCGAAGAGGGTCATTTGGAGGCGCTTGGTTTGGGTTTCGACCGGGGTAGGAGGTTTGTCTTGCTCGAGCTCGCTGAGAATATCTTGGGCTCTTCTGAGCACAGACCCAGGGACGCCGGCCATTCTTGCCACGTGGATTCCGTAGGAGCGATCGGCTCCGCCGGGAAGGACGCGGTGAGTCCACACGATGTCGTCCCCGAATTCTTCGACGCTGACGCGGAAGTTCTTGACGGTCGGGACGGTTTCGGCGATGGTGTTGAGCTGGTGGTAGTGGGTCGCAAAGAGGGTTTTGCTTCGGGTTTCGACGAGGTGCTCGATCATCGCCCAGGCGATGGCGAGGCCGTCGTAGGTTGAGGTTCCGCGTCCGACTTCGTCCAGGATAACGAGCGAGCGGTCAGTCGCGTGGTTGAGGATGTTGGCTGACTCGACCATTTCGACCATGAAGGTGCTTTGTCCGGTTGCAAGTTCATCCTTGGCTCCGATGCGGGCGAAGATGCGGTCGATAATGCCAATTCGTACACTTTTTGCCGGTACATAGCTTCCGATTTGTGCCATGAGGCACACAAGGGCAGCTTGACGCAGGTAGGTCGACTTTCCCGCCATATTGGGCCCTGTGATGATAAGGGTTCGCGGCTCTTCGGATCCGATCTGGAGGTCATTGGGGACAAAGTTGGAGGTGTTGGCTTCTACGACAGGATGGCGACCTGACTCAATCTCGAGAACGTCTTCCTCGACGATTTCGGGTCTTGTGTAGCCTCGGAGGGAGGCGATTTCGGCGTAGGAGGCAAGGACGTCAATTTCGGCGACGGCGCGAGCGGTTTGGAGCAACGCGCCCGCATGTTCGGCGACCCGTAATCGGATTCTGTTGAAGAGATCAGATTCGAGGGCAGTGGCCTTTTCTTCCGCACCGAGGACTTGGGCTTCGTGGTCCTTGAGCTCGGCGGTGATGTAGCGCTCGGCGTTCGCCGTCGTCTGCTTGCGGATGTATTCAGCGGGGACTTTGGCAGTGTGCTGTTTAGTGACTTCGATATAGTAGCCAAAGACGGAGTTGAACCCAATTTTGAGAGTGTTGATCCCGGTCTTTTCTCGCTCGTCTGCTTCCAGTCCGGCGATGAAGTTCTTGCCATCGCGGCCGAGTTCGCGGAGTTTGTCGAGTTCGTGGTCATAGTCGGGGCGAATGACACCGCCGTCGCGGACGGTGTGGGGCGGCTCGGGGACGATGGATTTGTTGAGAATTGAGGCGAGTTCGCCGTGGGATTGAACTTGCTCAATGAGTTCTTGGATTCGCCCGAAGCCAAGCTTTTCGGCAGGCGCCAGAACCTTTGGCAGACCCAAAAGAGTAGTCCTCAGAGCGGCGAGGTCTCGGGGACCGGCGAGGTTTGCGCTACACCGAGAGACCAGCCGCTCGATATCCGAAAGCCCCCTGAGCGCTTCTCGCAAATCGCCTCGGTGGATCGAAGAACCCAGAAAACGGGCAACGGCATCGTGCCGACGTTTGATCTCTGTTACGTCAAGTAGTGGTTGCTCGATCCATCGCCGCAGAAGGCGTGCCCCCATGGGTGTACAAGTCTGATCCAACACCCCAAGCAGCGTAAATCGACGTGAGCCATCGGCAAGATTCTGAGTGAGTTCCAGCGAGCGTCGTGTGGCTGGGTCGAGTCGCATGAAACCCTCCACCGAGTAAGTTGCCAATCCCTGAAGATGACCGAGATCGAGTTTGTTGCGCTCAGCGTAGGCGATAATCATCGACGCGGCCGTCACCGCAGAGGGCTTATCGGCACAGCCAAATCCGCTGAGTGAAGAAACTCCAAACGTCTCTTGCAACTTTCTGGTCGCCTGGT
Organism: Armatimonadota bacterium; assembly: GCA_037138755.1. Classification (NCBI taxonomy): domain Bacteria; kingdom Bacillati; phylum Armatimonadota; species Armatimonadota bacterium. The sequence continues at coordinate 988,779 of JBAXHT010000001.1, read as the reverse complement.
CCAAACGCGGCTGAGCAAAGTCGGTAGTGGTTGAGCCTAACGCATTTCGGGCCACTTCGCCGTATGCATCGGCATCCTTTCCTAGGAGCAATTCCGAGGGTCGAACTCGAGCCAGTTCCTGAAGCAATCGCTCCTGAGCTTCTCCGCCGACCATTTCGGTGACCATGAACTCGCCCGTTGAAGGGTCCAGCATCGCGAGGCCGAGCGTGCCGTCGTTCACGCAGAGCGCCGCAAGGAAGTTGTTACGACCCGCTTCCAGAAGGGAGTCTTCGAGAACGGTTCCGGGCGTCATCACACGAGTGACCCCTCGCTTGATCAATCCTTTGGCTGACTTGGGATCTTCCAGCTGATCACAAATCGCAACCTTGTGGCCTTTCTGGAGGAGCTTCGCCAGGTAACGTTCGACCGCGTGAAACGGAACCCCGGCCATAGAGATACGTCCGTTGGTTCCGTCTTCCCGCCCGGTGAGAGTGATTTCCAATGAAGCCGCAGCGATTTCGGCATCTTCTCCGTAAAACTCATAGAAATCGCCTACTCGCATCGCGAGCAACACCCCAGGATTCTCGGACTTCACCGAGAAATACTGCTGAAGCATGGGCGTTTTGGCGGTCATGAACCTTAAGAGTATGACCCGCGCCATAATAGGAATGAGCGAACATGAAACGAGTCTTCATCCGGTGGGTGCTTCTAGCTGTTTCTGTGTTTGCCGCCTCCCTTCTTTGTCAGGCTTTGGGGCTTGGCTTTCAGGCGAACGCTAGCGGGGTTCAGCAGTTTTTCACCTTGATGATTGGCGTGGCTCTGCTGGCATTTCTGAACGTCACACTCGGCAAGCTGTTGAAGCTGATCACTCTGCCGCTGAGCTGCCTCACATTGGGTCTATTCTCGCTAGTTGTCAACGCGGCTGTTTTGTACTTCGCTGCGAGGTTCGAGCTTGGGTTTAAGATCGTTGATGACGGAATCAAGGGGTTTGCGGCAGCGTTTGTGGCTTCGCTCCTCATTTCTGCAATCAACGGAGCGTTAGGCGTGTTTTTGCCTGACGAGAAAGAGTGATCCGGCGACACAAACTCCGGCATGCGCTCGCTCCCACGGTCGGAGTTTGGCGAGCTTTTTTCCTTCTTCTGGTCGGGTTCATCGGGACGCTTGTCGGCTCACTGATGGCGTTCAATGTCCAAATTCAGGGTCTTACTCGAGAGCTCCACTCCGCGGCAGGGACAGCAATAGGAAGCTTTGCCGATGCCGACCAAGCAGATTTAGCTATTCACTGGGTTGGCGCAGCTCTTCTTCTTCTTGGTGCGGCCCTGATGCTACTGGCGATCCGCCTCGCATTCATCCATGTGATCGAAACTCTCAACCCTTCGATGAAGGGTGGACGAGTAGACGTTTACGTACGCCGTCAACAACTTGCCTCGGGTCCCCGGATCGTCGCATTGGGAGGTGGAACCGGTCTTTCAACCCTACTTCGAGGTTGGAAGCAGCACTCCTCAAACATCACCGCAGTTGTAACGGTCACAGACGATGGTGGGTCATCCGGCCGGCTCATCCAAGACAAAGGAATGATTCCACCGGGCGACATCCGGAACTGTCTGGTTGCCCTTGCGGATGCGGAAAAGGCGATGACCGACCTCTTCCAGCACCGCTTTAAGGACAGCGGCTCGCTGAGCGGGCACGCGATGGGAAACCTCCTCATCGCGGCCCTAGTCGATCAAGCACAAGGTGATTTCGAGCGAGCTATCAACATTGCTTCCGAAGTTCTGGCGATTCGCGGACAGGTGATGCCTTCGACCCTCGATCATGTCGGCCTTAAGGCGATGCTCGAAGGCGATCTGGAGATCAGAGGAGAAACGGAGATCGTTGCCGCTGGACGACGTATCAAAGAGCTCCGACTCTCGCCAGATAATGTCCAGCCATTTCTTCCATCGCTAGAAGCCATCGCCGATGCCGATCTTATCTGCGTGGGGCCCGGAAGCGTTTACACTTCTGTCATTCCAAATCTATTAATCCCCGGCGTCGCATCGGCGATGCGAGAGAGCCGGGCAATCAAGGTTTACATCTGCAACGTGATGACCCAGCCCGGCGAAAGCGACTCATTCAGCGCGAGCGAGCACGTCGGCGCAATCCTGGCTCAAGTGAAGGAAAAGGTGTTCGATTACGTCGTGGTCAACACTGGCGTTCCCTCCCAAGACGCGCTTGAGAAGTACCGAACAGTGGGACAAAACCTCGTGGACCCCGACATCGACCGCATACGAGCCATGGGGCTCAGGGTGATCAGTGGCAACTTCATGAGCGAAAGCGACGTGGTTCGCCACGATCCTGTAAAAGTCGTCAGCCGCTTGATGACTCTTTTAGGTCTGTAACCCAGTATTTGGTTCAGTGATTTAGCCGAATTACAGATGGAATGTCCAACGCGTTGGGCCGGAATCGGCCCTTGGGGTTTGGATATGTACAAAGGGTTCTTTTTTGTCTTCGGCTTTGCGGCCATTGCCGCAAGCGGAAAAGCACAAGTTTCGGCGTTAATCAACTATCCGGTTGCTGATGTTTTAGGGCATCGTGAGTTTCAGCTCAACCAAAATTTCACTTCAGCAGATTCTAAATTGTCAGGACAGTATCTGCAGTCACAAAACTACGTTCTCGGATTGTTTGATGTCGCAGAAGTGTCCGGGATCACCGACTTTTTGGGTTCACACAATTTCGGACTGAAGTTCACGCCGTATCGATCAAAAGATGAGAAATTTGCTTTTGGCTTTGGCTGGCAGGGACTCTCGTCGGATGCCGTGTCAACGTTCCAATATGCACGGTACACGGTCGGGAGTTACAACTTGCACTTCGGATATCAACACGACGATGAAGACAGGGGCGTCTTCGGCTTTGATCACGCCTTTAGCAACCAATGGGGTTGCTCCGCCGAATACGCTGGCAATTCAACAGGTTCGTCGGCATATAGTTTGTTCTACACCATGAAGAGCGGCCTCGTGTTACAGGGGATCTACACGAAGCCGCACGATATCGGCATTGACGCAAACTACACGTTCGTCCTGAGCTACACGTTTAGAATTTGACGTCGCTGACGGCAACTTTTGCCGACTGAGCCGACTTTGGAAGGGTGATCGTGACTCGGTCGCCCTTTTTCACGATTGCGGGGGTTCGATCCACGTTCGTGTTGAACGGATAGACCGTGATTCTAACGGTGCCGTTCGCGTCGTGGGCGGTGAACTCTTCGACGACGCGCATGCCTCGGCGACCTGCGTAAACCTTCGTGACGTTGACCTCGTCGATAACGAGGTTTCGTGGTTGAATCATCACGGTTGCAAGAAAGATGGAAGTCATGGTTGCGGGTTTACCTGCACGGAGTGTGCCAGAAGAGCAAATTCTAGAAACAATAAACTACTTTCCCCCTTGAGAACTGCTGGTATAAATGCCAACTATTGTCAGTAGTCGGTTAATCAGTAGGTTCTCAGATGGCAAAGTATTTCGCAAATCTTAAACTCGCGCAAAAATTCGCGCTCTCGTTCGGCATCGTTCTCGCGCTCCAGGGGCTTCTTGGCTTGGCGGGATTTCGTGGGTTCAGCGAGATCCAGAAACAACTTGATCTCTTCAAAACAGATGTTGTTCCGGGTACCCAAGCGGCTTCTGAAATGAACGACACGGTAATGGGTGCTCATATTCAACTGGAACGGTTCGTCTCCGCAAGCCCTCAAGAGCGATCAGCTATCAAGGATGAGTTGTTTGAGAACGTAGCAAGTTTCAAGAAAGGCATGAAAGATTACGACCCCACGATTACAGTAAGTGAGGATCGGAAAAACTTTACTGAGCTCAAGGCGAGAGCAGAAAGGTACTTGACTTCGCTAGATCAGCTCGTCAATGCGGCTTCGAGTGGAGCCAAGCAAGAGAGCCTTGTTGCCCTTCTGGACAAAAGTTACAAACTGTATTCTGCGTCCAACGAGATGACAGATGCAATCGTCGCTTGGAATACACAGCATGGATTTGAGACCCAGACTCGCGCAGCCGCCTCAGGTCAAACTGCGGTTAAGGTCATGTGGTCAGTGCTATTCTTCGCCGTCGCAGTTGCCGTCGTGGCTGGTCTCCTACTGACCAAATCGATTGTCACGCCGGTTAAGCACGTTGCTGATCGCCTGTCCTCGATTTCCAATGTGTGTGCAATTGGACTGGAAGCCGGTGTTTTGGCACTCAAAGATGGCGACCTCACATATCAGGTTACTCCGGCAACAACACCAATCCCCAATCCTGGTAAGGATGAGCTTGGCCAGATGGCAAGCACGTTCAACGACATGCTTGCCAAAATCCAGAGAGCAGTGCATGCATACAATGATGCCAGACTAAACTTATCCAAAATCATCAACGGCGTCGCGCAGAGTTCCGAAGTTGTCTCGTCTACTTCTTCGACCGTAGCTGCGGCTTCCGAAGAGATCTCCGCTACGTCTTCTGAAATCTCGGCCGGCAGCGATCAGCTTGCGTCCAATGCTTCGGAAGTTGCCGTTATCGTCGAAGAGCTTCACGCTCAGGTCCTTGAAGTTGGTCAGAGCAGTGAGCGGCAGGCTAACCTGGTCGAAGAAGCTTCGACTTCTCTTTCAGAAGCGTCACGAGGAATCGCCCAAGTTGATGAAGCCGCAAAAGAAATGGCTACCTCAGCCGCCACTGGCAACAAGGCAGTTGCCGAAACCGTCGCTGCGATGGGACGCCTCAAAGAGCAGATCGAATTCTCTGCAACCAAGGTTCAAGAGCTTGACGCAGCTGGACAGAAGATTGGCGACATCGTCAAGACCATCGACAGCATCGCTGCACAGACCAACCTTCTTGCCCTCAACGCAGCGATTGAAGCCGCCCGAGCGGGTGAGCATGGCCGTGGATTTGCGGTTGTTGCGGACGAAGTTCGAAAGCTTGCCGAGCAATCCAGCCTTGCAACCAAGGAAATCGGCGGACTCATTGGAAGCGTTCGATCAACCGTTAAGGAGACGGTTGAAGCCATCCAGACCACTTCGAATGAAGCTGAGGACGGCGTAAAGCGATCTACTCTGGCGGGAGAGGCGCTCAAGGAAATCCTTGATTCCGCTGACAAAGTGAAGACCCACGCAGACCAAGTTGCTAAGGTGACCTACGAAGCGACGACATCCATGGAGAACGTCGCACTTGCCGCACGCGACAACCTGCAAGCCAGCCAAGAGATGACCCAGGGTACCGAAAGAGTTACCCATGCGATCACCAACGTTGCAGCGATTGCTGAAGAGGCTGCCGCTGGAGCGTCGGAGATGACCAAGGGAATCACTGATGTAAGTGAATCCGCGGCGAATCTGAGCTTAATGAGCGGCGACCTTCAGGAAGCCGTCAGCAAGTTCAAGATCGATCCGAGTGTGACGACGACTAAGTTCGAGATCTACGAGAACAAAGCGGCCTAACTTTCGATTGAATGATTGCCCCTAGAGAGATCTCTAGGGGCAATTTCAATTAGTAAACTAGATTCGATATGAGCAAGGGACGATTGGTGATACTGAGCGGACCAAGTGGAGTTGGAAAAGACACCGTGATCAACGCCTGGCAAGCTCGGAATTCTAACGTTGCTCGGGTCGTCGCTTACACAACTCGCGATCCTAGATCGGGTGAGTTGGATGGGCTGGATTACAACTTTGTTTCCCGCGAGATCTTTCAATCGAAGGCCGCTGATGGAGACTTCTTGGAGTTCAAAGAGGTTCACGGAAACTTTTATGCCACACCCTTGAGCGACATGGATGCGCTGTTGGAGGATGGCAAGATTGCAATTCTCAAGATAGATGTTCAGGGGGCCCTAACGGCGATGGAGTTGCGATCAGATGCGCTTACAGTGTTTCTGATGCCCCCTTCGATTGAGGAACTTGATGGGCGAATTCGGGGCCGGGGAACCGAGGACGATGCAACGATCGCAAAGCGGCTGAAGAATGCCCATGACGAGATGGCGGTACGCGACAGGTACCAGCACATTGTCGTCAATCAAGATGTGGAAGACACCGTTGACGTCCTCGAAGGCCTGGTGGGATGAACGCCGTTCTCGGCGTGTCGGGGTCCGTCGCGGCGTACCGAGCTGCAGATTTAGCTCGTGAGCTGATGCGTTCGGGCTTCACCGTCCGAGTTTGCCTGACTGATGCGGCCCAGGAGTTTGTATCTGTTTCACTGTTTGAAGCGCTCACCGGGCAGCCATGTCTTGTTGATACTTTCGAGGAGCCCGAGCGGGGTCGAATGGCGCATATCGATTGGGCACGAACGGCGGATGTCGTCGTCGTCGCTCCGGCGACGGCGAATACCCTGAACAAGCTTGCCGGGGGGGTGGGTGACGATATGTTAACCACGCTTTGCCTGGCTTCTACGAAGCCTTTGGTGTTGGCTCCGGCGATGAATCCTCAGATGTATCTACACGATGCTACACAGGCTTCGCTTTCGGTGTTGGCGGAGCGTGGAGCCGAGATCGTTGAGCCGTTAGAGGGCGACGTTGCTTGTGGCGAGAACGGACAGGGAAAGCTGGCTTCGATTCCTGCGATTGTTGCGGCGGTCATCTCGGTTGTTTCTGAGTCATCGGTTCTGAAGGGTCGGCGCGTTTTGATCACTTCTGGCCCGACTCGGGAACCGATTGATGACGTGCGTTACATCACGAATCGGTCTTCGGGCAAGATGGGCTCGGCGTTGGCTCGGTCGGCGTTGCGACTCGGGGCGGAAGTCACGGTAGTTGCGGGACCTCAGACCGCGCGCTTGCCAGCCGGAGCCACCGTTGTGCGAGTCGAGACAGCTCATGAGATGCATGATGCGGCACTTGGCTTGTCGGGTTTTGACTACATCGTCGGTGCGGCGGCGGTCGCAGATTATCATGTGACGAACCGGGTCTCGGGCAAGATGCGTCGGTCTTCTGAGTCGGTCTCGTTGGAGTTGGCTCCGAATCCCGACATTATCGCGGCTCTGGCTGCGGCGAATCCCTCGGCGACAGTCATTGGTTTTGCGGCCGAGCCCACTTCGGATTTGTCGATTGCTTCGGCGAAGCTGAAGCGCAAGGGGCTATTTGCGATTGCCGCGAACGACGTGAGCCAGACTGGTCAGGGTTTTGATACGGAGACGAATCGGCTGGACTTAGTTTTTGCGGATGGCCGGACGGTTTCGAGTGGGCTGGTTTCAAAGGCGCAGTGTGCGAAGTGGTTTTGGGAGCAGATTCTGTCGGCTAGAGGTTAGAAGCTTGCCGATTGCGGAAAGTTTGAACTATTTCGTAAACTCGTCTCGTCAGTTGAATAGATGAGTGGGGCGCAAAGTACCAAACGGGTTCCGGTCGCGGGGTGGCTCTTTGGTGGGTTGGTGGTAGTGTCGGTCGGGCTGCTGCTTGTTCCGAGTCGGAAGCAGAAGGAATTCAACCTGGCCAAGCAGCGGCTAGAGACTGTTTATGCCTGCCCCGAGAGTGTGAAAAACCAGATTCAATCTGGAGCCTTGATCGAGTCGAGAATCATGAACTCTCCGTCGATGCCAGTAGTTGCGGCGGGCGCGCCCGACAGTAATCCTAAACCAGGGGATGGTACGGGCGTAGAATCGAAGTCTCGACAAATCACGATTTGGAATCCAAGTTCGACTCGGCCGCTAGATTCGAACGTGATCGATATTCCGATGCTGGGAGACGTAGGCGTCCCCGTCAGTCGAGTTGGTCCGGAGAGCGAGTTTCCGGGGCGCTCCGTCGTCGTCGCTCCAGTTGACAACCATCAAGATCAAGAGACGCTGGCCCTCGCTTTGATCATTTGGTTGAAGGACCCTTACATGGGAAAACAGCTTGACGATTGGCGGGCTCATTTTATTGACTCCAGCAAGCGGGTGGGTGCTGTGGCACATATGAAGCGTGCGCTGGCAAAGCGTCCTGCAACTGAGTTGGCGGCGGCCCATTCGACGCTCGAGGTTAATCGCAAACTCTGTGCAGAACTTCCTCACGGCGTGCGGATTCATGTTGACTCGAAGAATCGCTACTTTTGGGTGCGGGATTCGTTTGACTATCGATTCCTAGCCGACTATCAGAAGGTGTTTTGGAACTAGGCTCAGCCGCCCAATTGATCTACAAGGCTCATCCCTGGCAAAGTTGAGTTCATGAGGAACCAGGTGAGTTCGCCGGTAAGGGCTTCGGGTTTTTCTTCGGGGAGGAGGCGCCCGGTGTCGGCGAAGGTGATGGTTTGGGCTTCGGGAAAGAGGCTTTGAAGCCTTTCGAGTGACTCTTCAGTGTGAAGCGGATCTTTGAGCCCCCAGACGATAAGGGTTCGCTTGTCTTGGAGATTCCTCATCTTGAGTGCAAGGTCATCAAACCATTCTCCGTCGCGGCGATAGCCTTCGACCGCTGAAAACAACCCAATTCGATCTCGATGGGTATCGAAAGGATAGAGATATTGCCTTAAGATCGGCCGGGCGACTCGGTAGCGGTCGGCAAAAAGGGGTGGAAGCACGAACGAGGGAGTGGCGCGGATGTGCTTGTAGTAGAAGCGGTTGAGTGGATGTCCGTAGTTAAGCGCGAGCTTAGCCGCGAGGGGATTCTTGCTCATATCCCAGAGGTACGAGTTCAGGAACACGATGTTTCGGACGCGGTCTGGATTCTGTGCCGCCCAATCGAGGGCTATTGCCGCCCCAAGATCGTGAACGACAAGAGTGACCTCGGCGAGGCCCAAGTGGTCCATGAAACTGGAAAATCTCCTGGAGTGATCGGCGGGTAGGTAGGAAGCAGTTTGAGACTTTTCAGAGAGTCCAAATCCGAGATGGTCTGGAGCGATGCAGCGATAGGTGTTCGAAAGTGATTCGATTGTACGGCGAAAGAGGAACGACCACGTCATACACCCGTGAACGAACACGACGGGGTGTCCATCGCCTTCGTCGACGAAGTTTATCCAGCCATCCCCAGAATCAAATTCCCGCAGTGCAAACGGGTATTCGACACGGTTGAGCCACCTTCGATAAGTCTCATCCACCGGTTGCTAATTCTACGCGATCTGGGTTAAAGTCCTCTCGCATGCTTGATGTTCGCGACTATTGGAATTTTGGAGACCCGGTGGCGACACGGGCAGCTTTTGAGGAGTTGCTGCCGACTCTGACAGACCGAGCGGAGCAGCTCGATGTTCATGCCCAGATTGCGCGAACTTACTCGCTTCCCGGTGAGAATCAGAAGTGCCTGGACTACTTGGGGACCTATTGGAAAGAAGGGCTCGAGTTGGGCGGACGAGCGGCGGCAAGCCTTATGATCGAAGCTGGTCGCGCCTATCGGGGACTCGGCATGATCGAGCAGGCTCGCAAAGGCTTTGAGGATGTTTCGGTGAACGGCCCCGAAGATTTGAGAATCGATGCTCTCCACATGCTTGCGCTCATTTCGGAGGGAGATCAAGTGGCGTTTTTCAACCAGAAGGCGATCACTTTAGCCAAGACTTCGAAGGATGAGTGGGCCCGGCGCTGGATTGGATCTTTGTATAACAACATGGGCTGGTCTTGCTTCGAGGCTGGCGAACTCGACGAGGCACTGGAGTACTTTGAGAGTGTCCTGTTGGCTCGTTACGAGTTCGGGCAGAGCGAACGTGTTCGAGAGGCACAGTGGTGCATCGGGCATACTCTGTTAGCGATGGGTCGGATCAAAGATGCCACCGATATTCATCTCGAAATGGGCGGAAACGGGGAAACAGAAGAGGATGTTCGCAGAACGTTTTCCGAATAAACTGGTTCTTGTCACGGCCGGAGGGAGGGATTGACTTGATTTCTTCCGCTCACGCTTGCTTTTGATGAAGAGATTCCAAGAACTGCTATCCGGAAACACCGCCGCAGGGAACATGTTGAAACTGGGCGGAGGAACCGCCTTGGGACAGTTGTTCTCCGTGCTTGTTTTGCCGTTGATTTCGCGGCAGTATGACCCGATCCAGCGAGGCCATTTCGGTCTGTTCAGTGCATTTATCGCAATTGCGACCGTAGTCGTTGGGCTCAGGTTTGAAATGGCAACTCCGACCGCGAAATCAGATCGGGAGGCTGACCAGTTATTGACTCTGTCGCTCGTTTCCGGAGTCTTCCTCTCGATCGCTTCTGGCGGGATTTTCTACCTCCTGCATTTTTATGGCATTGGCGGATACGGCAGCCTCGCCAGTTGGACGAGCCTTTTGCTCATCGTGACGCTGATTTTGACGAATGCCTTTTCTAGTTTGCGATTTTGGTATGTTCGGCGTGCGGACTTTGGAGGAATCAGCAAGGCGATGGTGCAGCAAGGGTTCATTCGCGCTGTCGTTCCGGTGCTTTTGGGCTTGCTCAAGTTTGACTGGGTGGGGTTGGCGATCGGGGAAGTTGTGGGGCGGATGTCCGGCGCCGTCTCGCTTTCTAAATCGGCCTGGAGCGGGATTAAATCTGCGCTCGGAGATCGTAAGAGCCTTGTCGATACGGCCTTGAGGCATCGCGCCATGCCGTTGCAGATGATGCCTTCGTCGCTGATCGATAGCCTCGGCTTCTCAATTTCTGTTCCTTTGATTTACAGTTGTTTTGGAAGCGTGAATGCAGGCTTGTACTCGATGTCCTTCATGGTGATCGCGATCCCTTCTGGACTCATAGCGGCAAGTGTTGGAGACGTCTTTCACAATCACCTTGCAGAACTCCTCAAGTCGGATCGGACGCAAATCACGGGCTACCTGGCCTCTATGGGTACCAAGATGTTGAAGATTGCGGTTTTGATTTACTTACCGGTAGCCGGACTCAGCTATTTTCTGGCGGCTCCGGTTTTAGGTTCCAGGTGGGAGCCGCTCTCGTGGATGCTCCCCGCACTGGTTCCAATGGTCATCGTCTCGGCTTTGTGCGGCCCCTTGAGCAGGATTCTCGTCGTCGTGAACCGTGTGGATTTGAAGCTATACACGGACGTATTTGCTTTAGTTGTCACCGCCGGTTCGATTCTGGGATGCGCATGGCTAAAAATGACGTTTCAGACAATGTTTGGAATCCATTGTGTGGCCATCTTTGTTTGCCGACTCGTGTACATCTGGGTCATTTGGCTTTCCTCGCTCCCTCGGAATCAGAGGGAAATAGCCTCCCACAGGTAAACTTACTTTTAACACGATGTGCGGGATTCTCGGTGCGCTCGCACCTCAGTTTTCGGAGGTTGATCTCAATGCTGTGCAACGAGGTCTGAAGCGCATTCGTCATCGTGGACCAGATGGAGAAGGCGTGTTCGTTCTGACTTCGGAAGGAGTCGGTGTTAGCCTAGCTACCGACGAGACGCCGCCTGGCGTAAATCTTCCGAGTATCTCGGATTATCAGGGAGCCGGCAGCCAAATCGCTCTGGGACACCGCCGCTTATCCATCCTAGATCTATCGAATGAGGGCCATCAGCCCATGAGCTACTCTTCGGAGCGGTATTGGATGGTTTTCAACGGAGAGGTTTACAACTTTAAGGAGTTGCGGACAGAGTTGCAGGCAATCGGTCACACGTTTCGATCGGGTTCGGATACCGAGGTAGTGATTGCCGCCTATTCGGAATGGGGCAGCCAGTGCTTTAGCCGATTCTTGGGGATGTTTGCGCTGGTAATCCTTGATTTGCAATCGCGACGAGCGGTTTTCGCGAGAGATCATTTCGGGATTAAGCCGTTGTATTACGCGAAATGTGGTGAGGTTCTGGTCTTCAGCTCGGAGATCAAAGCACTATTCGAATTCCCCGGGATTTCGCGCAAGTGCAACGCGCAGTCACTTTACGATTATTTGCGCTTCGGATTGACGGATCATGGGGAGGCCACTCTGTTCGACAGCATTCAGCAACTGCCTGCCGCGCACTATGCTGAAATTGATCTTGCCGGGACCCTGGAGATCAAACCGCAGCGCTATTGGTCGATTTCCATTTCGAAGCCGGTCGACATCAGTTTTCCGGAGGCTACCGATCGTCTTCGAGAATTGCTTCGCGAGTCAGTTGCACTTCACATGCGAAGCGATGTTCCAGTTGGGTCTTGTCTCTCGGGCGGACTCGACTCGACGGCTATTGTTGCAGACATGGTGGAGCACATGGGTTGTGCTGAGTTGCCAACCTTTACTTACATCGCCGATGATGCGGTTCTGAGCGAGTCAACGTATGTCGACATCGCATTGAAGAGATACAACGTCCTCAACTTCCAGACAAAGCCTAGCGTGGAGACGATTGCTGCCGGATTACCAGGGCTAATCTCAGTGCTCGACCAGCCCTTTGGCGGGTGGAGCATGTTTGCCCAACACAAAGTCTTTGAGTTGGCTCATGAACACAGGATCAAGGTGATTCTCGATGGTCAAGGGAGCGACGAACTCTTTGGGGGGTACACCATCATGCTTGGGGCAAGAGCGAGCGGGTTGCTCGCTCAGGGCAAGCTGTTTAAGGCTCTCGAACTGTTGAAGTATTCGCCCCAGAACATGAGCTCCTACAAGCGGCAAATGGTCTTGATGGCGTTTGGCCGGTTGGTTCCGAAAGCTCTTCAACCGATGATGCTCAAAGTTGTCGGAGCGTCGCTCTACCCAGACTGGTGCAAGGCGAGTTACTTTGTCCAGCGAGGGACGGTTGCGGAGCAACGGCCCGCAGGGAAAGGTCCAGATGCATTACGGCAAGAACTCAAGATAGCAGTAGAGGAGATAAGTCTTCCTCGGTTGCTGCGTTATGAGGATCGAAATTCAATGCATTTCTCGATTGAGTCCAGGGTGCCGTTTTGCAATCCAAATATCGCGGAGTTTGCGCTTTCGTTGCCACCTGAATACTTAGTTTCTGACAAAGGAGAGACGAAGTATGTGCTTCGAGAGGCGATGCGAGGGGTGGTTCCAGACGAGATTATTGACCGAGAAAAAGTTGGATTTGCTGTTCCCGAGACAAAGCTTGCAAATTCGATGCGAGGCTGGATTGCCGATCAGATCAAACTGCTGAAGGAAATGGACCTTCCCTTCCTGCAAACCGAATTGCTGATCAAGGCTTTGGAGAATCACATCAATAGCTCAGGGCAACACGAGTTGAACCAGTATTGGCGACCGATCAACGTTGCTTTGTGGGCGAAGGAGTTCAATGTCGAGTTCTGATTACAGTCCCAGCTTCGTCGAGAAGCTCGTGTACTTGCGCCGGAAGCCGGTGGTCGGCAAGCTGGCCTATTACATGCTGGTCTTGTTTGGTGCGGATATCCCCCGAAGCGTCCCTATTGGAAAACACTTTCGCCTACAGCACTGGGGAATCGGGGTAGTGATACACAACTTAGCTACGATCGGAGACCGAGTAAATATCTTTAACGGCGTGACTGTGGGACGGGCGGATGCCTACCGCAAGAAGGGCACCCAGTTTGAAGGCATCGTGATTGAGGACGATGTGATGCTGGGGACGGGCTGCAAGGTGTTGTGCAAGGAAGGCATCTTGCGGGTGGGAAAAGGCACCAGTGTAGGAGCAAACGCCGTGCTCTTGCAATCAACGGGCGAATATGAGATTTGGGTGGGAGCTCCGGCGCGCTGCATAGGTAAGCGCGACCCGGAAGACATCAACCTTTGAAGAACGAAATGAAACAACGACGTGAGAATTTCTTAGTTTATGGGGCGCCTCTGCTTGAGCAGGAGGAGATGGACGAGGTCATGGACACCATGCGCTCCGGGTGGCTGGGAACGGGACCCAAAACCAAGAAGTTTGAACGGATGATGTGCGAGTACACAGGTGCTAAGTATGCAGTCGCGGTTAGTTCTTGTACGGCGGCCCTGCACCTATCGATGATGAGTCTGGGGATTGGCTTTGGAGATGAAGTCATCACGACCCCGATGACTTTCTGCGCCACTGCGAACTCGGTGATCCATACCGGCGCGACTCCAAAGTTTGTAGATGTGCATCGCGACACGATGCTCATGGATCATTCGCTCCTTGAGGCGGCGATTACGCCCAAGACGAGAGCGATCATTCCGATCCACTTGGCTGGACGGATGTGCGATATGGATGCGATTCACGAGATTGCGGAAAAGCATGGAATTGCCGTGATCGAGGATGCAGCTCACTGTATTGAGGGCACCTACAAAGGGCGTAAAGTGGGGACGATTAGCCCGCTCACTGCCTTCTCGTTCTACGTGACAAAAAACCTCACGACCACCGAAGGTGGAATGATTCTGACCGATGATGAGGAGCTTGCTTCGAGGCTGTCAGTTTTCGCTCTTCACGGAATGTCGAAGGACGCATGGAAGAGATTCAGCAGTTCAGGCTACTCACACTACGAAGTCGTCTTGCCAGGTTACAAGTGCAACATGACCGATATGCAGGCTTCTCTTGGAATCCATCAATTGAATAAGTTAGAGAGAATGCTTGTTCGACGGAACGAGATCTGGGAGCGCTACCAGCAAGAGCTTCAGGGACTCGGCCTAGGACTGCCGGCACCGGATGAAGCTGATAATCGACACGCCAGGCATCTTTACACCATCATGGTGGATAAGGAGTCCTGCGGGGTCTCAAGAGATGAGATGCTGACGCGTCTCAATGAAGAAAAGATCGGGAGTGGCGTGCATTACACCGCGCTCCATCTGCACCCGTTCTACCGGGAGCGGTTTGGGTACAAACCTGGGGACTTTCCTAACACCGAGTGGGTGGGCGATCGGACGCTGACATTGCCCTTGAGCGCTAAGTTAACGGATGACGATGTCGAAGACGTGATCTGGGCACTACGCCGGATTCTGCAGGGCTGAGCCTTCAGCACTTTTCTTGGGGAAAGGGAGTGTCACGGCGAAACCGATCATCACCGCCATGACACCCCAGGATTCGGTGTTCTCGACGATGACGCCAGAATTGCCCGCAGCGATGGCCCAAACGAACGCTAACGCGATCAAAAGCGGGTTTTGGCGAGCAGTAATCATTTTGATCCAGCCGAGCGTTGCAAGTGCCGCCAGAAAGATGAGCGGAATCCCCGCAAGGATGCCTCCAGCCATTAAGGCCTCGATGAGGATGTTGTGCGGATAGACTTCAACAGAGTTGATAAAGGCGGCATTTCCGATTAGAGGATTGGTTAAGAAGTGTTCCATTGCCATCTCCCCGATGAGCAGCCGGTGCGTGCCAGAGTTGTGGTGAGTAGGATCATCTCCGAACGCGGTTTCAAACCTCCCAAACGGATTTAGCCCAAAGATCAGCTGGGCACCGACGAGAGTAATCACCGATACCAATGCGAGGCTAACGCCGAGCGAGAGGGCGATTCGCCTTCTCGGCTTTGCTCTCTCTTGAATCCGGTACTCGGCTACCAGGAGCACCATAACACCCACGAAGAAGGCAACCAATGGCGCCCGGGACGCCGCCAGAAGAACCATCGCCACGCCCATTACCGCAGAAACCGCTCCGAACAATATTCTCGACCAGTTCTTATGTGGAAGCGATCCCTCTTCGACAATGAAGCTGATCGCGGCCAGCCCGGCGACGGCACCGACATATCCTGCTGAAATTGGGTTGAGATTTTCGAGTCCGAATCGCCCTTCAAGTAGTCTGAGCGCCTTTTGCTCCGGAGACATCTTGACGATGTTTAACACGAAGAGCGACGTGCAACCAAATCCAACGATCGTGAAGAAGTCGCGCAAGAACTTGGTTTGTGACTCCTTCATTGGCTGCATGAGAGCCAATGTGGGGATCCCACTCACGAGAAACGGAAAAGTAAGGTAGACCGATATGTTCGCAGAGTTGGCTACCTCCTTAACGTAAAGCTCGTACAGGGCTCTGGAGTAAAAGACGATCCAGAATAAGCCAAAAGCGGCGATACCCTGCCTCATGATCGGGGGCGCGATCCGCCAAAAACTGTACGCTCTCGGGAGTTGGAACAGGGCCAAAAAGAAGACAAAAAAGCGTATCGGATAGCTGATGATCGCGTTGGGGATTCCGATCAGCTCTGCGATCATTGGGGCGATTGGATAGCCCAAGATCTGAAGGCAAAAAAGAAGAGCCGTTTGCCGCGAAGGTGACTTCAGAGCGTCTAGGTCAATCCTCACGTGGGGCACCCCTCTGGCTAACCCCGAATCGAAAAACTTGGAAGAGGACAATGAGTCCGAGGTAGCCGAACAAAGCCAGTCCGCCGTATTTCAGGATCTTTTCTGACATGGTAGGTTCCGGCAAGACGTAGGGAGCATCCAAAACGGCCCAGGTTCCAGCTGTTCCGGCTCCAGTGATACGAGCCTGCTCGTAGGACGCCCTGAGTCCTTTAAGAACCAGGGTAACCGTCTCAACTTCGGCTTTGAGTTTGGCGAGGTTGAGGGCTTCGTCTGCAGAGAGTTGTTCGTTTTGTTCCGCAAGTTTGAGGTCTTGTTCCAGTGAGACAATGGATCCGCGAAGCAGTGCAGATTGGGTCACGAGGTTCTTCTGCTCTGATTGCTTGATTCGACTCACTTCATCGGAAAATGCCTGTTGAGCAATTCTCAGCCGCTGTCGAAGCGCGAGCACTTCGGGATTCTCATCCCCGTACTTGACAAGTGCTAACTTGAGTTCGTTTTCGGCCTTTTCCTTTTCTAATCTAAGCTTCTGAAGACCAGGATTCCAATCACCCAACTCAGGATTTGCGAGGCGCTGAGCCTGTTGTTTGGTATAGACATCCAATTGCGACTTTGCCAATTCATACTTTCGACGAAGAGCAAAGACGGACTGACGAGCTTTGACGGGATCAAGCCCGGATTTGAAGCTCTTCTGAAATTCAGCTAGTCTCGTGGTCGCATCATTTAGCTCTTTCACTCGCTGATCGATGAGCGCCTTCAGCCCGGCCGCTTGCTGAGTTCCAAACGATTCGGAGAGTCGCTGAGTTTGTAAATTCAAGACTATGAGCACGGAATTCAGAACCCGTAGTCCCAAGTCTTTGTCGGGGTTCTTGTAGCTCAGCTCGACCCTCATTTCTTTCGCAATAGGCTTGACTTGCAAGTTTTTTTCGAGAGAAATCTCGCTGACGCCGGTCGAGCTTGCGACCTTGGAGAGCAATGTGTGGCTTTCCATCGTGCCCTTCAGCACCATCATCGGTGAACCCGCATCTGAAGCGAGCTCCGCAAGCGCGCTCTTAGCGTCGCTCATCTTAGGTTGAAGAAGGATCGAGCAGCCCACCTCGGCAAGGGGCTTTTTCTTGATGCCCCAGATAGTTCCAGCTCCGAAAGCAAGAACTGCACCGACCAAAACGGGGAAGAATTTTAGCTTCAAATTGGTGCTCGCCGCCTGCAAATTATACCTGCGACCGTCGCTACTTGAAACTCACAAAATCTGGAGCAGTGCCACCTTGCAACAACCATGTGTAAAGGGCTTCCATTCTGAGGGCAATGCTGCCCCAAGAGTATTGCTCTTTCACCAACTCTCGACCTCGAAGTCCCATCTCCTTCAGCTCATCGGAGCTAAGACTATCCGCCTTTACGATGGCCTTGGCGAGCGCTTCTGCGGTGATTTCGGTCCACCAGCCTGCGTCCTTTTCATTCAAGACCTCCCAAGGCGTGCCTTGGGTTGTCAGGACCGGGACTCCGGCTCCAAGTGAGTCTAGGACGATCATGGGTGCCCCTTCCGAATAACTCGGTAAAACGCAAATGTCGGAGAGCGCAAAGGCGTTTGCCTTGTCTTCTCCGTACAACGAACCAGGGAACGTTAGGGAAGCCGTAAGACCCAACCGGTCCGCAGTGGCTCTGACTTCGGCAAGGTGGCCAAACTCTTCGAAGCCAGCAATTACAAAGTGCCAATTCTTGGAGGCTTCAGGGACCGAAGCCATTGCTTCGAGAAACATTGGGATTCCCTTTTTAGGCGTGATTCGCGACAAGAAGAAGAAGATTCTCTTATCAGCCGGGATATTGTGTTTTTGGCGAAACGCCTCGGCATCCCCCTCGGTCGATAGCCACTCGTCTGGAACACCGTTGGGGATCGTCGCAATCGGGTTTTGGAGACCGTAGTCCCGCATGTACTGCCGCTCGTCCTCGGCGCCGGCGTGCAGACAAGCAGCTTGGTGCAGATTTCGATCTTCGTACCAACCAGAAGCTAGTTTTTTTCGCCACTTGCTCACAGACAGTGCCCAGGGTGAAAGTGACCCCTGTGGAGCAACGATTGTTGGGCCCCGCTTAGAACTTCGCCACTTGTTGGCCGCGATTGAGGTCGCCTGCCAGATTCCCTGTTGGTGGAGAATGTCGAATTCCATTCCGACAGGGCTTTGGATCGCAGAGATGAGTTCTGAGGAGTACCGAAGCCGAGAGGGACCGTTGATTGCGAAGCCGCGAATCTGGCCTCGATCCAGAGCCTCGGCTTCAGAGACAAAGTCTAGCTCGTCGCTGGCATCCATTGTCCATATCTGGGCATCAATTCCGATGTTTCGCTGGGACTTCATGAGCCCGGCGCTGACCCGTCCGAGCCCTGTCGACTCCCGGCCAATCCACGATGCAAGATGGAGAACTTTCATTTGTTTGTTGCAAGTGCTTTGGTGTAATCAGCGATGCGCTGTTTGGCTTTACTTTCCCAACTGAACTGCGTTCGAATCTTCTCTGATCCAACCTTACCGAGCTTTTCGCGAAGCTCTGATGACTTCATCTCGAGGAGCTTTGCCTTCAGGTCCTCTAGGTCGTTCAGCTGAAACTTGAGCGCGTTTCCTTCGTACCTCTCGGAAGCTCGAACGTCGTGGTTGACGAGCAGCGGAAGGCCGCAGGCCGCCGCATCAATCATCGACATCGACTCCTGGGTGGGCCAACAGCCGATGTCTGCACCTCGGTAGAACTTTCCAAGTTCCTTGAAGTTGACAAAGGGCGTCGAAATGGCTCCGTCGTGCTTTTCAACTTCGGACTTGTCGTCGCCATCTCCAACAAAGAGGACCCGGTAGGGCTCCCCTTGCGCTCTTAGCTCGGCAATGGCCTGGGCGAGGAGTGGAGTCTTCTTTTCGGGCGAGAGTCGGCCAGTGTAGAGTACGAGAATTTCATTTTCAGCAACGCCGAACTGCTCTCGGAACTGCGCTCGCTCCACTGCATCCTCTCGGCTGGAGACGGGACGAAGCATTTCCGTATCCACGCCAATTTCCGATTCGCTGACTTTGCGAGGCTGAACTCCAAAGAACCGCATCGCGACCTCGCTACAGTCTTTCGTTGCGCCATAAAAGTGCGTCGTTTTCCAGGATATCCATCGACCCGGGACGAATCGGGTCAGAAACGATTTAACCATTTTGGGGTGAAACCAAGGGAGCCCTGCGGTGGCGAGTGGGAAGACGACGACCATGTAGTGGCTCGCCGTGAAGAGCTTGTAACCTATTTTGTTCTTGAGTCGAGCGCAGTCAAGGGGAATCCAGCCGATAGCGGCCATCGTTTGGAGAATGTCTGGTCTTAGCTCTCGCAGTTTTTCTTCGAGCCCGACCGGACGCATGAAGCCGAGCTTTGATTCGTGACCAAGGATATGAAGTTTGAATCCGTCCATCTGCTCAACCGTTCCAGGCACCAGGGGTTCGTCCACGAAGTTCTCGTAAGCCTTTCGGTGAGTTTCAAACTGGTAGTACGGAGCGAGGTCCAAGGTGATGACGTGCATATCAATCCCGAGGCGTCCGAAAAACTTGGGAAGAGAATTCTGCAAGTAACCCATGTTACGGTCGTAAGTTTCGGTGATGAGAACGACTCGCAGGATTAGCCTCCAAAGATGCTGAGGACTCGAATGTTTGCTCGTTCCAGCTCGCCAGCGTCTAGGGCGCCTCGTCCGTCAACGATAGATGTGATCCCGTGTTGTTTGTACCAGTCTGGGGACAATGCTCGAAACTCCTCGTGGTTTGTGACCAAGATCGCAGCAACTGCTTTGCCCGAATCCGGTTCGAAACCGAGTCGTCTTAGCTCTTCGCCGGTGTACATCGGGTCGCAAAGAGTGGCCTTGGCACCTCGCCTTGCTAGTTCCCCTTGAACAAGAAAGGCGGGAGACATCGTGTGCTCCTTGACGCCAGGGCGGAAGCCGAGTCCCATGATAAGCACTTCCTGGCCTGATAGGTTTCCAATGACTTGCTCGAGCATCGCCACACACTCGCCGGGTTGTGCGTCGTTGATTTGGCGACTGAGTTGAGCGAGCCGGGATGGGATCGCCTTGTCGATTGCATCATTGATATAGAAGTAAGGGTAGACCGGGGTGCAGTGACCCCCGACGCCGATTCCTGGGGTGAGCAGGTTTGCCTCTCCATCTGTGTTAGTAACGCGAATCATCTCGCGAAAGTCAATTCCAAGCTGTTTGGCGTACCACCCGAGTTCGTTAGCGAGCGCGATGCTGACGTCCCTGTAGACCATGCCGCCAACTTTTGCGAATTCGGAGGCCTCCAGAGAGCCCACTCCAGCTACGGGCGCACCAAGATACTTGCCGTAGAACTCTTCACCAGCTTTTCGGCAAGCAGGCGTAAGTCCACCGACGATCTTCGGAATCTTTGTAAGGTGGGCAAGAACCGATCTGCTCTTGACACGCTCCGGCGAGAAGACGAGGTGAAAATCGGTTCCCGCTTTGAGCCCGCCGGTTTCGAGAATAGGAATGAAAGAGCGGGTTGTTCCTACTGGTAGCGTTGTCTCGAACGAGACCGTGGTGCCGGGTTTCAAGCCGTTGGCGATTGCCTCGGCGACAGACACGATAATGGATAAATCGGCCTTGTTTTCATCGGTGAGAAGAACCGGAACGATGACAATGACAAAGCTGGCTGCCGACACAGCTTGGGTCGTCTCCATCGTGGCCTTGAGACGGCCGGCAGAGACGTTTTCAGCTAAGAGCTCACCCACACCCTCTTCTTCAAATGGGCAAATTCCTGCGTTGATCTTTTCTACGGTGTTGGAACTGGCGTCACAAACGGTGACCGATGCCCCATTCTTTGCCAAGACACACGCAAGCGGGAGGCCCATTTTTCCGCCGCCGACAACTACCGCGTTCACGCTGCTCACCCTTGGCTCTCGTCGTAAGCACGAACAGCGGTGATAACTTTGTCGATCATCTCCGATGTCATTTCAGGGAACATTGGTAAAGAGACGCACTGCGCCGCGACTCTCTCCGATACTGGAAAGTCTCCATCGGTGTAGCCCAAGTGCTTATAGCCGTTGAGCTGGTGGACAGCGAATGGATAGTGGATACCACTACCAACCCCGTGCTCTTGGAGGAAACTCATGAAGCCGGGGCGATCCTTAACCAGGACGGGATAAATGTGGAACGAGTGCTCTCCATGCTCCGCGACTTTAGGAAGGACGACATGCTTCAGGTCCGTTAGTTCGGCAGCATATCTTGCGGCAACTGCCCTTCGGTTCGCTGTCCAACCGGCGAGATAGCCTAGCTTCACGCGAAGAACAGCGGCTTGCACTGCCTCGAGTCTGGCGTTGAAGCCAACGACTTCGTGGTGGTACTTCTTCTCTTGACCCCAGTCTCGAAGCATTCTTGCTTTTCGTGCTACTTCTGGGTCGTTGGTTGCAATGGCTCCGCCTTCGCCGCACGCACCCAAATTCTTGCCGGGGTAGAAGCTGAAACCCGCCGAGGTGCCGAGAGAACCAGCTTTACGCCCTTTGTAGGTTGCCGCGTGCGCTTGTGCCGCGTCTTCGAGAACAACCAGTCCGAACTCTTCAGCAATCGCCAGGATCGGGTCCATTTCGGCCACTTGACCATATAGGTGAACCGGCATGATACATTTGGTTTTAGGCGTAATCGCGGACCGGACTGTGGCCGGGTCCAGCGTATATGTTTCGGGATCGATGTCAACTAGGACAGGAACAGCTCCGACATAGAGGATTGCGGCTACGGTGGCGACGAATGTGTGAGGGACGGTGATCACTTCGTCTCCAGGCTGAATCCCCATCGACAGCAGAGCTAGTTGGAGGGCCGTCGTGCCAGAACTGGTTCCGACTACATGCTCGGTGCCAGTAAAGGCTTTGAATTCTTCTTCGAACGCAGCTACTTCAGGGCCAAGAATGAAGGCACCGCTGTCGAGCGTCCGGGTAACTGCTTCAAGGATTTCTTCTCGAATGCCGAGATACTGCTGTTTGAGGTCGAGGAATGGAACCATGGGACTGTTTATTGAGCGAATTGAACTGGGGCACCGCCTTGGCGCATGGATTCGTCTGCGGCTTCGAGCTGTCGGACGAGAGTGAGGGCCATTTCCCCGCCGGTTGCTGGAATTTCTGTGCCCTGGATACAGGCGGCGAAGTGCTTAATTTCTTCTTGTAATGCCTCTGCCAGGCTGAACTGGGGCATCCAAACATCGCCGGTTCTGCGATAGGCAAGTGGCCCTGCGTTGCCAGAGCCTTGGGCCTCCGGCATGGTCACTCCTCGATCATAGATCTTGATTTTCTCAACGGGATCAAGATCGTCGAAAAGAACCATGTTATCTGAGCCCCCAAGCAGGATGCGTCGAAGCTTCACTGGAGAAAGCCAGTTAACAGAGATGTCAGCCGTGAAGCCCGAGGGGTACTTCATGTTCATATGGCACATGTTAACCGGATGCCCTTCGAGATGCGCTGCGCCGGTACACGAAATCGTTGTGGGTAATTCTGCGTGCCAGAAGCTAAGAATCGAGAGGTCGTGTACAGCGAGGTCCCAAAGAACGCTGACATCTGTCTGAAAGAGACCGAGATTAACGCGCTCGGAGTCGAAGTAAAACAGCTTGCCAAGTCGTCCCGAGTCGACTAACTCCTTGACCTTCCGGGTTGCGCCCTGGTAGCAGAACGTATGGTCGACAAGCAGAACCTTGCCTGCTGCTTTCGAAGCCGCAACAACTTTTGCAGCCGCTTCGGAAGACTCCGACAGTGGCTTCTCGACAAGGACGTGTTTGCCGGCTTGGAATGCCGCGATCGCCAGAGGGGCGTGACTGGTTACGGGAGTTGCTATGACGATCGCATCGATGGTCGAGTCAGCTAGTACGGCGTCAAAATCGGAAACGAACTTCGCGTTTGGATGGTAGGTTTTGACCCTTGCCTCGGCGGCGGGATTGAGGTCGCATACCGTATGGAGGTGAGTGCTTGAACAAGCGTCAATGTTGCGGGCAAGATTCGGACCCCAATACCCGTACCCAACGAGGGCGATATTGATCAACTTCTTGCTCCCATCGCCTGAAGCCGAGCGGGAGTTCCCACCACGACCGCACCGGGAGGAACATCCTTAGTAACGACTGCGCCCGCCGCGATCAGGGCATTTTTACCAATCGTGACTCCACACATGATGATGGCCCCGCTTCCGATGGAAGCTCCATCTTCGACAGTTGTGGGAACGACGACCCAGTCTGCCTCGGACTGAAGCTCTCCGGACTCCGTTACCGCACGTGGAAATTTGTCGTTAATGAAGACGACACCGTGTCCAATGAACACACCGTCGCCGATGTTGACACCTTCACAGATAAACGTATGGGAGGAGACTTTGCAGTTCTTGCCGATGGAGGCGTTCTTCTGGATCTCCACAAAGGTTCCAATCTTGGTTCCTTCGCCGACGGAGCAGCCGTAGAGATTCACTAGGCTGGGGTGAAAAATGAGAACTCCATCCCCCAAAACAACATTCTCGCTTATCGGCACAAAAAATCTCCCCGTCACACAGACCCACAAAGTTTACCTGTATGGCTAGCCCGAGCTTGAACCAAGCGTCGTCAGGCGAGCGGGGGGGGCCGTGGACTCTCGGATGTCGAAGCCGCACGGGAAGAGGTGGGTTCTGGTTCCGGTGTCATCACCTTCGATACGCCGGATCAGCAGGCTGACTGCTTCGTAGACCAAGTCGCGAATTGGTTGGTGGATTGCGGTAAGCCTTGGGGTTAGCGTTTCGCAAAACTCGGTGGAGTCAAAACCAACGACACTAAGATCTCTCGGAACATTGAGTTGGAGTCTTTGAGCCGCAGAATAGATGTGGCTCGCGAGATTTTCGGTCCTGAGGACGATTCCAGTTCCGCGATCGGGCTCGCAGAGCCATTTTTCGGCATCCTCAGTTGTGTAGTACATCTCGACTCGCTTCCCTGGCGTTATGCCCAATTGAGCGCAGGCGGCTTGAAAAGCCTCCCAGCGGTCAGCATCCTCAGCCGATCCGATATTGTCAGCATCCATTCCAAAGTCGATCTTGGTATGCCCTAAGTCAAAAAGGTGTTTGACGCCGAGCATCATCGCCTGCTTGTTATCTGCGCAGAAGTAATCCTGGGTGTCATCCGGTGCCAGGCTTGGTGGGACGTGGAGGTGGACGATTTTGAGCCCAACACGCTCGGCGATACGGCTCGTTTCTGGGTCGAGGTGGTACTTTGCCCAGACGATACCGTCGAATCGGCCATCGGCGATAAATCGCTTATGATCCGCGTGAAGTTTGGGGCATATGGTGAGCGAGTATCCCTTTTCGAAGCATGCGGATTGGAGGCCATCGTAGAGGTGAGCTAGGTAGCGCGAGCCGATGGCCATCGGGCCGAGTGAGTCCATGACTAGCCCGATGTTGTATCGACGTTCGCCCCTCAAGTTGCGGGCGTTTTGGTTGGGAATGTAGTTGAGTTCTTCAGCAACCCGCCGTATTTCCCTTGCGCGTTCCTCTCCGACCCGTACCGTCACACCGCAACCATGCAGAACTTTGCTGACCGCCATTGGCGAGCAACCAGCCGCTTTGGCGACGTCGCGGATCGTGACTCCCATTTACTTGTATATCATAACCCTTTGAGGGCATCAACACTCTCTTTAGGTGCGAACCAGTTTGTTGTCTGGTACGACTTGATCTTGGTGATAAGTTGCTCGGCAGAGTCGTGGAACGGATCGCAGGCTTCGAACTTGGCAGGTCGATAAAGGCCCCAATGACCTACCGGCCCGCTGGCTCCGCATGCCTTCCAAGCCCATAGAGCCCAACTCCAGCCTTGCTTCGTCAGGGTTTCGGTAAATGCCTTGAGTCCTGCCGGAGAGAATTGGGGCTCGAGCTGGAATTCTCCGATGTAGACCGGCGCATTTCGGTAGCCCTGTAGCTCTTTGACCTTGGGTACTTTGGCATCGAGTCCCTTGACGTGATCCTCGGGAGCTTTGGCGTCGAAGTTGTAAAAGTGTAGCGAGAACGCTACGTTGGTCCAGTTGGCAAGATTTGGGTGCGGCGTGGTTTCGAAGCCTTTGTAGCCGTCGTCAACCAGCACAACCTTTCTGGGGTCAACTTTACGGATAGCTCGGATCACTCGGTCGTAAACGAGGTGAAGCATCGCGGGGTTCGGTGCTCCCATTGGCTCATTCATGATGTCGTAGACCGCGACGGTTGGCTCGGAGCGGAACTGAGTGGCGAGGGTCGTCCACTTCCGCTCCATTTCGTCGATGTTTTGGACGTCGAACCAAAGGCGGTTGCGATTCTCCTTGCCAGTGTGGTGCTCGTTGCTCTGCCCGCCGGGGGCTCCGTGCATGTCGAGGACGACGTAGAGGCCGTTTCGCTTGGCGGCAGAAACTGCCCAGACAAGCCGCTCCATTCCGCCTTTTTCATCGAGAAGAGTGTGTAGGAAAGGGATGCGCACGTGGTTCCAGCCCATGTCCTTCACTCGCTTGAAGTCGTCCTCGGTAATCCAGTTGTCTCGCCACGTATTGCGAACCTTGAGCATTGAGTCTCGACCCAGGCGTTTCTCGATCGTGCTCCAAAGCGAGTCGTGATCCTTCACGGTTTCCGCGCCGGTCGGAGTTTCCTTGTTGACCCACGGCGTCATCCAGATCTCTTCGACCAACCAGCTCCCGAAGTTAACGCCGCGAAGAATGACCTTCTTTCCGCTCGGGTCGACTAGATCTTGTCCTTTCGTTGACAGAGGTTGTAGAGCAGTTTGAGCAAGGAAGGCAGCGGCGACGAGCATTAGGAAGATTTACCCTGATCCAAGTTGACGAAGGTGCCCATGAGGGTCTTTTCGGCTCCGCCTTTGTCACCGCTTTGCAGTGCCCGAAGGGCCATGGTGACTTCCTGCGCCTCAGCAGTGCGACCCTGTCCGAGAAGCAACGCTTGGGTTTTTTGGAGGTCGGTGATCGCACCCATTTGGGTAATCATTCCGGTCTTGAGGCCCATAACGGTCTTCTCGATAGCTTTGCTACTTGCAACAATCGAGGCGGCCTGGCCCACGCGGGGGTTGACTGATTGAGAGTAACGGGCGGCATCCGCAGAGAACTCCATTTCGAAGTCGAGGTTAACGGTTTTGGTGTCTCCCGAAAGAAGATCATCATAAGTGAGCTTGCCACCGAGGACTCGGTAGTGCCCGAGAGGGTGGTTCGGGAATTCGAGGTCGATCACCTGCTGAATTGAACTTCCGCGCTCCATGTCGGCGAGTGAGATGTTCAGAGTTCCCTCCATCACCTGCTGCGGGGCGTTCATTTGCACCCAGCGGGCGAGTTTAAGTTCGAGGCTCATGTTACGGGTGACGGTGGTCATCAGCTTGTTGAGCTCGTCCCGGAAGATGTCCGGAATCATTTGAGGCTGCGGGATGTAGTGGTAGGTTCCGCCCGCCTTCTTCGCCATACCAGCGAGGAGTTCCTCGTTGTAGTCGGGGCCGAAGCCGAGGAAAGTGACGCTGATTCCCTTCTTTTGGAGTTCACCGGCATGGGTGGTTAGTGCGGTGTAGTCCTTGATTCCGGCGGTCGGATCACCGTCCGTGAGGACGATCATTCGGGTAGCGCGGTTCGTCTCAATGAATTGCGACACTTGCTGCATCGCAAGCGAGATGCCGTCATAAAGATTTGTCGTATTCCCAGCCGCGAGACGCGCGATTCCGGCCTTAACCATGTCTTTGTTGGTCACCTGTTGGGGTGGCATGAGGACTTCGACGACTTCCTCAAAGGTGACGATACTCAGGACGTCGGTGGGCATGAGGAGGTCGACGACGTGGGTGCAGGCTTGCTTAACGTATTCGAGTGGTTGACCTTCCATTGAACCGGATCGATCAATCACTAGACAGAGGTTCATGGGAGTTCGACCGCCGCCGACCACGCCTCCAAACGTCTCGCCTCCGCCAGCGCGGAGTTCTAGCAGGAACTGCTCGCGGGCGGGGCCGTTTGCCATCGTCACAGTTCGACCAGGAATGACTTCAACAGTGAGTGCGGTCATGGGTGCCATCACCGTGGTCCGATTGCCTCCTCCAGGGGAGAACGACTGGGCTGGCATCGCGACCGTGGCGTTGCCACCGCCTTGCGGAGTCATGATCGTTCGGTTCGGGTCGATGCGCTGCGTGAGGTCCATGATTCTTACTAGGATTCTATGCGAAAACTGGTCGCTCCTACCTTGATAATATCGCCCGTTTTGGCAATTCCGTTAGTCACTCTTTGTCCGTTAATGAAAGTTCCGTTGGTACTTCCTAGGTCAGAGACGCTGACTTGGGTGCCTTGAGGGTCGATTCGGGTGTGACGGCGGCTCGCGCTACTGTCGAAAGCGAGCGGTACCTGTTGACTTTCCCGGCCAAGTTCGAGGGTCTGGCTGAGAGGGAATCGCTGACCAGTTAGGGGGCCGTCGAGGGCAACAAGAGTAGGGGTTTGAGAGTGGGGAGTTTGGGGTTGGATGGCGACGGTTGGGTCGAAAACTGGTTGGGAGTTTGGAGTTAGAAGTGGGGAGTTGGGGAACTGGGTAAGGGGCTGGCCCATCTGGGGTTGTGCGGGCATTTGGCCGCCGATGGGAAAGGCTTGGGCGCGACCAGGCTCGGGGCCGCGAGCGGGGGCCTTGACGTTTTTTGTGATGAACCGAAGGTTGACACTGCCTAGCTGGATGACATCATTCGGCTGAAGTGTGTGCTGGCTTACACGCTGACCGTTGACGCCAATACCAACCGGCGAGCCTTGGTCGACTACGATGTACTGGCCGCCTTGTTTCTGAATCACGGCGTGGTTCGGTGCAACATTTGCGTCGCCAAAAAGTGGAATGTCAGCCCGTTCGTGACGGCCGAGGGTCATCATCGGCTTGTCGATCACCCACTCCTTCCCTTCGTTCCGCCCGAGTTCGAGGCGGAGCCACGCAGACTTGGAGAGAGCTTCGACAATTCCGATCATCAGGGCGATCGCACCGCACATGAGTGCGGCAGTAATGGCCCGGCTTGGTGCGCCGACTTCGCCAACAGCTCCGTTGACCGCACCCTGCATCGGAAGAGTGATGCCTTGAAGCATCGAACCAACAATATCGAAGACAAAACCTGCGATTCCTCCACCGATCAACCCACCGATTGCACCTTGGATGCCTCGTCTCACAACGAGAGTACAGTAGCCGATACCCGCTCCCATCCCCATTCCGATCAGGGCAAGTGCTCCAGTCCGACCAATGACGGTCAGCGGCGAATTGATCAGTGCGGCGAATGGGGTAGAGAGACCACGACCAACGCTTACGCCGATCACAGCGAACAGGACTCCGAACCCCATCTCGCGCAATGCGTGGGCGCGGCTACCGCGCTGAAGGCCATTCATGAATCCCACTGACGCTCCCAGGGCAATCGCCCATCCCCACATGAGAACAAGCTCGAACATGCCCCACTGCGGCGTTGCAAAGCCGGGCTTGAAAGGTTCGACGACCGCCCACACCGCGACTCCGGCAATGATTCCGACGATGGTCTTGAAGATGATGCTGCCCATTTAGCCCTCGTATCTGTATTCGATCGAGCCAAAGCGAAGCTGATCGCCGTAGTTTAGGGTGACCGTTCCGCCAACCTTCATCCCGTTGACCCAGGTTCCGTTGGTGCTGCCGTGGTCCATTACCATTACCGATCCACCAGATTTCTGAATGCTCGCATGGCGTCGTGAGACCGTGTCACTTGGGACGACAAGGCCGTTTCCGAACTCACGACCAACGGTGGTTTCCCCATCAGGTAATTCGAAAGACGATCCATCGGAGGCAATGATTCGAGGGGTGCCGGTCAAGGATGGCGATGGTATTGAAGGCATTGGAGCCACTGGGGCGACCGGGGCCGAATCAAGGATGATCTGCTGCATTGGCTCGGGCTTGATCGGAGCGAGTGGGCCTGGATCGGGGTCAGCGCTTGGGGGCTGGGGAAGCTCTGCGCCAAGCTTCTTGAGTGTGTCCTGAACCTTGTCCCCATTCTCACGCATGTACTTGAGGATGTACCAAGCAACGCCAGCGACGACGCCCATCCCGATCAGGGTCGTCAGGACGTTTCCAACTGGTCCAGTTTTGGAACCCTCGGGAGCTGTAGGGATTTTTTCATCCTTGACTTCAGGCTTCTCAGCGGACTTTTCGTCGGTCTTCGGAGCCGCCGTGCCTGCAACTGAATTCCCGTCAGGAAGCGCTATTTTGAGAGTTGGAGTCACCTGATCTCGTTCAAGTTGGATTGTAAAGGTCTGCTTCACGGGGTCGGCCATACCGGTTTTGCCTCGGTACTTTACCGTCACCTTAACCTCGCCAAGTTGCACAAAGTAGAACGTGGCCTTCCCTGCAGATTTGGAGTCGATCAACTCTTCGCGCTTGCGAAGCGAATCTTGGAGCTCAACGGTGGCGGAATCGACCGGACCGCCGGGCGCAGATACTTGGATGTCAACTTGTTGAACAGCCAAGAAGGCGCTCTTGGTGATCGCCCACGATCCATCGCGGATGAACTCCTCTCCGCGCATGGCAACGTTGCCGGTCTCGGTATCGACAACAAAGAGTTTCGGCTTAGCGTCTTTGGAAGTCAGTTTGATGGTGACCTTATCGCCGCTGATCTTTTGAACATCTGTGACCGGCTTCGTTGGCCAATCTAGCGCTTCAAACGAGTGGAACTGGTGCAGGCTACCGAGGGAGATATTGACTGTGCCTTGCGCAAAGCCGACGGCAGCGCAGGCAAGGAGACCGACAAAAGCTAGAACTCGTTGCAAGATGAGACAATTCTAGCCCGTGCTTGGGGCAAAGCACCCGCAACATCGCTTGCTTTATAGCCAATTGGGCCAATTAGTTCGGCGCAGATATCGGCTGCTGCTCCGTGCCAGAACATTCCGCAGCCTGCTGCATAGTAACCGGGGATGTCTTGGGCCATGAGCGTAGCGATGATTCCGCTGAGAACATCACCCATGCCCGCGCTTGCTTGGCCCGGATTTCCGGTGCTATTGACCAGTTTCGGCTGGCCCGACTCTCCGACAATGCTGTAAGGACCCTTCAACAAGACGCACTGCTTGTATTCGCCAACGGCATGATCAACGGTTCGGAAGCGGTCAGCCTGAACCTCTGCAATGGAAGCGTGAAGGAGCCGACTCATTTCGCCAGGATGCGGGGTGAGGACACAGTCCGTAGCTGGAAGCTCAACTCCACCTGCTACGCATGTGAGAGCATCGGCATCGATGACTGCCGGAATCGTCAAAGCCTTGAAAAGCCGTCCAAGGAACTTGTGAACGGGTGGCTCAATACTCAGTCCGGGGCCGATCAGGGCACTGGTGAACTTGTGCTGGTACTTGAGTATCTCTTCAGCGGCATCCTCGGTCACCACTCCGTTTTCTTCCGGCAGAGGCAGGAGGAGTGCTTCCGGAAGATTCGCAGAGACTGCATCACAAACTGCTCCGACACTCGCCACCGTGACCATTCCTGCTCCGGCAGCAAACGCGGCTTTAGCGGCTAGAGTCGCCGCGCCGCGCA
Source organism: Armatimonadota bacterium (assembly GCA_037138755.1). NCBI lineage: Bacteria > Bacillati > Armatimonadota > Armatimonadota bacterium. The sequence goes on along the minus strand of JBAXHT010000001.1, from coordinate 958,349 downwards.
TCCACTTGCTTCCGGCAACGATGAGAACATGACCATTATCGCCCTTGTGACTTGCCTTCAAACGTTCAGGTAGAAGCGACGCAACCCACTCGCTGTCGAGCATTCTCGCCTCTGTTGGCTCCGTAAGAAGCGGCTGAGGGAAACCGATTTCGCTGACCGACCAGAAGCCGGCGTGTTCCAGGCCGATGCCTTGAAACAGATACGGCTTCGCCATCCCAAACGTGATCGTACGGAGGGCCCAGATGGATTCTCCAAGTTCCTCGCCTGTGTCGCAGCAGATGCCGCTGGGAACATCAACAGAGATCACCGGAACGCCGCTGCGGTTGATGGTCTGGATGGCGATCTTGACAGCCCCATGGACTTCTCGCTGAGCTCCAATTCCAAGGAGAGCGTCGATGATGACGTCTTTCTGGCTCGCCAGCTCCAGGCGGCGGCACCAACATCCTTCTTCGGGAAACGTGATTCCTAGACCGGCCGCACGGCTCCTCTCGAACTGCAACCTGGTCAGATCTGCCATCTCGGACTCGGCGCACCCCATGATGACCTCGACCTTGTAGCCTCGCTCGTGAGCGATTCGTGCGGCGACGAGGCCGTCGCAACCATTTAGGCCCTTGCCGCAGAATACTGCGACGCGCCCCGTGTCCGGCATCAGTTGCCGAAGTGCATCAAAGATCGCCATTCCAGCGCGTTCGATAAGGACAGACGCAGGAATGCCGTACTCGCTCGCTGTGCGATGTTCCAGCAATCTTGTCCTTTCGGCGTTAGCGATCCACATGAAGTCTGAACATCTCTACGCGCTCTGTGGTCGTTATGTCACGGATCGAATCACCAGGAATGAAATCTGACCACCACAATTAACGTGGTAGTACCGACGGCGTACGGAGAGTCGCCTTCGACGAACGATTTCTGTCCCACATTTCCTGCATTTGTAGACAACTTCTTGCCGCAGTTTGTTGCGCTTGACTTCGTAGTTGTGATGCACTTTGGGGTCCAGCCCGAGGTCTTGCATGGCTTTTCGCCAAGCGGGTCCGTGACCCGCTCCTTTGCGGCCCGCTCGGTGGAACGCCAACAGATGGGCGTATTCGTGAAGCAGCGTCACTCTGACCCGTTCGGGCTCGGTCATTAAGATGTAGCTTAGGGCGATCGTTCGCTTGTTATAGACGGCTAGTCCTGCGGTGACGGGCATTCTGCGCCATTCAAGATGCGGCACATATCCCATCGGATGAGTCCTGCAAGTTTCCGCGAGCAGGCTTTCAGCAACGGCTCTGATTTCGGGAGCAGGCGACTTCATCGCGCGCCGAGAGAGCCTAGGATACTGCTGTTGCCGAAGTCGCTGCTAATTGAAAACCACTTTCGGGTGTCGTATTTGTCGCAGATCGTGCCGACCTTCTTATCGGTTTCGTTGCCGTATTGGTCAATCGCGCCGGATTGATTCTTCATTCCGTACAAGCTTTGAAGCGCCTTTTGCGGGTCGTCCTTCGAAGCATTTAGGGCGTCCATGACATCGGTAATCATTGAGCCAGTTTCCTCCAAAGCGTGGGTGTAAGAATCTGCGATAGTTTGACACTCTTGGGGTGGTTTGAGGCTGTCGAACTCAACCCTCAACTTTGCCCATTCTTGTTTAGTGTCGGCGCTGGACTTGCCGAGTTTGTCGGCGGACGTCTCCGGCATGTTCGCCTCCGGGTCGCCGGAAGCAAGGCCTTGTAGCCCTTCGATGCTCGTTCCAAATTGTGCGGACTGTGCCATGACCATAAAACTTGCCAGACCTTGCTGGGCGAGAGTGCCACGCTTGCGCTCAATCCGCTCCAAATGTTCCAGCCAACGCAGGATATCCGGCGGCATGGTCTTAGCGGCCTGGGCGTGATCCGCCAACACGGGTGGCGGTGGCTCGCCCGTTTTCTGGAGCACGGCGGGCGGCGCTTGACCCTGTTTCGCAAGGAAATTCCCTGGCGACTCCTGACCGGTTTTCTGGAGCAAATTCATCAGGAAAAAGCCCAGGATCGCGAGCGCGGCAAGGCAGACAATTCCAAAAATCCAACCTAAGGGAGACTTACGTTGCTCAATTGGTCCATTTGCGCCTTGGTAGTAGCCGACCGGAGCCACCTTCCGGGCTTGCTTCATTTGCTCCTTCACGTTCACCGGTTGCGGGGCAGGAGCTTGGTATGGAGTGTTTGGTTGCTGAGGCTGTGGATGAGGCTGCGGGACACCGAGATATGCTCGAAGATCGTTGCCACAGTTCGGGCAGAAAAACGCCCCTTGGGGCACAACTCCTCGGCAACGCGGACAGTTCATTTCGACCTCTTTACATGTTAGCCGGGATTTTGCTTTTGAGTTGAGAGTTGAGTGCCAGGAGTCACAGTTTTCTAGGTCGCAAGTTAGATTTTCGTTCGATCTTCAAATGGAAATCGTAACTGAAGCGTCTGAACATGGAAGGAGAAAACTAGGACACGGAGGCGGCAAATGGAAACTCACGACCCCATCAAGGAGTTCTTCGGCAGCGCGGTTGAGCGGGTGTTCAACCACGACTTTGGGCTGAACGGGCAGGAGCAGGTAAAGAACTATGTGACCGAGCTGCTCGTCAAGTTCATGGCGAGCGAAGAGGTGATTGCACCTAAGAACCGCTTCGGCCAACCCGTGTTGCACCTCTCAGAAATGCTTGAAGAGGGTGACGTCTCGGTGCGGGCAGACTCCTTTGCCCGGGAGAGAGAAGTTCACCAACACATAGGGGATCACCTATTGTTCTGGACCGGGATGTTCCCCGGTGGTCACAGGCTGATCCAGGTCGGTTCAGATCGGCTCATAGCTCCTGTTGAACAAGGGAAAGCCAGCTACGAAATCGTCTCTCTGTTCGACCTTCCTCCACATGAGTCAGAAGCGCCAATGTTTCGCGAACTCAGTGAGAATTTTGTAGCCTATCAGTTTGGATTGCAGCAGATCAGCCGCCAGCTCTGGGCCGCCTAGCCAGCCATGACAACTTGGTTTCTTCCTGCGCCCTTGGCGGCGTAGAGGGCCTTATCGGCTTCGTCGATGAGGATGTCAATAGAAGCACCCAGCCCGGAGAACAACGACACTCCTGCGGAAGCGGTGACTTGCCTCCCTTCCCAATGGATGCGACGAATTTCAGCGAGCATCCGTTCGACCGCGACTTCGGCTTGGGCGCGGGATGTGTGAGGCATCACGACCGCAAATTCTTCACCTCCGTATCGGGCGACGAAGTCGGAGATTCGGGCACAGGAAGTCAGCGCATCTGCAACGCGCTTCAAAACCTCATCTCCGGCCATGTGGCCGAAAGTGTCATTGATCGACTTAAAGAAGTCGACGTCGAACAGGGCAAAACCAAACGGATTTCCATTTCGCTCGACGAGCGAAATCTCAGCGCGGAGGCGCTCAAAGAGGCAGCGGCGGTTTTTGAGTCCAGTGAGAACGTCTGTATCGGCCATACCTTTGAGCTGAGAATTGATGACCTCGAGTTCGCGCTGACGCATTTCGAGTTCAATCTGAACCATATGCAGGGCGTCCAGCTGTTTCCGGGTTTCATCCCGGGATTTCTTGAGTTCGGTAACGTCGGAAAAGCTAGCGACGGCCGAATCCGGCTTACCAGTGGCTGGGTTGATGATGGGAACAGCGTTGATTGAAATCCATGTCAAGGTTCCGTCAGGCTTATGGATTCCCATCAGCTGATCGTGGAAGCTCGCACCAGAGGCAAGAGCTTGCATTGCGGGATGCTCGGAACCTGGGTAATCGGAGCCGTCTTCGTAGATTGAGCGCCAACAAGGGTCAAGTGAGGTGCGTCCGCTCAGTTGATCGTTAGATAATCCGAGGATCTCCTCCGCAGCAGGGTTCGATAGCATAATCTGTCCGTCAGAGTCTTGGAGGACAACACCTTCACTCATGACTTCAAGCATGATCGCAAGTCGTCGCTCATTTTTTTCGGCGACTTGAGCCAATTGCTTCGTGACTGTGATATCGTCGGCATGAGCCAGGAAGACATCTACCCCTTCTTCCGGATTGAATCGAATCATTTTGAAGTGAATGATTCGACGAGAATCGTCGTCTCGACGTACCATTGCCTCGAGCTGAATGGTTTCGCCAGTCTTGACCAGTTGGTTCCATGCTTTCAGGACTGCAGGCAGATGTTGCTCTTCAACACATTCGTACCATGGAACGTCGTCGAATTGTGAATGGTCCTTTCCAGTTTTTCGATTCCAAAGATCATTGGCGTAGTGAATCGATCCGTCCGTTCGTGCCACAAACACACCATGAGGCAACGTGTCCATGATCTGCTTCATTTCAGGAGCATCATGAAGTCGCTCGCCCATCGGAACTGATCGGTCAAAGCACGGCATATCTAATAGACTTCGGATCAAAACCGCGAAATCCGTAGGTTATGAGATCGTTATTTCAATGCTTCGACTTTTGCAGGGAAAGATGCGATTGCTTGTTCGATGTCTTCAAGGAGATCTCTGGCATCCTCAATTCCGATACTCAGACGCAACATTGTTGGCGGAATACCACGTTCCAAGCGCTGCTCTTCGGTCATCGTTGCGTGGGACATCAGCGGTGGGTAGGCAATGAGGCTCTCGACCCCACCCAGTGACTCAGCGAGCAAAAAGACCCGCGCGTGCTCGGCAACCCAGCGGGCTTCGTCAACAGTGGCGAACTCGATGGAAACCATGCCGCCGAAATCGGACATCTGCTTCTTGGCAGTCTCGTGATCCGGGTGACTCGGGAGTCCTGGATAATGGACCTTGGTGACTTTGGGATTCGCTTCCAGTGCTTTGGCGATAATTTGAGCGTTCTTGCAGTGCCTTTCCATTCGGACACTTAGAGTCCTCGCTCCGCGGAGGGAAAGCCAGTTATCGAAGGGTGAAGGATTGCAGCCGAAGGCTTTGTTCCACTCATAGATTTCGAAGGCAAGCTCTTGGCTGTTGGTGATCGTTGCACCACCAACGACATCACTGTGGCCCGAGATGTATTTGGTGGTGGAGTGGAGAACGATATCCACGCCGATATCGAGAGGATTTTGGAGAGCGGGTGAAGCGAATGTATTGTCAAAGACGACGATTAATCCCAACTCTTTCGCCGCTTTGGCAACCTTCTGGATATCTGGAACTCGCATCGTCGGATTCGTCGGACCTTCGAAAATCAGCATCTTCGTGTTCGGCTGAACCACTGTCTCGATCGATGCCGGGTCCTGGGCATCGAAGCTGGTGTAACTGATCCCTTGCTTGGGAAGGTACTTCTCGGCCAGGCGGAATGTGCCGCCGTAGATATCGTTGGCAACCAGAAGATGATCGCCCTGCTTGAGCAGCGCGAAACATGCGGCAACGGCCGCCATTCCGGAGCTGAATAACGTACAGAACTCGCCGTTTTCTAGCGCGGCGATAACCTGCTCGAGCATCTCGCGGTTCGGATTTTGACAGCGGGAGTAGTCAATCTTTGGAATATTGTCAAGATTGTCCCAAGCGAACGTAGATGACTGATAGATTGGTGGAACAACCGCTTTGTATTTAGGATCGGGGTCCTGACCGACGCGCAGAGCTTTGGTTGCGAAATGCATCCAAGCATTGTACGACTTTTCCAACTTTGGCCTGATTATTTGAATCAAGCGAACTAAGATTCTTAGTCTAGCGAGCGATTTTGGCTAGGGTTCGTTCGCCTAATCCCATGCTCATGGTCATTCCTGCCCCTCCAACTCCGGTGACGATATGGACCGAAGGAAGAACTTCGGCTTCATAAACTTGCTCGTCGAAGGTGGAGTAAACGCCATGCCAGCGCAAAGTGACATCAATATCGGTTACAGGCAAGAAGGTGTTCAGGTAGTTCAGGATGAGTTGATCAACCGAGTCCAGGTTGAATGGCGAGATCGCAGGGCCGTATTCATGGCTATCGCCGATCACTAGCTCGCCTGTTTCATGCTGAGATACCAGCAGGTGGACGCCCCAAGCCATATGCTGAGGATGCGTTTCTTCGTAGCGTTGTCTAACCAGATCAAGGGATGGGCAAGACGCAAAGTTCTTGTAATGAAGCAACGTGAGTCCGGCGCAGAGCATCGGTCCGATTCGCCAATTTCCCTTAGGGATCGCGCGAAGCATTTGTAGCTTGCACCGCCCGAGATTGCTGTTCGAGAAATGCTCTGGAAACAGCGTTTCGTAGTCGTGACCCGAACAGACAACAATCTGGTCAGCTTGCCAGTTCTGGCCCCCCGCCACGATTGAACCCGATTCAACTTGGGTGACACAGGAGCTCCAGAAAAACTCAACTCCAAACTTCTGTGCCAGATAAGTAGGCAGTTTTGCAATCGCATCGCGCGGATCAACATGAACTTCACGCTCACTGAAGATTCCACCAAGGAGCCGCTGTTGCAGAACCGAAGGGGCCAGGCTAGCGACTTCTGCGGGCTGGACGAGGCGAACCGTAGGATCGTCCGCCATCGCGACAAACTCCTTCGCAACTTGAAGCTCATCGTCATGGTAGGTGAGAGTTAAACTGCCGCAGGGATCGTGCCAGATTTCGGAATCGGCGAGTAACTCGCGCCACAGGCGGTTGCTGTTTTGAGCAACCTCAGCGAGCGGAGTACCCCATTGACCGACAGTCCAGATCATTCCAAAGTTTCGGACTGAAGCACCTTCGGCCATCGGAGACCTCTCGAACACTGCAACTTTTAGTCCGCGCTTTGCCGCCGTATAAGCATGGGCCAGCCCGAGTACTCCTGCCCCAATAATTGCAACGTCGAACCGTTTCATAGCGAAATCTTAACCCTTGGCTGTTAAATTGTTGCAATGCTTCCATTTGATCTTGCGGTTTTTGACATCGCTGGCACAACTGTTCGCGATGAGCGATTTGTCGCCTTGGCCTTTCAGACCGCCCTAGCTAAGCATGACCATGACGTAGAAATGGATCGACTGGACGCGGTCATGGGTTTAGCGAAGCCGGTTGCTATTGGAATCGTTCTTGATCTTGATCCGGAGTCAGACGAAGTTTTGGCCGTCTTCGAGACGTTTCGAGAGGAAATGGTTCGCTTTTACAGAGAAGATGATAGGGTCGAACCGATTCCAGGAGCTGAAAATGTGTTTCGGTTCTTGCAAGAAAATAGTGTGAAGGTTGCGTTGGACACCGGATTTGACCGAGAGATTACTGACTTGATTTTGGGGCGCCTTGGTTGGGATTCTACAGTCATCGACGCTTCAATCACCTCGGACGAGGTGAAGCAAGGGCGGCCTCATCCGGACATGATCCACGCTTTGATGGCGGAGTTGCGGATTCCAAGCACGCGCCGAGTCATGAAAATTGGCGATACTGTCAGCGATATAGGTGAGGGCCGCAGCGCCGGGTGTGGGTTGGTGATCGGCGTCCTGAGCGGAACGGATAATGAGCTGGCTCTAGAAGGCGAAAATCCAGACTTGATCCTGAACTCGGTCATCGAGATGCTGGATCTAGACTTTAACGTGCTCGCCGCTCAAGGATCCAAGCCGGGATAGCAACGCAGACTCCCAACGCGGCGAGCCAGCCGAGGATGTGCCACGCCGAGGTCCAGCCACTTTTTGTCGCAACATCGCCGACCAGTTTTGCGCTAATCATTCCGCCGAAGTATCCAATTCCATCAATCAAGCCAGCAGCGGCGGCGGCGGTTCTTTTGTTCCCGTAGTGAAGGGCCATCGCTCCAGCAAACAAGGAGTAGGGACCCAGGATCAGAACCGCAGTTGCGCCTAGGAGTCCGATCAGGTAGGTCTCCCCGGAGGATGAAGAAACCGACCCCAATAGGAAGAACATCGGGATCGCAACCGCGAGACCGAAGCCGATGAGAAGACTCTTGCCACCCTTCGGAACTCGGTCGGCCAAGTAGCCGACGAGCAGCACTGAGAACCCTCCAAAAAGAGGAAAACTGGAGCTAACAATGGCTGCGCGATCCTTCGCGAGTTTTGCGACCTCGACAAGGAACGTCGGAGTCCAATCATTGAACGTCTCACGAACGAATGTGAACACGAAGCTCAGGGCGCAGGTCACCCAAAACGCGGGTGAGCAGGTGAGGCTTCGGAGCGCACTTTTGAGCGGTTCCTGTTCAGTTTCGTCGGCGACGATCTCGGCCAGACCGACTTTACTAGGTCGCTGTTTGAGGAGTGCAAGGCAGCAAACAAAGATTACGGCAAGGAAGCCAGCACCGGCGACATAGACGTGGCGCCAGCCCCAGCCAGCTTCAATCAGCTTTCCAAGGATGAGCCGAGACGCCCAGTCGCCAAACAGGTAACTGAGGCTGATGATGCCCATGATCGTGCCGTACTGCTTGGGCAGGTACCACTTACTGGCGAGATTAACCATTCCACCCCAACCCATGCTTTGCACCAACCGATTGCCGACCCACGCAACGAGGAAGATGCCTGGGGCGGGACCGAACGCGAACATCAGGGTGAACAGGATCGCGCCAATCATTCCGCTCAGGAACATCGATCGGCCTCCAACTGCATCGGTGATTGGCCCCCAGATCAGCTTTCCGCAGGCGTACGCCAGGGTTCCCCAGAAGGTGATGGTGCCGATTGCGGCTTTGTCGATTCCTTGAGAGGCAAATTCTTCAAGGATCTGGGGACGGCAGACACTCAGATTGCTCCTGCAAGCGTAGTAGCCGGAGTAGCCAACGACGAGTAAGGTCGCAGTAAGGGCCTGCCAGCGAGCCTCTTTGGTCATCGCCGAAGGTTAGTCGACGATTGCTAAGATTTGGTTAATTGCCTTCGTCGGCGGGCATCTGACCTGCGCTACTGCTCGGAGTGTTGTTGATCTTGTCCTTTGCCCAGCCTTTGGCTGCCATGCTCGTGCTACCGCCACCTGCGCCTTGAACCGAATCGGTACCAGATATCGGCGTCATTCCTCCGGCCGCTCCGGAGGCCATCGGGGCGACTCCGCCACCGCCAGCTTGGGCGGTGGGTGCGGGGGTGTTGGCGTCGGGAGAGGGGGGGGCGTTAACTTCTGGCTCAGGGGGTTTGCAGCCGGCGAGGGCAAAGACGGCGAGAGATGCGAGGAGGAGATTCTTCATGTCGCTACGTTACCTCACCTTTGTCCACCTCATTGAAAGGAGTCTGTCCGGCTCGCGGAGACCCCGGACAGTTAGCACCTTTTTGCGCGGAATTCCCGCCAAGAGCGCACACAACCCAATCGGAGCGTGATATTCTGTGTAAGCAGGAGCGTAGCCGTGTTACTCTCCCTTCTCGCACGTACAAATCTGACCGATAGATAAATTCACGTCATGACCAACCTTGATAGCACGACAAAACAAGTTTCCGATCCGTTTGCCCACGTCTCGGAAAGAATTCTCGAAATAATTCGAGAGTGCCCAAACAAAGAGCTGACGATCGACGGTCTAGTTGAACTTGTCTTCGTTAAACTTACGGAACCCCGTGAGAATCGTCCACAACGTAAGTTTCGCAGGCTCCGTAGAAGAGTTTTTCCAGCAATTGGCACAATGATCGACAGCGGATCTCTTTCTGTAGACATCAAGGGACTAGTCCACGCAAATTCTCAACCTTGAGCAATTCAGAATTTTTCAGGCACGATCGATACGTTCAATCTTCATCAACGGCTCGTGGAGACTCCCGTGACACCCGCTCTACATTCGAGCGAGACGAAGATAGATTGCTGTACTCCCAGGCTTTTTTGCGGCTAGACGAGGTGACCCAAGTCGCCAAAACGAAAGTTGGCCGACAAACACATAACCGTTTGACCCACTCTCTCAAAGTAGCTCAACTTGCAGGAAGACTAGCTCAGCGATTGTTGGCGCAACACAAAGAGGAGCTGGCAGATTTTCTCGACCCCGCTGTGTGCCGTGCTGCGAGCTACATCCACGACCTAGGACATCCACCTTTTGGTCATATCGGTGAGTACACGCTTGATGAGCTATTGACACAGCGCCCAGCGCCTAACTCGATTTCGCTTAAGGAACGATTTGGTCCCTGGGCGCAGGAAGATGACATTGATGACGACGGGTTTGAAGGTAATGCCCAGTCTTTTAGGATTGTCACCGCTCTAGAACGGAACAAGGCCAGAGATCACGGACTCGGTCTTTCAAGGGCAACTCTGAATGCCAGTCTCAAATACCCATGGGGCAAGACGGCTGGGCGACGAAAATATGGCTACTACTCGGTTGATGTCGAAGCATTTAACTTTGCGAGATCGGGTTTCAGCGCGGCACAGGATGAACGCCGAAGCCTCGAAGCGGAGATAATGGACTTTTGTGACGACATCGCATACTGCATTCATGACGTGCAAGACTTCTTTAGAATTGGACTCATCCCTGTCGACCAACTCAGATCCGAGTCTGGCTGGGAAGATTTTGCAAAACTTGTACAGGAGAAGTATCCTGAGGTCGAAGACGACCACTGGTCAAGAGATGTCGAAGGTGGTCACGCGACTCGTAACCACCTGCAGCATCTGCTTAAGGGAGGGTTTGACCACAGTTCTGAGGCAATCAGTACCTTAACTCGATTCGCAAGAGATCTTACAGGGGACCTGTTGGCGGAGGTAAGTGTCACCATGACGAACAAGCACCTGGAAGTCCCACCGCTAACACTAAGCATCGTCTCGTGGCTCAAGGCGATCACTCGCAACTATGTAATCGACTCTTCCGCACTTAGTGAAATGCAGTATGGTCAGCAGAAAATTCTTTGGGATGTGTACCGCATTCTGCTTCAAGACTTAAAGGCCAAGGGCAAGCTCCTCCCCAAATACGTCTTAGAAAACCACACTGCCCTGGAATCCCATTGCTCAAAACTGCAAAGAGCCGGCAAGATTCATGAGAATTCAAAGCTGAGTCCAGCTGCACGCTCGGTCGTTGATTACATTAGCTCACGATCCGAGTCCGAGGTGCTAACTCTCCACCGGCGGCTGACTGGCGTCGATTCCTCGCACCTATTGGGTTAACCAGCCTTATCGTATGTAGTACGCGTCCTTCACTTGGGGATCTCCGCCCTGGGTGTAGACGTACTCGACCTTCGCTTCACCGGCAGATACTGAGACTCGCACGTAGCCCGAGGCTCCGAGAATGGTGCCTGATTTGTAGCCGTATTCTTCGGCACTGCGTGTGTTGTCACCGCGTCTCTGGCTGGGTTGGGGAACGAGTTGGTAGAAGATTCCATCTCTCTCCTGGCGGACGTAGAGGTGATCGTGACCACGGAAGACGACTTGGACCCCGTGCTTTTTGAAGAGCTCGTGGAGAGGGGATTCCCAGTCCGGACGATTGGTTGAGAATCCATCGGTGCCGTCCCAGTTCTTGCCACCCCACTCGAAGAAGTGTGAGGCTTCGGCTCCGCCTCTCGCGTCCTTGCCTTGGCCGCCAACGAGGTGGTGAATGAAGACGAACTTGTACTTGGCTTTGCTGGTCTCGAGCGACTTCTTGAGCCACTGATATTGAGCGTTACCAAGAGTCCAGTTCCAGTTGTTTGCCTCGCGACCAGGCTTGCTTTTGGTGAAGTTGAACGGATCCAGAATGAAGCATTGGGCATCGCCCCATTTGATGTCGAAAAAATCGCCCGTCTCGGTGTTTCCGGTGTAAAAGTTGCCGGTGGTTGGAGGCGGGTAGTGGAGTTTGCGCTGGGCCATGGACCATGCGGCCATTCCGGGTTTGTTGCGCTCATCAGCCGCTTCACCATCGTGATTTCCGAGGGCAAGATACACCGGCGCGCTTGCGCCAAAGATTCCGAAGAAGTAGCGCTGTGCGCGGTACTGCTTGATGGCGTCGTGGAAATCCTTGTGTTTGTCGGTCATGAAGGTGTCGCCGAGATCGACTAGGAAGTCGGGCTTATCGGCGACCATCTGGTTCAGGGTTCGGGCGTAGACATCGGCGGAGGAGTTTTCGTCGAGATGCGAATCGGCTTGGATGACGAACTTGAAATCTTCTGACTTGGTCTTTGGAGTCTTGAGCTCCCCTTTCTTCTCTCCTCCCTCATAGGCTAGGGTATAGCTATACGTCGAACCTGGCTTGAGCTGTTTGAGTTCAAATGACTGCGGTTCGAAAGCGGTAAGTGACTTTTTTTCAGTCGCTGATTTTCCGCCAATTGAGAGGGTGACTTCTCTGTCCTTGGTGGACATCACGCTTAGGGTCGCCGTGGTCGGTGTTGGCGCACATTCGATTGCCGAGACGTCGTAGTCGGGGGTCGTTGAAATGAAGACACCCGGGGGACCGCCCCTTTGTTGTCCATTTTGCCCACCTTGACCACCTTGTCCTCCCTGACCACGACGTTGACCGCCGCCCTGCCCTTGTTGGGCGGCAAAGCCGACTACCAGGAGCACGGCAGCGACAATGCCGCTCATCTTTAGGATTTCCATTCGACCTCCGAGAGGCAATGATCGTGGTTAGTATCTGCACGATGCAACGCCGCAGTGAAACCATCGAGCGCTTCTTCAAGGTCTACCGATCCGTTTCCGTTGAAATCGAAGTCTGACAGGTGAGCTTCGGCGAAGGTTTTGAAACCACCGGCGAGGTTGCCACTCGTTGCAAACATCGAACGAATCTTTTCGTCAACTTCGTGGAGGGTGATGTCGTGATCATTATTGAGGTCGACCGACGCGGAGTAGTCGGAGAAGAAGCTTCGCTCATCCCCACCACCGCCGCCGCCTCTACGTCCGCCACCTTGACCGCCTCTGCCTTGACCCCCAGGGCCACCTGGACCACCGCCAGGACCTCCGGGACCGCCGCCCGGCCGACGCTGGCCCGGCTTGTAGGTTTCTACAACCTTGCTGCCATCTGGAGCGACAAATTCAAATCGGTAGTTGCCATCAGATTGGATTGAGTAGTTAACGTAGTGAGTTTGTCCGTTCAACTCGTAGCCGATGGACCAGCTCTTTTCTCCAAGCTTCTTGTACTTTGTGACCTTTGCTCCGCGCAGTGGGGGCAATGCTGGTCGGACAGGCTGGGCAAACGGTTGAGGATCGACCTGCCCACCGGCTTCAACAACTTCACCATGGAAACCGCCGTTGAGGTATGGATAGTTTTTGGTGGCATGGTAGTGGTAGCCACGGTCTTTTGTTGTGTGACCATTGAACTGATCGAGGTCCGTTGGTGTCGCGCCCTTGCTACAGGTATATCCAAAGATTGCGTAGCCGTCTAAGGCATATGCGACTGGCAAGTCCTTTCCGATCTTCGATTGAAGGTGAAGGGGAGCGATGTGATAGTGGTAGTCATCCCCGCGGCCGCTGTGTCCGCCGAAGTTGTCGAGTTCCCCGGCGACAAGAGTGTCGGTGCGACCGTCGTTCTTGATGGGGTTAAAGATGGGAACTCCGTTTGCCGCAATCGCGATTGCTCCTCGGAAGAACCCGGTCTTTGCCGAGAGGGGATTTGCAGCTGGCTTGGGGAAGAGGGGGAAGCTCCACGCGTTCGATCCGGTGTACTTTTGCGGTAGGGCGACCTGCTGTTGCCAGGCGACGATACCCGCCATGAGATCGTGCTCCGGCATTCCGTCAGACTCGATGTAGAACTTTGTGTCGTCGGAGTGAGTTTTGACACCGGGCGCGAACGGAGCGAAGCTCTTGGTGATCTCTGCTGCCTTCTTCGTCGCTTCACTCTGCGAAATACAGGCGGCACCGGCGACGGCCAATGCAGAAATGCCGATGAGAGGGAGGGTTTTCATTTGTTCACCTTGGGTTTAACGTCGTAGCTGTAGGCGACCTCGCCATGCTTCTTGCCGTCCGTTTCGGCAGCGGGGAGCCATGAGCGGAGAAACTCGATATGCGCCTTGTCGGGGCCAACTGTGACTTTGACAAGTCCAGAACCGACGATCTTATCCCCAACGGTGTAGGCGTCGCCGTTGATGAGCTTTTCGGTTGTGTCGGACGGGCAAGGGCAAGATTGATACACCACTCCATCGAGCTCTTGTTTGCAGAAGATGTGGTCGTGACCTTGGAAGAAGATGCTCACTCCTGTTTTGACAAACAACTGGTGGATGGGCAATTCCCAACCTGGCCGCTTGGTGGAGAGGCTCTTCGCATCGCCCCATTCAAAAGAAGTAGCTCGCTCAACCGCGCCCCTGCCGGTTCCCATGACGTGGTGAGCGAATACGAACTTGTACTTTGCTTTACTTGTTTCGAGAGTCTTTTTGAGCCACTTGTATTGGGTGTCTCCGAGTGTGATCCCCCACAAGTCTTTTCGCTTAGAACCACCGTCGGCTCGGTTGTCGACGGCTTCGTCTGAGTGCCAATAGGGGTCGATGGTGACGTAGAGGGCATCACCCCATGTCCAGGCGAAGTAGTTTCGGAGGAGTCCGATATGCTCAACTGGCTCGGGGTTTCCGGTGAAGAAGCTATCGGGAGCAGGGTTGACAAAGTTGCGGTTTCGCGCGTTTTGGGCGAGGACGCCGAGGCTGTTGGGGGTACCGTCGAGGTTTGCTTTTGCGGCTTGCTCGTGGTTTCCATTGACTAGATAGATGGGAGCCTGCTTTCCGATCAAGCCCATGTAAGGGACCTGCTTTGTGTAGCAGTATTCGACCGCCTGGAGCGTCCGGTTTTGTAGAGTATCGACACTGAAATCGTCGCCAAGCATGATGAAGAAGTCGGGATTGTAGCTTGCTGCGGTTTGGTAAGTTTTCTCATACAGCTCAGGGTCGTTCATTTTTCCGATCCGTTCTGGGTGCGAATCCCCCTGAACGAACATTGTGTAAGTCGATCCCGCCGGACGAGCGGTTTGGAATCGATACTTTGGACCGGTCTTGGACTCACCTGTTTCGGTGTAGTTGAGCGAGTAGGAATAGGCTGTGTTGGGTTTGAGTCCAGTGAGTGTCAGCTGAGTTGGAACGCCCTTTTTGAATGACTGAGTTGGGGTTTTGCCGCTTGGGGACTTCCCTTCTGGTCCGTATTCGATGTAGCCATCGAAGTCGACGCCGGGATGGATCGCCATCGAAATCTGCTTGTCTTCGCCGTTTCCGAGGATGATGCTGGCGACGGACCAAGCGGATTTGGCTGGAGGGTAGAGGCGTCCTTGACCCTGCTTGTCTCCACCGGAACCCTTCTTTCGGCCCCCTTGGCCCTGCCCTTGTCCCTTCCTTTGGCCCCCTCCGCCTTGCCCTTGACGAGGAATGAGCGCAAAGGATGCGGCGACCACCAGTGCAGTAAGTCCCACTACGACTAACCTCGGTTTCCAGTTCATTAGGATGTCAAACGATTCGGAATCGGATCGGTTTAGACGAAGTTGTTTGATTTTCGTTTGGATTTTCTACCGGCCGGATTTACTCGCGATTATGCGAAGTTTTGCGATTCAGCCACCGATAACTACTGCAAGAACCTCTTTTTGGGGAATGGGAATTCTATGAACAAATCGCCTTTCATTCTTGGCCTGGCCGCGCTTTTCATGGCGGGTTGTGCTGGCTCGGCTACGCTTTCTGGCTTTACCGACCCGGTTACGAATGCCCTTCAGGGGCAGGCAGCGTTGGATGCGGCGTTGGCTTTGCCGGCGTCTGGTGATCCGACTCAGCAACTGAGTGATGCCGTTTACAAGTTGAACACGGCTTACAGCCAAGAGCCAACGCCGGTTCGAGCGGCGGGCTTTGCCGTTGCTTCAACCGCAAAGTTGGCGAACGACCTTGCTACGCTTTTTGGGACAGAAATTTCTCGAAGCGGAAAGACGATTTCTAACCCAACGGTTCGCAGAATTGTTGGTCTACTGGCTCCTTGGAAGCGTGAAGATGAACTGTTGGCGTCGTTTAGCCCGGTTTCGATCCTCACCGACTCGATCTCTAAGCCCGTGGAGACTTCAAGAGCTTATCCAGATGATCCGACTCCGGTACAGGTCAAGACTGCGCTTGAGGCCACTCGAAACGACCTTGCTCGGATCGTCACTATTTTGACGGATGCCAACATCGATGCGATTGATGCGGCGAACTTCACGATTGTTGATCCGAACGGAACGGGAGGTGCGCGGGTTAAGGTTGGCAAGGCCGACCTTTTGATCCTTCGGGCAAACGCCGAGCTAGTTTGCTCCTATCTCAACTTTGCCCTTGGATACGACATCACTTTTAGCTCTTCGAATTTCGATTCGAACCGAACGCTGGCCACTGAATTCGCAGCAGATGTGACGTCGGGGGCGACGGTTCCGGCATCACGACTTCTTCCTCCTGCGCCATTCCTTGGTCTTGCTAGCAACGGAGTTGCGAGCATCACTGCAGCAAAAGCGAATCTATCCGCAGCGAGCGCCGATCTGGGAGCCGCTGCGACGAACATCACAGCGCGAGGAGCTTCGACGGGATCGCCACGATGGTTCGCGGAGTCGTTGAAACTCAGTGCAAGCGACTTCTCAAGTGTCTCAACGGAAGTGAGCAACTACCTGACCACGACGACGAACGTCACGATTGGAGGGACGTCGACGGGCGTCAGCGTCGGCAATTTCTTGACGAGTCCTACGGCTCTGCGAGGGTACTTGCCTAGCTTCACGGTCACTTCGGCAGGCGGCAACTTTACGTTTACTCCAATCAGTGGCAGCTTTGATGACAAGTTCGGGGGACTGTTCACCACTGGCGTACGATACAAGACCGTGACCTTGAGCGGATCGAAGAATCGGCTTGATTTGATGGCTGAGTTCTTGAACAACCTTCAGGGTAAGTAAGAACCTGGTTGAATCCCCTCTCGACGTGAAGTCGAGAGGGGATTTTTGCGTTTAGCTGAGCTTGCCTGCCCAGCGGATTCCGTTGTGGATGACTTTGAGGACGTTGTCCAGTTTGTAGGTCGGATACGTCTCGTGGCCGGGGCGGAAGTAGAAGACTCGGCCAATGCCTTCGCCTTGGCCGACGCCTTTCCCGGGGCCGGAGGTGAATTCGGGGTCGATTCCTTTACCGACGGTCCAGACGAGTCCGCAGGGGAAGGTTTCGCTTCCGACGCTGAACAGCGATTGGAAGATCATCTGCTCGGCCGGAGGAACATCGAAAGGCGAGCCGTACATCTCTTCAGCTTCGATGACGAAGTCTTCGATGCCCTTCGCAATTGGGTGCCACGGGGCGCAGACGCGAATGGTTTCGCTGTCGTCGGCTTCTCTCCAGCCGCCTTTGAGGTGTCCGGTGCAGCCAAGCACAGCTTTGAAGGTCTTGCTGTAGTGGCCGCTGTGGAGGCAGACGAAGCCCATTCCCTTCTCATGGACCTGAGTTTTCACCATTTCGGCGATTTCGTCTTTGACTTCGCCGTGGCGGGCGTGGCCCCACCAGACTAGAACGTCGGTGTTATCGAGGACTTCTTGGGTGACGCCTTGGTTCTCTTCGTCGAGGTTGGCGACTTTGATCTCGAGTTCTTTGCTGTTATCGAGGGCGTCGACTCCGGCTTTGATGGCACCGTTGAGGCTGTCGGGATAGATTTCGAAAGATCGGTGCTGGGGGTTTTCGTCCCAGATCAGGACTCGGAGTTTGTTGGACATCGGATTAGATTATGAAGGGTTCTGGGTTTTCGGTTCTCGGTTTTCGGAAGAACTGCGACGCATTTTGTGGGGTAGTCAGGTTCAAATTTTGGCGTTGAGAGCCGGAAATGTGGGTAGGGGTGGGTAGACCACGTCGCGGTCACGGGTCCAGAAGTCGGGGTCGTTGTTGTCGTTGATGAATCGCATTCATCTTATAGGCAGTTCAGGCGGGGATTGTCAACCTGGTTTTCACTGTTGGCTGTTCGTTTCTCGTCTTTCGTGGGGGAGTGGGGTTGTTTTGGCGCGGCAGAGGGCTGGTTGGCTTAGCTTCCAATATGCGATCGTGAAGGCATCAAGGCGTAAGAACCCTTGGGATAGATGTCAAGTGACATGACAATCCCGAGGGAACAATAGACTGTTACTTTAACGAGACCATTTTCACAAGTTGGTCATAGTTTGGGAGCATGGGGAAACCCAAACTCTTCTTTTCATAACGTAGCTCGGCCTCCGGGGTGGTTCTGACTCGCTTTAACTGGCTGATTAAGACTTCGTCAACCTTTACACCGGAGTCTAATTTCTTCGCAGTCGAGATGTAGGCTCGGGCACGATAGGTGTAACCGGCTGCAAACTCTAAGGATGCCATGTAGAGGTACACCGCTACAAGTGGGTTTTGAGAGAGGCCCTCAAACTCAAAGAATTCGTCAGAGCCGCCAGGTTTCCTACGAGGCGAACTCAACAAATCAGCTCTAACACGGCGGGCATCTTTGGTGTCGCGCCGCTCCAACAGGAGCAAGTAGTACCAGGTCCGAAGCTCTTCCGCACCTCCGATACTCTTCTTCTCATGAGGTTCAAATATCGTTCGAAGAGCCTCCAGCGCACCCGAGTGGTCGTCTCTGCGGATGCAGATGTTGGCTCGAAGTTCCGCTACACCCCAAAAGGATTGTTCGGGAAAGCCGTTGAGGAGAAGCTCAGCCTTATCCAATTCACCGTCGCGGATCAGGACACCGACTTTTTCTAGTTCCCTCGCTCTCTCCTGTTGCTCTTGATCGGTCAAGTGCCGTTGAGTCGCATAAGGAACTGCCATCGCTCCAGCGATGAGGCAGACGCCAAGGGCCAGGGTCGTGGCAATTGATGATATTTTTGGAGCGTTCATTTTAGTTGATTCCTTTTATGCAGGCTGACCACACTGGGTGGTTGATCAGTGAAGTTGTGCCGCCCTTAGTGATGCTGGCACCGCTGTCGACAAACCAGTCTGATAACTGACGAGTAGCTTTGGCATTCCAATGCCAAGGTGCAGTTAGGAGCGGTGTGTATCGAGCGTTCCCCGGGGCTAGGAACAAAGTACAGCCTTTGATGTCCAGATAGTTAGCACCGAAGCTGGAGCCAACGGGGGCAGTCGTGGCGATATTGCCCGCCAGAGTGACTCGTGGGCGATCGTTTGTCTGGTAAGGCTGTGAACCAGCATTATACGGACCTTCGTATGGAAACCTCTGATCTAGCATCCAAGTTGAATTGGTCGTCATGATTGGCGTTGTCGTCCCGCCAATCGTCTTAGAGTAGAGCATATTGGCAAGCTGAATATAGCTCACCTTGCCCCCCTGACCATTCTCGACGAACTCTGCTGGCGTTATCGCTCCAAACACAATGTACATGGCAGGTTCGTAGCGGGAGTTTGCAGTCGAGTACGAGGAAGGGTAGAGGGTCAGGTCACCGGTTGACGCATCAAGCTCGGCTTGGCCGTCTCCTTCGGTTAGGACAAGCGAAGAATAAACTTTAAGAAGATTAACATTTTGCCTTGCGGTCGCCGTGCCGATGGAATAACCGTTGAAGAGCAGCTCGGATGAGCACTCCACGGGCATGATCCCGTCGTCAACTTTCCAACGCCATGAAGCGTTCGGTTGCTCCCATTCGTCGTGCGGCACGTTCCAGACTTGCCCCACATCTTCGGTTGCAACATAATCCTTGAATTTCTTGCCAGCCACCGACCAGTTCCAAGCCTCTGCGTAGACGTCTGCTCCCCCAACACTCAGCGCCGCACTACACAATTGTCCAGGGAGTATTTTGTGCTCGTTGTCTACCACCTTTGTTCCGGTTACGGTCACGGATACAGGGTAAACCTGGACTTGATAGGCTAGGTAAACACTGTACGGCCCATTGTTGCTAGCGCAAGTAGCCGAAACTGGGCAAGTGATGGTGATTTGATCTCCCCCACTTACCACTCGGGGTGCGACCCCAGAAGAGATCGCCCAGGCACCGTTACCGGGAGGGTTCGTTGTCGATCCTGAACCTTGGTCGTTGTAGCAGAACGAAGGGTTAAGCCCATTATCGGCTGATGCGGAAACGGAACCCGGAAAAGCCGAGGCGTTGGCGTAGACGAGACTGACCTCGTCGACGACCACACTTTCTGGAGCCGGTTCCCCCTCGTAGTCTCCAACCCAGTTGAAAACGGTAGTGGCCGTTCCTTCGATGGTCCCGGAACCGCCACCACCTCCAGCGGAAGAGATAAGGCACGTGCCATAGCCGAAGGATGGCCCGACAACACCTCCGGGAGACATGGTGCACGTTACGCCGCTAGTTTCCTGAGCAACGTAATGACCAGCAAATGCTGACGATAGGAGTGTTACCCCCCCCCCCCGGCGATTGCCAAGAGCTTCTTGGTGGCTCTGGCGATTTGATCGAACTTGATCATCGTACTGATAGATATACAGCAGTTTTACGGGATTGTGAAGAGGTTTTTGTTAACCTTTGGAAAAAGTTTCACAGTTTCGTAGTTGCGTGGTTTCGCAGTACCGGAGGCGAGGTGCCGAGAATGCATTAGTTTTTGAAGCGCAATTGAGTTTGATTGCGTATATGGCTGAAATCCTTACATGATTCGCGTTCGTTCGCCTTTGTTTCCTTTGACTTACCTGCTCGCCTGTGTTTTCGGCGTGGGGATTGGGATTTGGTGGTTTGGGGCGAGGCAGTTGGTGGGGATGGGAATCGTCTTTGTGGGGTTTTCGGCTCCGTTGTTACTGTTGATCGGGGTGGTGGAGTGGCGGATTTATCATGGATGGGAGCCGTTTTGGTTGCGACGGTTCTATCCGGAGGCGCGGGTGGTTGGGAAGTATCGGGGTGAGTCGGATTTGCCGGGGCATCAGCGGGTGGAGATGGAGTTTTCGGACGGGCGGCGGCAGAACTTCATTCTTGATTTGGATGAGCTTGGCCTGTGTTCTAAGGGGGATTTGGTGCATCTTTGGGCGATTGGGAAGCACGTCTCGCACATTGTGGTGATTGAGCCGGGCAAGGCTCCGGTGGGGACGTGGGGGCTTTCGGAGGACTCGGGGGATGGATGCGCGCAATTCTTCATGTGGGTGTTGCCGGTGGTTTCCTCTGTGGTTTGCGGGGCGGGAGTCGGGCTTTTGGGGCGGTCTCCGGCTTCTGGGTGGATGATTGGCGGCGGGTTGCTCGTGGCGTTGTTGTTGGGAGTGGTTTGGATTCGTGGATGGCGGATTGAGCGGGGTTCGATCTCTGATCCGGCCGGAGATGTTGGCGGGGAGGTGGGGTGCTGTTTGCTCGAGTTGTTGAGCCACTTTCCGTTTTGGTTTTGGTAGATTGGGGGCTTGTTAGATTTGCTCCTGACTGGTCGGCTTTGTTACGGGCTGGTGGCTAGGCGTCCTCACCCCCAAACCCCCTCTCCATAAATGGAGAGGGGGCTTTCGGATTACTTTTTGTCGACCAAGCCGAGCGGGAAGTCTTTGTTGGGGATGTGTTCTTTGGTCCAGACTTTTTTGGCTCGTTCGATGAGGTCGGGTCGGGTGGTAGCGAGGTTGTTCTTTTCGGCGGGGTCTTTTTCGAGGTCGTAGACTTCGATCTTTTCGGGGTTCTTTTTGAGGTCTGGTCGGATCACTTTGAGGTTGCCAAACCAGACGGCTTGCATCGCGCTGGCTTCGGGGTATTCGACGTAGATGTAGTCTCGCTTGTTGGGTTGTTTTCCGAGGAGGGCGCTGGCGTAGCTGACGCCGTCGGTTTTTTGGGGCTTTGCGCCGCAGAGTTCGGTGAGGGATGTGAAGGTGTCGTAGGCGACGAAGGGTTCAGTGACGGTTTTTCCGGCCGGGACAACTCCGGGTAGCCAGGCGATGAAGGGTTCGCGGATTCCGCCCTCGTAGAGGGACATCTTTTTGCCTCTGAGGCCGCCGTTGGAGTTGAAGAATTCGGTATCGACTCCGCCGTTAAAGGTCGCTCCGTTGTCTGACGTGAAAACTATGAGGGTTCTATCGGCGAGGCCTTCTTGTTCAAGGGTCTTTCTGAGTTCGCCGACTGACCAGTCGAGGTAGGCGATCATGGCTGCGTAGGTTGCTCTTGGCCTTGGGGTCGGGAGGTAGCCGTTTGCGCCGAGGTAGGGTTTGGGGTCCCACTCCTTGGGGAATTTTTCGATCCACTCCGGTGGAGCTTGGAGCGCGGCGTGGGGGATGGTGGTTGCGTAATAGATGAAGAAGGGCTTGGCTTTGTTTTGTTTGATGAAGGATTGGGCGTGGTCGAGGATTTTGGCGTGGGCGTAGTCGTTGCCGTTGTACTTGACGTTCCACTCGTTTAGGTTAGTTGGCACGGACTCGACTTTTTGGTGGGCGTTTCTTGGGGGGTTATCGAGTAGGTCGGGTTGGTGGTTGTTCCAGAGGTAGGCGGGGTAGTGGTTGTGGGCTCGGCGCTGGCAGAGGTAGCCGTAGAAGGTGTCGAAGCCGTGGTCCATCGGGGTTTCTCCGGACTGGGGTCCGCCGAGGCCCCATTTGCCGAAGATTGCGGTCTGGTAGCCGGCGGTTTTTAGGTTCTCGGCGATGGTGGTTGTGCTTTGCGGAAGGGGCATTTGGCCCTCGGGGTCGTTGGGACCGAAGCCCCCTTTCTCCTTGTTGCCCCTGATTGGGGCGTGGCCTTGGTGGAGGCCGGTCATCAGCGAGCAGCGGGTGGGGGCGCAGACGGTGCTAGCGGCGTAGAAGCGGGTGAACTTTGTGCCTTCGTTGGCAAGGCGGTCGATGTTGGGAGTTGGGATGAGCTTTTGTCCGTAGCAGCCGAGTTCGCCGTATCCGAGGTCGTCGGCCATGATGTAGATGACATTGAGTTTGGGCGCGATCAGGTTCAGGGCGAGGGCTGCGAGCATTTGGTGTCATTCTACACTTCGGTCGGTTGGCGTCCTCACCCCCCAACCCCCTCTACATCAATGGAGAGGGGGAGCTCGGAGTATGCTTCGCATCGTGCATCGCATTGGAATACTCATTGGGCCAAAAGGGCGGGGTTCGAATATGTTGGCTCTGGCGGCGCGGATCAAGTTGGACGACTCGATGGTGGTGCAGAAGGTGGTCACTCCTCGGTCGGATGCGCCAGGGGCGTTGGCCGCGCTTGCGGAGGGTTTGCGTGTGGAGACGGTTCCCTACCTGGATCCGGTTCCTTATGAACAGCGGCTGGCGGCAGAGTTGGCGGATTGCGATTGGGTTTGTTTGGCAGGGTACATGAAGCTGCTGCCTTCTTCCGTTTTGGCGGCACATTCGGGTCGGATATTGAACATTCATCCAGCATTGTTGCCCAAGTTTGGGGGTCAGGGGATGTACGGGATTCGGGTTCACGAGGCGGTTTTGGCGGCGGGGGAGACGGAGAGTGGATGTACAGTTCACTTTGTTACCGAGGAGTACGACGAGGGGGAGATCATTTTGCAGGCGCGGTGCCGGGTAGAGATTGACGATTCGCCGGAAGAGCTTGCGGCGCGGGTTTTGCGGTTGGAGCATGAGACTTACTATCGAGCTTTGAAGAAGGTGGTTGATGGCGCAGGAAATTGAGTTGCCGGTTGGGCGGGGGCATCGGTGGCTTTGGCTGGTGAAGCTGGTTGGGTGGCCGTTGATTACTTTGCTTGGGCCCACTTCGTATTCTGGTGCCGCTCGGGTGCCCCGGTCGGGCGGGCTGATTGTGATCGCGAATCACCTTTCGGATTGCGATCCGGTGGTGTTGCAGGGGTGCTGTCCTCGACCGATCTTTTTTATGAGTAAGAGCGAGCTTTTTTCGATGAAGGTCGTCGGGGCTTGGCTGTGGTTTTGGGGGGCTTTTCCGGTGAAGCGGGGAGCGCCGGATCGCCGGTCGTTGCGGATTGCGGCGGAGTTGGCGCGCTCGGGTCGAGCGGTGGGAATTTTTCCCGAGGGGCAGCTCTCGGAGGACGGCAAGTTGCAGGAGATTCGGGAAGGGGCGGCCTTGATTGTACGGATGGCGGAGGTTCCGGTGATTGTCTGCGGGTTGCGGAACACGAATCGGATGATTCCGTATGGGTCGGTGATTCCGCGTCCGGCTTTTGCTCGGGTGACTGCGACTTGGGGTGAGGCTCGTACGTTTTCGAAGGACTCGACGAATGAGGAGATTGCGGCTTGGATGGAGTCGGAGTTGCGGCGGTTGATTCCGGAGGAGCTCTGAAGGCTCTTCGCTTTTCGTTGTTCGCTTTTGGCTGTTAATGAGAAGGGAGTCCTGAATTACATCAGGACTCCCTTACCGCCTGGAAGGCGGGATTACCTTGAATTACCAGATCGACTTGGGGATTCGGTTTTGGGTGTTTTCTTCGCCTGAGTTGATCTTGGCTCCGTCGGTTGATCCAATGATTCTTGGGGTGGCTGACTCGGAGTAGTCGTTATTGTACCAGTGCGCGACCGGCTCGTGCTGGCGGAAGTAGAAGTCCGTCCAGACCGAGAAGAGCACGGGGATGAAGAAGAAGCCCATGAGAGCGAAAAGCTTTCCGAGACTACTGATCCACTTAACGTGCATGAAGTACATGACGACGATGTAGGTTTTCACTGCGGCGATTGCGAGCGCGATAAAGTTGTTGATGTAGTAGCTGAAGTGCGAGCTGAGACCGATTCTCGAACCGATGATGTGTCCGATGTCGACTCTTGCTGCTCCGATGGTCAAGATCATGAGAAGGGCGAGAGCACCCGCAGTTTTCACATACATCGAGTTATCGTGGATGTGGTGACCGCCGTGGTCGTCGTGGACTGCTGCGAGTGGTGACTTTGCCATTAGTGTGAGCCTCCGCTGTTAGGGCCGCTGGGGTTCGGCATTAGGTAGAAGAGGGGGTAGAGGAAGATCCAGACGATGTCAACGAAGTGCCAGTAGAGACCGACGAGTTCGGTTGGGATGTAGTCTTCGGTGACGATCTTTTTGCCTTTGACCCACATCATGGCTAGGGCACCGATGACTAGGATTCCGACAAGAACGTGGACACCGTGAAGTCCTGTCATCGCGAAGTAAAGGCCAAAAAACAACTGAACGTGGTTCAGGTTAGCTCCGTGGAAGTGACTGACTTCAGGAGCGAAACCTGGCCCAGGGAACAAGTGGTGCTCGTATTTGCCACTGTATTCGATGTACTTGATGCCGAGGAAGACGAAGGCACAGACAAGAACTCCACCCAGTCGAAGTAAGACTCCCATCCGATCCTTTAGCTGTGCCTGTCGAACGGCCGTCGCCATCAGGAATGAGCTGAACAGGAGGTTGGCTGTGTTGATTCCTCCGAGCTTCCAGTCGAGCTGCTCGTGAGCCTTGAACCAGTCGTTCTGGTAGTTCATACGATAGAACGAGTAGGTGAGGAAGAGCATGCCGAAGAACATGATCTCGGTAACAAGGAAGCACCACATTCCTACGATGTAGGAATCGTTTTGCTGGTCCATGTCCTCGTACTGGAACTTGAGGACTTCGAATTCGTCTCCGTGGGCTGCGTGTGCCATGGTTAAGCCTTACCTCCTGCCGCTAGCATGTCGTTCTCGTGCTCAGCAACGGGGTCGTAGTCGTAGACATCATCAGTGACGATGACCTTGTACCGGAAGTTCTCGGTCGGAGGGGGTGAACTCGTGTTCCATTCGAGGCCGTGGGCGTTCCATGGGTTGTCTCCGGCCTTTTCACCTTTGAAGAGTGAGTGGATGAGATAGAACGCAGGGACAGCGAATCCGATTCCGAGGATGGATGAACCCATTGTGGAAAGGATGTGATAGGGCGTGAACTCCGGTGCGAAGTAGTAGTAATGGTAGCGTCGCGGCATTCCCATCCAACCCACGATGAACTGCGGGAAGAAGGTGAGGTTGAAGCCGACGAAGACGAGCATTGCGTTCCACTTTGCGATTGTATCGTTGTACAGCCGACCCGTCATCTTTGGCCACCAGAAGTGTAGACCGGCGAGGAAGCCCATGATAGAGCCTCCGACCATGACGTAGTGGAAGTGAGCAACGACGAAGTAGGTCGCCGAAAGGTGAACGTCGTTTCCGTAGCTGGCGAGGAACGGTCCGGTGAGACCTCCGACAAGGAAGAGGCCTTGGAAGCCGATTCCGTAGATCATTGGGCCAGAGAGAACGACGTTGCCTTTGTACATGGTTGCCGTCCAGTTCCAGACCTTGATCGCGGATGGAACCGCGAGAAGGAACGTGATGAGCGAGAAAATGACCGATTGGTACATCGACTGACTACTGACGAACATGTGGTGGCCCCAGACGAGGAAGCCAAGGAAGGCGATGGCAAGGGAGCTGAAGGCGATCATGTGATAGCCAAAGACTCGCTTGCGGCTGAACGCCGTCATGATCTCGCTGATGACGCCGAACGCCGGGAGGATCATGATGTAGACAGCTGGGTGGCTGTAGAACCAGAACATGTGCTGGAAGAGAACGGGGTCTCCACCAAGTTCGGGGCTATAGATTGGAAGTTGGAAGGTTCGCTCGAAGATGACGCAGAGGAGCGTGATGGCAACGACCGGAGTTCCGAGGAGCATGATGACGCCAGTGGCGTAGTGGCCCCAAACGAAGAGCGGAAGTCGGAACCAGGTCATTCCTGGTGCGCGCATCTTGTGTGTCGTGACGACAAAGTTCATACCCGTCGTGATCGAACTGAATCCACCTAAGAAGACTCCGAGTAGCGTCAGCGAGACGTTACTGTTAGAGTACATGCTGGAGTAAGGGGTGTAGAACGTCCAACCCGTATCAGCGCCACCGCCGAGCATCGCAAGCGTGATACAAGTTCCGGCAGCCATGTACAGGTACCAACTGAGGAGGTTTAACCTGGGGAACGCAAGGTCCCTGGCCCCAATCATCAACGGCAATAGGAAGTTACCCAGTACGGCGGGAATCGCGACGAGCAGGAAGAGAAAGACCATGACCGTGCCATGGGCGGTGAAGAGCTTGTTGTACGTTTCCGATTCCATCATGTTGCCAGCAGGCGACATGAGCTCATATCGAACTCCGGCGGCGGCGAGACCACCGATGAAGAAGAAGAAGGTGACCGACATTAAGTAGAGCATCGCGATGCGCTTATGGTCTTCGGTCAGAAGCCACGAACGGAGCGAATGCCCGTTTGTGAGGTAGTTCAGTTCGGGATTGGTGTGGAAATGCTCCATTCCCCCGACTTCGGTCTTAACTGTCGTACTCATTGTTGATCTCCTTTTTCGACGGCCAATGCCCCGACCGCCGGAGCTTTGCCTCGTCGGGTTGGGGTTGCGTCTGCTCGTTCTGACTTGAATTGCATTTCGTTACTATTGAGTCCGGCCTTTCCGGTCGCATCTCGCACTTCGATGCCAGGCATTGCGGCAGCGATTGTGCTTGTTGGGATGCTTTGCCCAGCACCTGCCTTGATGTAGGCGATGAGGTTCATGATGTCTTCTTCTGAAAACGTCTTGTCGTAAGACGGCATGGTGACGCCATAGCCTTTCGTTACCTTTTCGGCAGGTCGCATGATTGATTCTCGGATGTAGGACTCATCGGCGACCCATCGGCGGCCATCGCCGGTTTCGCGAGTCGTACCGAACAGACCTCGAAGGCTTGGACCTCGCGGGATAAGGTCTTGGGCTCCGTGGCAGTTGCCGCATCCGATTTTGTTAAACAGCTTCTCGCCAGTCTGAGCCGCCGTCAGATTTTCTCGGACCTGACCATGCTGAGCAAGCCAGTCGGCGTAGTCGCGCTTCGACATGACGATCACGGAACCACCCATCTCGGAGTGCTGGGTTCCGCAATACATGTTGCAGAACAGGTGGTACTTGCCGACTCGAGTTGGTCGGAACCACATCTGCGTGTATCGGCCAGGGACGGTCATAAACTGAACCCGGAAGGCGGGGATGTAGAAGGCGTGGATGACGTCTTGCGAGATCATCGTGATCTTGATGTCGGTGTCTACGGGGACGTGGAGGGTGTTGTTCTCTCGGACACCGTCTGGATGTTGGACGTGCCACATCCACTGCTTGCCTACAACGAAGATTTCCTTGGCATTCTTCGGCGGGGTCCGCATGTCGACGAACAGTTTGGTGCTCCAGAAGAATGTTGCAAGTCCCAGAAGGGTCGGAATCAGAACCCACCAGAACTCCATCCTCGCGTTTTCGTACTGCGGGCTGGATCGGTCGGCCTTGGATCCTTTTTTGAATTTGACCGCGAACCAGAGGATGAGTGCAAAGGTAAGCAACCCAAAGAACAGCGCCTGACCTACGATGGCGTAGAAGAGCGCATCGTGTTCCGCCGCGAAGTTAGACGCGGATGGCGGATTCATCGGATAGTTAAACAGATTCCAGTTCATGGTTCTTTAGATTTGGGCCGATTTAAACCGTCGGTCCTCCGGAAGAAAGTGTGTTGCTTGGATATTTCTTGAACATTCGGTACATACCGACTCCGAGGCCGAGGACGGTGAGAACGGCAGAAAAGTTGAGGATTTGGATGATGTTCCTGGTTCTTGGGCTAGAGGCTTCCATCTTGAAACATCCGAGGAAGAAGACATCTCCCAGGGGCTCAACGACACCTTTGGCGGCATCGCGGACTCCGTTTCGCACTGTAACCGTTGCGAATTGACCACCAGTGTTGTATCCAATGATCTTTCCGCTACCGGCTAGATAAGCCGCTGCTGCAGGATGGTTAACCCAATCTCGCTTTTCATCGTAGGTGTATTGGAAGCCCATCGTTGCCGTTAGCTCACGTACATCGGCTTCCGAGCCGATGGTGAAGTGGATCCCCTTCTCAACAACCTTGTAGGCTGCATCCCGCTCTTCGGGGCTCAGCTTATTCCAGCCTTCGTTCATGATGCCAAGAATTTCGGCCTTCTTCGCCCTGGCGAGTTCGACGGTTTCCTTTGGGTGAATACTGACGACGACCAGATCGAAGTCCCGGCCGGGGACAACCGACTCGACGGTCTTCTTTGTGCTGACCGCGACTTCTTTGATGAGCATCTTCGTCAGAGAATCGAGTTCTGTGAAGCAGACTCCATTGCACTTATAGAAGATAGGAAGAAACATGACGGGGCGGCCGACTTGTAGGTACTGGCCAAGGGTCTTGGTTTCGCCGTTGTCATCTGTTAGCGGGAGCTTCAGCGGCATCTGGGCACCGATGCGAGGTTTGAGATCAAACTTGTCCGCGAAGATTCCCTTGCCGCGAGGGCGAGTTATGGCAACGAAGGACACCACGATGGCGATTGCCAAGAGTGGAATCCATATTGCGCTTGCTCCTCGAGTTCGATGCATATTTACTTCTACGGTGTCGGGGCGTTAGTGTTGAGCTTAATCGTGTTTCCGGTCGTCTTTGCCGGCACAACGTTTCCAGTGGAGACTCCGTTTTTGGCAACGGACCGCATCGCTTCGTCAATTGGCATTCGTGCGGTTCCGGCGGATTGATCTGCCCAACTGTAGTGGTTGAGTTTCTGGTCCTCGTCGGCGCGCATTCTGGAGATGTCGATCTTGGTAGTGATGTTGTCCTGAAGCTCTGGCTGACCCTTGAGTCCGGCGTTTCGCGATGGAACCACGTCTTTGGGAACGTGCATCAATGAGCCGTCGATAAACAGGTTGTAGATGAACACCGCTATGAAGTAACAGGCGATACATCCCACTGTCGTGTAGATCGTCGCTTTGCGAACTGCCGGGACATCTAGGTCACGACGGTCGTAACCCATTTTGTCCAAGACATCTGGATCTGTTGGTTCTGGCTTAGTGTGCATTCTTCTTTGCCTCCTCAAGTCGTTTGTCGTAGAGCGGAAGGAGCGGGGCCTTTTCCACGTTGTTCAGCATAACTGCGAACCAGGCGAATGCCATGACAACCCATCCGGCGGCATCAAAGATCGTGCTTGGACCGAAGGCTTGTGGACTCATTCGATTCGGGATCGAAGCTCCGATGATCCAATACACGTCGAGGATGCGGAAGCAGAAGATGAACAACGCGATCATCGCGAGTCGGTCTGCGTACCGCTTCACTCTCGGCGAGAGCAATGTGACGAACGGGATGACGAAGCAACCCAGGATCGTCGAGGCCCCGATGAGGTTCCAACCGAGCATTGCGTCTGCGCCACGGTGGGCGTAGAAGACGGTGGTTTCCGGCAGGTTTCCGTTCCAGAGAATGATGAGCTGGGACACCGAGGTGTAGCCCCAAAGCATGGTCAGAACGAACATCATGTTGCCGAGGTCCTTGGTGAGGCCTGGTGCCATGACGTTTGCGTAAGGCTGTTTGCCTGCGTTTCGTGCGACGAGGAAGATCGCCATCGAGAGAGCTGCTTGGCAGCCTCCGATGAGAAGCCAGAGGGTGTAGATCGTGCTGTACCACTTCGGCGTCAGCGACATCGCGAGCAACGTGAGAACGAAGGTGAGGACCGAGACGAAGATGACCATCATCGGCGTTGCGAAGTTGGTTCGGAACTGGTACTCGTTCTCGTCGAGACTCTTGTCGTGTCGGTTCGTCGATTTGCGCAGCGTATTTGCCATGAAGGCGAACAGCGCGTAGCCGCCGAGGATGACACCACCAAAGACAGGCTTGTTGAGGAAGACAGCTTTTTTTGCAAGAATGAAGTCGCTTGCGGCTTCTGGTCTTGCCCACTCGTAGATCACGTCGGTCTTGAGGAGCATGGGTACGAGACCGATGGCGAGCATCGCCCAGGTCTGCCAACTTGAACCAGCCTCAAAGATTCGAAGAACAGGAAGGGTCCAGCTACTCTTGATTGAGTTGTGGAGGAGTGTGAGCGCGAGGCAACCACAGGTGACCATCAGCCAAAACACGTAGCCGTACATGTACGAGTTCAGCATGAACTTGTGCGTGTCCCCGCTGCCGACGGCGAGGAACGCTACGAAGGCCAAGAATACAACACCGCCGATGGTGGCGATCCCTTTGAAATTGTGGAACCTTGGCTTGTCGGTATCAACCGGAGCGGTTGTCAGGACGGCTTCACTCATTAGTGGGCTCCTCCTTCGTGCGATTCAGCTTTTGGTTTCTCATTCAACTTTGCTTGTTGCTCCGGGGTGAGGTCCGTTGCCTTCACGTTCTGGCTGAGCTGCAATGCCCTGATATAAGCAACGATAGCCCATCGATCCTTCGGTTCGATACGACTTGCGTAGCTATACATCGCTCCGTAGCCATTAGTGATGACATCGTAGAAGTGCCCGACGGGCATTTTTCGTAGGCGGTCGGTGTGCATGTTGCCAACCGGTCGCTTCAGTTTGAATCCGCGCTTGGCGATCATGCCCTCACCATCTCCGGCTTGGCCATGACATGGGGTGCAGAAGATCTGGTAGCGCTCTTGACCGCGCTTGAGGAGTTCCATATTGATGTCGGTTGGGATCGTATCGACCCATTTTCCGTTATCTATTCCGGTGAAGAACACTGCGTCTTGGCGGAGGTTTCCGCGAGAGACGGTTCCCTGCAGGAGAGGTCGCGATGCTTGGCCGTCGGCGAAGAACTCACTTTTGTCGAGCGGGTGAGACTTCTGCTGGACCCACATGTCGGTGTTACATCCGGCAAGCGCTAGTCCAACTGCTGTGCAACCAAGGCTAAGTCTTAGTAGTCGCATTCAGACACCTCCACGGCTCCGTTTTCTTTCATGACTTTTTCGATCACCTTTGCGTCGTAGGCCGGGTCTTCGGCTTCGACGGCAAGGAAGAAGCGATCCTGGGTGCATCGCTCGAAGTTTTTGGTGTTGAAGATCGGGTGGTACGGCTTTGGCAGCTTGTTGTACACAAACATTCCGATTGCGGCGCTGAAGGCAGCGCAGAGAATGGTTGCTTCGTAGGCGACCGGGATGAATGCCGGAACCGAGTTCAGCGGACGTCCACCGATGTTCATTGGGTAGTCGATGACTGCCGTGTAGTACTCAAGCGAGTAGCCACAGGTTACACCGAGGATTCCGAAGATGAAGACCGTCCAGGGCACCCGGTTGTCGCGGAAGCCGATGGCTTCGCTGAGCCCGTGGATCGGGAAAGGCGAGTAGGCGTCCATTTTGCGGAAGCCTTTGTGCTTTGCCGCTTCTGCCGCTTTCATCAAGTCTTCGGGCTTTTCGAACTCTCCAACGAGTCCCCAAAGACCGGACGGATCTGACCAATCGTGTGCCATTACTTACTTGCCCCCACTTCTTCGACGATTTCCTTTTTGCCACCCATCTTGTAGAACAGGTCCTTGACCTCGAAGATGTTGATCACCGGCAGGAAGCGGATGAAGAGCATCATGAGGGTGATGAAAAGACCCATGGTTCCGGCAAACATTGCCACATCCCAGAACGACGGATAATACATCTTGTCGCTCGACGGGAGATAGTTGTTAGTGAGCGACATCGGGATGATGACGAATCGCTCAAGCCACATTCCAACCGAGATAAGGAAGCAGACCACCATGATCAGCGTCTCGTTTCGGCGAGCCTTTTGACTCCAGAAGACCTGCGGCGCGATTCCGTTGCAGAAGATCAGCAACCAGTACATCGGAGCGTACGGGCCAGTAAATCGGGTCTTCATGAGAAGTTTGAACTCATAGAAGTTGCCGCTGTACCAGGAGTAGAAGATCTCGAGAAGGTAGCCGTAGAAGACGATGAGTCCGGTGGCTAGCGTGATCTTGCACATCCAGTCGATGTGACGATCCGTGATGAGATGCTTGAGGTTGTACCACTTGCGCAGCGGAATTCCCCAGGTCATAACCATCGCGAAGCCAGCGAAGACCGCACCCGCAACGAAGTATGGCGGGAAGACCGTGACGTTCCAGCCCGGGACGATCGAGATCGCAAAGTCGAAGCTAACGATACTGTGTACCGAAAGAACTAGCGGAGTCGAGAGTCCGGCTAGAAGTAGGTACATCTGCTCGTATCGGTGCCAGTGCTGGTTGCTTCCGCGCCATCCCATTGCAAGGGTGGCGAAGATGACTTTTCCGTACTTATTGGTGCTCTTGTCGCGCAAGGTAGCGAAGTCGGGGATGAGTCCGACGAACCAGAAAACGGCTGAGACCGAGAAGTAGGTTGAAACCGCAGCAACGTCCCACATCAGCGGCGAGCGGAACTGCGGCCACATCGCGAGGATGTTTGGATACGGGAAGAGCCAGTAGGCGTTCCAGGGTCGCCCGGTGTGCAGAATTGGATACAAACCAGCGCACATAACCGCGAAAATCGTCATTGCTTCAGCGAAGCGGTTGATCGAGTTTCGCCATTGTTGGCGCATGAGAAGCAGAATTGCTGAAATCAGCGTTCCAGCGTGGCCGATACCGATCCACCAAACAAAGTTGATGATGTCGAAGCCCCATGCAGATGGAACGTTATTGCCCCAGATTCCGATTCCTTGATAAAGGAGCCAGAAGATCGAGAGGCCCAGAAGGCCTGTCAACATGATTCCGATCGCGAAGAGCATGTTCCAGCCCTTGCCGTGAAGCTTCTGGTTGAGAATCAGCCTATCGACAGAGGAGTCGATGGATGAGTACGTCTGATCGCCTGTGATCAGCAGATCGTTCAGTTTTCTCTCTTGAACTTTGGCCATTAGTGGTGCGCCTCCTCTGCCTTGGCAGACTTGATTTCTGGGTTAGGGTTACGAAGCTTCGCAAGATGAGAAGTTCTTGGCCGTGTTTGAAGTTCTTCCAAGAGCAGGTAGCTGCGTGGGTCATTTCTGAGCTTTGCGACTTGACTGTTCTTGTCAGCGATGTTTCCGAAGACGATTGCTTCGCTGGGGCAAGCTTGCTGGCACGCGGTAACGATGTCACCTTCTGCTATTTGACGCCCAGCCTTCTTGGCTTCGATTCTTGCTTCGCTGATGCGCTGGGTGCAGTAAGTGCACTTCTCCATCACACCACGACCTCGGACCGAAACGTCGGGGTTGTTCAACATCTTGAGCAGCTGTAGTCCGTTATCCTTCGGTGTATTGATCGCGCCGGGGATCCGTCGCGTTGAGATCGTCTTGTTCTTCTCGCTGAACTGAGCCTGGTTGTCGGTCCAGTTGAGATAGTTAAACCGTCGAACCTTGTATGGGCAGTTGTTGGAGCAGTAACGGGTTCCAACGCAGCGGTTATAGACCATCTGGTTGATGCCTTCGTGGCTGTGAACTGTTGCTGCAACTGGACAGACTGGCTCGCAAGGAGCGGTTTCGCAGTGGACGCAAGCGACGGGTTGCCAGGTGACACTTGGATTCTCGTCAGAACCGCTGTAATAGCGGTCGATTCGGATCCAGTGCATTTCACGGCCTCGCGAAACTTGCTCTTTACCGACGACAGAGATATTGTTTTCCGCCTGACATGCCGTGATACATGCACCGCAACCGGTACATGCGTTCATGTCGATGGTCATGCCCCACTTTTCGCCATTCCAAGCGAAAACTTCCTCGGGCATGAGGTTGTTTTCCTTGATCTCCTCAATTTCCATAGAGTGACCAACCATCAATGCGTGTCGCTTGTCCTCGGCCGCATTGAACTTCTCAAGAGTCGCTTCCCGAATGACGTCGCGGTGGTCAGGAATCTTGTCGCCACCCAGCGGGCTGTGGCCTTGAGTCGTAGAAAGGTGCTGCGTCTTACCCGTTGGTGTGATCGTGACGCTGGAGTAACTGGTGTTCTTGGAAGACATCAGCTTGTACGCGCTGAATCCGCCACCGTCGACGCCACTTAGGGTCGCCAGAGTTCCGCCAGCAGTTCGCCCGTAGCCGAGATGGATCGTAATCGAACCAACTGCGTGCCCAGGAAGGATGAAGACAGTGCCTTCGATTTCCCCAGCCGAAGTCTTTACCAGCACGACATCGTCAACGGAAATCTTGCTTGCCTGCGCGTCTGTCGGCGACATGTAAACAACGTTGTCCCAAACCAGCTTGCTCAGAGGTTTTGGCGTTTCTTGGAGCCAGCCATTGTTGGCAAACCGACCGTCGAAAATCGTTGGGTCAGGTGCAAATCCAACTTCCATTCCTGCGCTCTTCACTGGCGCGGGCAATGGAGCGGCTCCACCCGCCATCGCGAGCGTGGCCGAGGCGGAATTTGGAATCGTCCCGTTATGAATCGCTTCTCGCCAGGATTTCTCAAAAGCGGCTCCACCGAAGCCCTTAGCCTGAAGAGTTTCGCGAACGAGGTCGTAACCACCTTTTGGCTCACCAAGGAGTCCAGAGAAGACCTCGATATCGCTTCGGCCATCATAGAGCGGTGCGATGAGAGGCTGGACGACACCCGCAGTTCCTTCGTAGGATCGCGCATCTCCCCATGCTTCGAGTGAGTGGGTCATCGGGATGTGCCAATCGCAGACTTCGGCAGTTTCGTCGAAATAGAGTCCGTGATGGATTTTGGCGACCGAGGTTGCGGCGGCCAGAGTTTCACCGACCTTCATATCTGCGGGCGAAGCGTAGACCGGGTTCGTGTTGCTGATGATCAATGTCTTGATCTTCGCAACCTTGATGTCCGCAAGCAACTCGGCTACCGTTCCGTAACCACTGGTGAATTCGGGAGCTTCGACGAACTTGACGGTCTGCCCCACGTTTCCGAGGAATTGGTTGAGCTGGAAGGCGAGTTGGTGAACTTCGGCGGGCTGGTGCTCACCGGCGACCACGATGCTCGCGCTGCGATTCTTCTGAAGATCAGCAGCAATGGCGCCCAAATCAGCGGCCACATTTGAGGGAGCGATTCCCGCTGGTTCCGCAATGCCGAGGGCATTTGCCAACGCGCACCCTGCGCCGTAGACTTCACTGGGCTTAACCGCATAACGGTGATCAGCCATCGCCCCAACGGTTCCAGGGGCGGCTTCGAAAGCGTACAACCGGCTCATTTCACCCTTGTTACCAAGGACCCGTCGAGCTTTTGCGAACTGTCGAGAGTAAACCAGCGCACCCGGGTTATCCGTGGTGCTCAGGAAATCGCCATCGAGCGAGACTACTACCTTCGCCTTGCTGAAATCGTAAACTGGAACTCCGGCTTTGCCAGTGACGGCAGCCACAGCCTTGATAACGTTTCCTCGGCCGGAAGGCTCGTGAGAGTAGAGCTTCGCACCTTTCGACTGCAAGCGAGCAAGCAGCCTTGCGGCGGTTGGAGAGGTCAACGCACCGACCAAGATTCCGACTCCGCCTTCGGCAACCTTTGCACTTGCGGTCTTGTTGAACGACTCCCACGTGGAGATATCTCCACCGGTCATCACGTTCTGCGAGCGGTCAGGATCGTAAAAGTTTAGGATTTCGGCTTGCGAGATCGAGTCAAGAGCGCCGCCAGATGCGGGGTGATCAGGGTTACCTTCGAGCTTGATCGGTCGACCTTCGTATTGCTCGACCAGGACGCCAGTTGCGTATCCAGCCAGGGTGACCGCCGAAGCATAGAAAAGAGGCTTGCCCGATACGTACTCCTCAGGAGCCTTGACATAAGGAACCAGTTTTTCTTCCGGAAGGAAGACGCCGCGGCAACCGGTTAGGCCAGCGAGGGCCAATCCTGCACCTGCGTACTTTAGAAGCGACCGACGGTCGATCTCAAAAATCTCTTTACGGTTCGGAAATTCATCTTCAAACCACGCCTCGAATTCCTTGGTCTGCATGACCTCTTCGAGGGTGCGCCAATATTGCTGACCGCGCTTGCCTTCCAGCTCCGCGCGCATCTTTTCCAAGGCGATTTCCTTTTTGTCTTGTTGAATCTGTTCGATTGTCTCCATCAGTGAAAATCCCCTTACCGGTGGCACACTCCGCAGTCCGATAGTTGCTGAGTCTTGATGCCGTACTTCGCTACGATGTCCTTTCCGGCATCGACGGTTTCCTTATCGTTGAGGCCATTGAAATCACCATTCACAAGAATGGTTTCCGCTGGCGAAAGATTGTTCTTTCCTTTCGTCTGCAGCTTCCAGTAAAGCTTGAATGCAAGCTGGCGAGGAGTGTCGCCCGGGTGCTCCTTTTGAAGCTCTTTGTTCCACCCGAGGAACTTCTCCGGGTTGCGGTGACAGGACAGACACCAAGCCATCTGGAAGGAGTTTCCTTTGGCCGTGATGTGCATATCGTTGACCGGGCCGTGGCAAGTGTTACAGTTAAGTCCGCGGTTGATGTGAATCGAGTGGTTGAAGTACACGAAATCGGGAACCTTGTTGACCTTGTTCCAAACGATCGGCGTACCGGTCTCCATGCTTTGCCGAACTGGCTCAAGCAGTGGCGAGTTGGTCCAGATTTGCGAGTGGCAACTCATACAGGTTTCAGTGGAAGGAATGCCTGCGAATGCTGACTTTTCGACGCTGGTATGGCAGTATCGACAGTCAATGCCTAGCTCCCAGTTATGGTGCTGGTGAGAAAATGGAACTGGTTGGTTCTTTGGAACGTTTACCTTAGTGTTCGCTGGAGAGCGCGAGAGCGCAGCAAGGGAGAGACCGACAAGTAGCGGACCTCCTGCAATACACGCGATTGCGACTTGTGCCACAGAATTGGCACTTGGTTTGAAAACCTGTGAACCCATACTTTACAGAGACTCCGTTGGTGCTGACCAGCGCATCCGTGCAGGTCGGCGTTGTCTATCGATTTTGACGGCGATATACGAGAAATGATGATACCGGGAACCTGGGATGTATTGCCTAGGGGTTCCTGCGGTTTGCAGTGATTTCATAGGACAACCACCCGATCGACGGCGAACATGAGGAACAAAATTGCAAGGTACAGCATGCTGTAGTGGAAG
Source organism: Armatimonadota bacterium (assembly GCA_037138755.1). NCBI lineage: Bacteria > Bacillati > Armatimonadota > Armatimonadota bacterium. Next base: position 921,152 of record JBAXHT010000001.1, on the reverse strand, counting down.
AGCCAGCTTGCGCGGGGCCGCTCTTCCCAGTTCTGCCAGAGCCTCCAGACCGCTCTCACTAAGAGAATGTTAAGGATTGCTGCGGAGACGCCGTAGATCCAACCGACCTGCGGGAGCCACATGGGAATCATCGTGATGATGATAGTTGCTACGGTGTAGACACCGATCTGGATCACGGTGACACGGTTGCCTTTCACTACCGGAAGCATTGGAACCCCGGCGGCGGCGTAGTCATCCTTGATAAGGATCGCCAGCGCCCAGAAGTGGACCGGAGTCCAGACAAAGATGATTGCGAAAAGGTACAGCGCGAGAGGCGGTAACTCACCCGTGATCGCCGCCCAGCCAACAAGCGGCGGGAAAGCTCCGGCGGCACCGCCGATAACGATGTTCTGCCAAGTTCTGCGCTTGAGGAGCATCGTGTAGATCACGACATAGAAGACCAGGCCGCTGAGCGCCATGACCGCACTGAGCGGCGTCGCAACGACCCAAAGAGAGGTGAAACTGATAGTCGCAAGTGAGAACGCGAAGATGAGAGCGTTGACGCTCGAAATGTTTTGAGTGACCGTCGGCCGCTTCGCTGTTCGCTTCATCGAGATGTCGATATCGCGGTCGATCACCATGTTGATCGCGTTGGCGGCACCGGCGATCATGTAGCCGGCAATGCTGACGACGGTAAAGAGCGTGATTCCAGGCCAAGAACCCTGGGCAGCAATCATGCTCGTCATTGTGGTGAAGAGTAGAAGGCTGATTACTCTCGGCTTGGTGAGCGCGACATACGCTTTGATTAGCTCACGACCCTTCAGCGGCTCCGCGCTGTGCTCCGCTTCTTCCGGCGCTGGCCTTGCTTCGACAGGCTCGATCCCGACGCCAAGCGCGGCAACAGCGAGAACCACGAGTGAAATCCAGTTGAGATCAGCCACCACCAGATGGATCATCTGCATGACGATCGGCGCACTGAGGAAGATATTCAGAAGCCCGACACCCATTTGAAGGGCCAAGAGTCCGATGACGGTTCTGCACGCGTTCTTGACGAACGGGTCTGGCCTCAGGTGCTGGATCAGGCCGCACATGAGGAACATGAACAGCCCGATGCTTGCGGAGCCGATAGGATGAGCGACTGCAAGCTTGCTCGCCCAGAACGCTCCGGCTTGGAGTCTCTCACTGAGACCTTCAACATCCGGCCGAACTTGGTGTCCGAAGGCGGAGATTGCGCCGCTTATTCCCAGGAGAAACGTTCCAACGAAACCTAAACCGAGGAGCCAACCCACAACTCCTTGATTCCTGAACTGAAGTGGCCGCATGCCCGACGTGCTAAGTGCGGCGCAAACGTTGAACCCGAGTAGAAGGAAAATACTGAGCACGTGGGCCATCATCCACATCGCCCGCTCGACGGTGTCTTTGTCGGTGACCAGGCCTTTGACGACCAGGTGTCGTCCGACAAACCCCTCAAACAGAGTCATCACTAGGAAGCCGATCGCCATCTTCTTTGCAGGATGCCCCTTTGCAAAGTAACGGAAAGCCCAGACCACCATGATAATCGCTAAGAGCCCGACCAGAGTGGTCGAAATTCGATGAGTCGATTCAATCAAAGTCGCGAAAGAACCTTTCACGGGGTACTTTTCGCCTGTACAGAGCGGCCAGTTTTCGCCACATCCGTCACCGAGTCCGGCGGCGCGGAGGAAAACTCCGAAGCCTACAACGAGAAGGTTGTAGACGAGGACGATCCAAGAGAAGGTTGCAAAGCCGGAATTTGCCGGGATTACCTCCCCGGCATAATCCGGAGATGTCATGAAGTTTCTGAAAACATTGAAATCTGACTCTCTGCTCTTCATTTCCTCTCCCCTCTATTTAACCCTACGAGGCGGGTGCTCGTTACGGTAGCAGATGTCGGATTGTGGTGAGATTGACCGACGCAAACCGGCTGGTACGCTTGCTTCATGACGAAGTCCGCTAAAGTTGCGCTCGGGATGATGGCGGTCGCCGCTCTCCTGCTGGTGGTTCCGATGATGAATTTTATCGGACTAATCAAGAATGAGAAGCTATCAGAATCCGATCCGGAGTTTACAAAGTATATCGGTCCGGAGGTAGAGATACCGGCGCCATCAACCCCTGGCACCGAACGAGTTGAGTTCGAGGGCCGTGATGGCGGGAAAGGGGTCAGGTGCCTCCTGCCTAAGGGGACGACTTCGAAGGACGAAGGCTTTGCATACAGCCTGAACGATGCCATTGTTTCAGTCATCTGCGAGGGGACTGGGGCTGCGGGACAAGGAGTTGTGAGTCGATTTGCAAATAGCAAGACGCAGCCCGTTCGGACCAGCGAAGGGTTTAAGGGCGCATATGAAGAGAGGGATCACCCGAATGCGCCTCGGCGAGATCGCATGTATTACCTCGGGAGTCCGAAGTTCAGCTATTCCATGATGATCTCTTGGCCGCATGGCAACGCGGCGGCCAAAAAGGATGCGGAAGCGCTCGCAAGCGCGGTTTCCTATTCGGTTGAGCTGGCACCCTAGACCTTTTTTAGTTCACCTTGCCAAGTTCGGTCTTCAAAACGTTGATGGAATCAATGTTTTCAGGGTCGACTTGGTTGAGCGCCGCGAGATACAAGGAAACGAAGTCTCCGAGATAGGTTAGTGTTAGGAGTTTTTCGAGAAGATTATCTCCAATCGCCGCGACGTGTTGGAACGAGCAAAGATCCTTCACCAGCCCCTCGGTAACTTCGGCGCGCTTTTTCATTTTTGCGCTCTCGTTGCCATCCTCAAGGATGATCCCGACGTACTTCCCTACTCCCTGCTCGCCAGCTTTCACCCAAGCAAGAATCTCGTTGTGGTTCAGCTCAGGGAACTGGTTGACGAAGATATGGTTCTTAGAGTTCTCGTTGATCTGTCCCTTCCAGCGGTTGGCGGTAATGGCTTGCCAGGGGCCGAGGCCATAGATAATCCCCAGATTTCCGTGGAGGTCCTTTGCCATGTCTTTGGCAATGGGGTTTGCGCCTTCGATAGTCCACTCAGCGCAGAGCTTTTCGAGGAGGTCAAAGGCGTTGGCAAAGTCTTGCTCGGGGAGAAGACCCATTTTGATGGCAGCGGCGAGGACGGGGATCAGCATGAAACCGAGGGCGGTTCGGGGTGGTTGGCCGCCGGGAACGGTAACGACGGTGAAGCCGTCAGCCTTAGCCATCTCGGCGAGTTTTCCTCCGCTCGTCACGCAAACGATCGTCGCTCCGGCGGCTTTTGCTTCCGCATACGCCGACAGTGTTTCTTCGGTGTTGCCGCTGTAGCTTGTTGCAAAAACCAGTGTTTTGGATCCGACATAAGAAGGCAAATGATAGTCGCGGTTGACGATGAACGGAATCGAACCGAACGCCTCAAACATTGCTCGCACGTAGTCGCCACCAACCGCCGACCCACCCAAGCCGGTCAGCATCGCCAAATTGAACTCGCCAGTCGGGAAATCAACACCATCCACCAGGCCAAGGGCGGTACGGCACTGATTTGGATATTCCTCGGTGAAGTGCCACATTCCTTTGGGATCAAGCGCAGTGACGGCGTCGCGGGAGTTCAGATCGATGGACATCGAGGCTAGTTTACCGATCTAGGAAGAAAGCCCTGTTTGCCGAACTGCGCTATGACAAAAACGTTAACCACGAAGGAATGATTTCGGCTTTTGTTCTTTCGCTCACCCTCGCGCGCCAGGCTCCTTTTGATGAGGGTTGGAAGTACGCGGAGAAGTTTAACTCTCAGGCGATGTTGGTTTCGATCAACGGCAAACTCGTGTTTGAAAAGTACGCCAACGGCGGCGGAGAAGGCACTTCCCAGGCCATGGCGAGCGGGTCAAAAAGCTTTTGCGGCGTCGTTGCCGCGGCGGCAGCGACCGACAAACTTCTGACCTACGATGAGAATGTTGCGGACACATTTGTGGAGTGGAAGAACGATCCGAAGAAGTCCAAGATAACGGTTCGCCACCTGCTCTCGCTTTCCAGCGGATTGCCCGTCGGGGTTCGGGGTCGAGACGCTGGCGAACGCGAAGGCTGGGAGACCGCTAAAGCAGCCACCGCTGTATTTGAACCCGGCGAGCAATTCGCTTACGGCCCGAATAGCTTCAACATTTTCGGTTCGCTCATCGAAGCCAAGCTCAAGAACGAGAGTTGGGAACAGTATCTCGATCGGCGGATCATGAAGCCGCTTGGAATCTCGATGTTCTATCGGGGCAAGTGTGCGGACGGGAAGCCTCAGCTAGCCGGAGGCGGATGGATCAAGCCCCGAGACTGGATCACTTTCGGTCAGTTCGTCATGGCGGATGGGAAGTGGAAAGGCAAACAGTTGATTGACGCCAAGTTGATGAAGGAGCTCTACCTACCGTCCAAGGCGAATCCCGGCTATGGCATGAGCTGGTGGCTTTCGGACGCCGACGAAGCGAGCATGATGACCGCCAAAGCTGATCCCAGCGCCGACGGTTTCCGAATGGCGGCGGGTGCGGGCAAACAGCGTCTCTACATCATTCCGAAACTCAAAATGGTGGCTTTGAGGATGGGCAAGGTTTCTGGAGCGATGCGTGGTTGGAGTGATCGCGAATTTCTCGAACTGATCACCAAGTCGTCCAAATAGGTCTACTGCTGCTGTTGTTGAGCGACCATTTGGTCGGCTGGTTTTGTGGTCTTCGTGATCTGAGGAAATTCGGCGTAGACCGGGACTTCGATTCGACCGATATCGTCTCGAAGGTCGAGCGGGCTGGTTGGCTCGGTTTCGGTGGTTTTAACTTCGACCTTGAGTGACTCCGAAGCATTGCCAACATAGACCCCCCGGTTTGGAGCGGCGTCGTTGTAATCGCGGCCATGAGCGATCACAACATGGCGTTCGTCCGGAAGGCACGAGTGAGTTGGATCGTAGCCGCACCAGCCAAAGGTGGGAGAATAGAACTCAATCCAGGCGTGACTCTCGCTTGGCTTTGTGGGCTCTGCGACATGGAAGTATCCGCTAACGTAGCGGGCCGGCACGCCGAGCGAACGCAGCACTGCTAATGAAAGGTGGGCAAAGTCTTGGCATACACCGCCTGGTTGATCGAGAACTTCATCGCTGGTGGTTGCGACAGTAGTGACCTCGCTCGCATACGTCATGTGATGGCTCACAAGGTCAACCACTTGCTGAATCACTCCGCCGAGCGGCGTCGAGAGATCGACACCATTGCAAAACTCCCGAAGGCGTGGCGAATCCACCACCAAATCAGTAAACATCAGCGAGTCGAGGATGGGGCCATCGGTGGGGATGTCCTCGACGGAGTCCAAAATGACCTCAAGATCGGGATGTTTGGGGTGAGTTTCGACTACCGAGCGGGAGATCACTTGGATCTCTTTGTGATAATCGGTGATAGAGAAGTGATGTGTGGGTGCCCCAAGCCAGTTGATATAGCGGAACACCTTGGTCACTGGCCCAACCGCGATGTAGAACGAGCGGACGGTTTGGTGGTTGTTGCTCGTTGGCTCAACGCGGAGCTCCATCGACGACTCGCTAATGAAGCCTGAGTAGTTGAAGTTGAGCCGATGCTCAACGTCCAGGATCATGCTTCCACCTCGTGTTGCGGTTTGACGAGAGCTTCGTGGGCGTTCATGAGGGCGATTGAGGTGCGCTGAGTGTATTCGGCTAGGTCGGACATTGCCATGATTCGGGCCTCGTCATACTGGGCTTCGGCGAGCTTGCGCCCGAGGATTCGGCGCATGGTCGGCATTCCGGCATGAGCTGACGGAAGCAAGTCGACGTACGCCTTCATCCGCTTGAGGCCGCTGTGGACCGAGCGCGGAGTTTGGTCGTTGAAAAGGAGAAATTTTAGGACTTGATCGGGTTCGAGGCGGGCCCCATAGACTCTTCGATAGTTCTCCAGGGATGCTAGGTCGAGGAGTAAGATTCGTCCGAAGGCGAAGGACATTGAAAGGTCGTTTGATTTGTGCGCCGCTCGCAGGTTAGGGAGTTTGAGTTCGAGAACTTTGAGGGTTCGCTGCGTGCGCTCCATGGCCTCGCCAAGCTTCATGTAAGTCCAGCCTTGATCCCTCGTCAGGGTGTGCTCAATGGCACCAAGGAGGGTGAGGATGTCTTTGTGCGTTGCCTCTGTGAAGTCGGTCAGCCGAGCCGGATTCAGAGCCACGGCTTGGCGGGCTGAGACCATTGCGTGATACATCTCGTTGAGCTGCTGGATCACCTCTCGGGTCAGAACTTCGCCAATGCTTCGCGCGTTGCTCCTCGCTTGCTCGATGCAGGAGATTACCGAGAGCGGGTTGGAGGCGTCGTACATGAACGAGTCGATATACTGCGCGTTGAGGGTCAGTCCTACGTTGGCCGGCGGTTTGCCAAAGAGCAGGTGCCACTCTTGGGCAGCGAGTTCGTCGTTTAGTCCGGACAGCTCGACGGTAAACTCGTGCGTTGCCTTGAGCAGGCGGCATGTGTTTTCGGCGCGCTCAATGTAGCGACCCATCCAGTAGAGCGAATCGGCGATTCGCGAGAGCATCATGCCCTTCTGTCCTCCAGGACCCAGGTGTCTTTGCTTCCGCCGCCTTGACTGGAGTTGACGACGTAGGAGCCTTCTTTGAGGGCGACCCGTGTGAGGCCGCCGGGGAGGATCCTTACTCGGTCGCCGTAAAGGATGTAGGGTCTGAGGTCGATTCGGCGGGGGACGAACTCGCCGTTCAGGAATGTCGAATGACTGCTCAACTCAATGAGCGGTTGGCCGACGTAGTTGCCGGGGTTTTCGTGCATCTTTGCAACGTACTCTTTGACTTCCTTCTTGCTCGCCATCGGGCCCATCAGCATTCCGTAGCCGCCAGCGTCGCCGGTAGTTTTGATGACGAGCTCGCTGGCGTGGTCGACCATGTACTTGAAGTCGTCGGGCTTGTAGCCAGTGAAAGTGGTGACCTGCTTCAGGATGGGCTCTTCGGAGAGGTAGTGCCGGATGATCTCGGGTATGAAGGCGTAGACGGCTTTGTCGTCGGCGACGCCGGCGCCGGGGGCGTTGGCGAGGGCAACGGTTCCGGCGCGGTAGGCGTTGAGCAGGCCTGGGACGCCGAGGGTGCTGTCGTGGTTGAAGGCGACGGGGTCGATGAAGTCGTCGTCGATGCGGCGGTAGATGACGCTGACGCGCTGGCGACCTTCGGTGGTTCGGGCGAAGACTTGGTTGTCTTCGACGATGAGATCTCGGCCTTCCACCAACGGGATTCCCATTTCTCGGGCGAGGAAGGAGTGCTCAAAGAACGCGGAGTTGTAGCTGCCTGGGGTGAGAACAACCGCGAGGGAGCTTTCGCCGTAATGAGGAGCAACAAAAGTCAAGGTGTCGAGGAGCATCTGCGGGTAGTCGCGCACGGGCCGAACCGGATAGCGGTTAAAGAGCTCGGGGAACGTCCGTGCCAGCAGGTTTCGGTTTTCGACGACGTAGGAAACTCCGCTTGGGCAGCGGCAGTTGTCTTCCAGGACAAGGAAGTCGCCTCGGTCATCGCGGATGAGGTCGGTTCCGCAGACGTGAGTGAAGACCTTCCGAGGCGGGATGATGCCTCTGAGTTCCCTTCGGTACTCCTTGCGAGAGAGGATCAGCTCCCAGGGAACGACGCCTTTGTGGAGGATGTCTTGCTCGCCGTAGATGTCAAGCAGAAAGCGGTTGATCGCGGTGATGCGCTGGGTCAGGCCCCGCTTGAGGTGATCCCACTCGGCGGCGGTGATGATGCGCGGGACGAAGTCAAACGGGAAGACTCGTTCTCGGCCTTCGGCCTCGCCGTACACGTTGAACGTGATCCCTTGGTTGAGGAGTGAGAGGTACTGTAGGTTCTCCCTTCGGGCTACCTCTTCGGGCGACATATTGCCGAAGGACTTGAGCAATTGCTCGTAGTGCTTGCGCGGCTTGCCCGGCTTTAGCCAGATCTCATCGAATCCCTGCTCGCTTGCGTTCCACTCCACTTGACTCTCCACCTTGGACCGCATTGTACAAGTGGTGATTATGATAGATGGTTTGGCGGATTAGTGCAAGTTGGGCGCTTCGCTTTGGGTGATTCGCTTTTCGCGGCTCACTTTTGGTCGCTATCCATTGATCTTCCAGCTCACTGCATATCGTATGATTAAGTCATGCTCGCCTTGACTCTGGGACTGGTGATTCAGTCGACTCCGATCAATGTGGAGAGTCCGGGGATTCGGTTGGTGAATCTGATTCCGAAGCTAGCTTCGGAATCACGTCTGGGCTTGAGCGTGGTGCCATACCTAGAGAATGATGTGGTGGCGATTCGGACGATGGGGCGGCCTTGGAGTGAGGTTAAGGCGAACCTGGCGAAGGTTTTGAACGCGACCTGGGAGGAGAATGATGGGCGGTATATCCTGACTCAGACGAGCAAGCAGCAGAAGGCGGATTTGGACGCTAGATATGCCTGCATGAAGGCAAAGATTAATCGGTTGAAGGCCGACCTTGCACCACACTACTCTCCGGAGGCCTGGTCAGATCGAGAGTTTGGAACTTGGCTTGCGCGGGTGACCAAACCATTTACTGACGAACAAGATTTTAAGGAGCGAGTGCCAGAAATGGTGTGGCAACGCCGATCGGAGCCTTCAGGCCGGTTTCTCGCCCGGTTGTTCAACGGAATCGAACCATCCATCTTAACGAAAGTTGGAACCAGTCTTGAACATCATCCATTCTCCGATCAGAGCCTTGCTCTTCACGCCAAGCTGGAAGCACCCACAGATCAGATATTGACAAACTTGCGCTCAGAGACCGAGTTAGTTCGCTCTGTGTTCGGGTTCGAATGGAAAAACGGTAAGCCCGCCTCAAGCCTTCGTGATGCAACCCACTGGAGGCTGAAACTGAAAGAATTGGGTGAGCATTCTCTCTTTGCAGAGGTATCCATGTTGGATACGTCCGGCAGGGTGCTGACAACGGTACGTGAGTTCTCGAACGTTGCCAAGTATCCCGAGTTCGAACCATTACGGGGTAAATCTAGGCTCCGCGAGTTTGCAACATCCAGACTACGAGCCTCACATGACCTTGATTCTTCCTACAATGATGGTGCGACTGCGGCCGAAATCGAATCGGGAAACAAAGAACGGTTAAAAGCGATTGGGTTGGTCGGTGAATTATGTTCCCGGTGGTCGAAGGCCGAACTGGAGGACCCGTTGGGCTATTTGGGAGGCGACGATTGGAGACTTTATTCTGAGGAGAGTGCCAAGCCAATGATTGCTCTTTTGACAGACGATGGTGCGGGCGGAGCAGTTGCTATAAGCTCCCCTCGATTGAGTACGGGAAGTTTTCGTGCTGATAGCGATGGGTGGATCATCGGTATGCACCGCGATCCATTATGGGTTCGTCAAAATCGAGTGGACCGTCGCGAAATGGGGAAACTGTTTAACACATTAGCGACAGAGTGGAGAACTGATCGGTTCGGTGTCGACAGTACGATTAGGCGAATTGAGATCGGAGCGGGGGTAAGGAGGCTCCGTCTCGACCGAATGCAACCTGTGCTCACCTTAGTTTCGATGCTGACCGAGAACGTAGGAATCCGCGGGCTGGGAGTATTGTTCGCAACGCTCCCGCGATCGTCTCAAGATTCTTTAGTTCGCGGGCAAACCCTGCTGGTTGCTCGACAACCTGAAGAAACTCGACGAACCTTTCTCGAGAGTTTCTTTTTCTCTGACGGACTCCAAGAACTAGATCCTCGCATCGCGGCCGTCGCCTTCCCGAAGGTGGACGAGGGCATGATCCTCTCCGGGAATGTGACGAGAACATCCGGCTTTGAAGTGGTTTATCCGCCGAGACTGGGATTCGAACCTGGGCTTCGCCGAAACTTTCTGACCTTTGACGAATTGGCACGTTGGATGGCTTGGGGAAGATTAGAACCAGCTACCGAGGTCGCGGAGGCGACCCAGGAGAACCTGAATCTCTTCTTGTATCATCAATCAAGTAAGAACGGTGGGGCAAGAATGACGGAGACATATGTAGGGAAGCCAGTGCTCAAGTCGGCGATGATGAAAGTCGAAGCGCTCCCTTCGGAACTTCGCCGTCGCTTGGTCGCTCGCGGCCAAGAGTTGCTGCGGGCTAAGCCGGACGGTAATTGATATGGTCTTCCTCGCCCTAAGTTTGCTGATCCAATCGACGCCGATTAATGTGGAGAGTCCGGGGATTCGGCTGAATGTTCTCGCAGTCAAGTTGAGTCAGCAAGCTGGATTGGACGTTGAGATTGACCCCAGGTTGGCAGAGGATGCAGTTGCGATTTGCGTTTCTGGACAACCTTGGAGTGAAGTCGCAGAGGGGCTTGCAGAGGTTGTCAACGGCACATGGAAGCAAGACGGCAGGCACTTCAGACTATTTCAGACCGAGCAACAGCAAAACATCGAGACGTCAAACCGGGTCAAGAATCTTCGCTCGAAACTGGAGAGACTGAGAGCCCGATACGCTTCCAAGGACCCTATGCCCGTCTGGTCTCCTGAGCACGCAAAGTTGTGGCTTGCATCGGAGAACGATGAGCAGCTCTACACCCCTGGTGGCCGAATGTCGGTTAACGACTCGGGACCGCTCGGTCGATTGTATCGCCGAGTCTTTAGCGCCGTACCAATTGAGGAATTCATCGTTCTCGAACCGTTCCTGTTCGATCATCGCTTCTCAATCGGGGAAATCCCGAACGTGAGTCAATTTTCAACCAAGACAGGGACCCTCATCTCAGAGACGAAGCAGGAACTTGAGATTCTGAAAAAGCTTATGTCCGAAGATGCGCAATCAACTGACCAGCTCCAAGTCCCGGCAATCTCATTACAGTTTGGAGAATACGGTGTGCAATATCTGCACAGCAACCTCCATGTCCTCCGTTCCGACCTAGCCGAGCCATTTTATCTGACCATTGCTGAGGGACCAGAAACAAAACCTGCATTGGAACCAGTGAATTCCGCCGCTCCTAACCCCTGGAAAAGCCTTGGTGACGAACTCGTGGACTTTGGCTACGGCGACCGCGAGAAACATTCCCCGAAGTTTCTTGCTCTCGTTGACTCCCTTCTCACACCTGAATCGCCTGACGTGACGGCGTACGCTGGCGGAGGGCAAGACTGGCTGACTATCGCAAAACAGAACAAGAAGCCTGTAATTGCATTGCTCGCACAATGCTACAAGACCGACCCTGTTAAGTCGGACGCTGGATTTGCGACTGATGGTCCTTATCGACTGGACCACAACGGATGGATGCTAGTTTCACATCGAGATCTTTGGCGCATCCGGCGTCAAAGAATAAGCTCAGCTGAATTTCAAAGATTTTTGCGCTTGCTCAAACGTGTGAGTGAGCCTAATAATGACCTGTTTCGGGACGTTCTCGACCAGCTTGAATTCAGGCAATGGCTGATTCGCACAAAATTAGCGCACCTTGAATCGCTTTATCCTCCACTTCTCGGGACGCCACATTACCCAAAGCCGATGCCCTACGATTTAATCGGTGCTTGCACACCATCAGACCTTGCTCTGCTCCGATCTGGAAAGCCCATTCAGATGGATCGCCTGAGCCCGGCCGTCTTTGACTTTTTCATCCGATCGATGTGGCATTCGTCGCAGTTTGAAAACTGGGGAATAACCGGGATTCCAAAAGCCAAGGGTATCTCGATGACACTGCGAATTGAGCGAATGCCGCTGTACGACGTTCATATCCCACGAAAGACAACTGGTGGTTCTAAGCCGTTTTTTGTTCGCGCCAGGACGGATTTTGAAGGACTGGCGTCCTGTTTAGCGGACACTCCAGACTCAGATACAGAATCGCTCATCTCGGTTGCAGTAGGGGAAGCTCTTGAGCTCGGTGTTACTCTTACCACTTCACAAGTTTTGAACGAAACTTCCATCAGCTCTCGGCTAGCGGGAGCTTCAAAATCGATGAAGTTATCGCAGCTTCCTTCGAACCTGCTCAAACGCCTTAGAATCCGTGCTGCAGAGTTAAAGCGAATACGCCTGGGACATGACGATGGGAGATAACTCATTATTCTTGACGATGTCTAAATGTCCAATCGCTAGAGTAAAGCATCTGAACCCAAAGTCGGTTCTCTTGTATGATTAAGTCATGCTCGCGTTAACCCTGGGACTGGTGATTCAGTCGACTCCGATCAATGTGGAGAGTCCGGGGATTCGGTTGGTGAATTTGATTCCGAAGCTGGCTTCGGAGTCTCGGTTGACGCTGAGCGTTGTGCCCTATTTGGAGAATGATGTGGTCGCGATTCGAACCATGGGACGGCCCTGGGGAGAGGTGAAGGCCAACCTTGCGAAGGTTTTGAATGCGACTTGGGAAGAGAAAGACGGGCGGCTGATCCTTGCTCAGACCCTGGAGCAGCAGGCGGCAGATTTGGCGACTCGGTACGAGTGCATGACGGCCAAGATTCAGAAGTTGAAGGATGATTTTGAGCCCTATTATTCCGCTAATGAATGGACAGATCGAGAGTTTGCGACTTGGTTCGCAAGGAAGAACAAGAAGTTTGACCCTGAGACGAAGGGAATGGCCCGGCTTCCGGAGATCGTTTGGCGACGGCGGTCTGATCCAAATGGTCGGTTCATTGCTCGATTCTTCCACTCAGCGACACCGGAGATGTTCATTCAGAATGGGACGGAGTGGTACAACCGGCCCTATTCGGATGTGCCAATGGCGCTTCACCACACGATCAGCTTAGACACTCGGAAGATGCTCCAGACCTACAAGGATGAGCGTGAACGTTACGAACTTACAAAGGATCAATCAACAACTGTCAAAGCTCCAACTAACTGGTACAAGGATTCAGCTCACTGGAAGCTCAATTTTCTTGAGGAGATGGATGGCAAGCTGTCGGTCTCCATCGATTTCCTCGATAGCCAAGGGATTTACACGGACAGCGTTGCCGAGTTTGGGGACTACACCGACCCTTCGCACTATGAGGGACTGCGCGGGAAATCAAAGCTATCGGAGTTCGCATCCGAACGGTTCAGTGCGACTAATGACAAGCTTGGCGAGTACGACACGGAGGTAACCAAGGAAGACCTCGCTGCTCAGGACAAAGCCAAGAAGCTCGTTCAGGAGCTCTGTGTGGAATTCGCTAAATCTGAGGTCGAGGACCCGCTGCGCTACTTGTCGGGGGACGAATGGAGGCTGTTTTCGGAGGAGCAGAGCAAGCCGATGATTGCCTTTTTGGCGGACGGAATCGACAACTTGGTGGTGATGAAGAGCCATCCAAAGTTGCCGTCCGGGCTTTATCGGGCGGATGCTGAAGGCTGGATCTTCGGAATGCAACGTGATCCACTTTATGTTCGGAGCCATCGGGTTCCGAGACCACAGCTGGCGAAGTTGATGGCTCGTCTGGCGGTGCATACGGAAGTTTTGAATGGAGACTTGGCGAATATAGAGAAGGAATTGGAACTCGGGCATTTGCGGTTCACCACCAATTTGAGGTGGTGCCCAGCGCTCGATAACGTTGCTGATGCATTTGTCAGCCTGACATCGATGGGCAAACTCGGCGACCTTTACGCTTCGCTAGATGCGGGGCTTCGGCGTTCACTGCTCGCTGGACAAGTCCTTAGAATTGATCGACAGTCAGCGGAAACCCGTCGCGCCTTTCGAGAAATTGTGTACTTGGGGAGCGGCCTTTATGAGCTCGACAAGCGAATTCCACCTATCGCGTTTCCAGCGGTTGACGAAGGAATGTTGTTGACGGGAAGGGTCGGCACTGAGTCAGGCTACTTCCTCCGTTACCCGGATGAAGTTACGAACCGGATTGCTCCTCAGCTCTGTTTCATGGACTTCGACGGGCTGGCAAAATACTTTGCCGAGGGTGATTTCGATCCAAAGGTTGAAGTTGCCACCGCGAATCGGACAACTTTGAATCTTGAGCTTGCATTCCGGCAGGTGACGGCTACCGGACCGAGGGTCGAAGATTCCCACTGGGGCGTGCCTCGGCCTACGTCGAAGTTCACCGCGCTTCGTCAGCTACCTCAGGCGTTTAAGTCTAGACTGCTGGAGCGCGGCAACAAGTTACTAAAAGACGACGGACGTTAATCCTTCCAGTCCGCAACAAATATGTTCGTCTCTCCAGGCACAGAGCCGTAGCGGTTGCTGGCGAAGACGATTTTCTTGCCGTCTCGACTGAACATGGGGAAGCCGTCGAAGTCGGGGGTAGTGGTGACTCGCTCCATTCCGGTGCCGTCGGTGTTGACGAGGAATAGGTCGAATTCGCGGCCCTTGGGGTCACCGAAGTTGCTGCAGAAGATAATCTGCTTCCCGTTGGGGTGAAGGAACGGGGCGAAGGAGGCGGCTTTGAGTGTGGTGATTTGCTTTTGGTTTTTGCCGTTGGCGTCCATCATCCAGATTTCGAGTTTAGATGGACGGACCATGTGTTCCTGGAGCAGAGCGGTGTAGTCTTTGCGCTCTTCTTCGCTCTCGATGAGGTCGCGCCGCCAGACGATCTTTTTGCCGTCCCAGCTTACGAAGGGTCCGCCGTCGTAGCCTTGCTCGTTGGTTAGTCGCTTGATGTTCTTTCCGTTGAGGTCGGCGCGGTAGACCTCGAGGTCGCCGTCTTTGTCGCTGGTGAAGGTGATGTACTTGCCGTTGGGGTCAACCGTGGTTTCGGCAATGTAGCTGTTGCTGCTCAACACGGTTTCGAGGACGCCCGTCTTGAGGTTTTTGCGGTAGAGCGCGAACTCGGGGTTGACCATCCAGACGTAGCCTTTGCTTCGGTCGAGCTTCTTCTGGGCGCCTTCGTTTTTGGCGAAGGTTGAGCTGAAATAGACGTACTTATTGTCCGGCGAGAGGTAGCTGCAGGTGCATCGTCCTTTACCGGTGGAAATCAGATGCTTGCCCGAGCCGTCGGCGTTCATCAGGAAAATCTGTTCGTCGGGAAAGCCGGGCTGGAGGGATTGGTAGACGATGGACTGGCCGTCTTTACTCCAATAGGCCTCGGCGTTTTGCCCGCCAAAGGTGAGCTGGCGGACGTTGCTGATATGCTTTTCGTCGGGGTTGCTGGCGACTGCTCGGGAGTCGGGCCATTCGGCCATGCTCTTGAACTGTTGGTCTGCTTCGGCGTTATAGTGGGGAAGAAAACGGTGGTCGGAGTGGATTTCCGGTCGGGCAAGGACGGCGAAGAGAGCAAGCGACAGCATGAGTCTTTAGTAAACCCTCCGTCGGCGGCGCGGTGCTGTGCATCGCTGACGGAGGCTTAATCCGGCTGACGATTCTTTACAGCTTGAAGGCGTTTGACAGGACAACGTTTGCCATAGCTCCCAAAACCATTCCGACCACCAGGCTCGCGATGCAAAAGATCATGATGCCTTGCCCCTTCGGATGTCCTTTGCGCTGGGCGAGCGAAGCGAAGTAGATGCCAATTGGGCTGATAAAGATCGGACAACAGATGAATCCGATGATTCCGAAGATGAGGGCTTTCTGGTAGTCGCCTTCGCCGTTATCCATGACTCCATAGCCTTGGCGAGGGTACTGCTGGTAGCTCGGCGGCTGGTTGAAATCGTTGCTTGGCGCAGGCGCGAAGACCATTCCTGGTAGTTGGCTCGCCGCGAATCGGGCTCCGGTGGCAGAATCTTCGAGCACGGTTGTCGGCGTGACGCGACCCTGTTGTGCCCACTGATTAAGAATGACGACGTCCCCGGGACCGTACTTCTGCCCGTCAGGCCCGACAACGTAGTAGTTCATCCGCCTATTTTACGGCAAGATTCCCGCCAAATCTTGCTTTAGAGCGGCCAGTCTTTTGAGTTCCTTTTGCACTCCTGGAATGTCGTTGGCAACAACGACGTAGATCGCCAGTCCGGTGCTTCGGCGGGTGCCCATCAGGGCGGAGCCGTCCTTGGCGGCTTTGGCTCGGAGCTCGTCGGCGTGTTTTGCTAGAAGGGGCTGCTGTTTGGAAACTTGAGCGATTTGGTTTGGCCGGAGAACCAGAAGAGTGCTGTACATGGGGCTATCAGCAAGGGCCATGCGGAGTGCTTCCTCGACTTTGGTAGCCGAGTATCGGCTGGAGATCGTGCTTTGGATGAACTCGCGCGGCATGAATCCCATCTCCTTCGGCCACTGCTCGTCCCACACGTAGTTGACACCGAAGAGCTGGACACTTGGGGCGTCAACTTTTGGACCCATGCCGGCTCGAATTGTCTCGACATAGGTCTTTGCGAATGCGGGATCGTGGAGGGTTCCGCCTTGCTTGGCGTAGGCGGTGAGCCAATCGTAGCTTGTCTTGGCCGTGGTGTCAATCGAGTCATTGAAGTACCAAGAGAGCGAAGCGTCCCGATACTCTTTGAAAGACTTCGGGTCCATGAGAGCTTCGGCAACCATGCCGTTGTTCAGGGCGGTGGCGAGGGCCTCGTTCATGATCGCGAAGACCGCCATTGCGCTCTGGTCTTTGACCTTTTGGAACCTTGCGGTCAAGGCTTCGTGTTTAGCGACTCCGGCTTTTCGGAAGAAGAAATGGGAGAGTTCGTGCATTGTCACGTCGATGCGGTTTGCGGGAGAGTCGCCTTCAAAGAACTCCATCACAGCTGCGGTACCGACTTGCTCCCCATGCGAGCTTTCACGGGCTTTGGGTTTATACATGAACTGGACGGGCACGATGTAGCCGTCGGGGAGGTCTGGTTGGTAGAAGCGGACGAGGTCCTTTGTGAGACCCTTGAGCTTCTCGGATTTCAAGAGCTTTTCGGCTTTCACCCTAAAATCGATGCCTTTCGGTTCGGCTTCCTGGTTCCACCAGCTCAGGAATGCCGGCTGGAAGCGAGCAATTACCGAACTGAGTTCTTTGGCAGCTTGGGGTTCAACTTCCCTCGCGACTCGCTTTGAGAACTCTAATAGCGAAGATGAGGTCAGCCCGATTTCCCTGGTTCTCTCGGCTTCGCTTTGAATGGTCGCAACGCTGTAAAGGAGACGCGGATTGTATTCCCCTTGCCCCTTTGCCTCGAGTTTTCGCATGGTCTGCTTCCATTGATCGAGGAACTTGGCGTCATCGGAGTTGGTCGCAATGCGTTCCTTCCAAAGACTGCTAATTACCTCGCTTTTCGAGTAGGGCAGGTACCCACTGACCATATCCAACTGATACACAAGGTTTGCAAGCGGCTCGAACCGGGCGTCTAGATACACCGTGGGAGGGTTGGCCGCTAGTTGTGTCAGGAGCAGAGAGAGCATCGGTAATCACTACTCAATCACAAGATTCGAGGTTCCCAAACAAAAGTGGCTCCGAGACTTTCGTCGCGGAGCCGCCCTTAAGCAATTCAGTTCAATTAGAACCTGATGCCGTATTGCATACCGAAGAAGCCGCCTTTCTGGTTAGCCAGTCCGCCGCCGCCTGGGTTGGCAAGGATGCCACTGGTGTCGCCCATTTGGTAGAACAACTTGAGCAGCGAGTTGCTGCCGGCATCGTAGTCCAGCCAGATGGTGGAGAATCGAGCGAAGCCGCCTGGTGTGGAACCTTGGAAGCCGCCGTCGAATTGGGTGTTCTCGTGGGTGAGCATCATGCCCCACTTCGGAGTGAGAGCAGTCTTGAGGCCAACGTTCCAACCCTTGGTTTCGCCAACGCCGTTGATCGACTTGTTGCTAGCGTAGCCGCCGTTGAGGTGCCACTTCGAGTTGATATCGAAGCCAGCGTCAGCCGTGAGTCGGTTGACGTCAACGAGGTTGCGGAACACACCAGTTCGTCCCCAGTCGCCTGGAGCAACGTAGTTCTGCTCAACGTGATCGTAGCCAATGTTGAGACCCTTGAACAACGTGGTTGAAGCGTTGTATCGAACGTTATCGGTATCAACGATTGTTCCCTGATTGAACTTCTGGATCGACTTTCCGTAACCACCCTTGAACGCCAGTCCTGCGATGTTGAAGTCTCCATCAACGCCGTAGATCTCGTTTCGGTTGATCGGACCATTGTTACCATCAAGGTTGAGGTACGTACCGGTCAACTTGGCGAAGTCGCCGAGGTTGAATCCGATCTGACCACCCATCAAGCGAGATGGATTGACACCGTTGACGACCGGTTGAAGAGCAGTGCCTGCACTGGTGGTTGCGCCGAAGCGACCGACGAATGCATTCACGGTGATTCCACCGAAACCATAGGTGCCGGTCTTGAGACCGTCCATCAGGTACGCGCCGTTGTCCCATCGCTCCTGGTTATAGAAGCTGGTGAAGTCCGGTCGAGCCAAGATGTAGCTACCGAGGTTGAGGTTTTGGCGACCCACTGTCGAGTTCAAAACTTCTGGAAGTGATGCCCAAGCGGTATTGAGGTAGACCTCAGATGCCGGGCTCTTTCCGTATGCAGTTCCGATTTGACCGGCCCAGTCGGACTGGTTACCGATTCCGGTGGTTGCCACGTTTCCGACCACGAGCTCTGCACCCCATGCTCGCTGAGCGGATGCTCCGCTGTTGAGCTTTAGCCCGAGTTCGTGTAGGACGCCAAGGCTGTCGAGACCGGCTCCGGTAGCAGTACCGGTGGTGAATCGACCATCTTGGTTGTAGCCAACTGCCGAGCTGCTGTCCTTGGTGGACGCAAACGCCAAGAGGTTAGCGTCTCCGCTGATCACGACGTTGTCGGTCTTCTTTTCGAGAGCCGAAACGCGCATCGAGAGGTCGTTGAGCTGCTTCTTCATGCCCGTCACGTCTGCGCCGAGGGAGGTGAGCTCCTTCGAGTACGAAGCGGTCATTTTCTTGAGCATTGAGATATCGGATCCCCATGCTTTCATAGTTCCGACGTCGCTCTTGAGAGAAGCCAAAGCTGCCTTGAGGCTGCTGTTGTCAACCGGAGCGGGAGGGGTGCTGATTTCGCCCGACTTCTTGTTGATCTTCGCCTCAAGATCCTTGATCTTGACCGCGACCTCTTCGTCAAAGCAGACGAGCTTTGCGTAGACGGCGTACACCAATGAAGCCATTTCGTATCGAGTAATCGCTCGACTACCCTCGAAATTGCCATTTGGCATACCTTGGATGAATTTTTCGAGCTTCAGTCGCTTAATCGCGTCTGCAGCCCAATGGGTGTCCTGTACGTCCGGGAACGAGTCCTGGGCGAATGCAGGTGCCACGATCCCGAGGCTCAGAACCAAGGAAAGGGCAATCTTGTAAGTTCGCTTCATGCTAAGAATAGATTCTCCTGTAATAGTGCGGCTTCAACTTCCCTGCTGCGCTTCATCCTCACCCTGCAAGCACTTTCCTAAGTTTCTTACTCACCGAGTTTTGGACTTGACGAATCAAGTTGGCAGAAATCCACACGCTGATTATCACAGTTTGTGCCACTCAGATACAAGGGTTAGGCCTATAAATACGCCGCCGGATTCACCGGCCGACCGTTCTGCCGGATTTCAAAATGCAGATGGGGGCCCGTTGAAAGGCCGCTGGAGCCGATTGATCCGATGCGTTGTCCTCGCTTCACGGTTGCTCCGGAAGACACCATGATCCGGCTCAGATGGCCGTAAACAGACGACATGCCGCCGCCATGCTCGATGATGATTGCGTTTCCGTAGCCGCCAAGTTTGGAAGTACTAATCACGACTCCGCTACCCGCGGCGTACACTGGCGCGCCGTAGCCGCCACCGAAATCGATCCCGTTGTGCATTCGGTTGTACTTCAGAATAGGATGGAAGCGCATGCCAAATCCGCTGGTGCTGCGCCCGGCGGCGGGCGGGCCGAATCGGCCGTCTCCCATTGGCGGAAGGCTCTTCCCTGACTTCATCGCCGCCCTCATGCGCTCGTTCACTTGGTCCTCAATTTTTTGGCTGTCGTCATCGAACTGTTTGACGATTCGCTCCATCTCCTCTTTGCGGTCCTTGAGAGAGTCCATGAGGGCAACTTTGTCCGCGCGGGCCTTTTCTAGCTGTTCTTGCTTGACTTTCTGGGTTTGAAGCATCGAGTTGACGCTTGCAACCAGGGCATCCTGTTCCTTCTTTTCCTTCTCGATGCGATCCCGGACAAGAACAAACTCTTCGAATAGCTTGCGATCACGTTTCGCAATTCGGTCAAGGATGAACTGCCGTGAAGCGATGTCACCGGAGTCCGCGAGGCCGAGCATCGCGGAGAGGGTGGATTCTTTCCCGCGCATGTACATTGATCGAAGCCGGCGGCGAACTTCGGCTTGCTTGTTCTCCAGTTCAAGATTTGCCGCCAATAATGATCCCACAAGCTCAGCTTGCCGTTTTTGCGCCAGCGAAAGCTTTTCTGCGGTTTGCTCAAGAGTGTTTTCTGCTTCCTCTAGGCGAGAGTCGACTCCCTCAATCTCGGCCCGTACATCCCGGATATCTTCTTTTGCTGCATCAAGCTGATCCTGAGCCTTGTCCTTCTTTATCTCGATCTTCTTCAGCTCTTGCTTAAGCTGGTTCAGAGACGGCTTCTTCTGCGCCACGACCGCCAGGGGAATCACGAGGAACAGAACGAGCCAGGGCCGCTTCATCGGATCCTCTGGTTGAGCCGAATGAGGGCCAAGCAAGAGCAGCCTACGCCATAACTAGCACCCGCAACGACAGTCCACAGATACACCAGCTGGAAAGGAAACGAAGGCAGCGGCGGGATCGAGGCGTAAGAGGCGACGACAAGGCTCACTTGACGATACGTGAGTTGGAGCAATCCGGCCGCCAAGAGCCCACCTAGGACCCCCTGGACTTTGCCTTCGATGATCATCGGCAAGTACATCGTGGAATACCCGGCCCCAACCAGCCTCATGATGCGGATCTCTACCCTCCTAGACATTGCGGCTAGCCGGGTGACAGTAAAAATCAGAACCCCTGCCACAAGGAGAAGCATCCCTCCCGCAGTGGCACCGACCCAACGCAACAGCTTCAGGGCTTGCTCAAGGAGTGTTTGCTCCTTCTTGAGGTAATTGACACCGTTCTCTGGTTCGACTTCGGTCCTGGCTCGCATCTGGGCGGCGATGGCATCTCCGAGACTAAGATCATTCAGGATGACTTTAAGACCGTCCGGGTAAGGATTGTCGATATCTTTGGCGATCTCGGGATTCTCTTTGGAGAACTTCTCCCATGCTCGCTCTTTCGGGATCAGGATTGCTTTCTCAACTCCCGGAGTCGCGCGCACGTCCTTCAGAAACGCCGAGACTTGCTCGGTAGTTGTCCCCTCTTTCAAATACACGCGCATTTCAAGGGCCCCTGTCATCCCTTTCGCACCTTGCTGAAGCCCGAGGTAAAGGAGGCCGAGACCGCCAAGAACGTATAAGCAGACCGCAGTTGTCAGAACGCTGAGCACGACCATTCCAAAGTTTCGCCGTAACGACACAAGGGCTTCGCCTAGGATGAAAAGGAGTCGATCAAGCATCATCAGCTCCCGACTCTTCAACTACCAGGTCTGGTTCTTCCCCCGGCTCGACTTCAGCATCTTCGTTGCCCTCAACGACGGAAATGAGCGGGATCAACTCGGTTTCAATGGGTTCTTCGATCGAGCGTTCTATCGGGCCCGAATCACTGACGATCTTTCCTGCTTCGATGCGGATCACTCGCGCAGGAACCTGTTCGACTACCAGCATGTCGTGGGTCGCAACGATGACGGTCGAACCCCGCTCGTTAAGATCCAGCAGGAGCTGCATAATCTCCATTGAGTGTTCGGGATCAAGGTTCCCGGTTGGCTCGTCGGCGAGGATAAGTGGCGGATCGTTGACCAACGAGCGGCCAATTGCAACGCGCTGTCTTTCGCCTCCCGAGAGCTCTTCCGGGAAGCTTTTCGCCTTATGGAGCAGGTGAACTCCCATGAGGATAAATGGAGTTCTGCGCCGCGTTTGGCGTCGGGTTTTTCCGGCAGCCCTGCTCGCATACGCAATGTTCTCTTCAACCGTTTTTTTAGGTAGCAGTGCGTAATCCTGGGGGACAATTCCCATTTTTCGCCTTAGCTTTGGAATGAACAAGGCAAGCTGTCGGTTTACTTCTTTGCCGTCGATTACCACCGCACCTTTACTGGGATTTACTTCGCGGCTGAGGAGCTTCAACAGTGTGCTCTTCCCTGCCCCGGTCGTTCCGACCAAGAAGACAAACTCGCCTTTTTGAATCTGGAGCGATAGAGGGAGGACGGCGTCTTTGTGGGTCCGGTATGACACTTCTACAGCGCGAAACTCGATATGCGGCTGGCCCTTCTCCACTCCCATACGATACCTAGCGGCGGGTATATTGAATTCTTGAGAAAAGGACTTCTTTTTGACTTCGATGGGCTGATTTTAGACACCGAAACCCCCGAAGTCCGAGCCTGGGAATGGATGTTTGCCCAGCACAATCTGGAATACCCAAAAGAGGTTTGGCAGTCCATCGTAGGTAAGGGACCCGACCAGATTACTGAGAAGCCAGAGGACATTTTGGTCCGCGAAGCCAAGCTCAACGAGGATCCCGAGCGCCTCTATAAGACCTTCCGAGCTCGCTATTTTCAGATCTTGGAAAAGGTTGCCAGACCGGGAGTTGAACAACTGATTACCATGGCTACGGGGCTTGGATATGAGTTGCACATTGTCTCCAGTAGCGAGAAACGCTGGGTTGAAGGGCACCTCCACGACCTTGGCCTTCGTGACCACTTTTTGTCCTTGACCACGCGCGACGAGGGAGTTCCAACCAAGCCAGCTCCTGACCTCTATCTTCGATGCCTTGAGAAGAATGACCTCAAGCCCAAGCAAGTCTGGGCGCTTGAAGACTCCGCCAACGGCCTTGCGGCGGCGAAGGCGGCTGGAATTAAGACTTTGGTGTGCCCAAACCCGACTACCGAACACCTCAACTTCTCGAAGGCAGATCGAATCGTGGCCTCACTCGAGGAAGTCACCCTCCCGCTGTAAAGAGGTACAACCCAGGACGTGTCCGAACTTTTCGAACGCCTGCGCGATGCAATCCAGGCCTGCCTTGACCGCGAGGAACTGATTGGAATCCACTACGAACCAGATGTGTTCGAAGTCGGGTTTGTACGCGAGTTTGACGGCGACTCATTCCGGCTAGAGCGAATCGACCGTTACGGCCAGAACTGGGGTTCATTTGTTGGAAGTCTTGATAAGGTTTTAAGAACCCAGCACGGGACTCAGTACATGCAATCCGTACAACTCCTTTTGGAGCGGGTTAAACAGGGTCCGACGCCGTCGCGTGGCGCGCCAGATTCGTTGGAGATGGAGCGGTTGCTAGAGTTCTGCAAAGGTCGAAACATCGTGGTGGGACTTCACAATGAGGAAGGGAGCACGCTTTACGGCTATATCCGCGCGTATTCGAGCGATCATGTGGAGCTTGAGGAAATCAGCTTCCTGGGCTACGAAGACGGAACCCGGATTATGCCGGTAGACGACATCACTCGGCTCACCTACGGCGGTCCCGATGAAGAGTCTCGGATGTTTTTGAACCGTGTTCGGCTGGGGTTGTAGTAATGCCCGATGCCATTGACCGATTCCGTGAAGTTCTTCGCCGCTACTGCGGGAAGAGCGAACTTGTTGAGATCTACGATGACTCGCAGGACCTCGATAAGTTCGAGGTGGGCTTCATTGTCGCGGTGAGCGAAGACACCTATTTTGTAAAGAAGGTGGACACCAAGGGCCGGTACAACGGGCACTACATGGGACGTCTGGAGGACGTGGTTCGGCTCGCGACTGGGACTCAGTATCTGACCGCTGTTCGCCTGCTTACGGAACGCGCTAAATCACTTGAAGGCGAGGATCAGGAGCTGCCGCCGATGGAGGCGTTTGCTGACTTGCTGAAGTTTGCCCATCGGAATCGTTTGATGGTTTCCGCCTGGGTCGATGTTCGCTTCTACGGATTCGTTCAAGAGTTCACGAAGGAGCACTTGGAGCTGATCGAGGTTAACAAATCCGGATTAGAAGACGGCATTCAGTACCTCGATATCGACGAGATTTCGACCATCGAGCTAGGCGGTCCAGACGTGGATGCTCGGCGATTCTTGCACCAAGTCCGGATGGGGTTGTAGCTCCGTCCTCAGTGAGTATGAGCCAGATCAAAGAGTTTTGACGGGTTTCCGTTCAGCGCGATCTTGCCCTCGGGACGATTTCCAAGCCCCTTCTTTGCCATGAGAGCTTCGATCTCGGGGATCGAGCGAGGGAGTTGGTTGCCACTCATGTTGATCGGACCATTGTCTGAGATCAGAACAGTGTCTTCGATGCGGACTCCGATGTTCCACCACTTTTTGTCGCATGCGGACCCCTCTTTGATATAGATTCCGGGTTCAACTGTAATGATCTGGTTCGCCTTGAGCGGGCCGTAGTCGCCGGTATCGTGGACATCAAGGCCGACGTAGTGCGAGGTTCCGTGCATAAAGTATCGACGAACCTCTTTTGCATCCTTGATGATGCCGAGCTTAATGAGTCCGTCGGCAACGATTTGCCTGGCAACGGTATCAGCCACCGTAAAAGGAGCGCCAACGTTGGCAGCTCGGACTCCGGCTTCTTGAGCTCTTAACACGATTTCGTAGATCGCTCGTTGCTCAGCAGAGAACTTTCCGTTTGCCGGATACGATCTCGTGACATCGCTGGCGTAGCCGTGGTACTCCGCACCGACATCCATACAGATGAAGTCCCCGTTCTCGATCCTCTTTCTAGGCGAAGGGTAGTGAAGGATGCAAGAATTCATCCCCGACCCAACGATGGATCCGTAAGCGACTGCCTCGCAACCGTTTCTAGCGAAGATGTATTCGACCAGCGAGGCAATTTCCCACTCACGCATTCCTGGTTCACAGGACATCAGAGCTTCTTTGTGCGCGTTGCACGTTGCATTCATCGACTTGTAGGTCAGTGCGACTTCCGCAGGAGACTTGATGCTTCGCATCACATCGAGAGGTTTTCGCAACCCCTTTTCTTCTGCGTGCTGGGCTTGCCACTCTTCAAACGATTTCACAAAGCTGGCGACTCGGCCGGACAGGCCCTCTGGTTTCTCGATCAACGCGCCTTTAGCTTGGGTAAGCGATCCCAAGACCGAGGCGAAGGACTTGTTGGACAAAACCATCTCTACACCGAGCAACTCTTTCGCCTTTTCCGGTCCCATCAAGACTCCAGTCCAAGTTTCGCTTTGGGGGTTCTTGTCGGCAACAAACAGAATTTCTTTGGCCACTTTTCCATTCACTCTGATCCCGTCGGGAGCGAGAACAAGTGCTGAATCTTGTTCTTCGCAACCGCTCAGGTACCAGAAGTAAGAGTTGGGACGGAAGGGAAAATCGGTGTCGTTGGAGCGTTGGTGCAACGGGTTGGTGACGAGAAGAGCGAACGAACCGCTCGGGATCGACTTAATGTACTCCGCTCGCCGAGCGGCGAATTCAGAAGCCGCAATCTTATCTGCCTCGTAAACTCGAAAGGGAAAGCCCTCTTGAGCAAACATCATTGCGGCGAGAACGGTGACCATGCGCGTATCATAACCTACAAATGCTGCTCACTGCTCTGATTCTTACCCAAACTCAAGTTGAACTCAGAACTCTGGGTTCGATTCAGAACAAGGAGATCGGCGAGATGAGCGGCATTGCTCGTTCGTCCCTCAACCCGAAGACGTATTGGGTGCATAACGATAGTGGGGATACGGCGAGGATTTTTGCGATCGACAAAAGCGGTAACACTGTCGGTTCGGAGGGAGGATATCTGATCGATGGAGCGGTGAACTTGGATTGGGAGGATATCGCCGTCGACGGCAATACAATCTACATTGCCGATACTGGGAATAACCTCAACTTTCGAAAGGAGCTGACGGTGTACGCGGTGAAAGAGTTTAAGGTAGGACATGCGGCGGCCAACTATCAATCGACCGCGTATCGGATCGCATGGCCGGATCAGACCGAGTTTCCGCCGACTGGTGACTGGAATTTCGATTGCGAGGCTTTGGCCGTTCGGAAAGGGACGATGTACTTTGTCACGAAGTGGCGCGATAAGACTCATAAGCTCCCGGCACGAGGTGGTTCGCTTTATAGGCTAAAGAACCCGTCTGCAACCAAGTTGAACAAGCCGCAGAAGTTGGATACGAAGCTCGACTTTGGTGGCTGGGTGACGGCATGCGACCTTTCTCCAGACGGACGGCGACTCGCGGTCTTGGTCCAAGCTCCACAACAGTCTGTTTGGATTTTTGATATGACGAAGGGCGACAAAGTGCTCTCTCATCCGCTGAAGCAGATTCGGTTTAAAGGCGCTAAGCAGTGTGAGGCTGTCTGCTGGGACGGTAGTGACAAGCTCATCGTAACGAACGAGCAAGCGGATTTGTATGAGATTACGATTCCCGACTAAGACAGAAATCTACCGCTTCTCAGGACTAGGGCTCTGTGCGTGGACCGGCCCGCTTGTCTACATCTTCGCACCGTTTTCTCACAGCGGAAACATCCTGGGAAACATCTGGTGGTGCTTCGGAATTTTGGAGGGGACCTTTGCCTGGTTTTTCCGAAGTGAATTTACCGGAACTCCGTTTTTTCAGTCAGTCAAGAGCTATGTGACCCTGATTGCTGCCGGGGTCAGTCTCGCTGGAGTCGTGGCCCTCTCCCAGGCTTTTGGCTTGACTATCTTCGAGCCTATGCTTTGGGACGGCGGTTGTGAGCCGATCAGCCTCGACACACCACTTGCGATGCTCCAATTTCAAGTTATCAATGCAGTTGTTGCGATCCCAACGCTGGTGCTACTTGTATCGGCTGCACGGCGTTCTAGACAAAACCAGCCGGGGGCGACGTTTGAGGTGGATACTCGCTGACGAATGGAGGCAATGAAACGGTGCGAGAAATACAAGATTCTTTGAGGTACACTCTCTGATTCAGAAATGGCAAATAAGAAGTCGAGTAAGAAGGACATCCGCCGCATTGCGAAGCGGACCGCAGTTAACACCAGCGTCAAGAGCGCTTTGAAGACCTACATCAAGAAGAGCCGCAAGGCAACTGCAGGTGGAGATCCCGCAGAAGTCAGCGTGAACTTGGTCAGCGCAGTGAAGGCTCTGGACAAAGCCGCGCAAAACGGTCAGATTCACCCGAACCAGGCTGCTCGACGCAAGTCACGCATCGCGAAGAAAGCCGCAGCAGCTCTCAAAGCCGTTGGCAAGTAACCTCCTCTCGGAAGCCATTTCCGAACCCAAATCCCCTCAAAGAACTTGAGGGGATTTCTTTGTGTCATTCTTAATCGATGGCAAGAATCCGGAGCAATGTGCGCCGCTCGAAGTCAAACTTCCCTTGGCTATGGCTCGTCCTGTTGATTGGATCGATCTACCTGTTTTGGATTATGCCTCGCCAACGTCCGCCATCAATCCCGACTCTCACCGACGTCGCAACGAGCAACCCCAGCTGAGCAGCGAGGCTAAACGGTGGTCATCTCGTTCCAGTTTTCCCCCACCTTGGCATCGACTTCGACTGGAACTTTGAGCGGAAGCGAAGTCTCCATGAGGTGGCGAATGGGTTCCAGAACCTGACTGTCGCCATCTTTCAGTTCAAAGACGAGTTCGTCGTGGACATTCAGGAGCATTTTGGTCTGTGATCCGGCGAGTTGTTTTCGTACAGTCATCATCGCCAGCTTGATCATATCGGCCGCGGTGCCTTGGATTGGAGCGTTCATGGCTTGTCGCTCGGCGTAGTTTCGGTCGTTGAATCGACTCGAATGGATATCGGGGAAGTAGCGTCGGCGGCCCGTCAGAGTTGTCGTGAATCCTTTGCTTCGAGCGTCGACAACCACGTCCTGAGTGAAACCTTTCACGGTCGGGAATCGCTCGTTGTACAAGTTGATAAGCTCTTTCGCCTCCGCACGGCTGAAGCCACCACCAAGTTGATTGGCAAGGCCAAAATCGGTAACTCCATAGAGGACGGCATAGTTGAGGAGCTTGGCGTAGCGCCTCTGGTCTTTCGTCGGCTCTCCAGTGTGGAACATGATCCGAGCGGTAGCCGAGTGGACATCCTCCCTATTCTCGAACGCGGAGACCAGAGCTGGTTCTCCGCACATGTGAGCCAAAACTCGAAGTTCGATCTGGGAGTAGTCGAATGAGGCGAGTGAGTAGCCTTCTGCGGCGATGAAAGCCTTGCGGATTGACCGACCGAGTTCGGTGCGAATGGGGATGTTTTGCAGGTTGGGATCGTTTGAGGAAAGGCGCCCAGTGGCGGCAGTAGTTTGGGAGTACGTGGTGTGGATACGACCGTCGGAGCCGATTTGAGTTTGGAGAGCGTCAGCGTAAGTGGATTTGAGCTTGGTGAGCTCGCGCCAGGTGAGAACTTCGCCCGCAATCTCGTAGGTTGGGGCGAGTTGCTGCAGGATTTCGGCACCCGTGGCGTAACCAGTCTTGGTCTTGGTTGCACCAGGGATTTGCATTTTGTCGAAGAGGATTTCGCCGAGTTGCTTGGGGGAGCCGATAGTGAATTCTTGTCCTGCGAGTTCGTAGACTCGCTTTGTCGAGGCTTCGATAGCGATCCCAAGTTCTTTGGAAAACTCGTGCAATTGGCTCTTCGACGTTCGGATTCCGAGGACTTCCATCTCAGCAAGGATAGGGGTGAGTGGAAGCTCGATGGTTTGAAGCACGGATGTCTGGCCCTCTTTTTCAAGTCGGTCGAGCATGGCTCTTTGGAGGTGTAGGAGCGAGGCAGCGGTTTCCTCGGGTGTGGTTGGAACGACTAGATCTGTGTAGCCTTGGACTAGGTCACCCAACACATATCCAGCTCGACCTGATTGAAGCACGTAGCCAGCTAGCAGAGCATCGAAACCGACGGCTTGGTCGAACTTCTTCGCAGCTTTATAGAGAGGCTTTGCATCGTGGACGATCGCCTGGGACGGGAAAGTAGCCAGCAGACGCATCCCGTCTTCGCGAGAGCAAGTCAGGACTTCGTGACCGACAGCGACATAAGCACGCTCCGCGTTCTCATCGAATAGATCTTCCGTCTGCAAGGCGGCAAAGTGGAGTCCGAAGGGCTGGCTGTTAACTGTGCTTTTGAGCATGATGAACGAGCCGACTTCGCGAGTAGCGAACTCAAGTTTTTGCTGAACCACTTCCACGTCGGGTTCGGAAGACGAGGCTCCCTCGACATACGGCCCGAGAACGCGCTGAATGTTCTTTGCGTGAGATCGCATTTCGAATCGCTCCAGAAACTCCTTTCCTGCAGCAAACTCGGCTTGCGTCAAGACAAATGGCTCGAAGTCGTAGGTCACCTCGCAATCGCGCTTGATGGTCGCAAGCCATTTCGACAGTTTCATCGAATCGACAGCCGGCTCGATCTTCTTCTTATACTTTTCGGGAACCTCTTCCCATCGTTCCAGAATGGCTTCGATCGAGCCAAAGAGCGAAATCAGCTCCGCGGCACCTTTGTCTCCGATGCCAGGAACACCGGGAATATTGTCGCTTGGGTCACCCTTGATGGCTTTGAAGTCGACCACTTGTGCCGGCGTGACGCCCCAACGCTCAAAGACCTCCGTGGCAGTGTAGGTCATCGTCTCGGACATTCCGGTTTTGGGAGTCAAGACGCTCACCCAGTCGTCGACCAATTGCAAGGTGTCCATGTCGCCGGTCACGATCGTGGTCTTGTAGCCATTTTGTTCGGCTTTCAGAGAGAGGGTTCCGATGATGTCGTCGGCTTCGAAGCCGACAAGCTCCAACTGAGGAATGCCTAAGGCGGACAAGAGGTTTCGGGATTCATCAAGCTGAACAATCAACTCGGGAGCGGTCTCTTTTCGGGTCCCTTTATAGTCAGCAAATTCGGTATGTCGAAAGGTCTTCCCCGGCGCATCTAGCGCTACTACAATTGCGTTCGGTCGGATGATCTCCAGAATCTGGAACAGCATGGAGGTGAATCCGTGGAGCGCATTCGTCGGGCGCCCGTCGCTCGTCGAGAGGTAGCGCGTGGCGTAGAACGCCCGAAATAGAAGGGCGTAGCCATCAATGATCACCAGTCGCTTTTCCGACATTGATTGAGTTTAACTCCGAAATAAGGCCGTTGCACTCTAAACCGAGACTGTACCGCTGGTACACTTGATTTACGGTGATTCAGCAAAGTTGCTGGCCCGTTTCTGGTAGCTGAAACGATGGTGTACAGACCACTTCGGTACGAACAGATTATGCAGGCCGCTGATGCCTACGAAGTGCGTGCGCGTCGCATGTTCGGCGGAATGGGGGTATATACCAGCGAGCGAATGTTCGCATTCTTGATGGACAACGATGTTGCCTTCAAGCTCAACCCTTCTGATTACGAGGAAGCCATGGGAATTGATGGCGCGTCTGTAATGGTGCCTGAGCCTGGCGCAGATCCTTTGCGCGAATATGTGCGATTTCCGAAGACGATTCTTGATGACACCGCTGAGTTTATGAAGTGGTTGGACCGTAGTGCCGAGTATGTTCGGAACCGCGCTGCCCGAACCGCGTAAACTAAGGGCGTTCTCCATGTTCAAACTTCTTCTTGCGGGTGCCTTGTGCTTTGCCACGATTGTGCCTCAAGAGCCGCAAGTCAAAGCTACTCCTGCGCCTAGAATCTTAATGATTCCCCTTGACGGGCGACCAGCGGCTGGACAGTTTGCGAAAATGATCGGAGCGATGGCGGGTTACGACGTCATCTTGCCTCCACAGAACCTGCTGGGGCGATTTACAGAGGAAGCCCAAGTCGACAAGATTTTTGAGTGGCTCGAAGGCCAAGATTTGACCAATGTGCGAGCGTTGATCGCCAGCGCGGACATGGTGGCTTACGGGGGTCTCATCCAGTCGAGGGTGACTGGTGTGGACTCGACAACAGCCATCCAACGACTTAGGCGACTGCTGACCTTCCGAGCGAAACAAGAAGCCGATATCAAGTTCTACATCTTTGCCTCGAACATGAGGTTGACTCCTACTGCTACTATCAAGGCCGCGCCTTATCGTATGAACCTTGCCAAGTACGAGGAAATCAAAGATAAGTTTGAGCGCACCAACGATAAGAATCTTCTGAGCAAGCTTAAGAACTTGAAAGCAATGGTTCCGCAGGAGGAGATCCAGCGTTACGAGAACACTCGGAACAGGAACTTTGAGGTGATCCGGACCCTCATGAAGATGGTCAAAGCAGGTCCGGTTGACTACCTTATCATTGGTCAGGACGATGCCAAGCCGGATGGACCTCAGATTCAGGAGAACGCGAAACTGAGGGAGTTTGCGAAGTACATCGAACTTGGTGACCGCGCCTACTTTTGTGAAGGGATCGACCAACACGGCAACATCCTGGTTTCCCGAGCGATTCTGGCTGATCTGAAGTTTCAGCCTAAGGTTCGGATTGTTTACAGCGACGGCGATGGCAAAAAGGCTTACGCCCTGTACGAGTCGAAGCCAATCGAAGAGAGCCTGTCTGATCAGCTCTTTGCGTCCGGAGCGGTCTTGGTGAAACCGGGTCAAGAGTTCGACTACACGCTGTACGTCAATACTCCCGGACGGCGAAGAAGCACTTTCCAGCCGTTCATGCGAAACCTCAAGGATGAGATCGATCAAGGCTTCCCAGTTGCGGTTGCGGACATCAATTTTGGTGTAGACGGGACATCGGACGAGGAGCTTTTTGCTGGGCTGAGTGAGGAACGACGGGCCCATCGATTACTCGCTTTTGCGGGATGGAACACGGCGGGGAACACAATTGGAACCGCGATTCCCGCCGCGAATGTTTACTTAAGCGGTCGGGCGCTGGAGAGCGACTCACTGGCGCGCGAAGTGGCACAGAAAGAGTTCTTGCTTCACCGGATGATTGACGATTACGCTTATCACAAGTACACCCGCCCGGCTGCTTACAAGTTGATCGACAAGTATCAGACGCAGAGAGACGAGGTGTACGGTACGACATTTGAACGCGTCAACCAGTTCGTCGAAGAGGATTTGACGAAGTACTCCCGGCAGCTTTTTGACCTCCAGTTCGAAGGGAAAACGTTCTTTGCCAGCAACAAGGATTATCGGATTGTGGGGTTGGAAGCATTGAGTGTTCACTTGCCCTGGCCGCGTGCCTATGAGGCGGCGATTGACTTCAAGTTCAAGGTGGAACCAGCGGGTAACCATCGATGATCGGACGCCTGATTGGTTCCGTTGTTGAGGTTGAAGGGAGCATGGTTTTGCTCGACGTTCAAGGCGTTGGCTACGAGGTGACCGTGCCCGATTCTTGCCTTCCGAAACTTTTGCCGGGTACTTCGGCGTCGCTCTACACACGACAGATTTTCCGAGAAGACGGGGTTTCACTTTGCGGCTTTCTAGAGCGTAAAGACCGACGAGTCTTTGATCTACTTCTTGACGTGAAGGGGTGCGGGCCAAAGGTGGCGCAGGCTCTGGTAGGACAAGTTGGGACCGACGATGTACTGGACGCCATCTACGTAAACGAGCCGAAAACCTTGGCCCGAGCGACAGGGGTGGGTCAGCGTCTTGCGGAGCGGATCATTTTGGAGTTGAAGCCAAAGATCGATCAGTTCAAAATAGTTGTAACCGGTAGTTCAGGAGCGTCACCCACAATTTCGGCGGACGCAGAACTTGTCGAGGCACTGATCGCTCTCGGTTACCGCCGCCCGGACGCCGAAGCGGCTGCCCTAAAGACTTCACCCAGCGAAAATACTGAATCAAGGCTGAAGGCGGCCCTTAAAGTGCTGAGCCGCTAACGAGAAGGTTATTTCTCGTGTATATTTAATTCGATTGACTTCGGTCAACACCTGACTCATCTTCCTCTTTGCAGGTCTTTCCTTATGAAAACTCAACGCACCGCAGCGTTTACGCTCATCGAACTTCTCGTCGTCATAGCCATCATCGCTATCCTTGCCGCCATCCTCTTCCCGGTCTTCGCTCAGGCGAAGCTTGCGGCAAAAAAGGCCGCCGCTATCTCCTCTTACAAGCAGACAGGAACCGCGATGACAATCTACACATCCGACGTAGATGATCAATATCCCCTTGGTATCGTCCCAAACTTGGCATCGCCATTCGTTGCATACAAGTTTAACACCTCAACCCCTCTCTCACCAGCAGGCTGGGACGGCAATGCTGCTCTCGCCGCAGAGGACTCCCTCGTTTGGCACAACACCATCCAGCCATACATGAAGAACTACGACATGTTGCTGGTTCCGGCGACCCGTGAGCTGGGCTCAGCAACTCCAGCGCCTGGGGCCGTTGTCAGACCAAAGACCGTCACCCAAGCCTTTAATGGTCTGATGCAGTACCTTTCGACCACGGCAATTGCTGCTCCGAGCAAACTCACGATGCTTTGGCCGGGTTACGGCGATGCAGCTACCGCTGGAACCGCGATTCTGACCCCCCGACTTAACTGCAACTCGGCCACCGGTGGACTGTGCATGTTCAACCCAGCGGGAGTCCCTCAAGCGGGCGCTACAGGAAACCCTCAGATTTTCGCGTTTACCCAAACGGCTGCGACCTACTACATTTACGGACAGGGATCGATCCACACGTTTGCGGACACATCCGCACGTTACATCCCTTACGGAAACGGTAACCAAGGCTCGCTACCGCTTACAGCCAACCGACCGGTCGTCTGGAACTTCGTGAACACGACGACTGGACGAATTGCTTCTCCGGCAGCTTTCCGAGGCATGGGCTCCCTGCGAGGTGCAAACTACGCCGCTGCCTTCTGCCCTGACAATACGTTTGAGAACTAATGAGCAAGAACAAACTAGGACTCCTTCTTTTGATAGGACTGATCGTAGTCGGCTGTTCGGCTAAAGAGGAAGAGGCTCCCGCAGTTTCGGCAGCTCCGGCAGCCTCTGCAGCTGCACCGACACCCGAAGCGACTCAGACAACGACTCCTGCAGGAGGCGTTGGTGGTCAGGCGGACGCCTCAAACGGCGGCATGGTTGAGCTGCCTGCCGGCGGCATGCAACGCGGTTAACTCGCCACGTGAATCACGGGTCGAAGGTTGGGATCAGCCTCGACCCGTCTTAGTATCTCCCTGGTCAAGGGAGCGATGTCTCCCTCTCCGGAGAACAAGAACTTAAGAAGGTAGGCACCAGGGCCACGTTCGCCCCAGTTGAAGTAGGCATGAGCACGCTTTCCGGTCAGCTTTCCGATGTGAAGTAACAGCGCCGCAAGAGAGTTCGGGACTGCGACGCCTGATGCACGCAGCACTCGATACCCTTCGACTTCATATCCACGAACTTTGACGTTCCCTTCAAAATTCGACGCATCGCGGACCATGATCTCGAGGAAGAGAATGGGCTCGTTCTCAGGGATATCATGATCTCGGCGAGTTTCGGCGATTTTCTGCTCGTATTCGGCTTTATCGCGCTCATCCGGACGGTTGGGAATAATGCGAATTTGTCCACCTTGGCTAGCTGCTTCTTGAACAAATTGGATTGCGCGAAGGTCGAGATCAACACCGTTGACACGTAGTTCCAATGTACGCCAGATGCGCGACACAAAGGAAACAAAGACAACAATGCCAATGAAGAATGCGGCGATTTTGAGGCCGTCGCTGCGGAAGTAGATGTTCGCGAGCAGCGTGTAGAAGAAGATTAGCGTGATCAAGCCGAACGCGGCCCGCATTGCCTTATGCCGCTTTTTCAGAGTGATCATGACAGCAAATGCCGCACTCGTCATCAGCACCAGAACGCCAGTCGCATAAGCACCGGCTTGAGCTTCAACAAATGTGTGGGGCTTGACTTCCTTCCCTGCCTTCACGAGGTCTTCGGCGGCGCTTGCGCCAACTCGCTTGACTAACTCAGCCCAATCGTGATTGTGGGCATCGACTGTGAACTTGAAGATCATAGTGACCATGATGGCGATGCCCATGAAGAGAAGAACTAGCGGACGATTTGCACGGGTCCACTCTGGAGCCATTCCGTATTTGGGAAGGTAGCGCGGGACAAGGTTCAGCAGACCAGCCATTGCCGATGCGCCTGCAAACCAAAGGATTAGGATGGTGCTGATGTCGTAAAGCGTTCCGAATCCACTCCCGAAAAACTTTTGCGCCAGGTAGGCGAGGGCGCGGCCGTTGGCGGGTCCGGTCGGCTCCGTGACCAGCTTATGGTCGATTAGGATCGTCGTGACAAATGAAGATGAGATCAGCAGCACGCTCATGATGAGCGCCGCACTCAGCAACAGCTTTCTTGTGTTTTTGATGCGCCCAATAGGATGCTCTTCAGAATCCCCTTTGCTTCCCTTTACAAGAGTCATGACGGCAACACCGGTTTCGAAACCAGAAAGACCCAACGCTAGCTTAGGAAACCCAATCAGAATCAGCAAACCGATCTGCCAAATGCTTGGAGCTTTAGGTCCCGCCGAAAGGCTATTCTGCCAGTCCGCGATGAGTTGCGGACTGGAAAACAGCTCTTGAACTCCTCGACCAATGACGACTGCGTTGAGGACTAGATAAAGGGCGACCAAGCCGATCGCGAGACCAACCGCCTCCTTAAATCCCTTCAGAAAAACTGCGCCAAGGGCACACAGCAGAATTAACGTGAACGGAATCAACCAGGCGTGAGCGTTAGAGACGCTTTTCTCAAAGAAAGCGTTACCAACAATATGCTCGGCGGCATCCGCCGCCGAAAGAGTCATCGTTATGATAAAGTCTGTAGCAGCAAACCCTAACAAAACGAGGACCAGCAGCTTGGCTTGCCATGCCTTCAGGAGCTTCTGAAGCATCGAGATTGAGCCTTCGCCATGAGGACTCGCTTTGGCGACTCGCGCATAGACTGGATAGGCACCAAAGATCGTGACCAAAACCAGGATCATCGTGGCGAACGGGGACAAGTTTCCTACCGCGCTAATCGCGATTGAAGGCTGGTAGCCGAGGGTAGAGAAGTAGTCAACTCCGGTGAGACACATGACCTGCCACCAAAGGTGAGTCTTGTGCTTATGTTCTTTGGTGCTCTCAGCCTCAAATGGTCCGTCAGGATCAGGAACGTGTCCCTCGAGCAGCCACTTCATGAGGGGCGAACGTTTTGTGTTTGTCAGCTTTGATGGGAGCTTGATTTCCATATTCGGCCTGCGCCAGTGTCTGCGTTGACTTCATAAGGATAGCTCATCAGCGTGCCGTCCAGATACAAAGCTACGCTCGGTACAATGGAGGGGATTCATGCCGAACTATGTGACCAGCGTCGGAATGGAGGTTCATGCTGAACTCTCCACAAAAAGCAAGATGTTCTGCCGATGCCAGGTGGCGTTTGGCGGTGAGCCAAACACGCGGACTTGTCCGGTTTGTCTAGCTTTGCCGGGATCATTGCCGGTTCCAAATCGTGAAGCGATTGAGATGGTGATCAAGACCGCACTTGCTTTGAACTGCAAGATCGGCGGCACCAAGGAAGAAAGCATTTTTCACCGAAAGAACTACTTTTATCCCGACATTCCCAAGGGCTATCAAACGACCCAGTACGGCGAAGAGAATCCGTTTGGCTATCACGGCTATCTCGAAATCCCGACGCCCGATGGCGGTACCAAGCGAATCGGTATTCGGCGCATTCACCTTGAGGAAGACACCGGGAAACTGATGCATCTGCCTTCCGGTGGTTCGGGAATTGATTACAACCGAGCCGGAACTCCGCTCATGGAGATCGTTACGGACTTCCCGCCCGACATCCATAATGGCGAAGAAGCCAAAGAGTATCTATCTCAACTTCGACAGATTCTGATGTATCTCGGCGTTTGCGATGGAAAGATGGAGGAAGGGTCACTGCGCTGCGAGCCTAACATTTCCATCGCGCCGGAAGGCGCCAAAGAACTCGGCGTCAAGAGCGAGCTGAAGAACCTCAACTCGTTCCGCTCGGTCCAGATGGGTATTGCTTTTGAGAGCCGCCGCCAAGAAGCAGCTATTGAAAACGGAGAACAATTGCTCCAAGAAACCAGGGGTTGGAACGAGCAGAAAGAAAGTTCCTTCGCCATGCGAATCAAGGAAGCCGAGAACGACTACCGCTACTTCCCTTGCCCAGACCTCGTACCGATGTCCTTCACACCGGAATACATCGCCGAACTCAAAGCAAACCTGCCCGAGCTCCCGCTAGCAAAGTTTCAGCGCTACACCCAAAAATACGGTCTGAGTTCCTACGACGCCAACCTGATCATCTCCGATCGAGAGTGGGCGTACTGGTTTGAAGAAGCCATCGAGAAGGGCGGAGACCCGAAGGCGATCTGTAACTGGATGAACTCCGATTTTGCCAAGATGCTCAATGAAGAAGGCATCACAGCGCGGCAAAGCAAAGTAACGCCGGACCACATCGTTGAACTCGTGATGCTGATCGAGGATGGAACCATCAGCGGAAAAATCGCTAAAACCATCTTTGCGAAGGCGTATCAAACTGGAGAGATGCCCAAGCAATTGGTTGAGGCAAGCGGGGCCACTCAGATCACGGATACCGACGCCATTCGAGCGCAAGTTCGAGGTGTTCTGGATGCCAATCCAGATGTCGTCGCTAAGTTCAAAGGCGGAAATCTTGGCGTCAAAGGATTCTTGGTCGGCCAGATAATGAAAGCAACACAGGGTCGTGCAAATCCCGGTATCGTCCAACAATTACTTGACGAGCTCCTAAGTTCGTAGAGATCAATATGAGAATCGCTATTTTCGCCTCCGCCCTACTGCTCGCCGGAGCTGCGATTGCCCAGGACCGCGTCGACGAGATTTGGGGGCATACCACGAATCGACTCGCCGAACAAATGGATCAGTCGTTTGAAGATGGCGACTTTCCCTTTGTGATCTCCATGCTCAAGGTGAGCTTTGCGGATGAGCCAAAGAACTACGAAACGGCAACGAACCTGGGCTGGATGCTTGAAAACGTTCAGGAGTGGGCTGAAGCAGAGGATTTCTACAAGAAGTTTCGTCTAGACAACCCCGGAAACCCAGAAGCCGCATACCCGCTTGGATATTTCTACTACATGCGCAAGCGGTATCCGGAGGCGGAGCAAGTGCTGGAGCCGACTTTGAAGGTGGCGGTTCATGCAAACACCTTTCGCATCTTGGCCAAGTGCTACGAGCGTCAGAACAAGTACGCCGACGCGATTCGAGTCTGGGAGCTGCAGATCAAGA
Organism: Armatimonadota bacterium; assembly: GCA_037138755.1. Taxonomy (NCBI): domain Bacteria; kingdom Bacillati; phylum Armatimonadota; species Armatimonadota bacterium. The sequence goes on along the minus strand of JBAXHT010000001.1, from coordinate 883,345 downwards.
AGTGGCCCAACGATCTCCCTGCAAAGGCGAATATCGATAGGGTTAAGAAGAAAATGTCTGGCTAGATTTCAACGGGTCCAACGCACCGCATAGGTTTTGCCATCAGCCGATACGGCACTTCCGACTACGTCACCGTTCTCCAAGATATCCGTTGCTTCGGAACTGGTGAACGCGAGCGCATGACCCGCTAGCAAGTCATGCAAATTAACCGGTTGATTGTTTAACCCGTTCCAAAGCAGAGCTCGATCCCCTGTAAATCCTGTCCAACCACTTCCCACAATAGTAGATCCCCGAACGGCAAGTGCGTACGATGAAATGTAGCCGCTCACTGGATGCAAATCGACCATCGAGTTCGCCGTGCCGCGCCAAGCCAAAGCGTGAAAATCGTTTCCAAGCTGCCCTTCTCCGACAACAATATTTCCACTTACTGCGTTCGCATAGGTGTTCCTCATCATCGAGTCCCTTGGGTGTAAATTCGTCAGCACAAGTCCGGGCCCCTTCCAAACGATTGCACTGTTGAATCCCCAGTTCCCACCCCACCAGCCCCCACCAACAACGCTAACGCCGTCCGTGTCGGTCGCAATCGTATCGCTGAAAAGCTCGCTGTTATGAAGACTTCGTGGCTGGCTGTTGACTCCGTCCCAAACGAGGGCACGACGCTCAGTAACATTTTCATATCCCATCCCTACGATCCTCAGTCCAGAGATTCCGAAAGCATGTGTGCTTGTATATCCAGATGCTGGATGGATGATCGTCGGAGAATTGCTCGAACCGTTCCAAACCGCCGCTGCCCACTTGAGACCGTCAAACACCTCCCCGACAGTGTTGTTACCATCCGCTGCCGCGGCCATCGAAGAAAGGTAACCGGAGGGATGAAGGTCAATCGGTTCTGGGCTGGCGTCGCTCCACAACACTGCTTTGGTATCACCCGACGCTGTGAACGCTCGTCCGGCAATGATTGAGTCTCCGCCACCTTGGGGTAGAACGTGATCGAAGCCAGTTCGGTTTAGAACAACCGCCCGTGTAAGCGGGGTGCTGTTCACCGGAACTCCGCTGCCGCTACCCCCGCACCCAAAGATGAAAACAGCTAAAACTGAGCAAAGAGAAACGTAGCGATTCATGACAACTGCATTTTTCTTCGCTTTCTTGTTCTCCTTAAGTGGCGGACCTAGTCAAAAACACTCTTGATTGTGGGATATCACTGATTCGTTCTCCGTACAGAAACGCCAAAATCTAGCAAGTCATCCAGGATTCCAACTCTTCCCTCCATGCTCATCCAAGTACGCCTCCAACCCAAATCGAGCCAGAATCGGCTGGAGCAGGATGGCGAGACCTACAAAGCCTGGGTTTCGGCCCCTCCAATCGACGGAGCGGCGAATGAGGCTTTGATCAAGCTCGTCGCGAAGCACTTCGGAGTTGCTCCGAGTAAGGTGGAAATTGTAAGGGGGCACACTTCGCGTGATAAAGTTCTTGAAGTCGATCAAAGCTAAAGCTCGTACCGCTGAAAGGGCCAAATTGCCAGTTGACATTCAGCGTTGGGAAGGCGTGTTTAAGAGCAACGAGTCGATAGTCGTCGAATTCTATTGCTTGGATTGCTTCACCTACGACACTCTAGAACTGGTTCTGAAGTCACCTACTTCAACCCTTGTGGCAAGTGAGGACAACCCCGGTTTCAAGGAACTGCTCGATCTCTGCAGTGCAGCATGGCCGCGTTTTTGGGATGATTACCAAGAATTGTCGACGACTGCGTTTAGCAAACGACAATTCGTCTACGTTCGCTCGCAAGGGCACGAAGGCTTTGAGTATGTCGCGTCCGAACCATGAGGCCAGCAACAGAAACTTCAGAAAACTCACCCTCCAACTAACCGATTCCGTAAAAATACCGAGAAAATAGATGTAGACCGATGAGCGACGCTAACCGAACCCAGATGCTGACCAGCGACCCGAACCGGACGGTGATGGGAAGCGCGCCGACACTCGACCCTAACAAGACCATCATGGGCTCGGCACCGACGATCAACGCCACAGTAACAATCAAGCCGATTCAGTGTCCAGTCTGCAAAACGTTCAATCCAGGTGGCGTGATGTTCTGCGTCGACTGCGGACTCATTTTTGATCGAGCCTTGGACGGTGATGCCTTCGGAGCACCGGCCGTTCAGGTTCCGATGCTCGTAGATATGAATGGCCGCGAGTACCCTCTCCGCCCAGGAACAACCGTAATTGGCCGCGAAGCCGATATTTCGCTGATGGACAGCAAAATCAGCCGACGGCACGGTCAGGTGACGAATACAGACGGAGTGCTCGTCTTCGAGGATCTGGGATCGACTAACGGTTCGAAGGTCAACGGCAACAAGGTCGCTGCTGGTGAAAAGGTCACTTTGAGCGGAGGCGACAAGATCAGTTTTGGTGGCTTTGAGGTTGCCATCCAACTCCCCGGAGGCCCAGGTGCAGGGGTGACACAGGCTTTTGGCGGCAACAAAACGGCGGCCATTAGCGTCGCACCACGAAAGGAAGTTGGTGCTGGCACTTTGAAGTGGAACGATCAGTTGTTCACTCTCAAGGCCGGAGTCAACACCCTCGGCCGCAAGAGCGACAAAGACATCTGCATCCCGGACCCCTATGTGTCTGGTTCTCATGCCACGGTGGAGATCGCCGAGGACGGCGTCTACGTCACAGATATCGGCTCGACCAACGGCACAATGATCAACGACAGCAAGCTGAACCCCAATATGAGAACGCTGATGGGCGAAGCCGACGTCATCCGAATCGGGGCGATTGAACTTACTGTCAGTTTGGCTTAGGTACTCTCGCTACACCGACCATGGACGAGATCACCGCTGAGTATGCCATTGCCGACCTTCTGCCGCAAGCGGAGCTGAAGGTTTTGGCGCACGTCAGCGTGGGTGCGAAGACGGATCTGGGCCGGGTTCGGGAGAACAACGAAGACAAGTTCGAGTTCTACATTCCCGACGACGAGCTTGTTTTGGCTTCGCGCGGGCAGGTTTTCGTCGTCTGTGATGGCATGGGCGGCCACGCTGCTGGCCAAATTGCTAGCGAACTCGCTTGCAAGACGTTTATTGACGTCTATCTCAGCCACCCCGGCTCCGACCCGAAAGAGGCTCTTGGCACCGCCATCCACGCCGCAAACCGATGGGTTTTCCTCACGGCTCGAGCTAACACGGCCCGGAAGGACATGGGCACAACCCTCTCAGCTCTGGTTCTTCTACAAGAAAAGGCCTACATTGTCCAGGTCGGCGACTCACGAATTTACCGGCTCCGCGATGGCGAACTCACCCAAATCACTGAAGACCACACGTTCGTGAACGAACTCGTCCGGCTCGGTACGATTTCGCCGGAAGACGCCATCAACCATCCGAAGAAGAACGTGATTACTCGAGCGGTAGGCGTTGAAGAAAACGTCGTCCCTGACTTCTTTGAGTTCGACATTGTCGAAGGTGATGTCTACTTCCTCTGCTCAGACGGGGTGATGAACCACGTTGACGACGAGGGGATTCATTCGATCCTCTCCTCGAACGGCCCGGCGGCGGCGGCTTGGAAGATGGTCGGTCAGGCCCTATTGGGCGGCGGAAGCGATAACACAACTGCGATGGTTCTGAGGGTTGAGCGGTTGGAAGTTCGGGACTAACCAGGAGGCTTGATCTGCCACGCTTCTAATTCGGGAAGTGCGCCGTGATAAATCCGCAATACGTGCACCACGTTTGTCTCTTCGCTGACGTGGAAAATCACTCGGTGGGAGTGATAGACAAACTGTCTCAATTCAATTTCGAACAATTCTTGTTCTGGAATTCGAGGGCACCGTCGTGGCAACTCTTGTAACGTGCGAATTTCCGCCAATAATCCAGCTAGCCACCGTTCAGCATTCACTCTCGAGTTCTCCCGACCGATGATGTAATCGACGTATCTCCGAACATCGTCTTTTGCGGAGTCTTGTTGGATGATCTTGTACGACTTCATTCGCCTCGGCCAAGTCCGTATTCCCGCCTAATGTCCGCAAAAGACTCTTCCAAAGGCTGACCCCGACCCGCCTTCATATCGGCGATTCCTTCGTTGACCGCTTTCACGAACCGCTCATGCTCAAGCGCATTGACCATCTCCTGATAGCTCTTCGCGTCGACCAAGACTGCTTCAGGTACCCCGTTTACGGTCAGCACTTCAGGCTGACCCGTCTCTTTGATTCGAGTCAGAAAGCTCTTGTAGTTCCGAACGAAGTCAGTGACGGGATGGATGCGAGTGAGATCGATCATACATAGAATTTACCATAGAATTCACTGCAAACTTGAAAATTATCTTGACACTGAAACACTCAGGTTATATGCTGGCGTATGTATCACATGAAGGCCCCGTGAAGGGGGCCCACTTGAGAAAACATGCACAACATCATCGCTATCAACCCACTTGAGGACATCCGACGATTCGAGGAGTCGTTCAACCGACTCTTCTCTGCCCCGGCTTCCGGCTCGACCTCGCACAGCATTCCCATCGACGTGACCGAGCAGGATGGCAAGGTCAGGATCCGAGCCGCCGTTCCGGGCATCTCGCCGGAGGAACTTGAGGTAACGGTCGAGAAAAACGTGCTGACCATCAAGGGCGAGCATCGGCACGAGGAACTTGCGGAAGACGGCAAAGTCTTCCGCCGCGAGAACGTCTATGGCGTCTTCCAACGCTCGATTCGGCTGGCAGAGAATCTCAATACCGAAGGCATCGAGGCCAGCTTCCGCCATGGAATGGTGACGATCACTATTCAGCGACGCGAGGAAGAGAAGCCAAAATCGCTCCGGATTCCGGTGACGACCGTAGTTTAAAGTAAAAAGCCTCGGGATAAGTTGTATCCCGAGGCATCATCGTCGGCGATTGCAGGCTTATTCGTCCGCAAACGGGTCGTACTCATCGGCAGCCGGAGCCGGGGCGTTAGAAGCAGCCCGGGGGGCAGAGGCTCCGCTACCGGCGGCATCGTCACGAGGGCGATCCAGGCCGTTGACGTTATCCGCAACGATTTCAACCGTCTCGCGGTTAGCGCCGCTTTGGTCGGTCCATTTGCGAGTGTCGAGCCGACCATCGACGGAGACTAACCGACCTTTCGTGAGGTAGGTGTTGACGTATTCAGCGGTTTGTCCCCAGGCGGTGACTCGGAAGAAATCGGCCTCGGTGCCGTCTTGCGCTTTCACGCGCTTATTGACGGCGATGGAGAACGAGACAACGCTTTTGCCGGTGGTGGTGGTTCGCATTTCGGGATCGCGAACCAGGCGGCCAATCAGGGTGACGCGGTTGAGCATGACTTCTTAAGCCTCGACTGCAGCAGCAGCGGCTTCGGCCGGAGCGGCGACTTCTTCTTGCTTGACGATGGTGTGGCGAAGAACGTCATCGCTGATGCGCATCAATCGGTTGAGCTCGGCAGGAACGGTGCCCGGAGCTTCGAAGTGCATGATGATGTAGTTGCCTTCTTTGATGTCGTCGATCTCGTAAGCGAACTTTCGCTTTTCCCAGAGTCCGGCCTTGGCGACGGTTCCACCGTTGTCGGTGACGACCTTGCTGAATCGGTCAGCGATCTTGGTGATGTCGGCATCCTTCAGCTCGGGTCGGACGATATAAAGTGCTTCGTAATTTCGATTAGCCATTGTTCTCCCTTAGGTCTATCGGCCCGGCTCAAAAAGGTCGGACAGAGAGGTGAACAGAGAGTATACCGCGTCGGGATTCTAGGGCAGACGAACCAGCAATGTTGCTAGATTCGACTTTTTTTCAACAATTCTCAAAGTTTGAGTGATATGTGAACTATAATGTTATCGCTCTTGATTGGCGATGGCACTGGTCGACGCGATATGGGAGTTTGGTTGGACATGAAAAAGATTCTTCTTACAGGGCTGCTGGTTGCTTCATTTAGTGCTGCTTTCGGTCAAAGCTACTTCACCGGATTCGAGGCAACTGAATCACCGACTTGGAACGCTTCGAGCTCTACTCCATGGCTTGGACCGTGGGGAACTTCGGTAAGCGGCTCGCCGGCTACAACTTTAGGTGTTGTGACCACTGCGACGGCCGTGACCCGTACTCCGGCCTTCACTGCGATTCAGGGCAGTCAGGTTGCAACGTATAACAACACGACTTCAAACGTCACCAACTACAGCATCGCCTCTGAAAACTTCAACGGCTTCACAGGCTATAGCAAATTCGGCGTTTCTTGGAAGCAGTACATCGACAGCGCAAACACCGGAACAGGCCGACAGTTTGGCTTCCAGATGCGGGGCGTCAACGCCTTGTTCATGATTGATAAGGCTGGGAACGTGATTGGCCAAAACTCGAGCTTCACGACTTCCACTCTCGGAACCATTACGCCCGTGAACGACCAGTGGATTGACATGGCCATCAACTTCGATGCCACCGTGGGAACCATGATTGGAACCATTAACGGGCAGAACTTCACGATTCAGTCCGGCATCTCGAACACCAGCAAAGTGAACGGTTTCAGCATTTTCACCCGAGGAGTGTCGAGCACCTCTAGCGCCGGCATTGGTCGAGTCTACTTCGACTCCGTCCAAGTCGTTCCTGAACCAGCATCCATGGCTGCGCTTGGTCTTGGCATTCTCGGACTTGCCCGACGACGACGCAAGAACTGACCTCCCAAAGAACAGAACCTTCAACGCCCAGCCAATCCGGCTGGGCGTTTTTGCTATTCGAGCAACGTCCCGTTGACACCTAGCTTGAAGTCGTAGCCGAACAGTTCTGCCGAGTGTCGGCACATCACCATTCGACTGAGGAAGATTTCGAAGTACTCCATCACGCTCGCCATGCTGGTGTCAATCTCGAGCACAAGTTGGATCGTACGAGCTTCGTTGTCCATCTCGACCCGACTCTTCTGCACAGCAGCGTTGACGCGGTCATGGATGTCATACGTTTCGATGATCGGGTTTTGCACACGGCTAAAGTGAACGTCGCTTTTGTCGGCGATGATCAGCGCAGCAGACATAGTGGAAATCGGTAAGCCGCTTGACTCTTCATGATTCCCAATCGCGCTGAGCACCGGGGCAATTTCGGCGGCGTCCATTCCCATTTCGTTGAGGATCACGAACGCTATGCTTGCGCCATGCATCGGGTGGTTGACGCGGTGGATGACGTTTCCGATGTCATGCAGGTAAGCGGCAATCTGGCCAAGTTCGATATCTCTTTCGCCTACCTTGAGATTATCGAGGATGTAACGGGTGATTGAGGAAACGACTCCAACATGGCGGTGCCCATGCTCGGTATAACCCATCGCTCTCATCACTTCATTCGCCCCGTCGATCAGCTTCTTGACCTTCGGGTTGGCCTTCACTTCTTTGAGAGTGACGGGTTTTGGGCTAAGGATTGAGATGTTTTCCATCAGGCTTAGGCTTTGTTGACGTATATTTTGCCAGTTATCGCACCTATGATAACGTTTTCGCGAAAACCTGTAGTAATATGTGAGGGTTGGGCATGGCTTTGCGTTGCCCTGATTGAAGGCACTATGAGAATTTTCACTCTATTGGCAGGCGTTTTCGTCTTGGGCTCAGTTGCGATGGCACAGCTGGTCGAGACAGAGAATAATGGGACAAAGGCGACAGCTAACTCCGGGAGCATCATTCCTGGAGGGACGATTACCGGAACCGCGACCGGTACGGACCTTGACTATTTCAATGTCGGATTAGGCAGTTCAGCACCCGCGATTTACCTGAATACATTCAGCCTCGCGTCCACTACGACGGGCCACACCGTTTCGCTCCGAGGCCTGTTTACCGATAACGGTGGACTCCCGATCGCTGGCGGCGATGTAAGCTTGCAAGTGGGTGCGGTCGCAGAATCGGGCACGGCTCGGATCAACCGGTTCTACACCTTCGGTGCGGCGACAAACATTTCCTACCGAGTATCTGGAACCAGCGCGACAACGGCGGCCTACACAACGACCTGGACCCAGACTGCGGTAACTCCTACTGTCATCTCCGGAACGTTCAACCCAGGTGCTTACACATTTAAGGACACGGGGACAGCTTTCGCCGAACTCTGGCTTTACGATGCCAACTTCAACCCTGTCAAAGGAAATCTCAGCGACTCCACCTTCTCTAACGCAGCCCAACTGAACGTAAATCTTGGAGCAGGAACCTATTACCTGTTCAGCGGATTCGATCGAGTCGCTAACAACCAGGCTATCGCGGCAGATGATTTCCGAGCGGCCAACGATGTCTACACCTCGGTGACCGATTCGGCTGGCGTCCTCGCTCAGGCGACCGGAACCCAGAATGCCAACCTGAACTTCAGTATGGCGTCACCAGGAAATTCTCTACTTAACCTCACGCGAACTAATGGATCGCTGAAATACACCGGCTCATGGTCCAGCTTCACCGTCGTTCCAGAGCCAGCATCCATGGCTGTTCTCGGACTCGGAATCCTTGGCCTCGCTCGACGTCGACGCTCGTCGAAGTAGGCACCACCCCTCTCAATAGCCCTTTGACAAACGTCAGAGGGCTATTCGTATTTGAGGAGGTCCATTGCGACGACCAGGTTGCCGTTCGTGCGCTGCTCTTGCTTGACGATCCCCTTTCCGCGCTCGAACCAGGTACGGATCTCCATCGTCGCCCCGCCGACCGAGAGTTCGAGGATGGTCTGGACGAGGTCAGCCTTGTTCCCTTCAAGCTTGGTCTGTCTTTGTCGGAGAGTCGCTCCACAAGGTCGGATTACCCCAAAGCTTTCCATCTTTCCTTTCCACGTGTGAGCCTGGCTGAATGCATCCCCCTGGCTCTTGCTCTTCGCTGGAATCTTGGCGGTATCCAGAATCGGAACGGGTACCGAGAATCGGCAGTTAGAAAACTCCGAGACAACGAGTTTAGAATCCTTCCACGCCATCCTTGACTCGCCCAGAGAGCCGACGAGCCGCCAGCCTTTGACCGAACCAACCGCGCTCGGTTCGACGACCCGCAGGGTCGAGATGTTGCGCTGGAACCCGGCGCGGACCTCATATCCCCACTCTTTACCCTTGGCGAGTGGCATGAATTGGCTTGAATCGCCACCACTGCAGCCGACTACCACAAAGACGGGGAGGATTAGAAACAGCTGTTTCATGCTTCGACCTTCTCCAATTTTGCCAGCTTCTGAACGAGCTTTTTGATTCCCGTGACGCCCGGAAAGGCAACCGTGACCTCAAAGTCGTCTTTGATTGGGTTGCAGGCTATGGTGACTCCGACGCCGAACTTAGCATGACGCACGCGGTCGCCGACTTGGAACGGGGCTTTGGCCGCGAAGTTCGGAGCGGGCTTGGGAGGATCGTTGACGATGTAGCCACCAGAGCGGGTCGGGGTAACGGTTCGGGAGGGACGCTCGAAGTTTCCGCCGTAGCCACCAGGTGCGGCGTCGCCGCGAAGGTCGAGGATGTCGGCGGGGATGTCGTCGATGAAGCGCGAACGCGCATTGAAATTGGGCATTCCGTAGAGTGACCTTCTGTGGGCGTGCGACAGGTGTAATTCTTCGCGGGCTCGGGTCATGCCGACGTAGCATAAGCGACGTTCCTCTTCCAGTTCAGAATCCGAGTAGAGCGAACGGGAGTGGGGGAACACGCCTTCCTCTAGTCCGGCGAGGAAGACCACGGGAAATTCGAGGCCCTTGGCACTGTGAAGGGTCATCAGAGTGACTGCGTTCGAGCTATCAACCAAGTTATCGATATCTGCGACCAGTGAGACGCTTTCGAGGAACATGCCTAGGTTAACCTCCTCAGCAGTCTCGTCGAACTGCGAAGTGACATTGAGCAGTTCTTGGAGGTTTTCCAGGCGCCCAATAGCTTCTTCGGAATGTTCAGCTTTGAGCGCGTCAAGATAGCCAGATCGGCTCATCAGGAGCCGGAGAACCGGTGTTACCGGCCCTTGCTCCATCATCTGCACAGCTTCCTCGATGGCATCAGAAAAGACTCGAACCGAGGACGCAGCCTTCTTCTGGAGCATCGACTGTACGCCTTGATCTTGCGAAGCCATGAACAGCGAGCACTGATTGACTGCGGCATACTGCTCCATCGCTTGGATGGCCGAGTTTCCGATGCCTCTTGTCGGCGTGTTGATGACCCGCCGGAAGCTGACGTCGTCGCGGGTGTTATAGACAAGTCTTAGGTAGGAGATCATATCCTTGATCTCTTTTCGTTCGTAGAACCGCTGTCCACCGATCAGCATGTGGGGGATACGATTGGTGAGAAAAGCTTCTTCAACCACGCGGCTTTGGGCGTTCGTTCGGTAGAGGATGGCGAAGTCTCGGAACTCGCGGCGGCCGAGACGCACGTCTCGGAGGACGTCGGAGGCGATATTCATCGCCTCGTCTTGCTCGGTGCCGGACATGGTGAGGGTGATCGGTGCTCCGGTGCCGTTTTCGGTCCACAGCTCCTTGCTAGCCCGGGATTTGTTCTTCTTGATGACCTCGTTGGCGCCGGTTAGGATGTTTTGGGTCGAACGGTAGTTGCGTTCAAGCTTGACGATTTTGGCGTCAGGATAGTCGCTGCCGAACTTGAGAATGAGGCTGACGTCGGCTCCGCGCCAACCATAGATTGACTGGTCGTCGTCACCAACGACGACGACGTTTCGGTGGTGCCCCGCCATAATGTGGACGATGTTGTATTGGGCAAGGTTGACGTCTTGGTACTCATCCACCATCACATGCTGGAATCGCCGTTGATACTTCTCGCGAACTTCTGCACGTTGTTCCAGAAGGCGATTGACATAATAAAGGATATCGTCGAAGTCGAGAGCGTTTGCTCTTTGCAAGGCTTCGTTGTAAGACTTGTAGATATCGCAGACAATTTGCTCGAAGAAGCCTGCGGCACGTTCTTTGTACTGTTCGGGGCTGAGCAACTTTTCTTTGGCTCTTGAAATCTCGTTGAGCACCGCCCTCGGCTGGATCGACTTGTCGTCGATGTTCTTCTTCTTAAAGATATCTTTGATGATCGAGAGTTGGTCGCCGTCGTCGTAGATGACGAAGTTTCGATCGATTCCGATCGCGGATCCGTCGATTCGTAGGATTCGGGCGCAGAGCGAGTGGAAGGTCCCGATCCACAGCCCCTTGGAGCGCTCCCCTACCAAAGGAGTAATGCGCTCTACCATCTCTTTGGCGGCCTTATTAGTAAAGGTGACCGCCAGGATGCACTGCGCAGGGACGCCCTCCTCGATCAGCCGCGCAATCCGATACGTGATAACTCGTGTCTTACCGGAACCTGCCCCAGCGAAGATAAGCAATGGCCCGCCGGGATGGACAACCGCCTCGTACTGCTCGGGATTAAGGGATGCCAGGTCGAACGCGGTGGTCATGGGCATAAAAATTATGAACTACCGCCAAGAAACTTGCGCGAAAACGTGACTTCCCGTTAGAATAGGGCGTCATACTCGTAAATTAGGGTTGGAGATTAAGTAGAGACGTGATGAAACGAGCAGTTTGGAGCATCATTTTTGGTGGAGCATCAGTTTTGGCATTTGGCCAAAGCTCCTTCACCATCGTTCGCCCGTTCGACGGGTCAAAGGTTCGCGAGACGATCAAAGTCTTGATGCCCAAGAGCAGCGTTCCCGAAGGGACTGGCTACGTTGGCGTGTTTCTCGACGGCAACTTCGTTGAGGCCATGACCCCCAAGCCATCGAAGGATGGCAAATACCTTGAGTACCCCCTGAACACCAAGGACATCGCCGACGGCTCGCACAAGCTCGAACTCAAGCTATACGTCGATTATAGTAGCCAACCTCGAATCGTTGATACAAGCTCCGTAGACATCGTCGTTGCAAACAAGTCAAGCATTGAAGTTCCCGAAGGTGGAATCAGTCTTCGCTATGCCTTCAATCCTGGCACGGAATCGATCTATCGTCTTGAGCAACGTCAAGTCGTCAACGTGATCAGCGAAAATGACCAAAAGAAGAGTGGAGACCGACCTTTCCAGATTTCTGAGGATGGAGAAGCCATCCGGTTGTTATATGCCTGCGATAACGCCTACTCCAACGGCGAAGGTCTGATGCGCCTACAAGTCCTCGCGGACAAGGGAGTCAACAATCGCGAATACGCCATGCTAACGACGACTGGAGCAACTGGTCCAAAGAAGTTCTATCCGGAAAACATGGCTCCGATCTACATGAGAATTACCTCGACCGGACGAGAAGTTTTTGGATCAGTTCCAGACTACTTTGGCTTTGAGGGCAATGTTGGTGCTGGAAATCGGCTCGGGCTCTACGCCTCCTTCCCACTTCCCGTGCTTCCTTCGAAGAACGTTCGTCCAGGAGACACTTGGCAAGCTGCATTCCAACAGGGCGCACTCGACCTCAACAAAAAGAGCGAGGTCAACACAGTTGTCAACACTTCGGTTGCGCGCGGCGAGTTTGTCGGAGTGGAATGGGAACAGGGACATCCGTGCGCTGTAATCAAGAACTCGATTGCGGCAGGAAGTCCGGTAAAGGCCAAAGTAGGCTCACAGTTCCAGGACATCGCCGATCGTAAGATTTCCGTTCAAGAGACGATCTGGTTCGCGCTCGATACCAAGAAGATTGTTCAGTATTACCGAGACATCACCACCGAAGGAAAAGGTGACTTTGGATTCACCGCAGGTGGAGGTGGCGCGCCAGCCGGCGGTGCACCCCCAGGTGGTGGAGGCGGTCGGGCGGGGGCAAAGGGTCCAGCTGACTTCTCCATGACAAAGGGTCGGCCTGACTCGCTCAGGCAGCAACGAGGCGGACGTCCCCCAGCAGGTGGTGGACCACCTGCCGGTGGTCGAGGCCCCCAAGGTGGACCTCCTCCTGGAGGAGCCGGTCCATTCGCAGGTGGACCTGGTGGCGACGGTGCTGCTCAAATGAGCTTCGTCCGAATCCGATCTCAATACATCTTCACGCTGGAAAAATAAAGGATGCTCAAGCGTCCAAACTGGAACTCCTCGGATCACGATCCTGAGGAGTTTCGGCTTTCCCTGGTTGGTCATCTTGAAGAACTGCGTAAGCGGATCATCCGCTCGTTAGGCTACTGCCTCGCAGGATTCGCGATTGGTTGGTTCCAGTTCCCTATCGTTTTTAATTTGCTCACAGACCGAGCAGCAACCGCTGTCAACAAGCAGCTGATTCCAAGAGGCAAGAAGTACGAAGAAATCATCCTGCACATGCCGGATGCATTCTTCTTGGTCTTCAAGGTGTCGGCATACGTCGGACTGATCATCGCGCTTCCGTTCATTGTTGTGGAACTATGGGGCTTCATTGCGCCCGGATTAAAACCTGCCGAACAAAAGCCGTTCAAAAGACTCGCTCCAGTCTCAGGATTCCTGTTTGTTCTCGGCGCGTTCTTCTGTTGGATGATTCTTCCAGAGGCGTTCAAGTGGTTTGCTTCCTACATCGACTACTTCCCCGGTGTGGATATCAAACAGGAAGCAGGTTCAATGGCGATGCTTTCGCTCAAGTCCTTGCTTGCCTTCGGTATCGGCTTCCAGCTCCCTCTGGTCGTCTATGTCCTTGGTGCCCTTAACTTGCTTTCCGCTCAGACTCTGATTAAGTACTGGCGACATGCCGCAGTTGCAATCTTTTTCCTAGCGGGTGCGATCACGCCGTCCAACGATCCTATTTCGATGCTCGCGATTGCGATCCCAATGACAGGGCTGTTTGCAATCAGCGTTTACGCAGTGAAGTTCACTCAGAAGGGCCGTCCACCAGAGGCGTTCCTTTGGTCCGAACCCGAGGAGCTTCCGGCGGGCAATGACTCCGTTTGAGCACGAGGTTCTATCCGATCAGATCGTCTTCACGCATGAAGTTCCCGCTCGGACAGCGGTGTTTGGCGAGTGGTCTCGGCTTGATCCCCGGCTTCTAGCCACGTTGCCCAACAGACCGTTCTCGCACCAAGCCGAGGCGGTATCGGCGGCTCGCAAAGGTCGCGATGTACTGGTCGTGACCGGCACGAACTCAGGGAAGTCACTCTGCTTTCAAGTGCCTGCGCTTGCAGCTTGTATGGAGGAGCCTCTTGCCCGGGCACTGTTTATCTACCCAACGAAAGCTCTCGCTCAAGACCAGGCAGCGCGGCTGACCAAGATGAGCCTCGATCTCGGGATTCGAGTTTCGACCTACGATGGCGACACCCCGAAATCTCACCGATCGTCGATCAGAAACCTCTCTCATATTGTTCTGACAAATCCCGATATGCTCCACACGGGGATATTGCCCACTCACGCGCATTGGACTAAGTTCTTAAAGGCGCTGCGCGTTATTGCGATTGATGAGCTTCACGCCTACCGCGGCGTGTTTGGTTCCCACGTCGCCCTGATACTGCGTCGGCTGCTACGGCTATGCGCGATGCACCACAACAGACCCCAGATTATCGCCGGATCGGCGACGATTGGAAATCCGGAAGAGCTCTTTGAGCGGCTCTGCGGTCGTTCACCGCTGGTGGTGGATCAGGACGGATCGCCTTCAGGAAAGAGATCCGTCATCTTTTTGAATCCTCCGCAGCTTCCCTCGGGGGAGCGGCTGAGTACGAACATTACAACTTCGGAGGTGGTATCTTCTTTTGTGGAAACCGGGGTCTCTACCCTGGCATTCAACAGGTCGCGGGTGGCGACAGAACTGGTGCTTCGGTATACGCGGAAGCGGCTGCCTGAGTCGCTTGCTAGCCAAGTAGAAAGCTACCGCGCAGGCTACACAGCCAAGGAGCGGCACCAGATTGAGCAAGATCTTTTGAAGGGTCGCTTGAAAGGGCTTTCAGCGACGAATGCGCTCGAGCTCGGAATCGACATCGGCTCGCTCGACGCCGTGGTTCTGAACGGATACCCCGGCTCTGTGGCCAGCTTTTGGCAACAAGCAGGACGCGCAGGACGCGGAGACCGTGATGGCCTGGCAATCTACGTTGCGGGCGATAACCCGCTAGAGCAGTATCTGCTTTCACATCCCGGGCGAATCTTGGACTCGAGATCAGAGAGTGTTTCGATTCAGCCATCGAATCGAGCTGTTTTATCCGCACAGCTACTCTGCGCAGCGCATGAACGACCGATTTCACCGTCTGAGTTATCGGAGTTTGTTGAAGGTGCTTTGGATGTTGCCGAAGAAATGGATCGAGCTGGCGAGCTGACCTTCTCAGGGGGACACTTCTACTATCCGGCCTACGATCCGCCAGCACTCAAAGTCAACATTCGTGGAGCCGGACGGGATTCCGTTACTCTGCGGGTAGGCCAGGAAGAAATCGGCTCGATGGAATACGAGCGAGCCTTGTCTCAGGCTCATACTGGTGCGATTTACCTCCATCGAGGCGAGCCATTTGAAGTCACCGAGCTCAACCTAGCGACCAAAAATGCAGAACTGGTTCGATTTAGTGGCAGTTACTACTCTCAAGCAAGAATTCAGTCGATGTTAGTTCCAAGATCTGCAGTTCAATCCAAAGCTGCTTTCCATCTGTCTGGATGCACCGTAACAGATTTAGTAGTTGCCTATGCAAAGAAGTCATTTGATGGTGACACTGTCCTAGACGTTGTTAACCTCGATCTACCCGAGGTGTCTTTTGACACCGTTTGTCTGCGTATTGACCTCCCATCGCTCGATCTCGATGAGACCCTGAATCAACAGATTGCCGGACTTCACGGTGCCGAACACGCCATTCTCGCGCTCGCACCGCTCTTCGCCGGATGCGACCGAGGTGATATCGGCTCGGCGTGGTTCACCCACTTCGTCGACACCGGAAATCCCGCCATCTTCCTCTTCGACCGCACTCCAGGAGGCGTAGGAATCGCAGAGCTTCTTTTCCAAAGGGCCGAAGAACTCGTGCACGCGGCGTATGAACAAGTCAAGAATTGCCCGTGCGAGTCGGGCTGCCCAAGCTGCTTGCTCCTGGCAGGATGCGAGGTAGGAAACGAGCAGTTGGACAAGACCGAGGCAGTGTCGCTCTTGCGGAGGCTGAGCTTGTGAGCTACCGGAGCTGGTTGAAGGACGTGAAGCACATGCAGGACCTGGGGTCGCATGTGTATTCGACGAACCAGGATTGGGAAACTCAGGAAAAGCGTGACAACACTTACCACGCACTGAAGGAGAATCCGGTAGTAGGATTGGAAGGCATCGCTCAGTACTTCTACGGGATGCTTCATGACGCTTATCTGTTGGGTTTCGAGCGTGCTGATCAAGAGTTCTCTGTCACGCTGGGAGATCTTTGGCTTGACGAGTTTTTGGAGCAGGTGGCGACTCTGGCTGGCGTAGACATTCCTGAAATCCAGAATCATGTCCTGATAACCTTCCACGACGTTGTCTACCAAACGACTCTTGCCGCAAGGGCAGACGGTGTCGTCCGATTCTATCGCTATGAGAAGCCATCAGGTCATGATTACCTGTACCGCGATTGGTTCTTCAGGCAGGACGGAAGACTTCAGTGGATTGCTGAGGTAGATGTCTCTGGACGAAGAGGGGGCAAACTGTCGGTGGGGCCATTCATCGTTGTTGACTGCGCGTCAGTTTCTGTTCATGACGAGCGAGAGTTTCGGGTTCGCGAGGCAGTGTCTGCCGAGCTCGCTCAGATGTGGAGCGAGTTTTGGGAAGACGCTCCGACGTTTAAGCGCGCTTGGCAACCTCTCGCAGACCAGACGTCCTTCGCAGAATATCTTCGAGAACGCGGTTGGTCCATCAGGCAGCTCTTCCCAGAGCGAGTTGAACCGGATAGCCCCGGCGCAATGCTTCGACCGTAGTCCGGGGTGTGATGAGCCTGATTTGCTCGTCAGAAAACATGGTCCCCCGTTGGCTGAGACCCTTCGAGTTGGGAATCACGAAAGTCTCAACATCCTGCTGAATCGACTCCACCCGCTGGTACCCATCAAAACTCCAACGATAAAGTCCGCCTTCGAAGACCAGGTAGGCAGTAAACAGCCAGCCAACCATCACCCCATTAGGAAGCGACAAAGGATCGAGCACAACCGGGCCATCAAGCAGTCGCTCTGAACTCAGTTGCGCATCCAAAGCCGCGACCGTTTTGAACCCAGCCAATCCAAGGAACTCCTTGGCCGCCGGGCGACGACATTCCATGCAAGGTCGGTGCCCAGCGGCGAGAGCAGTTGCCTCGTCCATAAAGAAAAGCTCAGTGTACTTGCCAGGTTGCAAAAGCGGGCGCCGGCGATTCTTAAACGAAAGCTCGCAGATAATCCAACGGTCTGTCCGCTGAAGCCACCTAATGTTCCCATGACGATCATGAATACATCCCCGGTTGCCAAACCACGCTCCACGCTGTGGAACAGCGTGGAGGAGCTTGAATGGGTCAACTCGGTTTTTGTAGGGCATCTTTTCCTTAGCCGCGCGAGTCGCAGGCTACGGGGCTAAGAACCCACTGGCTCAGGCGCATCCATGATCTTAGCTTCGTCAATGGCTCGAACAAAAACGGTGACAACCTGCCCCTGCGGGGTCTTCATCGCGCTCAATGTCGTCGCCGTCAGGAACTCGGAACCGTCCTTTCGCAGGGCAGGCGTCCCATAGTGATCCCCCATCCGCCGCTTGCTAGGATCAGCAAGATAGTGGCTTCGGTGTTGAGAGTGTAAACCGTGAAAACGCTTTGGAATCAGACAAGCGACGGCCTGATTAGCCAGTTCATGCGGGCCATAACCAAACAGCCTTTCAGCCTCTTCGTTGGCATATTCGATCTGACCGCCTTCGTTGACCAACAGGATCGCATCCGGCGCCGCGCTTAATACTCGCCGCAGCAACTCTGCCTTCCCACGAGCCTGATCGGCAGTCTTTGATTTCAATTCAAGTTCGGCTTGGAGGGCCTCGTTCTGCTTTCGCATCTCGTCGAGCGTCGCAGACGCCTTCTCTCGCATGTAGTTCGCAACGAGCTCCGTTCGAGAGTGATGACCGAGCTTTGTGCGGATGCGGCCCCAATATGTTCCGACCGTTGCCGCGCTAATCTCTAGTTTCTGAGCAATGCCAGCATCGGTAAGTCCTTTTGCGGCAAGTAGCATGATCTGCCTCTCACGTTTGCTCAGACTTTCTAAAGCATCGCTCATCTATATCGATGTTAGCAAAAAACCCCAGGCATTTCGATGCCTGGGGTGCTCGTTTTTCGATCCTACTGAATCATTCTTCGGGTGCATTCAAGGGGCAGACCGTTACTCCCGCCACTTTCTTGTCCTTCACAAAGATCCCAAAGTTCAGCCCCTGGAAGTAAATCCACTCTTCCATCGCGGCATTTCGGATGAGTTGGCGCGCCTGCCCGCTTCCTGAATCAAGGAACTTGTTAAAGTCCTCGATGGTCATTCCGACCGTGACCCGAAACGCCATGTCAACCTTACGATCCGCTGATCGCATTTCCACAAAAGCACCGGGGTTGTAGCTGGTCACGCGAATGACCTCGAGCGTCTTCACAAACTCGGGGGTTATTTTCCCGTCGTTCTTATCGTCCGGGTCGTACTGCTTGTCGGTAAGAATTGTGAAGTTTCCACCCTGCCAAACGAACTCCAGCATGCTCGAATACTTCTCGTTGTAGCTCCGAATCGCATCGAGAGCTCCGATACTTCGGTAGTACTTCTCAAACGGGTCAAGCATGAACACGGTCCGTCCTTGATCCGTCAGCGAGAAGGCCGTACAGATCGGAATCCCCTGCCGCTTAATCTCCTTTGTTGTGACTCCCAGCCTCTTCTTGAGGTCATCGAAGCTCTTTTGAACACTCGAATACCCGGTTGCACCTTGGCTCGTATTGCTCAAATAGGTGAACAAAACGTTGAGAGCAGTCTTAGCCTCGTCACCTTTAATCTTCGCCGGAAGCGGCTGAGCCCCCAGATTCGCTGCCAGAAAGGCGTTGAACCGGGTGGACTTCTTCTGCTCCCCAAACATCTTGTCGATTGCCGTCGCGACGTTGCCTTGTCGCTGGTAGCCGATCGCCAGGTTATTCACGATTCTCAGACGATCATCAGGAGTGACCGCAGTAGTCAGGGCCTTCTCGAGGGTCTTGATCCCTTCAGAGATCGATGCGGCTTTGCCATCTGGTTCCAGCACCAGCGCCAGGCCAAGAAGTTCGTTGGCTTCTTGTCTCGCGGTGATCTGTAGAGAAAGGATTCTAATTCTTTTCAGAGCTTCGGCATAGTTCAGCTGATCTTGATCCGTGATCTTGCCTGCCTTCCCTGGTCTCAAGGGCAACAGCAAAGAAGCCCCAAAATCCGGTTGGTACCAGACTTCTCGCATCACCGGATCTACGTTGTCATAGTAGAACATGAGCGCGGCTTGCGCCGCGTTGAACTTCGCTTCATAAAAGTCGGGGGCTTGCTCAGTAGCTAGGTCAAACTGCTCCTTTGCCTTGTTATAAGCTCGAACGTCCATGTAGGCCTCACCGGTGGTGAAAGACACCATCGATCGAAGGACCAAATTGTTCTTATCCACTGCCGCGGCCCGTCGCTGACAGTCAGCATGGTCTCCCATGACCTTCACACTTGCCGGAGCCGTTCGGGCGACTTCGCCGAGGCGGAGCAGCATATCCGTCATGTCTTTCCGCGAATATCCACATTTTTCGAGAACTGCTGCACCAGTCGCATCCGCCTCGTACTCCTTCTGACGGGTGTAGATGATGTCCAAATCGGCAGGGTTGTACCCGCCCCGCAAGTGGAGCTTGGAGAGGTGGGCCAGCTCATGAGCCACAACTGCCCTCACCAGTCGAACATCATTGTTCATCCACTTGAACAACCCCGTAAAAACGCGCATTCGAGCGAGGGGCTTTCCTTCTTTCTTCTTCTCATCTGGGTAGTACGCCGAAGCATTTGCGTTCACATCTGGATTCTCAATGACAAAACACTTCACCGGATACTGCAAAAGAGGATCTTCAGGAAGATACTTCGTCAGCTCGGCTACCATCTTCTCAAGGTCGGCAGTAGTGAATTGGGCTGATTGCCCTGCTACCGCCGAAGTACACATCAACAGAGCCAGTACTCCGGCTCCAAACATCGCAAAGGGCTTTTTCATTTTCTTGACCTCTCCACAGGGCACTCTTCGCTACCCGCATCCAGAGTTATCCAACGAACGTGTTTCAAACACGTTTCATGACAGGTTATCTTAACAGATGGTAAAGAACACGCCTAAGCCCCTGAAAATCAGGATAATTTGAACTAGAAACGCGCTCGCTTTGTCCCGCTACAAAGGCGTTGTAGGACCCCCAAAAAATGAAAGCTAAATACGTCATCCTCGGAGCAGGTATGCAAGGCACCGCCGCCGCATACGATCTCGCAAAATTCGCTGACGCCGAATCCATCACCCTCGCGGACATGAGCCTCGAACAGGCGCAAAAGGCTGCTGACCGGGTGAACAAGCTCGTCGGATCAACCGCCTGCGTCGCGGCTCAAGCGAACGCCAAGGATGAAGCTTCCTTGTCAGCTCTCCTGGCTGATGCCGACGTCTTGCTCTCGTGCGTTCCGTACTACATGCACCCCTCCATCGCCCGAGTCGCGATTGCAACCGGAACCTCGATGTGCGACCTTGGCGGAAACACCGACGTGACGATGGAGACGCTGGCCATGAACGATGCTGCGAAAGCCGCCGGTGTCAGCCTAGTCCCTGATTGCGGCCTAGCTCCGGGTTTGGTCAACTCTCTCGGTTGCTGGCTCATCGAGAATCTCGATACCACCGACTCCGTTAAGCTTTACTGCGGAGTGCTCCCCCAGAACCCCGTTCCGCCTCTCAACTACAAGGTCACTTTCAACGTCGAAGGTCTCGTAACCGAGTACGACTATCAAGCGGTTGTTCTCAGGAACAACGAAATCCAAATGGTTGATACGCTTACCGAGTTGGAGACACTTCATGTCGACGAGCTGGGCGAAATGGAAGCCTTTGTGACCTCCGGCGGGACGAGCATGGCACCGTACTCCTTCCAAGGCAAAGTGACCAACTACGAGTACAAAACCTTCCGCTTCCCTGGTCACTGCTACGCGATGCGCCTCTACAAGGATTTCGGATTCTGGCGCGAGGACGAGGTGGAAGTCAAAGGTGTTAAGGTACGCCCGAAAGACGTCTGGTGCCGAGTCTTTGGCGAAGAACTGATGAAGATCAAGGATCTCGATCAGTGCATCATTCGCGCGGTTGGCGTCGGAACCAAGGGTGGGAGTAAGAAGAAACTCCAGATCGATATTCACGACCGGCAATGCGAGACGACCGGCTTTACCAGCATGGAGCGCCTAACCGGCTTTTCGCTGGCGATCTACGCGATTGATGCCGCCAACGGCAAACTAGAAAAGGGCGCACTCCGATATGAGCTCGCCCTTTCTGGAACTCGCTTCGTGGAAGAGATCCAGAAGCGAGGAATTCATCTCAAGTTCAGCGAAGAAACGGCGTAAGCGTTACTTCGTCAACGAGAACAGCGCCTGGATGCGGAAACCGCTGAAGTTCACGTTTCCTGCATCCGGCATCAGCAGGTACTGTGCAGAGAGGGTAAATCGCTTGCTGAGCACAACACCAGCCTCAAGAGTGGTGATTGGGCGAACGTAGCGGTCCTGGGATGGAACCAGAGGTGCTCCGAGGCTAAAGTCGTAGTAAGCGACTCCGGCATTGGCTCGGAAATAGGTCATGGCGTTCGTGTCATTCCCGCGCTGCACCTCGAAACCATAGGTTGCTCCGATGGTCGAGAATCGGTTGCCCGGCGCACTCAAGCTCAGGCCAACGAAATCGAATCCTCCCCCTGCTCGACCCGCTCGGTCAGCTTGACCAAAGCCGAGCCCCCAGGCGAAAGCGTTGCTTCCGAAAACATCTCGGACAGCGGAATCGTTGGCGGAGTAAATTCCTGCACTAAGGGCGAGCTGTGCATTGGCTGCTCCCGCAAGTCCAAGAGTAGCCAAACCGAGGATGGCAAGTCGATTAATCTGCATCACAACAGTATTGTAGGCAATTCTTGTGCCAAGCAGTATCCCCTAACCTTTAAGTGCCCCGGCGAGCATCGTCTTCTGAATCTGTTCGCGGAAGATCAAGTACACCACCATCACCGGAATCATGACGATCACAATTCCCGCAAACAACGCTCCCCAGTCCCCAGCGTACTGCTGATTCTCAGTCAGGTTTGCGACTCCGACCGGGAGCGTCGTGAAGTCCGGAGTGTTCGCCAGTACCAAGGCTAATGGGTATTCATTCCAGAGTCCAATCAAGTTGAAGATGGCGACGACCAAGACCCCGGGCTTAGCCAAAGGCAACATGACTTTCCAGAATGTAGCGTTATCCGAACATCCGTCCAGCCGCGCGGCTTCCATCAGTTCTCCCGGAAGCGCTTGGAAGAATCCGTGGAGCACAAACACCGTAAAGGCAAGCGAATAAGCAACGTAAACCAGGATCAGACCAATCTTCGTGTTGAGCAAGCCGAGCTTGTCGACCAACAGGAAGAGCGGAACGATGACCAAAAAGTTAGGGAACATCAAGCCGCCCATGAATCCTCCCAGGATGAATTTTGAGCCCCGGAATGGATACTTGGCTAGCACGTAAGCCGCCATCGAGCCAACCGGAATGAGGATCACCAAAGTGCCGATCGTGATGATCAAAGAGTTGACAAAGTTCTTTGCAAATCCGCCTTCACCCCAAGCGACTGAGAAATTCTTTGCGCCTTGCGAAGGGTCTGTCGGCAGTGACCATGGCGAAGCGAGGATATTTGCACCACTTTTGAAAGAAGTCAAAAGCACCCAAGCGAAAGGCCCGACGATTGAGATCAGAAACACCCAGAGAAGTAGCCAGCCTAGGAATCTGCTCATCGCGATCTCTCCGGATTTCGACCAATTGCCAAAGAAGCTAACCCGCCCAGCAACATCGCGACAATGAAGCCATACACCGCCAGTGTCGCCGCTTGGCCCATCTGAGATTCATCCCAGCCCCTCTGATAAACGAGGGTCAGAATGGACTGAGTCGAATTGTCTGGACCCATCTTTGTGAGCAACTTTACGATAGCAAACATGCCCATAACGTTCGCCACGACGTACACAACTGCGACCTTCTTCACTGACCAAAGAAGTGGCCAAGTCACGTTCTTAAAACGGTGCCAGCCGCCCGAACCGTCCAGCTGCGCGGCCTCCAAAACTTCCCCATCGATATTCTTAATTCCCGCCCCGAAAAGCATCACATAGAATCCGACCGCGTGCCAGCAGAACACGAGTAGTACCGCCGCATTCGCCCACCCCTCGGTACCCAGAACCCCGTTCTCGAGCTTCGGCCAACCGAGCGCCTGGGTAATGCCAAATCTTGGATTGAACAGGAACGACCACATGATGCCCACCACCACTATGGAGACCACCTGTGGAAACAGCATCACTGTTTGCACTGTCCGCGCGAGTCGAGTCGGCTGAGCGAGTGCATGGGCAATCGCTACGCTCACTCCGATCAGCAAGATTCCCCCGCAAACGAGCAGCAGAAACTGGTTCACCGCCGCCTTGTGCATGACGTCGTCCTGTGCCACCGTCAACAGGTTCTTCGAACCCACAAAGGTCATCTTCTTAGACAGTCCCTTCCACCGGAACATTGAGTAATAGAACGTCTGGACCAACGGAACACCGACAAACAGCGCGTACAGAAGCACGGCAGGCGACAGATACGCCAGGACAAACAGGCGACGTTTGAGCATTAAGCCTTGGACAATTCTATCTCTTTCAGAGTCATCCGCAATGAAGCGATCGAGCTCTCAGGTGTTGTCACGTCGAACGGCTTACCTGTCGTGACCCGATCGACAAAGTGCTTGATCTCGTGGAAGTACCCGCCCATATCGCTGATGTTGCCGCCACCCGCCGCCGCCATCTTAGGGAACTCCGGCACGTAAGGGTCTTTGCCCTTCTCGTAAACCGTCATCGGCCCCCCATCCATAATCACCGCGCCTTGCTCGAAAACCGCTCGGAAAGCCATTTTGAAAGGCGTCTTTGGAGGCATGTTCCAGCCGCCTTCGAGGTGGCAAATCGCCTTATCGTAAACAAACGTCGAGAAGATGTGGCTGACCCCCTTCTCATCGATAGTTCCCTTTGAGAAAACTTCCTTTGGGGACCCTAAGATGTACATTGCGTAGTCAGTGTCGTGAATGTGCATATCCAACGCGCCACCGCCCGCCTTGCTCTCATCGGCCAACCAGTTGTCGCTCCCCCAACTCGGAAACTCGCCGTAGCGCGTAAGGTTCAGACTCAAAAGCTCACCGATGTTGCCCGTCAGGGCAATCTGCTTCAACATCGCATACTCCGGCCAGAACCTGATGCAGTGAGCAATCATCAGCCGCACATTGTTCTCCTCACAAGCCGCCTTCATCGCCTCCGCATCCGCCACATTGAGAGCCATCGGCTTCTCGCAAAGAACATGCTTCTTCGCATTCGCGGCCTGAACCGTGAACTCCTTGTGCAAGTAAGTCGGCAAGCAGATATCCACCGCCTCAACCTCGCTCAGCAGCTGCTCATACGAAGTAGAACACTTCACTCCATGCTTCTCTGCAAAAGCCTTCCCCTTCTCCGGACTCAAATCAAAGACCCCAACCAGCGAAGCCTCATCAAGGGCTGCATAAACATTCGCATGCATCGACCCCATAAACCCGCACCCAACCAGCCCAACTTTCAACATGTTGGAAATAGATTAGCCGTTTTGCTCAGGTTAAAAAAAGGGAACGGGGAGATCAATCGTTGGACTGATCTCCCCGTTCCTAGCAGCTGGCAATTAACCGTTCAGCAGCGATCGCAGAACATACTGCAGAATGCCGCCGTGAACGTAGTACTGGATCTCCTGCGGAGTGTCGATTCGGACTCGAACCGGGAACTCCTTAACGGAGCCATCGGTCGCGGTTGCCTTCATCGTCAGCACCTTTCCATCGGCAAACTCAGAAGCCACCGCAACAGAAAGACCTTGTAGATCAAACACCTCGTGCCCGGTCAACCCAAGCGACTCCTTGGAAGCGCCGTCCACAAACTCCAAAGGAAGAACCCCCATTCCAACCAAGTTCGACCGGTGAATCCGCTCGAACGATTCTGCTAGAACGGACTTCACACCCAGCATGAATGTCCCCTTCGCAGCCCAGTCCCGGCTCGAACCCGAACCGTACTCCTTACCGGCAATAATAAATAACTTTGTTCCTGAAGACTTGTACTTAACCGCCGCATCGTAGATGAACTCCACCTCGCCCGTCGGCAGATAAGTGGTGTAGCCACCCTCCGTTCCCGGAGCGAGCTGATTCCGAAGCCGAACGTTGGCAAACGTCCCCCGAACCATCACATCGTCGTTCCCCCTTCGCGAGCCGTAAGAGTTGAACATCTTCGCCTCAACCCCCCGCGAGATCAGGAACTGACCTCCCGGAGTGTTCGCCTTAATCGAACCTGCCGGCGAGATGTGGTCGGTGGTAATCGAATCGCCGAGAACCGCCAACGCCCGCATTCCGTGCAGATCAGCGACCGTCGAAGGTGCCGTCGCCGACATGCCCTCAAAGTAAGGCGGATTCTTAATGTAGGTGGACGCGGAATCCCAACCAAATCGGTCAGACCCCTCAACCCCAATCGCCTGCCACTTCTCGTCGCCCTTGAAGACGTCGGCATAGTGCTTGTTGAACAAGCCCGTCGTCACCGCGCCCGCAACCGCCTCCGCAACTTCGTGCTGAGTCGGCCAGATGTCCTTGAGATAAACCGGCGAGCCATCTGCCCCAACTCCAAGCGGGTCAGTGTTCAGGTCGATATTGATCGTCCCTGCCAAGGCGTAGGCAACAACCAACGGCGGCGACATCAGGTAGTTCGCCTTGATGTCCGGCCCGATTCGTCCCTCAAAGTTCCGGTTCCCCGAAAGCACCGACGTAACGACCAAGTTCTCCTTATTGACCTTGTCGCTAATCGCCTGCGGCAACGGTCCCGAGTTCCCAATACAAGTCGTACAACCGTAGCCCACGATGTGGAAGTTCAGCGCCTCCATGTACTCCAGCAAGCCCGCCGCGCGGTAAATATCTCCCGCAACGCGCGAACCCGGAGCCAGTGACGTCTTCACCCAAGGCTTGACATCAAGACCCTTCTCAACCGCCTTCTTAGCCACCAAACCGGCCGCCAAAAGCACCGAAGGGTTCGAGGTGTTGGTACATGACGTAATCGCCGCCACTACCACCGAGCCATGCCCAACCGAACCAACCGCCGCATTCGCCTCGGCTTCAGCTTCAGTCAACGTACTCAGCCCGCGCTCAACTCCACCCGCAGTGGCTGCAACCGAAATCTGATCCTTAAACGTCGAAGCAAAGTTCGACCGAATCTCCGACAACACCAACCGATCCTGCGGCCGCTTAGGTCCTGCAACCGAAGGCTCAACCGTTCCCAGATCAAGCGTCAACGTATCCGTAAACACCGGATCGGGAGCCCCTGGCTCCCAGAACATTCCCTGCGCCCGGTAGTAAGCCTCAGTCAACTCAATCGACTCTTCCGATCGACCGGTAAGCCGCATGTACCGCAGAGCCTCCGCGTCAACCGGGAAGATTCCGCAAGTCGCGCCATACTCCGGAGCCATGTTCGCAATCGTCGCCCGATCCGCAAGCGGCATCGTCTCAAGTCCAGGGCCAAAGAACTCAACAAACTTACCAACCACGCCCCGTGCCCGAAGCATCTGGGTAACCGTCAAAACGAGGTCAGTAGCCGTAGTCCCCTCACGCAAACGACCCGAAAGCTTGAACCCAATGACCTGAGGAATCAACATCGTCACCGGCTGACCAAGCATCGCCGCCTCCGCCTCGATTCCGCCCACGCCCCAGCCCAAAACGCCCAGGCCGTTGATCATCGTGGTGTGGCTGTCGGTACCAACCAAAGTGTCCGGATAAGCAACGCCTTCCGGGTTCACAAACGTCACCCGCGCAAGGTTCTCCAGGTTCACCTGGTGAACAATTCCCGTATTCGGAGGAACGACACGGAAGTTGTTGAGAGCCTTCTGGCCCCACTTCAGGAACTCATACCGCTCCTGGTTGCGCTCAAACTCAAGGTCGCGGTTAATCAGCAAAGCCGCTTCCGAACCGTAAGCATCCACCTGAACCGAGTGGTCGATGACCAGCTCAACCGGCTGCAAAGGATTGATCTTCGTCGGATCGCCGCCCAAAGCCGCCATCGCATCCCGCATCGCCGCGAGGTCCACCACGCAAGGAACGCCCGTAAAGTCCTGCAAAATAACCCGCGCCGGAGTAAAGCTGATCTCCTTCGTTGGCTCCGCCTTCGCATCCCAAGCCGCCAAAGCCTCGATGTCTGCCTTGAAAACCGACTTGTTGTCCTCAAGCCGCAACAGGTTCTCCAAAAGCACCTTTTGCGAGTAAGGCAGTCGCGAGATGTCAAACCCTCGCACCTCCAGCGACTTCAGCGAATAGTAGGCATAACTCTTGCCCCCAACTTCCAGCGAACTCTTCGTCTCAAAACTGTTCAGCATTCATTTCCCTCCGAACGGAATCCTGCTACTCCGAGTGCAATTTTGGGGTCAAAACAGTGATCGAAGAGGCTCCGTGCGCTTCATGAGAGGATACCTGGAGAGCTACTTTTCAGACTGTTAGCCTCCGACACCAGAAATCAAGCTGTCATTTTAGTCGCTTCAAAACACAAAAATTTTAACAATCTGAAGCCTAGCCAATCCTGTAAAATCTGGACATGATTTCACGTCTTTGCACGGCGCTCGGCATCCTTGGGCTGTCGCTTTTTTCTGTCGCCCAGGTCCGTCCACCTGTTCAAGATGGCGCCCCGAACCGGAATAATCCGACACTCAATATCGCAAAACTCGATCAGCTTTCCACCAACGAGCTTTTGATCAACTGGCGAGGGAACGGCACCGCCTCATTTTCCGCTCAAACCGCGCCAAGGCTGAACGGATCAACCAAGTTCACCCTCGCGATTTGGGGTTTCGGAGTCCCCAAAGAAGGTCAACACTCAGCTGGTGGCCGAGAGCCAGCCGCAACAGGAATCAAACAAAAGGTCGGGCGAATCGTTGGCGTCCTCGATCTCGGCACCAAGTCAGGAAACTTCAAAGTCGACGTCAAGTTCTCCGAGTTCGCGCCGTTCCCTTCGACCCTCATCACCTTCTCACCGCCAGCTGGAAACACAACTCAAGCCATCGCCACCGCTCAATTGGCGCAAGATCGAAAGGATGCGTTGCAAGATATCGCTCAAAACGGCACAACGGACTACTACGCTCAACTCACATCCGCCGACGGTGGCGCGTCCAACTGGGTGAAGATTCAGTACGGCGAGCCCGTGCCAAAGCCCCGGACCACAAGCCTCGAGGTTCAAACCGTACGCTCAACACCGGAGTTTCCCGAAGAGCGGTGGGGAACAGCGAAAGAAATCGTAGCTGGCGAATCGCTTCTTTCTTTCCGCTGGGCTACCGCTTCCGAGGCGACATATGCTCTCGTGCAGGTAGTTGACGGCGATTTCCCTTCCAGTTGGGCTCTTTGGGCTAACGCTAAAAACGAAGTCTACAGAGCGGATCTGCCAACGAACAAACTCGGCAAAAAGAGTTTCACGATTGAGGTTAGCAAGCTGAAAATCAGCAAGAAGCCCGCCACGTTCAAAGTACGAGTGATCCCGTTGCTGAAGAACGGGGATCTTGCGGGAATGCCGTCACCAGAGACGACCCTGACGGAACCGTTGGCACCCGTGGCAAAGGCCGATCCGAACGCAAAAAAGCTGACCTTTACAACCGAGCTGGTTGGATGGGAGCCTGCTTACACCGGAAACTGGGACGACAAATATCGCTTCGTTGTAGCAAGCGAGTTGTCGCCAAAGATCGTTGGTGATGTCACAAAGATCATCGGCAAAGAACCAGCACGCGGCGATAAACTTTACCTTCCTCCAAAGGAACCTAAGCCAGATGACCCGTGGTACAAAAAGGTTTACAAATCCATCGCGACGGTTTTGGATTTTATCTATAAATCATGGTCCAATCTCAACACGATCTTTTCGACGATAGAATTCAATTTGAAGGAAGCATTGAAGAAAGGAGTAAATGAGGTCGCGGAAAAATGTGGTGCATCGAAGGCATCCGTCGAAAAGGCGTGGGGAGTCGCTTTGGCACCACTGAAGATTTCGAATGAAGTAGGGGGTTTCATCCCAACTTATGTCAATAGGGGTTCCTCATTTATAAAAGTCCGGATGCTTGATGATCTGGGCGTGAAAGACCCTCAGGCCCGACGGATCATGGGTGGCAATATTGAAGGGGCTGTCGTTTCGTGGGCATGGGACAATTCCTACCTGGCAGTTGGTAAAGAAGAAATTCAGGGTCTAGCGCCTGATCCAGATTTCATGATTCACACAGCGGTTGCTTACTTCCGGGTCCGAACCAACCGGGTTACTGGTCTGGCTTCCGACTATCGTGAGCAAGGACCGACCATCTCGCTCAAAGTCGGTGCATTTGCCAAGGCTTCGGAGAACATCGGTGGAAATGTCGATTATCGAGATCTGTTCGAGAAAACGATCTCGTGTCCAACCATGGCGCCAGATGAAGAGCTCATCATCGCCGTTCCAATGGACTACCACTGGTCGCACCAAAGTAAGTACCAAACATGGTGGGAGACCTACAACCAGAATCAGAAGACCCGCTACACCCTAAACGGAAACTCCGTCTTCGGTCAGCCGGTGACTTCAAAATGGGGCAAGACGCAGTAGATAAATCGGCGACAGGGGAGAGCCAAATTTTGCCAGAAGTGGTTTGGCATTAGGACTATACAGGGAAATGAATCCAAACTTCTCACCTGTCAGGTTGACAAACACCCCCAATCGTTGCCTATAAGTAAATGCTCACAGATCTCAGCGTTTACGCAAACCTCGATGACGACGAAGACGACCAACCAAACATCCTACGGACTAACATCGACTTCGCCTGCGAACCCAAGTCGAGCCGGAAGCCCGCCATCACCGACAACTTCCTACAAGCAAAAGAGAAGAACCTCCAGTTCTACTCAAGAGCCAACGGAAACCAACGCCTCTTCAGTCAAAACAGCCTCGTCCTCCTCGCCGGACCACCCAAAATCGGCAAGACCACCATCGCAATCGCGCTCGCCAAAGCAATCGCCCAAGGAAAGACCTTCGGCGGGTTCCCGATGGAACAAGCCGCCGCCGGGTTTCTCAGCTTCGACGACTCCCCCGGCGAAATCCTCGCCACCCTCGACCGTCACGCCGACGTCAACCAAACCACCCCGCTCTACCTCAGCTTCGGCGGCGACCCGATCGACACTCCGTCCGGACAAGAACAAATCGAGAACTTCCTCATCAAACACAAAGGAGAAGCCGTCCTCTTCATCGACTCCCTCCATGCCGCAATCCGGAAGAGTCAAACCAAGGACGCAAGGGCTGTAAGAAAGTTCATCGACCCCCTCAAGCGCATCGCCGAACGAGCCGGAACCATCATCCTGCTCCACCACACCGACAGCCGAGGAAACCAGATCGCCGACCACACCCAACTCCAAGCCGCCGTCAGCCAAACCATCCAGATGAAGCTAGAACAACGCGAGAACCACCGAATCATCCAGTGGATCAGCAAGGGCCGTGGCACCGGAATCTGCCGAATCGCCCACTTCCGCAGCGAAAACGAAACCCACTACGCCCCCCACAACCCCGACCCCCTCGCAAACCTTGACCCAAGAGACATCAGCACCGAACCCATCCTGAAAGCTCTCCAGAATGGCATCCTCTCGCTCGCCGAACTTGTAGCCGAAACCCGACTCTGCGCTCCAACTGTCAAGTATCGGCTAACCAAGCTCCTGAAAACCGGTGCCGTGAAAATTCACCACCAACGGATGGGACCAAAACGCTACAAACTCGCCATCTAGGTTCAAAGAGATGGGAAATCCACGGGGTCCCCACCTCCAATTTCCCATCCAATCGGGGTTACCGGTACAACATTCCCGCGCAGCTCAAGCTAACCTCGACTTTGTTGCTCAGCAAAGTCTCCTTAACCGCCTTCCCAATCTCGAAGTCAAAGCGGTTGAACGAAAAACGAGTGTTGAACATCAAGAGGTCACCGCCCTTATCGCCAAACCGCTCCTTCACGCCGTCCTTCACCATGCGAGCCGACACTGGAACCGAAATCGACTTGGTCACGCCCTTGATCGTCAGATTGCCCGTGGCCGTGCCCTCAAACTCGCCGTTCTTCGCCTTCTTCACCTTGCCCGAGGTGACTTCAAAAGTTGCCGTTGGGAACTTCGCAGCGTCCAGGCACCACTCGCCCATCATGTTATTCGACATCACTTCGCTGGTCAGCTTCAGAGATTTGATGCCGATCACAACCTTGCCCTTCGACTTCTCCGGATGCTCCAGATCCAGCATGATCGAGCCAGAAACATCGTTGCCTTGGCCATGAACTGGCTCAAGACCATCGACCATCGCAAACGTAAATCCGTTCGCCCCCTTCGGATCCTGAATCTCGTACTGCTGAAGAGCGGCGCGGCGCGAGCCGAAGCCGACCAAAAGAACAAACGGAAGAGCGAGGAGAAGAGACTTGCGATTCATGGCGATCCTAGTAAACAGAGCCAGCAAGACTCCGACTGCATTGTACTTACGCAAAGGGCAAATTTGACGTTAGCGGTAAACTAAAACCACATGGCTCGACGAAGGCACTATAAACCCAAAACCAACGACCAGTCGGATAAGGAAAAAGGGATCGAACTCGATGGCACAATCGTCGAGAACCTTCCAAACGCCCGATTCCGAGTCAAGTTGGACGAAGGCGATATGGAAGTGCTCGCCCACGTCAGCGGAAAAATGCGAATGCACTATATCCGAATCATGCCAGGCGACCGGGTCAAGGTCGAACTGAGCCCCTACGACCTAACCATGGGCCGAATCACCTTCCGGCACCGAAATTAAGCCGCCCCATCAAACACAAAAGGGCAAAAGCAAAACGGGCACACCAATTGGTGTGCCCGTTTTGCTTTTCAAGAAAGCTCAGCTTCGCCAAGCATCAACGTCAAACTTGGTCTGAACCAACTGACCAGCCTTGTGAGTAAAGGCATGCAGTCGGTACCAGCCAGTTAGCAGACCAGCATCGCTCTTCACCTGGCTGAGAGATTCTTTGGAACCAGCCTTGGTCAAGGTCACCGTGTAGTTGAAACCGGACTTGATTGTGTCCCCAGGTAGCTCCACAACCTTGCCAAACTCGCCGTAGGTTGCAACGGGCTGTTCAGCTTCGATCGAACCAGACTTCGTGACGTAAACATCAAAGTTGCTCACGCCGTTGATCGGAGCGTCTACGACAACTTGGAGCATCGGCTGAACCTTTCCAACGAGGGTCTTGGCCTCAACTCGATCGCCAGACGGAGTTCGAGTCGTGACGATCAAGTTATGATAACCCAGCTTGGTCTCGTCGGTCTTGACATCAAAGTTACCGTTCGATCCAGTGACGCTGTAGCTGACCGTCTTAGGGTTTGCCTTGACGCCCACCTTGTGCTGCTCAAGCAACAGGGAAGGACTGGCAACCGCTACGGCTTGTGAAGTGGAACCGCCGCCAGTGGACACTGTTACTGCGTCAACGCCGTCGGCAAGGTTAGCAACGTAAAACTTCTTGTTTGCATCCGGCTCGAAGTTGTACTTGTGCGCGGTCGAGCTTGTCGATTGGTAGATCACCACTCCGGCGAGAATGCTAAGGGCTAAGATCAATCCTTTTGGGTCCATGACACTTATAACTTAGTGCTTTTTGGATGCCCGCAAGAGGGTTTTGGAAAGGAATCCCACCGAAAGTGGCAGGATTCCATGTCATAGATTTTGTTGACACTCTTGACTGATTTAGCTGTTAAAGAAACAGTCCGCCGTCAACCGTGAGAGTCTGCCCTGTGACATAGGCTGCATCTTGGGAGGCCAAAAAGAGGACCGCAGGAGCAATATCCGCCGGAGTCCCTAGACGTCCTGCGGGAGCGCGTTTTATCACGTCGTCCTTAAACTCCTGCGGCAAAGCCTCGGTCATATCGCTCTCGATGAAGCCCGGAGCCACCGCGTTGCAGGTGATCCCTCGCGAGCCAAACTCCTTGGCGATGGTCATTGTCAGGCCGATCAGGCCCGCTTTGGCCGCCGCGTAGTTCGCCTGCCCAGCTCCGCCGTGGAGGCCGATCACGCTGGTGATGTTGATGATTCTCCCGTACCGGGCTTTCATCATCGGTTTGGCGACGGTTCGAGAAGTGATAAACGCGCCCTTGAGATTCACCTCAAGAACGCGATCCCAGTCGTCGTCCTTCATTCGGAGCATCAAGGTGTCTCGGGTGATTCCCGCGTTGTTCACCAACACGGCTGGTGTACCTAAGTCGCTCGCGATTGCCGCAAAAACCTCTTCTACCGAAGCAGTCGACGAAACATCGCAGGCATAGCCCTTGCCGCCAATCGCCTCAGCCGTCTTGTTTGCCCCTTCCAGAGTGGTTGCAATGCAGGCGACTTTTGCGCCTTCGGCGGAAAACGCCTCAGCAATCGTCCGTCCAATTCCCCGGCTCGCACCCGTAACAATCACAACCTGATCCTGAAAACGCATCCTTCTAGGATACTTGAGCAACCTTAACTTGACCCTCAAAAGGGAGCCTGATATCATTTCACCATGCCAGAGATTGGAACCAAGGAAACACCTTGGCAACTCAAAACAGCGCCTGGAACCTCGGAATACACGATGTATCGAGATGGTGATGTTCTCGTCTGTAAAGTCGGCTCAACGACTCTTCACTACCTTTGGCGATGCATCGAAGACTGCCACGCTATGCTGAAAGAGCACGACGACTGGATGGACCTAGGCTCCGCAGATGAGCAGAAAGAAGCAAAGCCGGGCACCGTCGAAGCATGGGGCAGATCGGAATCCAATCCCATTGGCGGCTGGTATGGTCAGAAGAAGGGCTTCCGTGGTCGGTTCGGCATGTACGTTCCGCCGCTGATGGAAGTGCTCGGTTTAGTCGAACTTGAACACAACCCGAAGAACAATCGGGTGCGAGCGAAATAGAATCTCCCCGTTCTTTGTCGGAAAGGGGAGACACGGAAACATCAGGGGAAGATTCCGCGGCGTACGGTTGCGTCGGCAACTCGCTTGACACCGATGATGAGTGCTGCGGTTCGCATGTCAGTCTTGTGCTGCCGCATCGTCGCATCAACCTGGCCATAAGCACGCTGCATGATCTTGGTGAGCTGGTCGTTCACCCGATCTTCTTCCCAGAAGAAGTTTTGAAGGTCTTGGACCCACTCAAAGTAGCTGACGACGACACCGCCTGCGTTCGCAAGAATGTCGGGGACCACATGAACACCACGATCGTGAAGAATCTTGTCAGCTTCAAACGTACAAGGTCCGTTTGCACCTTCGACGAGTAACTTCGCTTTGATTTTGTTTGCGTTGCCTTCATCGATCTGAGCGGCGATCGCGGCGGGAATCAGAACGTCGCATTCAAGCTCAAGGAGTTCTCGGTTGGAGACTTTTTCACACTCTTTGAACTCTTGGATTCCGCCTTCGCGTCCTGCATAGCGGTTCATGAGCTCGGCAACCGGAAGGCCATTGGGGTTGTAGATCCCTCCGACGGCATCTGAGATCCCAACGACGATTGCTCCATGCTCTTCGGCAATCTTGGCAGCGGTAGCGCCGACGTTTCCGAAGCCTTGAACGACCACTTTGGCACCGCCGAGATTCATGTTCATTGTCTTAGCGGCTTCTTCAGTAGCAACGATGACGCCTCGTCCGGTTGCTTCTACGCGACCCAATGAACCGCCGAGGTCAACTGGCTTACCGGTGACGACTCCCGGCACGGTATAGCCCTTTTGCATCGAGAAGGTGTCCATGATCCACGCCATGGTCTGAGCGTTTGTGCCGATGTCTGGAGCCGGAATGTCGCTGCGCTCGCCAAGGATCATGTTGATCTCGGTAACGTATCGGCGAGTGAGCTTTTCGATCTCGCGGCGGCTGAATTGCTTGGTATCGACTTTGACGGAGCCCTTTGCTCCGCCGTAAGGAATATTAACAACCGCGCACTTCCAAGTCATCCACATTGCCAGAGCGGTTGTTTCGTGAACATCGACGTCTGGGTGGTACCGGATTCCACCCTTCGTGGGACCTCGCGACGAGTTGTGTTGAACGCGGTAACCCTCGAAACACATCACTTCGCCGTTGTCGAGCACAACGGGGAAGTTGACGATGAGTTGCCGCATGGGCTTGCTCAGGACCTGATGCAGACCAGCATCAAGATCAAGGTACTTGGCCGCTACGCTAAGCTGCTCGCGGGCCATGCCGAGGACGTCGTGGTGTGCGCTCATGATAATTGTCTCGTTTTGACGCCGGACAGCTTTTCGACTGGCGCGAAGACCAGGGCAGCGAGAACGGCGTTGTACATCGCGGATATCAGTGTATCCCTCAGACTTCCAAGGATGTTCGGTTGTGACGTTAAGAACAGGAAGACCAGACCCGCAAGGATTGACGCAACAAAGCACGCCATTGCCGCGATCATGGCATTTCTTTGGAACCGCAGTTCAATGATCGACCCTCCGATCCAGCCAACGATCAGCCTCGTCACGACGTACTGCCACATGTTGGCCCCGGTGATCGCGCCTTGGAAGAATCCACCTGTAAAGCCGGCAACTGCAGCTCCCCGCATGTCCGATAACATGCTAATTACCACTGTTGCCACGATCAAAAAATCTGGCTGAGCACCAAAAATCGCGATGTCCTTTGCCAACCCCTCATTGAGCCCACCACAAATCCAAAAGGTCAGGATCGCCACCCACACAAGAGCCCTGCTGTTCATTTGAGAATGACAACCTCACGAAGATTTCCTGGGTTGACCTTTGGGAGGACAATTGCACGAGAAGCACCTACTTCGGGTCTGGTTTCCGTGCTTAAAACTCTGCCAATAATGATTCCGCGCGGGATACCTCTGGGGAGCTTTTCTGAGAATCCGCTCGTCACAATCATGTCTCCGCTTTTGACGGGAGCATTTTCGCTCTGAAAGCCAAGGATGAGGGTTTCCGTATCATCACCTCGGATCAGGCCATAAGGGGCTGGATTGTAGCCTAAAGCGGTGGCCCCAATTTGGAACGAGGGCGCCGTGAGAAGAAGTGCTTGACACTCGCTGGGGGCAACAGTTTGTACGCGGCCAACGAGTCCGGCTGCGCAAACAACCACCATCCCCGGCTCGATTCCCTTGCTCTTTCCAGCGGCAATCGTGACTCGGTCTTCGATTGCGGAATAGTAGATGACATCTGCGAGAACTTTTGGACGATCGAAAGTCTTTTCCAGCTCAGACAACTGACGTAGCGAGTCGACTTGAAATTCGAGGTCTTTGATCCTGTCGTCATAGAGGCTGAGAGCATCTAGCTGACGCTTAAGCCGCTCATTTTCGAGAGAGTATTTGTCACCTTGAATCGCTCCAGAAAGGAATCCTGATATTCCAAGGTAGGTTTTGTTTGAGATGGAGGCAATCGGCTGACAGATGGTCCTGACAACCAGGTCGAGAGGGCTTGTCTTTCCCTGATTGCGTTGCGATGACTGGATGTAAGAGATAGCAAAGCCCAGGATCAATAGCCCTGCAAACCAGAGGAGCGGACGGGGCTGCGATTCTTTTCTTACGGCTGGGATGACCTCTCAAGCATTTTGCGAATCAAAGCGTTTTCATTCATCTCTTCGACGATAATTCCAGTTCCGAGTGCAACGCAACTCAGCGGATCGTTCGCGATGTGTACCGGAACCAGTGTCTCACGAGAGATGAGTTTGTCCAGGCCGCGGAGGAGAGCACCGCCTCCAGCCAAGTAGATTCCACGCTCCATGGCGTCTCCAGCAAGTTCGGGAGGTGTTGCTTCCAAAGTGAGTTTGATGGCATCGACAATCTCTCGAATCGGCTCCGCAATGGCGGTTCGGATCTCTTCGGATGTAACAACCGCGGATCGAGGCAGCCCAGTTACGAGGTCGCGACCTTTGATCACCATATCCATTTCTTGCTCCAACGGGAATGCGGAGCCAATTTCCAATTTGACCTGCTCTGCGGTTCGATCACCAATGGCGAGGTTGAACGCTCGTCTAACGTAGCTGATTATCGACTCATCCAGCTCGTCGCCGGCAGTGCGAACCGATTTCGAAGAGACGATTCCGCCCAAAGAGATAACTGCGACTTCCGTCGTTCCGCCACCAATGTCCACGATGATAGAACCACTCGGCTCAGCCACGGGAAGACCCGCGCCAATCGCCGCCGCCATCGGCTCTTCGACGACGTAGGCGGCCGTGGCGCCAGCTTTACGAGCTGCCTCTATGACCGCTCGACGCTCAACTTCGGTGACACCGGAGGGAATTCCGACCACGACCGTTGTCCGGAAGGCCCCTCGGCTCAGTGCGGAACCGATGAAGTGCCGAAGCATCTCTTCGGTGTGCTCGTAGTCGGCAATGACCCCATCCTTGAGAGGACGGACTGCGACAATGTTTGCCGGAGTTCGTCCGAGCATCCGCTTTGCTTCTGCGCCAACTTTGATGACCTTTCCGTCGTCCTGACTGACCGCGACGACACTTGGCTCACGAAGGATGATGCCTCGCCCTGCGACGTACACCAGGGTGTTGGCAGTTCCTAAGTCAATACCGATGTCTCGGTGAAACCTGCCAAAAAGCGATCGCATCAAACTCATTTTCTAACTACTCTTCAGCTTCCTCAGCATCGTCCGGAGCGTGTCCGATTTCTGTCAAGCGGCGAGCCAAGGTCTCTTGTGAGATGGCGGAAAGGACAACATCACCGCTGGTCGTAAAAACCACTGACTTGGTCTTCCTTCCCTGTGTGGCATCGATCACTTTTCCCGACTGGCGAAGTCCTTGGACCATCCTCCGCATCGGAGCTGACTCCGTGCTCACCATAGCGATGATCTTGTCTGTGAGCACATAGTTGTAGAATCCAACGTTTAGGACAACTGGTGCTGGCATAAAAAAAACTCCCTGACAGATTAGCCAAGGGAGTTTACTTGATTTGCAAGCACCTACCGTCCCAGTTGCTTACGAAACAAATTCGAATCTAATTTCCTGCGCCAGAGGACGCCGCCATTGCTTTTCCGCGACCTCCATTAGGAGCCCCACCGCCAGGACCACCAAATCCAGCCGCGGCAGCAGCACCTGAAGCAGCTGAACCTCCTGCTCCTCCGGCTCCTGGTAGTGCATTCCCAAGTTGGACTCCTGGATCTGGTAGCTTGGCCGTCGTCGTATTGACTGCGGTTGGCGCGGGCTCCGGAACGAGTGTAGGCTTGGTGAAATACAACACTGCAATCGCGATGAGCGCAATCACAGGCGCAACGATCGAGATGATCAAGTTCGTTTGGGGATTCGGTCCAGCACCTGTGTTGCTCATGATATTTAGTTCCTTCGATGCAAGGGATAGACGACTAGGTTACACCATTTTGCTTTTTTTGCCAAGGGGTTAATGATTAAAGTGTCGGGTTCCTGTCAAGCACATCGCAATTCCGAGCTCATCAGCTTTATCGATCACTTCTTGATCCTTCTTGCTACCCCCCGGCTGAACAATCGCCGAAATGCCAGCTGCGGCAGCTGTTTCGACTGAATCGGGGAAAGGGAAAAACGCGTCACTGGCGAGAACTGCACCGACAGATTCATCTCCAGCCTGGTCCAGCGCGAGCCTTACACTCTGGACGCGGTTCATCTGTCCCGCACCGACCCCGAGCATTTGCGAGTCATTTCCGACGACAATCGCATTCGACTTCACGTGTTGCACAATGGCCCACTGTAACTTCATCGCCGCCATCTGAGCTGGCGTCGGAGCCTTCTTGGTGACGATTCTCCAATCCAAAGCAGGGTCTTCATCGCTGTGCTGAACGATTGCACCTCCTCGAATTGCCTTCATTGACAGGAAACTCTTCTTTGGAGGGAGAGCTACTTCGAGCAAACGGACGTCTTGCCCCCAACCAGCGCGCTGCTTGAATAGCTCGACTGCCTCTTCTGTAAACGAAGTGGCTAGAACGACTTCAAGGAAATTGCCTTTAGCGGTCATGATCTCAGCCGCTTCGATGTCAACAACGCCTTTGAATGCGGCTATTCCCCCGAAGGCCGAGATCGGATCGGATGCGCGCGCTAGGCTGTAGCTTTCGCCGAACGACCGGCCCGTCGCAGCGCCACATGGGTTTCCGTGCTTGATGATCGCGCAGGCATTCACGGGCATGTCGCCAACAAGCTCCCAGGCTCCCACCGAGTCGTTGATGTTGTTGTAGCTCAACTCCTTGCCCCACAACTGCTTCGATTGCGGGAGCCCTGGTTGTCCTAGGCCATCGGCATAAAGAGCGCCGCTCTGATGGGGGTTCTCTCCGTAGCGAAAACCCTGAACGCGACGCAGTCCGACGGCCAAGAACTCCTGATCAAGCTCCTCGGCCCCAGTTGTGGAGAACAAGTAGCGAGAGATCAGACTGTCGTAATACGCGGTCAACCTGAATGCCTGCGCAGCAAGCTTCGGTCTAAGTCCACCGATCGTGCCGTCTTTTAAGGCCGCCAACACAGCCGAGTAATCCGCAGGATCGGTGACAACCGCCACTGAAGCGTGATTCTTCGCCGAGGCTCGGATCATCGCCGGACCACCGATGTCAATCGACTCAATCGCGTCGGCAAGCTCATGCGGCTTAGAAACCGTCTCCTCAAACCGGTAAAGATTGACCGCTACAACTGAGATTGGCTCTATTCCGGCCGCCTTCATAGCGGCGACGTGGTCTGGATTTCCAACAACTCCAAGCAGACCACCGTGCACCATCGGGTGCAACGTCTTCACTCTTCCTTCGAGCATCTCAGGAAAACCGGTGACTTGACTCACGTCTGTGACGGCCAATCCTGCTTCTCGAAGTGTCTTTGCGGTTCCGCCGGTGCTCAACAACTCAAAACCTATCTCAGCCAATCCACTTGCGAATTCAACGATTCCTGACTTGTCGGTGACAGAAAGAAGTGCTCTCATCGCCCGTTCGTTCCTCCACCAGCTGTGGTCGCACCAGTCGTATTGCCTCTCAAATCGCCATTATCAGGATCAGTTGGAGGCGGTTCGGCAGCCTTCTTCACTCGGACCGTGATTGACTTCGTCACCACTTTGCCGTTAGCATCGGTGGCTTTAAGGATAAACGTGGTCTTTCCAACAACTGGAATCTCCGTCGTTCCTGAAGAATCCAGAGAGTACGGCTGGCTTCCCGTATAGCTAAACTCGATCTTTGAAGCCTTTTCAATCTGCCAGTTCATCGTAACCTTTCCGCCCTCTTCCACCTCCTCCGGAGAGATCTCAAACTTGACGATTTTCACCAGTACCGGCTCGATCATTTGGACCTTAAAAGTCTTCTTGACGCTCTTGCCAGCCGAGTTCTCCGCAACCACGGTGTACTCGTTCTCGCCAAGTTTAGCAGGCTCAATAAGGATCGTATTCAGTCGCAGATCAAGGTCAATGTTGTCCGGACCTAGCTTTGCTTTCACCACCCCAGTGTCGAATTTGTAGCTGAGCGTGAACTTTTCACCTTTGTTGATCGTGTCCTGGGAGGGTTTCAATTCAAGAATCTTTGGCTC
The DNA here is from genome assembly GCA_037138755.1 of Armatimonadota bacterium. Classification (NCBI taxonomy): domain Bacteria; kingdom Bacillati; phylum Armatimonadota; species Armatimonadota bacterium. The sequence continues at coordinate 842,951 of JBAXHT010000001.1, read as the reverse complement.
AGGGACGAACGGAGCTGCTTCAACAATGATGGTAACGGAAGCAGGCTCACTCTGTCGATTGTCGCGGAAAGCAACTGCCTGAATCGTCAGGCTGCCCAGAAGCGGAGTTTCGACTTCTTGAGTGCCCTCTGGCGGCAGATTTTCTCCAATCGGCTTTCCGCCGGCAACAAGCTTGACCGCTGAAGCATTCGTTGCTTGCCAGTGGACAACAACTTTTGTGCCCTGGGTTACCTTAGTCGGTCCAGTCATGAGGTCGAGAATGACCTCTGGTTTTTTGGGTTGTGTGAGCCAGACTGTCAAAGCGAGCATTGACATGATGAAGAACACAATAATCGTCGCAGGTGTAATGAATGGTCGGACTTCAAGCTGAGCCTGCGACGAGGCAACCACACCCGGCGTTGTTGTGCTACGCCCAGTCACTGCAAAGCCAATGAGCCGAGGGGAGCCGAGAGGAGAACCCTTTTTGGGGTGAACGGCGAAGTCAACATCTCGCTGTTGTCCGGGCCCTACCGTGATCTGCTCATCATCGAACTCATATGTACAAGAGTTCTCGGGGTCGTCCGCCATCAGCTGAACGGTATGTTCGCTGTTCCCCATGTTCATCACTGTCGCGGCAAAGATGTTTTGGGTCTTTGTAGCAGTAACGAAGCCTTTTTTGGGCGTAAGTTCCAGGGTGAGCGAATGGAACGGTTTGACCGTAAGAATTCCCTGAGCTATACGCTGATCCCCTGTGGCAAGCGAACGAACTTTTGCGACGAACGGAAAATTGCCTGCTGTGCTCTCGCTTTGACGAGGTGGCTTGAAGAAGACCTTGAGACTCTGCCGTTCACCTGGCTTGAGCTCCGCAGACGGAACCGGGATTGCGATCCACTCTCCGTCAATGCCTTCGATACCGATTTCAAAACTTTCGGTGGCCTCTCCACGATTCTCAACTTCAAGAGTGAGCGGTGCGGTGGCTCCTGGTTCGACGACTACCGACTCAGAAGATATAGAGGCAACGAGGGACATGCCCCTATATTGTATCTTGTTAGAATTGCCGGGGCGAGTCATTCGCCCCGGTGGCCCAAGCCTTAGAGTTTGTGCTTCGTGATCGATTCGTCGTCACGTGTCGCTTGCGCGGCCTTTTCAGCGCGCTCACAAAACTCTTCTGGGGTCGCCTTTCCGCTCACAAGTGCCGTCGTTGCATTCTCAAGCTCCTTGAACATCGCCGGATACCAGCTTCGGAACTGTACCGACCAGATGTCTTTGCTTTCCCCGTAAATTCGGGCCGGCTCAACAACATATTCTGGGAGCTTCGCACCGTCGGCGGCACCTTTGATTGCCATGAGAGTCCCCTTCTCCTCCACAAACTGCTTTGCCTTTGCGGGTGAAGTCATGTACTTGTAGAAGTCAATCGCCAACTCAGGATTAGACGCCTTCGTCGGAACCATCCAAGGTTCTATTGCAACTTGGATTGCGGTCGGATCGCCTTTTCCGCCATCGACAGTCGGCGGCAACATGAAAGCGATTTTTCGACCCTTGGGCCAGCTATCCTTCATCTCCGGGTGAATCCAGGTTCCGCAGGGAACGAACGCGGCTTTGCGGTTCAAGAACCCAGCCTGAGATTGGGTATGACTCATTCCTACTGCGCCGCTCTCGAAGAAACCTTTGTCGCGTAGCTGTGCGATCATCTGGGCAGCTTTGAGCATGCTCGGAGACTTCCATGCGCCAGGTTCCAGATTCTGACATGCGGTCAATGCGGGCTGACCACCTTCGCTGACCACCCACGGCAGCATCATCATGCACAGCATGTAGAAGGGATATTGACCCTGGAAGGTTATGGGAGCCATGCCCTTTGCCTTAATCTTTTCGCTAACGGCTAGAAGCTCGTTAAACGTCTTTGGCACAGTCCAACCGTTCTCCTTGAATAGTTCAGGGTCGTACCACCAGCCGTACAGGATGACGTAGTAGGGCAGGGTCCACTGCTTACCGTCCAATTGTCCGAGCTTTAGCAGAGCCGGATCAAAAGTCTCGCCCCAAGGGGTCTTGCCGTCGGCCGCCGGAGTCTTGAGAACCTCCTCGAGAGCCATTAACTGATCTTCTTCAGCAAGACCCCAGTGATCCATGCCCCAACCCGGGAAGGTCAAATCTGGAACTTTTCCACTGACAAATCGAGGCTTTAACTGCTCCCAGACGCGTGGGTTACCATCGACCTTGATTTCGGTTCCTGGGTGCTTTTCGGTGTACTCCTTGGCCGCCGTCTGGAAGAAGTCAATCCCGTAACCGCCTTTGAACGACTGCACTTCGATCTTTCCGGTCGGAGCCTTGGCCGCGCCAACTTTGGGGGCTGGGATTGAGTCGCCAGTTTTGGGGTCTTCCGCCCCCGAGGATCCGCAGCCGGAGAGTGCAACAGCAAAAAGGGCGAGTATCGGAATGCTCCATCGCATGGTTGCCACTATCTTACACCCCACTCCCAGAGTCCGTACGCGACTTTATCGGGAAGGGAGTGCCCAGCCTGACGCAATGCAATTTCAACACTTGCACGATGAAAGGCCTCGTGCGCCACGATGTAGCCCAAAAATCCGGCAGCATGGGGCTTAAATCCCTTCACTCTTCCTTCGGGATTTTCGGCCCGCCTGAAGATCTCAGTCATTGCTTGCGTGCTTAGGCTCAGAGCATCAACTAACACCTGACGGGAGGGATTATCGAGTTTTGGAACCGAGTCGTACAAGTCATGAGCAGCGGATTTCACCCACATTCGACGGACATTGTGGAGATGAACAAACTGCCCGAGCACGGTCTTTCCTTTCTCGAGCTGGATGTCCAACAACCCATCTGAAATCGCTTCCAGTAGGTACAAATTGAGCCGGGAATTGATCTCCCAGGACTGAACGATTGCGTCATTCATGGCAAGGGAATTGTATTCGGACGCACCAGATTAGCCAAAAGACCCGACAAAAAGCTGAGAAATCTTGCATTACTGCAATGCGTATGTGATAATGAAATTGACTCAATGCGAGTCAATAGACGCAGGAAGCGCACCGAGCGGATTTAAATCGAGCGGCTTGGGACTCACAAGGAACATAGGAAAGTGTGAGAACCGGCTCCGGTTAGATCTGCAAAGAATGCAGAATGCGTCGAAAATCTAAAACGGAGAAAAACGAAGAAACATGAACAAAACGTTCAAGTACGCACTCTCGGCAGTTCTCGGCGTCGCTATGGTAACCCCAGCGTTCGCACAAGGATTCCCTGACGTTGCTGATACCCACTGGGCCTACGAAGCAGTCACCCGACTCAAGAAAGAAGGAATCATTACTGGTTATCCAGACGGCACCTTCCAGGGCAAGAAAAACATCACCCGCTACGAGATGGCAACCCTTCTCTACGCGATCTACCAGAACATGAAGAACGTCACCGACGGTCTCAATTCGCAGATCGAAGCTCTCGAAGCTCGAGTCAACGCGATGAAGCCGGCACAGGGCGGAAACAGCGGTAGCGACACCACCACCATGGCAGCTCTCAAGGCTCTTCAATCCGACGTTTCGTCGATGAAGGCATGGGGCAGCGATGTCAGCCAACTCAAGAAGATGGCTTCCAGCTACGAGAAAGAGCTCAGCTCGCTCGGAGTCGACGTCGAAGCTATGAAGAAGGATCTTAAGGATCTCGATGCTCGCATCAAGGTTCTTGAGGGCAAGAAGAGCAATGTCACCATCAGCGGCGACGTCAACTTCTTCGTCACCGCAGGATCCAAGGGTTCGGCTGGTAACGCACTTCTGAACCAAGACAACCGAACTGCTGGTGGAACCACCAACGGTGCAGGCCTTGACACGCTGGGCGTCAACCACGAACTCGCGTTGACCCTCAAGACCGACACTGCTAAGGCAACTTTGGTTGTTGGTAACATGGTTGGCCTCAGCAACAGCGGTGTTCTCGGCTTCGGTGCAATCGATCAGTCCGGCGTTCTTCCGAACAGCGGACGAGCTTACGGTCAAGATGGTCCAACCGCTATCTACCTCCACGAGCTCTATGCCAACCTCAGCGACAGCTTGGTCGGTATGAACTTCGATGCAAAGATCGGTCGACAAGGCGTTAAGATCAGCCCTTACGTCATGCAGCGACTCGACACCACTTCGTTCTTCGAGAACGAGCGATACGACAACGGCGAATACGCCCTTGACGGTATTACCGCTGGATTCAGCTTCGGTGGCAACACCAAGCTTGGTCTGTTCCTCGGAAACGTTGGCGGCGCAAACCTCAACGGACGACAAGTTCAGGGAATCACCATTGGTGCTGAAGATCTTGGAATCGGCGCAGCCGACCAACTGAACGTAGCACGAGCAATGGGCGCTGTCCTCAAGTTCGGTCTCGGCGATAAGGGTGGCATCACCGCTTCGCTCGTGACCTTTGACGGCAACAGCGTTTCCGCTGGCCCAGTCCTTACTGGCGGCGCAGGCTTCAACCGAAACGAAGTCTACGGAATCGATCTGGACTATAAGCTCGGTCACAACCTCTCAGTGATGGGCGGAGTTGGCAAGAGTTCGTTCAAGACCAACAAGACCGACAACAGTGCAGGCGACAATCAGCGACAGAACTTCGGAGTGAAGTACAACGCTGGCAACCTTGACCTTGGCGTTGGCTACCGAAAGGTTGAGTCCAACTACCAGGCTCCAGGCGACTGGGGACGACTTGGCTTCTACCGAAACGTCAACGACGTTAAGGGCGTTGACTTCAACATTGGATACAAGGTTTCGGACAACCTGAGCCTCAGCGGATCGCGAGCAAACCTCGACACCATCACCTTCGGTGGCGGCGTCCGAGGCGTCGAGTCGACCAACATCGGCGCGAACTTCAAGATCAACTCGAACTGGACCCTCATGGCTACCTATGAAGACACTCAGTTCAAGAATGGCTTCTACAACAACGACACGTTCAAGTACACCACGCTCGGCTTCGGCTACGACATGGGTGCAAACACGCTGTTCAAGTTGTGGTACCAAGTTGGCGACGTTCAAACCACGCCAAACATCTCGACCAACGGTGCTGGTCAGAGCAAGGGTTCCTTCATCGGAGCTCAGTTCTCGGTCAAGTTCTAAACTAGGCTAAGAGCAAAGGATTGGGGGCGAGCCGAATGGTTCGCCCCCTTTTCATTTTGCCTTCGGCTACACTTTCTGCATGAAGCGATTTTGCAGCTTTACTTTAGGGGCGCTTGCCCTGGTCTCCGCTTCGGCAATGGCTGAAGAAATCAAGCGAATCCAGTACCCGGCAATCTCTCCCGACGGAGCCACGATTCTCTTCTCTTGGCAAAGCGACATCTGGTCGGTCCCCAGAACAGGCGGGAAAGCTGTTCGATTAACCGTGCACTCGGCACCTGATTCTCGACCGGTGTGGTTCCCTGATGGATCTCGTTTTGCATTCTCGTCGTCACGCTACGGAAGCATTGATGTCTTCACTCTAAAGCCAGACGGAACCGATCTCCGCCGAGTCACATACGATTCTTCCTCGGAGCTCCCATCTGCCGTATCACCCGACGGTCGATTTATCTACGGCTCAACTTCGCTCTGGTCGCGAGGGGACATCTTCCGGGTTCCGGTTGCCGGTGGCGATCTTCAACGGCTCACAAGCCATCCGTTTGAAGCGAGCTTTGCCCCCAGCCTATCGCAAGATGGCTCAAAGGTGTACTACAACCGTGGTGCCTACCGCGAGACCGCTTGGCAGAAGATGGGGATGGTCAGCTCCGCCCTTCCCGAAATTTGGGTTGCTGACAATACGGTCCCGCTGAGCAACCACAAACGGCTGACCAACAACGAGAATACCGACCTCTTCCCGATCCCCCAAGCGGACGGCTCAATCATTGCTGTCACCAATCGAGGTGGTGCTCCAAACATCTGGCGACTCCTGAAAGGCGAAACTCCACTAACCAAGCATGTCAACGGCTCCAGCCGTAACCCTTCCACAAGTAGGGATGGTCGGTATGTTGCCTACGAGTTTGAATCCGAACTTCAGGTCCTCGATACCGTAAGCGGCCAAACATCCGAAGTCAAAGTGGAAGTTCCGGCAGATGATCGCATCAACCCGGTGCAGGAAGTCACAGTATCAAGCGGGATTACCGAGTTTGCTGTATCGCCCGACGGAAAGCGGATTCTAGCAGCAGCAAGAGGCGACGTGTTCTTGCTTCCCGAAAAAGGCGGGACAACTCGTCGGGTCGTCGGCAACACCGGCCGCGACTATGGCGTCACTTGGCTCGACGCCAAGACCGGTCTCTATACGACAATGGAGAAGGGCCTTCGACGGATCAAGCAAGTGGATCTCGACGGTGACTCAAAAGACTTTCTCGTCGATTCTACAACCGACCTGATGTCGCCGGTCGTCTCACCAGACGGAAAAATGGTCGCGTTCCACAAGGGCTCGACCGAGCTTTGCGTAGCAGACAACGAAGGCAAGGGGACCAGAACGCTTCTGAAAGCCAACTTCACCGACGCATACGAAGGAGCCGCACTCGTCAGTTGGTCACCCGACAGTGCCTATCTGGCGGTCAGCATCATCCAAGGGCGCCGAACTTTGGTTTCCATCATCGAGGTGAAAAGCGGAAAGGTGACTACCGTCGCGAAAATGGTCAACCGTCCCCAACGCGGCTCCGTCAGCGTTCCCCAATTCACCGGCAACGGACGGTCCCTCTTCTTCATTTCACCCGAGTACGACAACTCCGACTTGTACGTCGTCGATCTGGTGCCCGCTGATGTAACGTTTACCGAGGATGACCTGGACAAGATCGACGACACTTCCAAAAAGGACAAACCGGCAGTCGAGGTCAAGGTCTACGAACCGAATCTTGAATCGAGACTGCGTCGGCTGACCACTGCCGGTTGCAACGGGGCAGTTCCTGCGGCAGACGGAAAATCAATCATTGCGCTTACGGATGCAGGTCTGGCTCAGATTAACCCGGCCACTGGCTCGGCATCAACCCTGATCGCAGCAGCAACCCCCGGCTTCCGCGTTCAAAGCGGATTCGTCAGCGGTGGGAAGCTGTATGTTCTGAACGGAGGAACAATGGCGAGCGTCAACGTTGCGGGTGTTTCTTCAAGCCTTGTGCCCATCGCAATGAGCGCGAGCTATACGGTTAACGCAAAGGCCGAGGAGCGGGCTCTGTTTGAAGAAATCTGGTGGACGCTGGACGGCCAATACTATGACCCCAAGATGAACGGCAAGGACTGGAAGGCGATCAAGACCAAGTACGCCACTCTCGTGCCTTTCGCCTACGACCGAACCGACTTCTACCGGATGATGGGTGAGATGATGGAGGAGCTAGAGTCCTCCCACCTCGGAGCAACTGCCCCTCCTGCCGACTTCCCTGGCTCCGGAACGGAGTCCACAGCGTTTCTGGGAATCGATCTGGATCCGGCAGCACTGTCGCGCGACGGCTCTGCGGTGGTTGGAAAGGTCATCGCGAACTCGCCGGCGGACCACCCCGCGATGATGCTGAAAGTCGGCGATAAGATCGTCGAAGTTGACGGGGAAAAAGTGGCGGGATCATCATTTGCCCAGCTTCTCAACAAGAAGTCCTCGCGAAAGGTCGCCCTACGAGTCGAGCGCGATGGCAAGTTTGAGACGGTGACGATCAAGCCCGCATCTTCTGCCCTACGAAGCTCTCTGGACTATGATAACTACGTTAACGAAACCCGGGCGCGGGTTGAAAAGCTGAGCGAAGGCAAGCTTGGCTACGTTCACATACGGGCGATGGACAAGCCCAGCCTAGACCAGTTCCTCCGCGAAATCAGGACCCAGGGAGAAGGGCGCAAGGGCCTCATCATCGATGTGCGCTTCAATGGTGGTGGCTCAACGGCTGTGGATGTCTTAAACACCTTGATTCGCTCTCCATGGCTGATCCGAACTACTCGCGGTGAATTCGGCCTCAAACTCTCTGAGAACGTGTATCGTAGCGACGCTCTTGAGTTGCCCACAGCTCTCATGTGCAACACCTTCTCGTTTAGCAACGCCGAGGTCATCACTGAGGGCTTCCGAAAACTGCGGCTCGGACCAATCATTGGCGAGCGCACTCCTGGCTATGTCATCGGAACCGGTGCCGCCTCCCTCTGGGACGGTGGAACAATCCGCATGCCTGTCATCGGCGCTTACGCAGTCAATGGTGAGAACCTAGAAAACGGCGGTCGTCGCCCCGACCACACCGTCTGGTTCGACCCCAATGCCTGGATGGAGGGCCGAGACCTGCAAATCGAGCGAGCCGTAGTGGAACTTCTCAAGTCGGCAAAGTGATCTCACAATCCTCCCTATTCACTTAACCGGAATGGGGAGGACTTTGGAGCTATGCAATTGAGCTTAGGCTCGCTCCGACTTCTAGTTTCCGAACATCATCGGCGCGGTAGCACGCGACGAGGTGTCCGTCGCCCATGGAGGTGAGCTGAGGTTCGGTGTCGCACTGCGCCCCGCGCAACGCGCAACGTGCGGCGAACGCGCATTCGCCGCGGAGCTGGGCGAAGTCGGGTGGTGAGCCGGCGATGCTTTCTAGTCGGTCTTGGCCAGCCCTTGGCAGGGAATTCAGGAGCGAACGGGTGTAGGGGTGGGATGGCGAGCGGAGGACCTGTTCGGAGGTTCCAGTCTCGACAATCTTTCCCGCATAGAACACCGCGATTCGGTGAGAGACAGAGGCAATTGCGCCAATATCATGCGAGATTAGAATGACTCCGGTGCCCTCCTTCTCCTGAAGTTCTCGAAGGAGTCGGAGGATTTGGGCCTGGAGTGTGACATCGAGAGCGGTTGTTGGTTCGTCTGCGATCAGTACCTTCGGGCTACACGCAAAGGCCATTGCGATAACGACGCGTTGCTTTTGGCCGCCCGACATTTGATGCGGGAATTTTCGCGCGCTCTCAGCTGGCGAGGGCACACCAACTTTGTCGAGCATCTCGACCGCTTTGACTCTGCCCTCTGCCATTGAGAGCCCTTGGTGAAGGCGGTAGGACTCCGCGATTTGGTCACCGACACGCATCATCGGGTTCAGCGAGGTGAACGGATCTTGCATGACCAGGGCAATTTCTTGCCCTCGGATTTGGCGGTATTCCTTTTCCGGAAGACCAGCAAGCTCACGACCTTCTAGCAAGATCGAACCTTGTGTTACACGACCCGGACGCTGGAGCATTCCCATGATTGCGAAGCCCGTCATCGACTTTCCGCAACCAGATTCGCCAACGACTCCGAGCGTCTCTCCGGGGGCCAAATCGAACGAAACGCCGCGTAAAACCTCTGTTTCGCCAAAAGCGACGTGCAAATCGTTCACGGAAAGCAGAGACATGGCATTCATTCTATCTGGACTCCGTATAATGACCACTACAGATGTCAGAAAAAATCCGCGTGGTCATCGCCGACGATGAAGATAATTACCGTAAGGCAATTCAGAAAACCCTTGGTTTCGCCACGGATATTGAAGTTTTAGCCGTCTGCCGAGATGGACAAGAGGCTCTGGATGCCTGTCAGGCCGAGGTTCCGGATGTGCTATTGACGGACATCAATATGCCCCGCCTCAGCGGCATCGAGGTTGCTCGTCGCCTACTTCGCAAGGAGAAGGATGTTAACATCGTGATCCTAACTGTTCGCGAAGATGACGATACGATTTTCGAAGCTCTCCGAGCGGGAGCGACGGGATATCTGCTGAAGACCTCGACGCCACAGGAAGTCATCGAGAGTGTGCGGTTAGCGGCTAAGGGTGAATCCAAGATTACGCCGAAGGTCGCAATGCGGGTGATTGAGGATTTTCGACGCCACGAAAAGCCAGAGCCGGAGGCTGAAGAGGCTTCTTCGGAGCTGCTTGTGCTCAGCGATCGAGAGCAAGAGATTCTCCAGTTTGTGGCGACTGGCCTTCGAAATCGCGAGATCGCCGACAAGCTCGGCATTGCCGAAAAGACCGTGAAGAACCACGTGAGCAACATCCTTAAGGCGCTCCAGGTCAACAGCCGCACCGAGGCAGCGATGAAGGCCGTGAAGGCCAAGATGACCGGCGGCTAGCCTGACCAGCGGGCTTTGGGAATCTCATCACCAGGCAGCACATGCGGTACCGGGCGAAGAATGCCGCGCTGCCGCTCAGTAAGGGTCGCCAGAAAATCCTCGCTGTACTGGTAGCCAAACCGAGATGCACCCCAGATCGGGCCGTAGCGGTAGATGGTGACGCGTCTTTCACCTTCGTTGGTGCGGCTGCTACCGCCGTGGATCAGACCGTCCACGAACATCAGGGCATCGCCTTTGCTCATGTAGGCATGCACGGCGCCAGGGAGGTCGTCCATGCGGTCTCCATTGGCATAGTCACCGATCACGGGGTGTGGGAAGTTGCTCTTGTGGCTTCCGGGAACAACCATTGTTGCGCCGTCACCCTCGTGGATGTCTGTTAACGCGAGAATGATGTTGACTTGTCCGCATCGGAAGACACCGTTTGCGTAGTGGTAGCTCCCTCTCAGCGCGCCTTGATAGCCGCCGGAATGGGCGGGATGATGACCGCCGGGACCACGGACACTCAGGATTGATTCGTCGATGAAGAGGCCATCAACATACGAGCCTTTCTCGCCGGCGTATCGGTGGACGAAGTTGATCCAGTTTGGATTATCGATCAAATCGGCAAAAGCTCCACCGAGTGCGACAGCTTGGTGAAGTTCGAAACCGACGGCAGCGGTGTAATCGCGTCGTTGAGCGCCACGAATCCACTCGCCGTACTCGACGACCGGAAGGTCATCGACCTCCTGATTCAACTTTGCCAAAAGCTCCGGTGACGCCACATTTTTAAGGATGAGATAGCCGTTAAGGTCAAACAGAAAATCATCTAAAGCTGATGGTTGGCGCGGGTCAATCATTGTCTGAGCTTAGCGATTAATCTCTGAAATATTGAATCTAGTTTTGGGATTGTTTGCTACAAGTTTCATTGGTGCGAAAGGCATGCCAGCCAAATTAAAACTTTGATTGGCATCGTCTTTGCTTTATCATTGAGATGATGAATCAGAAATGGATGGCAGGAGTCGGTGCGGCTCTTCTTGTGAGTGCTGCGTTTGCTGCTCAGTTTCGCGCTCAGGCGGGTAGTAAGTTTGTCAAAGAGCTTGACCCGATGCCGGCGGTCACGTTTGCCGACAAAACCGGCGTTACCTATGTATCAGCCCGTCAAGTTGCTCAGTTGTTCAACCACCACGTTGAATACGATCGTTCAACTAGGACCCTAACATTGGGTAATGATGAGTTCAAGTGTGAGAAGACGCTCTTTAACGGGAATACTTTGATCCCATTGCGAAAGCTGATCGATTGTGGCGCGACCGTGGATACCGAAACCGAGCCTGGGAAGATCTTTGTCACAACGACCGAGGGCCAATTCGAGATTATTCCCGGCACAAAACTCATTGATGTCGATCAATCGACACAACGCCTAACCGGGTATCAAGGCGATTTAGTGGTGATCGAGACCAAGGTGAGCACAGGAAGGGCTGGACATCGAACCCCAAACGGAGAGTATTACACCGGGCCCTATAAGTCTAAGATGCACTATTCAAAGCTGTATGAAAATGCTCCAATGCCGTACAGCATTCAGATAAATGGCAATGTCTTCTTCCACGGCTACAGCTCCGTTCCGAACTATCCCGCATCGCATGGTTGCATTCGGCTGCCGAACGGTCGCTACAGCGCAGCCAAGTATCTTTATAACTGGGCGGAAACCGGCGTCGACGTGAAAATACACGGCGCTTGGACCCCTAAAAAGCGGTTCAAGAAGTCCCGTAGAAGCTAGTCAGACTCTTCCCAGTTAATGAATTTGTGGGTGAACGTCCCGTCTTCTTTGAGCTCAAAGATCGGAAAGGCGGGCCCAAAGCCCTCGTTGGCTCCGTTCCACCATCCGCCGCAGACGGCGCCTGCGCAGATATAGCAAGTTCCTGCGTAGTCAACACGGTCTTGCATGTGGGTGTGCCCACTCAGAACCAGTTTGACGTTTCCTGCCTCACGGAAGAGTTTGATGGCTTCATAGTGATTGCTCACGTGTGATCCAAAGCTAATCGGCAGAGCTTTATCTTTGGGCTTGAGATTTGAGTTCGCCAGCGAGGTCACAGTAAGAATTGGAATGTGCCCAACGACCATTGTGGGGGTCTTGGTGTCTTTGAGTTCGCCCGCAAGCCACTCGAGTTGCTCGGGATCTAGCCAACCTTTAAAAGAATCTCCGTCCTGATGAACCGTGTCGAGGCCGATGATCTTCCATCCGTTCTGTTTGTGAGACCAATAGCGACCAGGCATTTTGAAGTGGTCCAGAGCTCGTCTCTTTCCGTTCAGCACCGAAGGGGTTGATTCCCATTGCTCGATGTCGTGGTTGCCAAGAATCGCTTTCGAAGGCTTTTTTAGCCAGCTTCCCATGACCCGGTTCCAGCCTGAGAACTGGGTCGTTATGGTCGCGTCATCTTTGTGATCAATCGCCATCAAGTTATCACCGCCAAACAGCACGAAGTCTGAGTTGGTACTAGCAATATCGACTGCCTCGTAAATCCTCTCTTGGATGAGCGGATCGTTGGGGAGGTGTATATCTGTAAGATAGCTGATCTTGAAGCTGGCGGGCCTGGAAGGAATGCTAGGGAGCAAACCGGCGGCAGCCATGCCAAGGGCCTCGCGACGCGAAATGTTCATGAATTATCACGTTACCGGAACCCCAGAGACCGTTGCCACCGTAGTTCTTTATCGTTCGGTAAACAATATCGACAGCTGAGTTACACCAGTACAAGTCGCGCTCTCAATTTGACGTGGCAGTGTAATGCACGATCTCGCTAGTCCTGGCCTCACTGTGCCAGGACGCTTTTTTAGTAGGACGTGAACGACTTCCCTTCGGTGTCTTTTCCGGCTGCGGAGCTGAAAACCTGTAGTCGACCGGTCTCTCCGCGCTTCGTCAAGAATGGTTGATCGCTGACCGGGTCCTTCGGCTCGATCAGCTGTCCTTCCCCGTAAGCCATGTAGGGTCCATGCCACTCCATCGACTTCATCCATGGCTTCTCTTTCGCTCGGAGCCAGAGAGATTTGGGGGGATTTTCACGCAGTAGGTCTTTCAGCTCATCGGGATAGCCTCCTGTGTCGATGTAGAACTGATCCACGGCTTTTCGAAAATTCTTGAGCTCCATCTTCAGAGCCGATTCCTTGGCTCGATAAGTGGCGTTGACGAACTTTGGCACTGCGACGACTGTTGCCGTCCCTATGACCGCAGTCGAAATCGCAATCTCGGTGATGGTGAGTCCTCGCTTGCGATGCATGATACTCTCTAGGTTCCATTGAACCTGAAGATCAATGCAAGTAAAAGTGCGAGGCTAGACCACTTCGTGGAGCTTAAACTTCTCGTGTAGAATTCTCACCGCGCGCATTGTTTCGGCTTCGGGAACCAGCATTGAGAGAGAGTAGTCCGAGTCGCTGGTCTGAAGCACACTGACCTGCCCTTCATCGAGCGTGCTAAGCACGTCCAGAAAGACGCCGGGTTGCTGCATATAATCTTGTCCTACGAGGCTGACAACCGTACAACCCTCGGTAAGATCGGCCCTGATGCGTCTGACTTCGCCAAGCGAAGCGAGAAGTTTGACCTGAGTTTCGACTTCCGGCGTGGCGTTTCCGAGTTGGAAAACATAGACCTTTCTGGCATCACCGTCGCCGGCCGGAATGACTAGCCCATCCAACACGTCTTCGACAATCGGATATTGCTCTCTAGGTACCGCAAATCCCGTCGACTCTGGGTTGACGTTCAGCATGAAGAGCTGGACACCGTAGCGCTCCATTGTCTCGTAGATGCTCGATTCCAGGATGCTTCGATGAGATGCGTCGCTGGTGCTCAGATCAAACTGCATGTAGACCAGTTTTCCGGTGTGGGTGACACCGGTCACGCGACGACCTGGGAACTTATCCTTGCTGACAATCTCAGTTCCAGGGTCGTCGCTAAAGGTGTTCTTGACCCAGAGCGGGATGTTGTAGTTCATCGCGATTTCGGCGGCACGAGGATGAACGACTTTTGCGCCAAGGTGGGCGATTTCGGCGACTTCGTCGTAGGTCACTTGACGAAGGGTTGGGGCACCTTTCACTGCGTCAGGGTCAGCAGTCTTGACTCCGTCCACATCGGTATAGATTTCGACTGCCTCTGCCTTGAGAGCCGCTCCAAGTGCGGAGCCGGTAGTATCCGAGCCGCCTCGCCCAAGGGTAGTGAGCTCGCCTCCAGGAAGGGCTCGATCTTCGGAGTAAACGCCTTGGAAGCCGCATACAACCGGGATTCCGCCTTGTTCGATGCAACGTACAAGCGCGGTGGGGTTGATGCTCACGATTCGGGCGTTACCGAAAACACCGTCCGTTCGGATGCCAGCCTGTCCGCCTCGAAACGCCATCGCTTTATGGCCAAGAGTTTTGAGCGTGTGGGCGAAGATGACCGACGACAGGATTTCGCCGCAGGCGATCAAGAGGTCGAGTTCGCGTGGATCCGGCTCGACGTCAGGGTCGATCTCTCTCAGAAGGTTAATGAAGGTATCTGTGGCATAGGGTTGGCCCTTGCGACCAATCGCGCTCACGACGACGACAGGCTGGATTCCCTTCTCTTTGGCACTGATGACCCTTAGTGCCGAGGTCATTCGTGCTTCGGGAGTCGCGACGCTAGTGCCGCCGAACTTCATGACGCGAACGCGGCTCATGCAACCTCCTTTTCGATCAACTTCTGAAGCTTCGTGGCATTCTCTTTTGGAAGGATAATGAGCATTCGGTCGTGCATGTCTGTCACGTGGTCCACCGCAATTCCGGCACTGATGGTTCGGCGGACGATTCCGGCGACCATTCCCTCTTCGTCGCGCATGTTGACGGCGTGGACGAGGACGATACTTCGATCCGTGACCATTTGATGTTGCAAGTTTGCCTGCTCGAAAGTCTTCTGGATGTCGCCGGTTCGGTCACTCGGGATGACAAAGCTCATGCCCGTTGGAGTGAGTTTGAGAAAGTCGAGGCTGACCTTGGCGGTGCTCACCAACTTAAGAACGGTCAAACGACTCTTCGCGATGGGTTCGGCGAGCCCGGTGACATGGACTTGGGTGTAGCCGTCCCGGACTTCAACGCGACTGATTCCGCGCCGTTTTTCAAAGTCGGTTTCTGCGATCTGGTTTTTGTTACGAGTCGTCGGTTCCGTTGACATTTCTGGTTGCGGCGACTCGGCGCTGAGTCAGTTTCTAGGTTACCTTGGGGGGAACAAAAAAGCCCCGAGCGTATAGCTCGGGGCGATTGTGCGGACAGGAACGTCCGCGCTCCTTACTTAACCAGAGCTTCGATCGCTGCGCCGACCTGAGCAAGGCCCTTTTCGTCAGCCTTCACGTCGACAAACTTCTCGGCGACCTTCCAGTTCTTGTACGCAAACACGGTGTTTGCAGCCTTCAGGTTGATCTTGTAAGCAGCGACGGCAGGGTTGTCTGGGGTGACGTAAGCGACGCTAACGTGCTTCCAAGCCTTCTGCATCATCGGAGCAGCCTTTTCGATTTCAGCTGCTGCTGTCTTAGGAGCAACGATGACGACCATAGCCTTGAATTCCTTGCTGTCGTACTTCGCCATTGCCTTGTCGAGCGCGCCAGCCATTGCTTGGATGGTCTTCTGATCGCCATTGGTGACCCATGCCTGAACCTGTGGTCGGTTCTGGTATGTGCAAGGGAAGCACTGGTCGGTCCCCTTGAGGGCGCCAGCGACGTGCTTAGGGTGGAATGGGCTGACACTCTCGCCAACTGCGAGACCGCTGTTGACGAAAGCCATTGCCATCGATGCTGCGCCAAGAACGACGCCCGAAATCAAAAGACCTTTTTTCATGATGTTTCTCCGCGATAGTTTTCGCGCTTAGTAGTAGTCTATGCGCGATTTCCTCGTTGCGTTCCGGTTTTGACGAAAATTTTACGCGCTCGTTCGGTTTCTGGGTAAACCGTTCGGCATGAACGTCTTTATCTCGGTCGATATCGAAGGGATTACCGGGCTGGTTTCTTGGAGCCAGTGCAGTCGGCCCGACGGTAGCTCATATGACTATCAATTCGCGCGGCGAATGATGGCGCATGATGTCAATGCGGCGATTCGTGGGGCGCGGGCGGCGGGGGCTTCGCGGATCGTGGTGAAGGATTCGCATGGCAACTCGAAGAACTTGCTGATTGAGGACTTGGAGCCCGGCGTTGAGTTGATTTCGGGGCACGGTTCGGGGCGCGATGGGATGATGGAGGGCATAGATTCATCGTTTGACGCAGCATTCCTGGTTGGCTACCATGCTGGGGCAGGAACGGCGGGTGGGATTATGGAGCACACGTACACTGGGCGGTCGCATCGGTTGTTTATCAACGATATCGAGATCGCGGAGATGGGCTTGGCTGCGGGGACGGCGGGGCGATATGGGGTGCCGTTGGTGTTTGTGTCGAGTGACGACAAGGGGTGCGCGGAGGCATCGGCTCTGATTCCGGGGATTACGACGGTGACGACTAAGTTTGGGTTTGGGCGGTACATGGGCCGGTTGCTGCACCCTTCTGAGACGGGGCCGGCGATCGAGAAGGGGGCGGCGTTGGCTATGGGGAGATTGACGGCACCTTGGTTCCCGTCAGAGCCTTGTGTCGTTCGGTTGGAGGTGAATCGAACCGAGGACGCCGACTGGGCGGCCCGCATTCCGGGGGTTCGCCGGTTGGATGGCTACTCGGTCGAGGTTTCGGCGGAGACGTACGAGGATGCCCAGAGCTGGGCCGTTGTACTTCTTAGTGTCGGGGCATTGGGACCGGGCTCGCACGATTGAGTCCCTCTAGACCGCACCCACTTTAGCGCCGCTCTGGCTTGCGGGCTTTAGCACGCCGAGGCGCAAGACACTCTTCACAGGTGCTAAAGCCCAGCAATCTAGAGCTCGAGCACTCGCCACAAATACCAGCTGGCCACCGAGCGGTAGGGCTTCCAAGGCTCGGCAAGGGCCTCCATCTCCTTCTTCTTCGGTCTCGCCTCCAAGCCTAGTAGCCGCTTCATGCCTTCTTGGACGCCCATGTCGTCAACGGGCAGAACATCCATCCGGCCGAAGGTGAACATCAGCAGCATTTCGATCGACCAGCGACCGATGCCTTTGATGGGAATGAGACGCTGGATGATCTCCTCGTCGCCCATCGTGCCCAACTCCTCGATGGACGGGATAGAGGATGCTTTAGATGCTAAATCTTGTAAATATCCTGCCTTTTGCCTGGAGACACCAACCGCCCGTAACTCTTCTAAGGAAAGAGCCATCAACCCCTCGGGAGGAGGGGCATCGTGTCCAGGAAAGAGGGCGTATAGGCGGCCTCTGATCGTTGTCGCCGCCTTGGTCGAAAGCTGTTGATACAGGATCGAGCTCATCAGGCTCTCATAGACATTTGCTCCGCGCAGCGGATGAATGAGTTCGCACGGACCGAACCGCTCGATAAGCGGTCCAAAGCGGGGTTCAACTTGTAGGATGTGCTTCTCGGCTCCGGTCACGACGATGAGACGTTACCTGACAAGGGTCTTCGGAACCCGAACTACTCTTGGATTCGTAATTGAAGGGTGCAACTCAAGCCGCTCGAATATCTCGGGAGATCACTTCAGTCCGAAGTCATGGATGGGGTGGGAATCACGCTATCCAGGTACACCCATCCCGAGGCGCAACCTTGGCACTTCCACGAGCACCTCAACGTATCGCTGCTCCTTGATGGCACGTTCGTGGATGATTCTCGGGAGCTAGGGCAGCAACCTCTCAAGCCGCTTGATATGGTCGTTCACCCGCAAGGCGCGCTTCACCGGTCGTGCCCCAGCGGGCCAGGAAGGCTGAGCTTAAACCTAGAACCGATGGTTGGCTGGCTTGAGCAACATGGATTCTCCCGCGTGGAGTACCGAGTCTCTTCAGTTCCCGAACTCGGGATTGCGGCGTTTCAATACTTGCTGGGGAACGAGTCGAACATGTCCGATGCGCTTCTGGAGTCGCTATGTCCACCAGACGGCCAAGCAGAAACTGGCTACTGGTTTGAGCGCGTTGAGGATTTGATCGGCCAGCGCGAGGATTGGACTCTCTCGGGTCTTGCCGATGCGCTAGGAGTGCATCCGGTGTACTTTGCAAGAGTCTTTCGCGCGAGAAGGGGCCAGTCGGTCACTTCGTTCTTACGAGAGCGGAGGTTGGTCAGGGCGGCGAACTGCTTGGTCCGTGCTCGGTCGACTGGCTCGGAAATTGCCACTCGCTTCGGCTACTCCGATGAAGCCCACTTCTCTCGACACTTCCGCACCGTCTTCGGCATGTCTCCAACTTCAGCGAAGAAAAGGTTTCAAATCTTCAACTTGAACTGATTCAGATTGAGCAAAAATGTCGCCATGAAACGACGCCTTGCTATCTCCGGTCTTGCCATCGCTCTGGTTGCGGGGTGTATGTCTCAGGACAACCCGAAGTATGATGCCGCCGAGAAAGTCTACGAGCAAGTGCAGGCTGACCGAGGCAAAGCAAACGAGCTTGCTTTCGACTACTCGAACGGGAAAAAGGTCAAACCGTTGGGCCTCAAAGCGGGCATTCTGGCGATGGAGTCCGTAGCCAAGCGGCTTGAACAAGCTGAGATCGAAGAGTTGGCAAAGGACCACAAATGGCTCGGCTGGAAAATTCACGACATCTATCGCGATCTTGTCACAATGTACGCATACGACAATGACGAGGCCGGAGCGGTTGCGGTGATGAACCGATTACTCAAGAAGTGCCGAGAATCGGATGGTGAGCGAGGGCAAGTCCTCAAGGAAGGAGGGGTTTTCAGCCGCATGATTTGGCGCAGTGACGCGCCAGTGATGGCGATGATCTCAAAGAATGGTGCCTTTGCGGCCCGGTACCGCGAGTACCTGCAAATGGCAGGTTTTGGACTCGCGCTAGATAATGGCGCGCTGAGTTCTCCCTACAAATCGAACCTGTCAAATGAAGAGAAGATTGCCGGTCTCGCCCAGTTTTGGTCGATGGCGAAATACAACTTTGTGTATCTCGACAAGATCGATTTTGATTGGAATACAGTGATGACCGAGTACACGCCCAGAGTGCTGAAAACCAGGAGCACGTATGAGTATTACCGAGTACTCCAATCACTTTGCGCTAGGCTCAAGGACGGGCACACGAATGTTTATCTGCCCTCTCAAGACTTCCAAACGCACCAAGGCGGCCGCCCCCCGATTCGCACCGCCTTGATTGAGGGGCAGGTCGTTGTGACCAACGTGTTTTCGCCTGAGGTTCCAGTGCTGGAGCCTGGGGACATCATCACGCACATCGGCGGTGTGCCCACGATCCAGTACGCTGAGAAAGCTTGGGGTCCTTACGCTTGCTCGTCCACACCGCAAGACCGCGAGGCAAGATTGTTCTCTTACGATCTTCTTCGGGGTCCGGAGAAATCCGCAGTGACATTGACAATCCATCGCGCGGACGGATCGACGCGAGAAGTCAAGGTCCCACGTTCCGGATACAAGACGACAAAGGGGGAGTCGACTTACGCATTTAACATCCGGCCCGACGGCGTGGCGTACGTACGGTTTTCAACCTGCGAAGACCCTTCTCTGGTGACCAAATTGAAATCCGACCTGGAATCCCATAAAGACATCAAGGGCCTAGTGATTGACCTACGCATGAACGGCGGGGGAAGCTCATCAATTGGAGCCCAAGTGGTGACAGGGCTCGCTCGCCAAGGCTTCACGGTTCCGGCGACGACATACCAGACGCGTTTGTACTCTCCAACCAAACTTGCTTGGGGTAACCGGCAAGGACTGTCTCCGGTCTCCGACGATACGGACGTGCTGGAACCCCCAAAAGTGAAGTGGTTTGACGGTCCTTGTGCGTTGTTGATTGGGCCTCGAACGTTCAGTGCCGCAGAGGACTGGACTGGGTACTGGCGGGCAGCAAATGTCGGGCCAGTGGTGGGAATGCCTACTGGTGGGTCAACGGGCCAGCCTCTGTCGTTTAACTTGCCTGGCGGCGGTTCGGCAAGGGTTTGTACCAAGCAGGATCTTCTGCCGGACGGGACTAAGTTTGTCGGAGTTGGGATCCAGCCAGATATCCAAGTTCCGTGGACGGTGGCTGATGTTAGGGCGGGACGAGATCCTCAGTTGGAGCGTGCAGTTCATGAAGTGCTAAAAAGCCGGTAGACCAAGCATTTGTAGGGCGGTAGCTTGTCTGATAAACTAGTTGGGTGCTGATCGCAATTGCAGGAGGGACTGGGTCGGGGAAATCGACTTTGGCTGACGCCTTGGCAACAGCAACTGGCGCAGTTGTCGTTCGGATTGATGACTACTACCGCCCCCTCAATCATCTCACTTTTGAAGAGCGCGAGCTGGTTAACTTCGATGCCCCGGATGCGATTGACCACGTGCTGATGACTGAGCATCTTGCGATGCTTTTGGACGGCCAGACGGTTGAGAAGCCAATTTATGACTTCACCAAGCACACCCGGGCAGTCTTCGGAGAGGAAATTTCACCGTGCTCGACGATCATTGTTGAGGGGCTCTTCGCGCTCTACTGGCCCGAGCTAAATGAGCTTTGTGGGACGAAGGTGTTTGTGGAGACTCCGTATGAGCTCCGTTTCATGCGCCGCCTTCGCCGCGACATCGATGAGCGCGGAAGAGATGAGGACGAAGTGACCACCCGATTCCGAAGTCATGTGAACCCGATGCACGAGCGATTTGTCCAACCGACGTGTGCGCACGCCGATGTGGTGGTTTACGGGGATCGCCCTTTGCAGGAGAGCTTGGAGAAAGTCCTGGAACTCATAGGTAACGGGCAGGCGAGCCTACTGTAAGAACCGGACTCGTTGCTCAGGGCTGGGAAGCGTGCAGGAGTCGGCCTTGCCGAAGAACTTGAGTCGACGCTTGGCGACGAAGTCGTAGACATTGTCTCGAAGTCCTCTAGGACAGACAAGCCCGAGATGACCGAAAGGTTTCCAGATGCCGCCCATCTTCGTCATGAGGCGAAGAACACCGGTGGACTTGATGAAGAGCTGATCGCCTTCGGCGAGAACCATGGTGCTAACATCTGTCGGTTTGTTCGGGTTGTCCAAAGCCGCGTAAGTTGAACCTTGAATTGGGGCGAAACGCACGACTCCGCGCTTGTCGTGCCACAGGCACCACTGTACTGTGCGCGAGCAGAGGCCGCATTCGCCATCGTAAAACATGATTGGTTGCGACATCTATCTCCTTCTACGTTCATTATTCCACCAATAAACCCGGTACAAAGCACGCCGAACCATGCCGCAAGCAGGGCGTTCTACCGATAAGATATACTGAGGTGTCCAAAACAAGCGGACAGATGGCTGAGTGGACGAAAGCGCCCGCCTGCTAAGTGGGTAAGGGATAACATCTCTTCTCGGGTTCGAATCCCGATCTGTCCGCCAGCTTGACCCTCGAAACGAATGAATATGAGATGGGTAGCAATTCTGGCAGTGGTTCTCACCACGGGAATGAGCTTGGCGCAATCGCCAAGTGAATATCTGGCATTGCGTAAGAAGCACAAAATCACCGCTCCCGTTAGCATTGCCGAGCTTGATTCCTTCGTGGGTTCAAAGATTTTCGAACTGAAATGCACGGTCAACGGGATCATGGACATGGACGGAAAGAGTTCCATCTCCGCTGAGTTAGGTTCCTCGCTCCAGGTGATTGACGCCGAGGTGGTTCCCGCCTGGCTAAAGGGCGGCACAGTCCAGGCGCGATTGCTCGTAAAAGCCACCCGAGAAGAGCAGTATGGCGCAGTGACGTTGGCTCTTTTGATGGCAAGCGCTGAGTCTGACGTGGCGAGGTTCGATGTTCAGCCGAAGAAAACGACGGCAAAGACGACCACAACGCGAGCGACTTCAACCAAGGTTTCTCGAAGCGCATCGTCAAAAGGGCGACCGCTTCCGGCTAGAGAGGCAATTGCGGCCTACGCTCCGACATACGCGGCGTTCATCAAGAATCATAACAAACGGCTGAGCTACGACAAAGCCTACGAGATCGCTTCTGCAGTGATTGGGTGGAGCGTGAACTACAACGTCGATGCCCGGCTGGTGATGGCCCTGCTCATCGCCGAAAGCGACTTTAATCCTGCCGAACTCTCAGGTCCAGGGGCAACCGGTCTCGGTCAGCTCATGCCGGAAACCGCTCGTGAACTAGGTGTTAGAAACCCGTGGAATACTAACGAGAACCTTTATGGCACCGTCAAGTATCTGAAGACTCAGATGGACAGGTACGGCGCGAGCGAAGACAATGCACAAAGACTTGCTTTGGCGTTGGCCGCCTACAACGCTGGACCAGGAGCAGTGAAGAAGCACGGCGGAGTTCCGCCTTATCGAGAAACGCAGAACTACGTCAGGCGAATTCTCCGAACCTATCGCCAGCTCTGTGGAGCTTAGTTGTACTGGCGAATTGAGAGCGATTTTCTGGTCTTGGGTGTAGCCCGTGACTGGCTTCGGCTAGACAGTGTCGGGGCCAGACCTTTGTCTTTGGCTGCCACTTCTGGTGACTTTGCGTACTGAGCGGCAAACACTGCGTCGTGTTCGATCAAGTCCCGCACCAGAGTTGACTGAAATGCCTCGAGGTCGGCGAGCTGACTCGTCGAGTTGGGGTCTCGCCGCAAAGCTTGGGTTGCTTCGCCATATCGCCCGAGGGCGCGCAGGGCCATCCCGCGCAGGCCAAAGTAGCCTGGCTCGAACGGGTTGAGAGCAATCAGGCAACGGGTGGCTTGCTCAAGAGCAACGAAATCTTGCTTCGCCCAAAGGCACTTGGCCATGAGTTCAAGGGCGCCGAGGTGGGTGGGATCTGCCTCAAGAAGGGTTCGGCAAGTGGAACTCGCCGCTGCATGATTGCCCTTCAGAAACTCTTGCCCAGCAACTCGCAACAGACGAGCGTTCGCTCGGCGGCTGATAGCTGGCAGGTAAGAAGTAGAGCAGGATTGCACTCCCTAAAGGGTATCTGGCATCGCGTGCCAAACACCCTAGTAAAACTGCTTGTCAGATTAAGACGCGGCCAAAAGCCGGTTGATTTGCGGGCTGGTTCTCGGATCCAGAGCCGCGACCTTCACTCGCAACTGGAGCGGGATTCGCTCGGAGCCGTCCGGGGTTCGGATACCCGCCGACGGAGTCTTCGCGCTGATCTCGTTTGCCCACTCGGTGGCAGCTTCTCGCGATGCGCCAGGAAGGTAGACCATGAACATGCCGTCCGGGTGTCGGCACATCAACGCTCCGTAAGGAACGTGTGGGCGAATTCGGAGCATGATGGTCCGCATTGCGTGGGCCATTGCCGGCTTGCCGTATTTCTGCTCCAGATCCTTGATCTGCAGTGGAAGAAGGGTAATCATCACGCCTTCAACGCGAGACACTCGCGAAATGAACTGCTTCGGAGAGAGGATGCCGTCGGAATCTTCATCGGGTCGCTCCCGTCTGGTTAGCAAGCGAGAGAGCTCGGCGGCGGCGGCGCGAAGGGTTTCCACGTCGCTCATGTCGATTCCAGCGATGCGTCCGCTGGCGGCGGAGATGTATCCCACTGGGTTGGACTCGGATCCAATCGGGAGAATGACACAGGAGCCGATTCGCTCCTTGATAATCAACTCGCTAGGGAGCATGTCGTTTGATCGGGCATCGATCAAGCAGATTTCTCCGCTTCCGCTGGAAATCCAGCCCTCGATTCCTCGTCCCTGCTCGAACTTCATTGAATCCAAGAGGAACATATCTCGACCTTCTTGGGCAAGTACAACATCATCGTCCGCTTCAATCGCATGGATTGCGAGGTGCTCTAACTGAAGAACTGACTGGAACTCTCGGGCGACTCTGGTCGCAACTTCGGCTCGAGTGAGTCCGCCGTCGGCGGTGGCGACCACCGTGTAAAGGATTTCCGTTTCTGTTAGGCGGCGCTCCATCGAACCGATGCGTTGCTCTTCAGCGACCATCGTCGAGACGAGAGCGGCTGTCGGCTCAAGTGCCTCCATCGCTTCAAATAGCTTGTCTCGGTCATCCGCGAGTACGGTCAATAACCCGATCACTTTGTTGTCGAGAGTCAGGACGATATTTGCACTCGGATAGCCTGGCTCAAGATGTGCGCTACAAGCATCTGCCTGCTCGCGAACAAGGGCGATCGATTGCTTCGTACGGATCGGGAATGCCTCGGTCAGCTGGGCTTCCGAGAGTTCACCGGCTCCGCCGCTCACAACGAAAGAATCTCCGTATTGGCTGGCCAGATACAAGATGCTGCCTCGCGCTCCGCTGGCTTCTACGATCTTTTCGCAGAGGCGGAAGTAGCCTCCCCTGGCTTCTGCGATGATCGCCGCCACTCGGTCTTTGTGGCTCTTTCGGTACAGAACGCGGTAGGCGTCGCACATCTGACGGTAGGACTCTCGAAGTTCAAGAATCTGGTTCTCGGCTTCCAGCACGATCGGTGAGAGATCAATTTCTTCGCGGGTTGGGCCTTCGACTTGCTCGATAACGATTTCGCGCTGGACTTTCATCGGCTTAACCAACGATCCTATCGCAAGGAACAAAAGCGACTGGATCAGAATTTCGTTTGGTGGGAGCTTCCATGAATGGTGGAGCATGTGTGCCACCACGATGCTAGCGGCGGCGATAGGAGCCATCAAGAAAGGGTTTGCCCGGTGCTTTGCCGCAGCGATGATTATCGGTGCGAGGGCAACAAGTGAATATACGCCGAGCCCATTTGGGATTGCGGCGAGCGTCAGGGTGATGAGAACCGAGTCGATGCCTGCAAGAATCGCGGCCAGTGCGGGAGTTCGAAGCGATCTTGCTTCGAGGCGATTGTGCAAGTATGCCAGTGCAACTTGCATGATTCCAACTTTAAAGGCAATTGGAAATGCAGGCACACCGAGAGCACCGGCGACAAACACCAAGAGCCCACCAAGCAGAAGACGAACTGATAGCTCGATCATTACACTAGGTTTTTGGGAGATTCTCCCAAAAACTTAGTCCTCTTCGTTCTTCTTGTGGCTACTTCGTGCAAAAAGTCGAATCGGCGTACCCTGTAGCGGGAAGAGGGCCCGGATTTTGTTGAGCAAATATCGCTGATAGCTGAAGTGCATCAGGTCTGGATCGTTGCAGAACAGAACGAAGGTCGGAGGGCAAGTCGCCACCTGGGTTGAGTAGTACACCTTGAATGCACGACCATGAATGACGTGCGGCTTGTCGAAGATCGCGTCTTGAACCAGGCGGTTGAGCTGACCGGTTGAAATTCGGAAGTTGTAGCTTTCTAGCGCACTCAGAACTGAATCGAGCGCAGGTTCGAGGCCCGCGTTCTCCTTTGCGCTTGTGAAAACGATTGGCGCGTAAGCGAGTTCCGGCACCTGATCTCGAAAGATCTTCGTGAAGTCCTTTTTGAGCTGGGATTGCTTCTTTGGGTGACCGTTTGGTGGCTCTTTGACGTCCCACTTGTTCACTGCGATGACGCAGGCTTTACCCGCGTCGTGGGCGAGTTTCATGACTCTCTTATCGCCATCGGTCAGCCCTTCTTCGCCGTTCACCACCACCATCGCGCATTCGCAGCGAGCAATTGCCTTCTCGGCTCGGTTGACCATGTAGTATTCCACCGAGCCCTGGATCTTGCCTCGGCGGCGGATTCCGGCGGTATCGATCAACCGGAATTGTTCTCCTTCGTGAGTGAGCTCTGTATCGATTGCATCGCGGGTGGTCCCGGCGATGTTGGAAACGATCATTCGCTGCTCACCCGTGAAGGCATTCACAAGCGAGCTCTTACCGACGTTTGGGCGGCCCACAATTGCGAGCCGAATCTCTTCTTTGGCTTCTTCAATCGGGACTTCGGGCGGAAGATTGAGGACGACCTCATCCAGGACATCGGCAACACCGGTGCCGTGGAGGGCAGAGATGGGGTAGACGTTTCCGAGGCCGAGAGCATAAAACTCGGGCGCGTAGTCTTCGCGGTCGAAGTTGTCGGCTTTGTTTACGGCCACCAAGACTGGAGTCTTGATTCCGCGCATTTGGTTAGCGAGGTCGCGGTCATCGGGGTGGAGGCCATCGGTGACGTCCGTAACGAACAAGACAACGTCGGCTTCGGTCAGGGCAACGTTCGCCTGAACCCGGATTTGCTCGGAAAGCGGATCGGAATCTTGGAAAACGATACCGCCGGTATCGACGACGTTGAAGCGGCGACGGTTCCAGTTAACCTCTGCATAGAGGCGGTCACGAGTGATGCCTGGGGTGTCTTCGACAACTGCGACGCGCTTACCGACGAGGCGGTTAAAAAGGGTGGATTTTCCGACATTTGGACGCCCAACAATGACGACGGTGGGCATAGTTTTTCGCATGGGAACGCCTCAGGCTCGGGAAGAGCGGCGTAGAAAGGGTACCTTAACTCGGGTTTTATGCTTCCTTTTGAACCTACTAGCGAACCATCCGTCCTGATTCCGATCTCATTACATGATCGAGCACCTCGGACAAGAGAGCTCTCTTGGTGGGAGCCTACAGGCAAGGAGTTTAACTACTACACTCTTGGCTATTCGGTGCGGTCCCAGCTAATTCTGGGGTCCGAGGATCAAAGGTCCGGCGGCGGGTTTTCGCTTGCAGTTGGTCGCAATGATCCTAAATTGAGGTCCGGCAATGTTCCAGGAGAACTCATTTGGGAGACATACTTCATGAACACGACTTCGGAGGGAGTCAACGGTGATCCACCAAACTCTTCCGCAAGTATTGGCGTTTTGGCCAGCGGACGATGGCGGTGGGAGTTTCGGCGGGATATGAACTTCTTTGGGGACGTTGGGTTTGGGATTCAGTGGTTAAACCACACATCCAATGACGTGCCGTTGGCATTCAATACAACTCCGTCGTTTGCCTTTGGAATGGAGTTCAAAACCAAAGGCGGGGCCGTCTTAGCTGGAGCCAGGCTCTTGCACGTGAGCAACGCAGGTCGCGGAACAACAAATCCGGGGCAGAATTTGCTGCAATGGTTTGTGGGTTTCCGCTACTAAGCTCTATGGCAAGTTTTCGATGACCCTCGCTAGTTGCTTTCTGCTTGCTTCCTCTTCGAGCTTTCGATCCACTTGATACAGGCCTATCTGGCAAACGACAGCCTGGTGCATGGTTGATCCAAGGGGGTGGTTTTCGATGGCGAAGCCCTGGTTGGAGGTGAAGAAAACCGTGGATTGGTGGTCGACTACGAGTTCGAGGGTGTCGTGGTCGAAGGCTTCGGTTGGAACCTGAATCAGGCCGTTTGCAGGGGCACTGGTCATGACGAGCAACTGCTCGACTTGCGGCAGCTCTCCTAGCCGGGCGAACACTGCCTCACTTGCGATTAGCACAACTGTTTCTGAAGCACTTGCTAGGGCATTTTTTGCCAGTTGGACAGCTTGATCCAGGCTAGACACAGGAAGCAGCTTTGAGGCAGGAGTCGGGACGGATGCATCCTTGAACGCCTTCATCGCGCTGGCTCGATTCTTTTCGAACTCCTTATTGAGCCTTGTCAGCAGGGTCTCGGGGGCAATTGGGGCGTAAGTCTTCTTCTTAGCGTCGTCTTGGACGACCGCTCCTTTGCGCTGCAGGGTTTCGAGGGCCTTGTAGGTGTTGGCGGCGGGCTTTCCGATAGTTTGCGCAACCCGGTATCCGCTCGAAGAACCTTCCCGAACAAGGCAGGCGTAGATCTCTGATTCGAGAGCGGTGAAGCCCAAACTCACTAATGCGTCTTTTGCGGCCATGATGCGTGGATTGTACAACTTATGAGTGGTTCGTGCTACTTTGCGTTGATCGTTGGGAGCTTTTCACTTTTCGCAAAATCATTATTAGAGTAGAACGTACAATCCTCGTAAAAACACCTTCCAGATTTGCGACGTAATCGCCAATAACACCAGTAATGCTGATTCCGCTTGTTCTGGGATATGTTGTCGGGGCCGCCGGGTTTTACACCTTGCTCTCCAAAACCGCCCCTGTCCTCGAAGTAGAGGGCGCGTCGACTATGACGGGAGCCGGGGAGCATTCTGAGGTCATTGAGCTCTTCCCTGATCAAGAAGTGCGAAAAGCCGCCTAGGGCTGGCTTCCCTCGGACGAACCAAATTCTACGGCAGTGTGCGCCATGCACCCTGCCTTTTTGGCGTTTGCCTAACGGGTAATCGCTTGATGCATCATGGCCGCCATTTTGACGTTGGCGGTATGGCCATTCCTGGTACCGACGACATTGAGGCACCGAGCCGGAATCCCGCTCAGATAAAGGTCGCCAAGCATGTCTAGGAGCTTGTGCCGAGCCGGCTCGTCCGGAAACTTTGCGCCATTTTCGAAGCCTCTTTCGCCGAGGATGATGACATCGTCCTTCGTGAGTCCTTTCCCGAGCCCGAACTGCTCCACCATTGGAAACTCCTCTGTCAAGACAAAGGTTCGGGCGGGTGCAATCTCAGAAGCAAAGGTGTCGATGATCCTCATTGACTCGAAGTGCATTGAGCCGGGCCAACGGTCACCCGTTTCGTATTCGTACCTCCAGTGTCCGTTCCCTTTTCCGACCGCGATCTTGAGGGGAAGCTCCTGGAGGAAAATTCGGGAGTACAGACCGGGAAATTCTTTCTCGCCAAGCTCGACAAACCCAACTCCCGACAAGCCTTGTACGAACGGAGCCGCGCTGCCATCCATCCCTGGAACTTCGGGAGCCGAAAGCTCAATTTCGGCATCGGTGATCTCTAGCCCCGCAAGGGCTGACATGATGTGCTCGATAGTGCCAACGTCTCCAAGCTTAGTGCTACGCCGCGTGTCCGTCACGTTCGCCGGAATTGCTTCGGTTCGGGTGGTCTCGTACCGAAACGCAATCCCTTTGTCGCCTGGGTGAACGGTTAGTTTCACCGGGACTCCCGTGTGAAGTCCTAGTCCTTCAAACTCAGCGACCGAAGCAACGGTCCGGCGGGCGAAGATCACTCTGCCCCCTTTAAGGTTTTGACTTCCTTTTCCAGAGCGCGTACACGTTTGATGAGTTTTGGTAGGTCTTTATATGCGGCAACCGACCGCATGTAGTCGGCAATTGGTATCGCGGGGGTACCGCCGTAAACGCCCGATTTATCAATGGACGATAACCCCGCTGCTCTTCCCGCAAGCACCACTCCATCGGCAATGACCAGATGGTCGGAATAGCCACTCTGTCCGCCGAGCATTGCTCGCGCACCGACCTTTGTGCTGCCGGCGATCCCTACGCCGCTAGCGTAGACACCGTGTGGTCCAAGCTCGACGTTATGAGCGATCTGGACGAGGTTATCGATCTTGTTTCCTTCGTCCAGTCGGGTTTGACCTGCAGTAGCTCGATCTATCGCGGTCAAGGCTCCGATCTCAACACGATCACCTAGCCTCACTCCTCCAACCTGAGGAATTCGGATCTGCTTTTCGCCGTCCCAAACGTAACCGAAGCCTGAGTGACCGATCACCGTTCCAGGCCCGACGACGCAGTAATGGCCAACGATGACATCTTGCACCAATATCGCGTGGGGCATGACCACCGAACCTTCGCCCACGACGCAACCGGGGCCGATGTAAGCAAACGGCATGATCGTGGCATCATTGCGAACGATCGCATCGCTTGCGACAAACGCCATCGCTCCTATTGACGCAGTGTCGTCGACAAACCCTCCTTGCTCCACGAAGGCAGTCGGATGGATTCCCTTCGCCTTTCTGAAGGAACGCTCGAAGTAGTGAAGTACTTTAAGATAAGCAAGCCGGGGGTTGGCGTGCTTGATGTGCGAACTCGGAAAGTCAAACGTCTCTGCAGGAACAATCACTCCCCCAAGGAGCCGCGTGGCGGCTTCAGCAACGTACTTTGCGTTTTCGGCAAAAGCAATCCCAGTCGGACAGTCCCCGCCGACATTGCATGCCTGATTGATCTCGGTCCATCCTTCACCGACCAGCTCGCCCCCAACGTAAGCCGCGAAGTCGGCTAGCGTTTTGAGGTGAGGCTTGTTCTCCATTTGATGAAATCCTGAGTTGCGTCGCGCACTCCTACGGGCGAGTCGGCTAAATCATATCCGTTCAGCGCGAGCCACATCTGGAGTTGGCGATGAGCGTCGGCTGGAGGCACGATTTGGCGACTTGTAGAAGGTACCCCTTTGACCCCAGATTGCGCCGCTCCAAGTTCGACAGACGCGCTCTCGCCCTTTGCAGAACGCAACCGTACAGCCCCCATACTGACAAGTCTTTCGTTCAGGACATCTGTCCGAACGTTCACTTGTTGTTTGGCTTCTTGCTCGGCTCGGTCGTTGATTTCCTTTCGTTTGGATTCAACTCGGTCGTTCATCGCCTGCTCGCGATCTTGGATGGTAAGCCGGGTCCTACCATCCAACTTTTCGATTTCGAGGTCATAGTTCCGATCTAAAAGCGCAATCTGTCGTTGCATTTCGCGGATTCGCTCGGTTCTAGCTTGGATTGCTGGATCGGCATCCAGGTCGATTTTGACCAACGCCTCCGGGTTCGGAAACTCGGTTAGTACCGTCAGCGCAACGACCAGCGGACCACGCTCCTTTGCATACCTCTCGAAAATCGGGCGCACTTGGTTTCGATACCCTTGCCAAGCCCTTTGTGCCTCAGGGCCCAAGTTCTCATATTCCTTGTCGAAGAACTCGTCGATTTCCGTTTGGTAATACTGCTTTAATCGTTCTGAAATGGTCTTCCTGGCGCCTGCAGACTCGACCTCTAGGAGACTCTTGATCGCCGCTGCGGAGTGGTCTCGATCAGCTCTGATAATCCGCTCCGGACGCGATTCGATGCTGAGAGTCTTGCCGACTTTGGAAGTCTGAAAGCCAGCCGGCAGTCCCATTGACTCAATCGACTTGGCGTTGTCCAGCGGAACTCTGTCGAGGTCAACGTACACGATTGGAGCGGCCTGATGGCACCCCGAGAGGCTGAGAGCCAGCCCGCCGAGGATGCCGAAACGCTTCATGACTACTTTTTGGCGTTCATCGCCGCGAGAGACAGGTCGGTGATATCGTTGGCGCCAAAGACTGCTACCGAACCTTCAATGACCATCGTATATCCGTCCTTTGCCGCAACTTCTGCCGCGGCGGCCTTTGCCTTTTGATAATTTTGCTCTCGGCTTGCTGCGACCCAGTTTTGGACTTCATCGCTAAACTCTCGTAACCAGCGAGTAGACGTCTCATTCATCGTCTGCGAACGTCTCGAATACTCCTCGACTAATGTTCGCTCTTCGGGCGTGTAGTTCGGCTTAGTAGCGAGCTCGGCAGATCGTTTGCTTGTCGCGACGATGTCAGCTTTCAGCCGTTCCAACTCGGCTTCTTCTGCCTTGGTTCGCTCTTTGAGGAGCATTAGCTCGCGGAGTCGGTTTGCTTGCTCGATTGTGAGGATCCGATACTGATCAATAAACTCCAGCAACCCTTCTCGCGCGGCTTTCATATCTTCAAAAGACTTCTTCCCAGCTTTGCCTGCGTCGCTCTTGTCGATGACGGCGTTCAGGTCTACGACGCCGAGCTTGAGCGACGGAGTTTGGAAACCGGAACCTAACATGATTCCGGCCAGTCCTGCGGCAACCACCCAACCCGACCAGGCAAACTTCTCGCGTCGCATTTATCCCTTCTTGGCGGCCATTTTTGAAGCAGCGTCGGTGACATCGTTTGCCGCGAATGGCGCGACGTTTTTGTCGAAGATCACGCCGTAGCCATCTCGCTTCCCGATTTCTTGAATAGCTGCTTGGTAGGCGTCCTGGAGAGCGCTCAGGTGCTTCTGTCGAATCTCCTTCATCTCGTTTTGAGTGTCATCGACTAGCTTTTTGCCGTACTCGCCCATTTCAGCTTGGCGGTTTCGATAGTCGTCGAGTAGCTTGAGATCAGCATCTGTCGGGTTTGCTTTGACTTGGAGGTCATTGAACTTCTTCTTGGCTTCAGCTGCGTTGGTTTTCACCTTTTCAAGCTCGGCCTTTTCGGCATCGGTTTTGGTTGTCTTGAGCGTGAGAGCCCAGAACTTTTCCGCCTCGTCTTTCTTCATGACTCGGTTCTGACTCAAATACTGAAGAGCGTTTTCGCGCTCGTTGAAGTAATTCTTCTCTTCCTCGCGATAGTTACGCGAGATTTCGACCGCTTCCATCACCTTGATTGCATCAACGACGCCGGTCTTTGCGCTGGCACCCTGGAATCCTGAGCCCAGAAGGACGACGACCATACCAAGAGCGACTACTGAAGTGCCGCTGAGAAAGCCTGTGAGATACGATTTATTCATTGTTGTTTGCTTGTCCTGAATTTGTGTTTAGAAACTGGTTCCGATCATGAAGTGCGGACGACTACCGCCTTCGTTGTTAAACGCAAAGTCGAGTCGAATAGGTCCCATCGGAGTCCGAAGTCGAAGACCCAGTCCGTAACCCATCTTGAGGGAGAAGGAGTTGCTCTGGGTAAAGTCGCTTCCCGCCCCTGAGCCGTATCCGCCCCAGGCAGAGCCGAGGTCAAGGAAGGTGACGAGCGAAAACTGATCTTGAACGGGCTTTCGCCATTCAAAGCTCGCCATTAGCAAGTTCTTCCCCCAGAAGCGGTCTTCCTGGAAGCCACGAACGGAGTCGTTTCCGCCTGCAAAGTACTGCTCGAAGAATGGGATAACACCCTGAACCGTTCCGCCTCGAAGCCGGAAGGCATAGACCTCACGCGAGACGTCATCTGCGGTTCTGCGCTTTTTGTTCGGCGTGAAGTAAGTTCGGTAGTCAAATCCAAGTCGTACGAAGCCAAATCGTCCTTCGGGATTATCACCCGAGATGTTGGTACTCACAGGTCGGATCGTGGAGAACCCAGGCTCTACATCCAGCCGGAGGAACTTTCCACGGGCAGGGTCGAAGTCGAGGTCTCGGGTGTTGTTGATTACGGATAATCCGAGGACGCCGACTTCTCCGTCTTGCTGGATGAAGTTGTTGACATTCCCGCTTGCAGGATCAAACGGTGGAACGTTAACTCGCTCAAACCGAGAAGAAATGGTCAAGCTCCTTTTGTCGTTGATCTGGTTGGTGAATCCCATCGAGCCGCCAGTTCGTCGCTCGCTGTACTGGTTAGCGGCGTTAAGATTTCCGCCGCCGAAGGCGTTGTTGATAAATCGGAATTGCACCCGGTCATACACCGAAGCTCGGAATGTCGAATCTTTGGAGTCGGCGAATGGATTCGCGTAATCAAAGCTGATACTGCCGCCGGTGCCCTGAACGGTTGCCTGGGTGTAGTTGAAGGCGACGTTCTGGCCCGTCCCATTGAAGTTCGAGTCAGAGTAACTGATCGTCCCCGCCAGTGAGTTCTGGGGGTTCAGCACAACGCCAGCGTTGAACATGCCAGTTCGACCGTCATTCAGCTTCATCTTGAGATCGACGAGGCCGGAGTCGAGGATGGACAGCGCGGGCTGGGTTGGACTAACGCCTTCAAACCACTGCGTGTTGATGACCCGTAGAGCGTCTTTTTCCCATTGGAATCGGCTGTACGGTTGGCCAGGTTTGGACTTGATCAGGCGGTTAAATACTTTGTCCTTGGTCGAAGTGAAGCCTTCGATGGAGATCGAGTTGATGACGGCTTCTTTGATTCGCAGTAGCCAAGTGCCGGGGCTGTATGGATCAGGATCGAGGGCTTCCACTCGTCCGAAGTAGCCTTGATCCTCGTAAAGCCTCTGGATCGCATCAAGGCTAGGCTTGATTTCGCTGAGATTAAGGGGCCGGAGATCTTCCTCTTTCGCCCCCGGAGCGGGCTTGAATTGGACGAGTTTAAGGATGTCTTCCGTCTTGATCGCCGAGTTACCAACAACTGCTACTTCGCGGACGATCTCGTTTTCGTCGACGTCATAAATGAGCTGCCAGGTGTTGTCTGCGAGGAGGGTTTTGTTATAGTTAACCTTCCTAAACCAACCCATATCAAGAATGCGTTGTCGATCCTCTTCGATGGCCTTTAAGTTTAGAATTTGCCCTTCACGTACTTGGAGCAGAGCTTTGACAACAGCCGGAGAAATCTTCTTGGTTCCTCGAATGTTGATCTCTTTGATGATCCCAACATCTTGAGCAAACGCTGCCGCCATGACCCCCAAAGTCAGCACTCCAATCGCGACGCTGCGTAAAATTCCCCTCACTCCACCCATAAATGTACCTGCGCTATTTAGGAGTGACGCTCCATACGAGCGAACGATACGGCGGTTTTGATGTTCTCACGCGTTGGCTGAAGTCGGCGGAGAGCTTGTAAGGCCTTATTTGGTCGGTTCCTAAGGAGAAGGAAAGGTTACGGATTGACTGCGGGCCCGAGCGAGGCCGGTAGGCAAGACGGAAATCATAAGCAACGACTTGCCCTGGAAGCGGGGTGGCGAGTTGGCGACGCCCTTGCAGGAAGAAGCCGCTGCCGAGGGATTTTGCAGCGGAAATGGAGGTCTGTTCAAAGGCGTTGTAATCGACGTTGACGTACTCAAAGCCGAAGTTCTGTGCGAGCCGATTTGTGAACCCCCCAAGGAAGTTGGGGAGCGCATAGCTGGTGATCGCGTTCCTTAGGTCCTCCTCGATTTGGGAGTTTGAGCCCGGTTGCGTGACACTGTTGATGAGGTCGAGGCGGCCCAGCATTCCCATGATTTGGATGTCGCTCAGATCGGCGGGGCGGTTCGGGAAGGTGTAAGTCAGTTTGCCCTGGTTCTGTTCGCCGGGCCGCACGATTCCGCTGTTATCACCGCCGCCTTTTCCGAGCATGTCACCATCGACTTTGATCGTCAGATCGTAACGCTCCGGCGTGACTGCGTTTTTCAAAACAGTCAAGCTTGTTTCGCCCGTTAGATTCGCGATCATCTTTGCTTTTGAGTCGACCCGATCTGCCCGGTAGCTGAAGTCCAGGGTGCCGTCTGGTAGGAGCTTGACGCGTGCACCGGGCAGAGCGAGCTGACCACTTTCCACGACGAGCTTTGCCTCGGCGGTTAGATTGCTGAGCCTGCCTTTCAGTGTTCCGGATCCGGATAGCTTCATGTCAGCTGTCGACGACTTGATCGAAGCGATATCGGCAATGCGGTAGCTTAGATCGAAGCTCGGATCGATGGAAAGCCGCTCTTCGCCTCCACTGGTTGGAAGGAGGGTCGGAATGATGCTGGAGACTTGGGTCGCCACAATCTCTCCAGCAATCCTTGGAGCACCCAGATTCCCGGTGATCGTGATCGGTTTCGGCGTTGTGATTGTTGCGTTAGCATAGCTCGCGTCCGGAAAAATTTGTGCAAGTCTAAGCCTGTCTACATTAACGAATCCTCCTTCGATGATTTGGTCCATTACGGACCTTGACAGGTCTGCAAGACTCACGCTTGCTCCAAAGGAGATTGTTCCCTCGTCGCTCGTAGTGACTCCTGTTGAGCCCTTCAAACGACCGAGCAATCCCCTTGAATCCCGCTCAAAGCCTAACTCAACGGAGGTGTTCTTTAATCCGATTTGGACTGGGGCACCGATCATGGGGTTCACGGCAGTCGATAACACTTGATCGACGGCTAATCGGATAGCCCCGCTGGCCTCCGGTTTTGCCAAAGTACCTCCAAGTTTGTATCCACCAGAGATTCGGGCTCCTTTTTCACCCAGTTTAAGGTCCTTTGTGGAGGCCAAAAAGTCGGCGAGGCTACGCTCTCCGACCACGGAGAACTCTCCCGTCAGGGGTTGACTCTGTTGTTCGGAGTCGCCGAGGGCAATGGGAAGGGTGGTCTTGAACAGCGCCTCCAGTGACTTGAAGGAAAGAGTCGACTCCTGGGTCAGATCAACAAGATCGCTCCCTTTCCGTGGGACCGCTGATAGTTTGGTTTTAGCCCGTAGTCGCTCGCCAGATAAGGGGCCCGTCTTCTCGCCGCTCACCAAAGACGACTCGATATCCGCCGAGAGGGACGGGTCTTCGCGGGTGCCGGAAATCTTGACGTCGGCGTAGTCGATTCGTACGGCGGATTTTGCAAGAAACTCCTGCGCGGGAAGAGGTTTGGAGCCATCCTGGGAAGTCAGCAACGGGGCAAACTTGCTGAGCGGAAACCCGACGAGTTCAAGCTTTGCATCGACGGACCCTTGGCTCATGCCACCCGAAAATCGCGCGGTTCCCTCTGGGATCCCTTGCTTCTCACTGAGCTTGATCGTTCCAAAGGGCAGGTTGAGCTTCGTAAGCTTCGGTCCGACAATCGACCCTTCAGAAATGCGCCAACCGTCCGCCGAATATGCGCCCTTCATCGCCAGGGTCCCAAGGTTTTGGGCGCCGAGAAGCAAATTTGAGACTTCGAACTCATTGAGCGAGACCACCGGATTGTCCACCGTTCCGCCTAAGAGTGCCGACAGCCCCATTTTCCCGCGAACAATCGAAAGGCGTTCAAACGCGCCGGGTATCTTTTCAAGCCTTGATTCGCTGGCGAGAACAAGTTCGCGAATTGGGACGTTATAGGCGATCAGCTCGCCGTTCAACTTCTTGGTGGATACGTTGTAATTCGCACCATTGAGCTGGAAGTAGTCATCGAGCGAACCTAGCATTGCATCGACTTGATAGGACTGGCCATCATAGCCAAACTTCCAATCGCCCGCACCAACTTGAGCCTGGTTGAGCTTCACCGAGTCCACATTCCCCGAAGCCTTGATTGACTCAATCTTGCTGTTTCGGATGGCAACGGAGAACTCAGCCCCAGTGACTCCTTTGACCTCCAGGTCTTCACCCAAGAAATCTGACTTCCCATCGCCGATCTGCCGGTTGACGATCTGGCGGAGTTCTGCGAACGACAACTTGTCGGCTTTGCCGGTGAAGGCCCCTGCCTTCGTTTTGAGATCGAACTCGATTCCGCCGGAGGAGATAGAGCCATCGGCGACCTTGGCGACCAAACCCTCCAGTTTGAACTTTGATCCTTCAAGCGACACTCCCCCAGAGACGGAGGTTAGCTTTGTAGCGGCCGCGATGAGGGTCGGGGCCTCCGCTTTTCCGGACAGCTTGGGCACCGATAGCGTTCCGCCGAGCACGACATCTTTGAGGTCCACTACGCCGGCGACTGGCCCCTCGTAAAAATCCGAAATGTTGATTCCGGCTGCACTGAGCATTCCGCTTAAGTTCTGGGATTTGAACCTTAGCCCGAGATCTCCAGAGACCTGGCCAGCGCCTTTGACACCGAGAACGTGGGTCAGGCTGACACCTTCATCGTCAACCAGTGCCTCTGCAGTGACCGCAGTGAGTGTGTCACCGAACTGCCCGTAGCCCAGACCAATCGCCTGGACCAAACCATCAAACCTCGGCTTTGCAAATGAACCGACCAAGCGCCCTTTCACGTCCGCCTCCCCGGTTAGTTCAGGTAGGAACTGCGACAGCACTAAACCGGATCCTTCGAGATTGACTGCAAGGCCCTTCTTGAGATCAATGGTTCCGGAAGCAATCAAATTTCCGTTCGGCCCTTCGGAAGTTGCCCGTTCGATTAGGAATCGCTTCCCGTCAAACCTTCCAAGAATTTCTGTATTTGCGAGGCTGAGTTTTCGATCACCCAAAGCGATTTTGGCGTCGAGCTTTGATGCAAGAAGCAACTCGTAACTTACACCAGTTCCACCTCCGATCACGCTTAGCGTTCCAAAGGTGTCCTTTAGTTGAGATGGAGCATAGACTCCAAAGTCGTAGGCGTAGGCTCGATCCGACTTCGCGGCTATTTGCCACTTTTGTGGCTTAAACTGGTACGAAACAATGCCGTCCGTCTTAGTTTTTCCAATGGCCAGATCGCTCCAGATTGCCTTGATACCGTCTTGAGTTACCTCGAGATCAGCAGCAACCGTCGGAGTCTTCAATCCGAACGCACTAACGTTTTGCGCTCGGACGCCACCTCGGAACGTGACAATGCCTTTGTGGAATCCCAGTTTGCCTTTTGCCTCGGCATCGGCGACCTTCAACCAAGAAGGGATTGTCATCCCAAGTTTTGCGAGAAGCTGCGGTGTTACGCGTTGCACCTCTGTATTGGCATCTAGCCGAATACCCTTTGACCAATCAGCTACTCCCCGAACCTTCGCGCCAGCGTTGCTGTCGCTTAGGTCAGCGGTGAATCGAACATCCTTTTCTGTGAGAGAGGCCCTTAGGTCAGCCTTTGCCGCAGTGTAATGATCCCAACCTACGTTCGCCAGCTCGCCCGAAAGATTCGCGGCGAAGACAGGTCCTGACTTCGGCGGAACCATTGCATGAAACTCTCCGGTGACCCTGCCCTCACCCACTTTTAGCAAGTCCAGATCGAACCATTGTTTCTTTTCGGGACCAAGTAGGAGGCGGTTTCTCAATCGACCAGGATTCGCTTGAAGGTTGCTACCTTCAATTCCAATCCCACGTATCGTCTTAGTGACTACGAGGTTCGTCGAAGCCAGACCTACGATATTCAGGCTCAGAGAGGCAAAGAGATTCTCACCCTGTCCGCTCACCTTGCCAAAGGGGATATAGATTTGGTTGCTCGGAACCCCAGTCGCCGCTTCGTCCAAGACATTGATCCGGCAACGATTCAGTTCAGCTGTGAACGCGACGTTACTAGGTTCTTCGCTAGACTTCGGCATGTACCTAGCGAGATCGAGCTTTCCATCTTTTTCTCGCCGAACCCAAACTTGAGCATCTTGGAGGAGAACATTAGGGGCAAATCTCTGGTCGATTCGAAGTCCGGTGACCAAGAGCCGAGGAAGTCGGGCGATCAGCTTTCCGTTAGGATGCCTCACCTCGAAACTCTGGGCCGACAAGGTTCCGCTGAGGGGATCAAAACTATACTTCTGGCACTGCAAGTTTACCAGCCCAGCTTCGGTTTGGTAGTCTATTTTGAACCCAGTGCTGGGCGAGAATACTTCTTGTAGGCAATCCCAGAAATAGCCGCCGCAAACCACCCCGACCCCGACAATGGGACCGTACATCGCGGCAAACCGAACGATTGAATTGGCCATCCTGGCACTAGCTAGTTGTTCAGACGCCTACGGTGTGGTTTTCGCTTTGCGCTTCGAGATCCTCAAGGAACTTAGCCCTTTCTGCCTCGTCTAGCTGGCTGAGTCGGTCACCCATCACCTTTTTGCTGAACTCAATTGCATTGTACGACGAACGGATGAAAGGACCGCTGGCAACGAACGCAAATCCCATTTCTTCACCAATTTTCTCGTACTCCTTGAACTCCGTAGGGTGGATGTATTCCACCACCGGAAGGTGTCGCATGGTTGGCCTTAGGTATTGACCGATTGTGACCGCATCGACCCCGATATCCCGAAGGTCTTGCAACGTTTGAATGACTTCATCCTTGGTTTCACCGAGCCCGAGCATGATCCCACTCTTGGTGTAGATTGCCGAATCGATCTCCTTGACCTGCTCCAAAACACTCATTGTTCGGGCGTATTTGGCTTGTGGGCGAACAAGGGTGTGGAGCCGCTCGACGGTTTCGATGTTATGGTTATAAATCTCTGGCTTTGCATCGCAGACGTTCTTGATGCACTCCCGATTCCCTTTGAAGTCCGGCGTCAGAACTTCGACGATGCAGAGAGGATTCACTTTATGGAGTTCTCGAATCGTGTGCGAGAACTGCATCGAACCCTGATCAGCAAGGTCGTCTCGGGCGACGCTAGTAACAACAATGTGCTTAAGGCCAAGGTCGGCGGCGATTTTTGCCACGTCCGCTGGTTCATCTGGGTTGACCGTCAATCCACGCCCAACTTTAATTGCACAGAAGCCGCACGAGCGGGTGCAGGTGTCGCCCAGAATCATGAACGTGGCAGTCTTCTTGCTCCAGCACTCAGGAAGGTTTGGGCACCGAGCCGATTCGCACACAGTGTGCAGATTCTTCTGCCGCATCATGCCTTCGACCTGACGGATTGTGTCTGGGCGAGGCATACGAATGGTCAGCCATTCCGGCAACCGCTGGTTCATACCTATAGTTTACGTCATTTGAACCTAAGACGGCTCACAGAAATCCGTGCAACGCTCGTGCAACGCTCTGGTTGTTACGCTACTAGTCCATGCCACGGATGACATCAATCAGAATCTCTTCTCAGCCGCCTCGGGTTGGGCATCTCCTTGAGTCCCGTTTTTCCAAGGAGACTTGGGTTGTAGTGAACCGATGCCACTCAGGGAAGCTAACAGGTGACTTGGGCGACTATGTTTATGGTTGCCGCGCTTTGGATCGCGACGATGAGTGCGTTGTTTTCCTCTCCCAAATTGGCCATCTCTATGAACCTTTGGGGCGCCACCTTGAAGTGGCAAGAGTTCGACGCTGAACGATGAGGCTTTTGAGCAATCTTTAACTAGGGAACGTCGTGATTACGATACAATAGCAACACGATGACTCCCAGCGAGCGCCTGCAAGAGCTTTCGGAAGGAATGAACCCCCGCCTCGTTTTGAGAATGCGAAGCGGATTCGCGGTCATGGGAGACAATCAGTTTTTGCCTGGTTACTGTTTGTTGATGGCGTATCCTCAAGTTGATCAGTTGATTGAGCTCCCCGAGAAACAGAGGCATGCATTCTTGGAGGACATGTCCTTGTTAGGTGAGGCGATTGACCGGGTGACCGAGTCAAAACGAATCAATTTCGCTATGTACGGAAATGTCGATCCATTTCTTCACGCCCACATCTGGCCGCGCTACGAGTGGGAGGTTCCGGAGTTCGCCACCCTTCCACCTCTTTCGATTCCCGAGGAAATTCGCGTACACGAAGATACCGTTTGGGACCCAGCCGTCCATGGCAACTTGCAAAATCAGATCCGCGACATGATCCTGAAGCTCCAGGACGAGCGAGCTCATGTTGAGGTTTTACACTAGGCGTTCTTCGTCCATCGAAGGCTGTGGGTGGATCGTTGTCTGTGTAACTTCAGCCACCTAACCCACCAACAGGTACCCTGATACCGTGGATTCCATTAAGATTGTTGCGCTGGGTGGCGTTGGGGAGATTGGGAAGAACTGTGCGGTTGTCGAGCAAGGCGACGATATTGTCGTCATCGACTGTGGATTGTCGTTTCCGAATGAGGAAATGCTGGGAATCGATATCATTGTTCCCGACTTCACCTACCTACTTCAAAACAAGGATAAGGTTCGCGGAATCTTCCTGACCCACGCCCATGAGGACCATATCGGTGCCCTCCCCTATCTGCTGAAGCAGATGAATGTGCCAATCCACTGTTCTGAGTTCACGCATGCGCTGATCCGGCACAAGCTAGATGAGCGATGTCCAAGCGTTAAGGTCGACTACCGAATCTTCAAAGCAGGCGACGTGATCCAGGCCGGCGGGCTTTCTGTTGAGCCGATCCGTGTCACCCACTCAATTCCTGAGAACTGCGCGATGGCGATCAAGACCGTTCATGGCTACGTATTGTTCACCGGAGACTTCAAGTTCGACTTCACTCCTGTCGATGGAAAGCTGAGCGATATGAAGCGCTTCAGCGAAATCGGTGCTGAAGGAGTCGTAGTCCTCCTTAGCGACTCGACGAACGTCGAGCGTCCAGGCTGGGGACCCAGCGAGTCGATCGTCACCGAAGGTCTGCGCAAGGTCTTCAACGACGCTAAGGGCAGAGTTCTCCTCACTACGTTCGCAAGCAACATCCACCGAATGCAGCAAGTCTTCCAGATCGCCAAGGAGACCGGTCGAAAGGTTGCCGTCGTCGGGCGAAGCATGGAGCGAAATCTCGATATCTGCATGCGACTTGGCTACGTCAAAATTCCGAACGGCGTTTTGCTTCCGTTGGATGATGTTCGAGGCTTGCCCGATCATCAGGTTGCGCTCCTCACCACTGGCTCCCAGGGAGAGCCGATGAGCGCGCTCGTTAAGATGAGCAAGGCAGAGTATGGGCGAATGCAGGTTAAAGAAGGCGACACGCTCATCTATTCCGCCCGACCAATCCCTGGCAATGAGGGAGCCATTTGGCGAACGATTAACCGCCTCTTCCTACAAGGCTGCCAAGTGGTTTACGAGGCCGCCCGTCCGATCCACGTCTCTGGTCACGCCTACCAAGAGGAGCTGAAGATGATGATCAACCTGACGCAGCCGTTCTACGTTGCGCCAGTCCACGGCGAGCCACGACACCAGTTTGTGTACAACAAGATCGCCGAGGACATGGGCTACCCTGAGCACCGCCGGTTCACCCTGACCAGCGGAATCCCGTTGGTCATCGACGAAACCAAGGCATATCTTGGCGAGGAGATTCCGACCGGGCGAGTTCTGGTTGACAACTCCGGAACCCCTGGAGTCACGGAGTCCGTCTTGCGCGACCGGTACAACTTGGCGAACGATGGACTGGTCATCGTTTCCATCGCCGTCGATTCAACTCACGGCGAAATCGTTGGCGATCCTTCGCTCCATGCAAAAGGCTTTCACGGCCCAGCGGGGATTCTGGAAGAGACCCACGACATCATGGTTGACATGCTCGCTTCGCTCACTCCGAACGATCTGAAAGACTTGAACAAGGTCAAGCAGGCCGCAACTGAGATTGTGCGAAAGACGATTGTGAAACGAGCACAGCTTCGACCGCTGATTGTCCCCAGTGTCATCGAAGTTTAAGCGTTAACAGAAAATATCCCTCTCGGTAACCCTTAGCAACCCGATGATTACCGTATGAATACGGTCCATCTGGTGAACCCAAAGGAAATCGAGAGGTTTCTGCTTGACCAAGAGGGCATCATTGATGCTAGTGCTTGGTTCGACAATGGTGTTCTGACCGCTCAGGTGACATTTCTTGAAGGAACACCCGTGACGGAACGGGCATTGATTGCCCTCTGCAAACTCGGCCTAGGACAAGAAAAAGCTCCCGGTCAGGTGATGATCAACATCGCCAAGCCAAGAGCTGTCGTCAGAGTAGCGTGAGTCTCCACGCGCGAGTCGCGAGTCAGATCGAAGGAAATCGTTGACTTACGACTCGTGCCTCGAGCCTTCTTAATCCTCGTCTTCGTCGAGATCGCCGAGATCTGGTTCGCCTTCGATTTGCTTACCTGGATCCTTTGCGCCAGCGTCAAGCTGAACAAAAGCGATGTTCTTGGTCTGCCGATTGGGGCAGTTGTTGCAAACGAATTCTACTTCTGCCGACTGGAGCCAATTCGGCACCTTGTCAATCGGCTTACCACATGCGCACAAAACCATAAGTTCTTAGTTCTTTTCCTCGGAGCTTTCCCATTGAGCGAGGTACGCCCGATGAGAAATGAGACCATTGATGAGCATCACGACGCTGGCCGCGAGATAGATCAATGCGAGATTATTCTCGTGAATCTGACCCGGATCGCGGATCGTTTTGTCGCCCTTGACCAATCCCAAAACTCCGAGAAGAAGCAGAATCGCTGCGATCCAGAA
Source organism: Armatimonadota bacterium (assembly GCA_037138755.1). Classification (NCBI taxonomy): domain Bacteria; kingdom Bacillati; phylum Armatimonadota; species Armatimonadota bacterium. The sequence continues at coordinate 799,788 of JBAXHT010000001.1, read as the reverse complement.
GTAGGTGTTTTTCACCCACGAGTTCTTCCCTGGGCGGTTGGCTGGTGCTGGCTTCTCGCTCATCACCTTAGAGTGTACCGCTACGGAACCTGAGTGGTTCCCGATAGTTAGGCGCGAATGTCAATGATTTGACCCTTGCCTTCGAGCATTTTCAAGAGTTCGGCACCTTGGCTCTTCTGAGCGTCCAGCGTCTTTTTGAGCATAGCGAGAGCTACGCCACTCTCGGACGATTGAGCCGCTGAGATTGGGCTGCTTGCGCTTGATGCACCAGAAATGCCGTTCATCAAGTAGATGATCGGCAACTTGCTATGAATCCTCAGCGAAACTGGTATCCGCCGCGGATAATTGCTTCCTTCAAAAGCCGTCGGCCGCGGTGGATGCGTGACCTAACCGTACCGATAGTAGTGTTCTGGTGGTCAGCAATTTCCGAATAGCTGAGGCCTTCGAGGTCGCACATTCTCAGAGCGGTGCTATAAACGTCAGGCAACTGGTCCAAGGCTTTGGTGAGCTGTTCCTTGTACTCTTCTCGAAGAAGCTCCTCGTCGGGAGTGATACGGTCGTCGGCGACTTGGAATTCCAAAGAATCTCGGTCGTGCGGGGTAATCAAGGCGTTGAGTGATTCTGCTTTCCGGACCGGGTTCTCGCGTCGACGAGAATCGAGGTAGGCACGTTGCATGATCCGCAACAACCAGTTGAGAAATGATCGGTCGGGCGCATAGGAGTCGAAACCGCGCCAAGCCTTGACGTAGGTTTCCTGAACGAGGTCTTCAGCATCGCTCGCATTTCGAGTGAGTTGGATCGCCATCGAGTAGGCTCGGCGGCGGGTTTCTCCCATCATTGCCTGAAACTTGTCCGCATCAATCGGGTTTCGGCTCGTGGTTTGTTCGGTCTCACTTATCATCCAGTTAGCTCCTTCCACAGTTATATCACACTTCAATGATATGAAGATGATGTTTCGCTTTTTTTAACGAACTTGCAAGGATTTTTTTTTTGTTGTATGATCGTTGCAGATGCGATTTGTGTTGCTCACTAAGGAAGACGAAATGGTTGCAGAAGCCCGGGAAGGCTTCCACCCAAGCGATACATTTGAGCACTACACGTCGTGGAATGAGGCTCTGGATAAGGTTGCGGGAGCAGATTTATTCTTCGTTGACTTGCTTGCCACACTTGAAGAGCCGAACAAGATCGCGGGCTACGAGAAGTTCGCGATGGCAAAAATGGACCATCCAACCGCATCGGGAGTACCCTTGGTGCTCATATCACCGCCGGATGATTACGACCTGGACTTCATGGCCGGCTGGCCAGATTTTGTGTTTGCCAACGTCCGCCGCCCGATTACCTACAAGATCTTCCGACGGGCTTCGACTTGGGTTTGACGTTTACTTCTTCCAAAAGTCTTCTATGGCTCGGTCGATTCGCCTGATACGATCCGCCTTCGATTTGATTTCTTCCTCAAAGTTTCCGTGCGGAGCGGTCTTCAAGTAGACGCCATGCTTTGTGAAATACGTATGGCTCACTCCATCGAATATTACGTCGTTTTCCTTCAAAGTCCGAGGGTCATAGCTCCAACGCTCCACAATGATGTAGTCCTTCCGATACTTGATATCCCATAAGAACGGCTCGTAATTCGCATCGTCCTCGTGCACTTTGCGAAAAACTGCTGTAGAGTAGGCGACCATAGCCACTTCCTGCGGGTCGGTGAACGCAGTCGCAAGACGGAGATCCGGTTTTTGATCCTGGGGTGAATGCGCTGCTCCAAGCCCAACAACAAATCCAGCGGCAACTAGCCCAAGACCTTTCATATGGATAGAAACGTCCAACAATCTGAACCGTTTCTAGCCCGACTTCGGGTGCGCCTTGGCGACCGTTTCCTTCAGCCGCTCGATGCTCACGTGCGTGTAGATCTGAGTTGTTGCCAGACTCTCGTGGCCCAATAACTGTTGAACTGTCTTGAGGTCCGCTCCGCCATCCAGCAGGTGCGTCGCAAACGAATGCCGCAGTGTGTGAGGTGAAGTTTCTGGGGGCAAGCCCGCCGCGATTGCCCACCGTTTGACGATGTTCTGCACCGTCCGGGTGGTCAAGGCTAGCCCTTTCTCGTTTGTAAACAACGCTGTACCAGCTACCCGGGGACCCCTAACGTAGTCATCAAGAGCTGCTGCCGCAGTCGAGCCGTAGAACACCATCCGCTCCTTGTTGCCTTTTCCGATCACCCGTAGCGAACGCTCGGCGAACGAAACATCGGTCAGTTTAATTGAAACCACTTCCGCCGCCCGAAGGCCTGCGGAGTAGAGGAGTTCCAGTAGCGCCCGGTCTCGCTCAGGGGTGCGACCGACCGAAGTCTGATCCAAAAGCTCCCCTGCCTGCGGCTGGTTGAGGCTTTTAGGCAGCTTCTTTCGCTTGTAGGGAGCTTCCAGTGGCTCGGTGGGGTCTGAGTCGAGGGCGCCGACCGTGCGGAGGTATCGGGCGAACGCGCGCAGCGTTGAGAGCTTGCGAGCTCGGGAGACTGGTTGGCCGCCGTGCTTTCTTAGAAACAACCGTAGCGAGGAAGTATCAAAAACCGATTCCTCTTCGACAAAACCGAGATACTGCCGGAGGTCGGAACCGTAGGAACGAACTGTTGCCGGCGACCGACGCGCTGATAGGTGAACCAGAAAACCTTCGATATGCTCAGCTAGCGAGCCGGTCATGAGGCATCACCCCTTGGTCATGATCAGCGAGACGTTGTGTCCGCCGAATCCGAACGAGTTATTCAGGACGTAGTTGAGTTCTCGTTTCTGAGCCACGTTGGGGACGTGGTTGATGCCGAGATCAGTGTCCTGGTTCTCGAGGTTGATCGTCGGCGGCATGATTCCATCGCGCATTGCCAAAATGCAGATGAGCGATTCGATTGCCCCTGCCGCGCCGAGCATGTGACCGTGCATCGACTTCGTTGAGCTGACGGCTAGATTGTAGGCGTGATCGCCGAAGACCTTTTTCACGGCCTCGACTTCCATCGGGTCGCCGACAGGAGTGGAGGTTCCGTGGGCATTGATGTAGTCGATCTTTTCAGGCTGGAGGCCAGCCTTTCGGAGCGCCATGTTCATTGACTTCGCTGCGCCGCGACCTTCGGGATGCGGGGAGGTGATGTGGTGGGCATCTGCCGAGAAGCCGTAGCCGACGATCTCGCAGTAGATCTTTGCTCCCCGGGCAATCGCCATATCTCGGTCTTCGAGGACCAAGGTTCCGGCTCCTTCACCCATGACGAAGCCGTCGCGGTCGCGGTCAAACGGTCGCGAGGCACGGGTTGGCTCGTCGTTGCGGGTGGTCATTGCTCGGCAGGCGCAGAAGCCAGCGACTCCGATTGGGTTGACCGGAGCTTCGCTTCCTCCGGCGATCATCATTCGGGCGTCGCCGCGTTTGATGATCTCGTAGGCGTCTCCGATTGCGTTTGCTCCGGTGGAGCAGGCGGAGACGATGGCGTGATTCGGTCCGCGAAGGTCGTTCATGATCGATACGAGACCGCTGGCCATGTCGGCGATCATGTAGGGCACAAAGAACGGGGAGACTCGATCCGGCTTGAGGTCGTGGATGAAAGCCGTTTGGTCGTACATCGACTTGAGACCACCGATTCCGGAGCCGATGAGGACTCCGAATTCATCTTTCAGCTCTTCGGTAAGGGTGACGTTGGCGTCTTTGAGTGCCATCGTTGCTGCGGCGATTGCGTAGAGCAGGAAGGGGTCCATGCGACGGGCGTCTTTCTTGTCCACCCAGTCGGTCGCTTCAAAATCAGGAATTTCTCCTGCGATTTGGCAGGAGTAGAGCTCAAGGTTTTCCATCTGCTGAATCCGGCGGATACCTGATTCACCAGCGATGACCTTGGGCCAAAAGACATCGACACCGGTGCCGAGCGGGGTGACCGCTCCAACTCCGGTGACGACGACACGCCCGGATGGTTCGGGCAAGACGCTCATTAGCCGGCGACTTTCTTCGAGATGTAATCGACTGCGTTTCCGACAGTCTTGATCTCGCCGACTTCTTCGTCCGGAATGTCAATCCCGAACTCGTCCTCGAAAGCCATGACCAACTCAACGACGTCCAGTGAATCTGCACCCAGATCCTCGGTGAAGCTAGCTTCAGTGACGACTTCTTCGGCCTTCACGTCGAGTTCTTCGACGGTGACCTTCTTGACTCTTTCAAAAATGTCTGTAGACATAATCAATCAGAACAATACCCGTTCTGCCTTCCCTGTATCTTACGACTCGGGGGGTGAAATGGGTGCGCTTGATTTCGGTTTGAGGTTTTTGGTTTGCGATTTCGGAGAGAACTGCGACGCATTTTGTGGGGTAGTCAGGTTCAAATTTTGGCATTGAGTGCCGGAAAGGTGGGTAGGGGTGGGTAGCCCTAAGAAAGTCATCCTCCCGGCCCGATGCCACACCCCACCCAAGACGCCACTGGCTCCGCCGCATTCGCTCTGGAACCAGTAGCGACTTGGGACCCGCGCCCCGTGGGCGAAGTGACCGTCAATGGGGGCTGCCGGTGAGGAGGCTGTACGTTCCTTGGCTACGGGTTACGTGGCCGAGCTCGATCAACTTCCTGAGGCGTTTGTGGATCCGAATTGGCGTGAGGCGGGTTTCGATGACGAGCTGTTCGACGGTTTTCGATGCCTTAGCGAGGGCTTTTAGGATAGGTTTTGTGCTCTTATCTTGGGGATTGAGATCTTTGAGGGGTTCAAGGTTGTGCTGTTTGAAGGTGGTTTCGTTGGTGCTTGCGATGTGGAGGGTTTTGGTGGCGTTTGCGCCTCTTCCGAAGGATTGCCATTTGATGATGCGGCAGTGGTCTCTTTGCTGGTAGGTCATCAGAATGGTTTGGCTGACGGAGGCTTGGAGTTGGGTGTGGTCGGCGATTCGCGTTCCGTAGGCGTTGGTGTGGTGGATGATGATGATTCGTCCGGCTCGTTCTGAGATTCTCTTGAGGGGGTTGAGGAGTTTTCGCATGGCGCGGGCGTCGTTGGTTCTGGCGTCCAGAAGGGCGGCGTGGAAGGAGTCGATGATGACGGTAGCTTCGCCCCTGTGCTTGATGAGGAAGTCTTCGATTTCGATATGGGCGGCCTTGGTGTTGATGGGTTCCATTTCTGTGGTGAGGAAGATGGGTGTCTTCTCTGTGATGTCTTTGTGCTTTGTAAAGGCTTCACTAATTTCTCTGGGTGAGTCATCGAAGCTGATGTAGCCGACAGGTTGTTTCTTGGTCTTTTGTCCGGCGAAGGGTTTTCCGGTGGCGATTGCTTTGGCAAGCGCAATTGCGATGGTGGTCTTTCCGATCTTGGGCTGCCCGGCTAGGACGATGAGACTGTTCTGGGGGAAGATGTCTTCTTCAGGTTTGGTTAGGTTGTGGCGGGGGGCTTTGACTTGGTGAAAGGAGGAGTAGGGTTTGGACTTGAACGTCCGGGGGTTCGGGCTGACCTGGCTCCTGGGGAGGTAACCGAAGCACGTTCCTGAGTCGATGAGTTCGTCTGGATCTTTGCGGCTCGCGTCCTGTTCTTCTTCTTCGGGTTCGAAGTTGTAGAGCGGGTGGTTTGGATCGTCGGCGTAGTGGTCGCGGGACCAGAAGTCAGGGGAGTTATTGTCGTCGATGAAGCGCATTCATCTATAAGGCAGTTGCGAGGGCGTTTGTCAACCAGTTCGGCTGACGGCTTTCCGTTGGCGTTGGGGTTACCAGTACGGCACAACCCAATTTCTCCTGCAAATCCGCCCCGGTCAATGGCTCCCTCGTAGGCGCCGAAGGCGGACCTTTCGGATGCGACGGGTCGATTAACCCGCGGCATCCGGGGTACATCCTATAACTACAGGATGTGCCCCGGTATCGGGGATCCTGTCTCATCAAACAAATCTACAGTCTGCCTTCCAAGGGATTTCCGCTTACATAGTGTCACCTGACCTCCGGTTAGCTCGAATTCCAGGTGCTTTACGTTCCCAACGATGTTTCGAATTGAAACCAATTCATCGGCGTGCGTTTTTGAAAGGAAGTCGATCCCCTCCTGACTAAGCACACCAGAGACGACGCTGCTAACAACAACTGCGGGTTTCTTTAGTCTTAGTGCTCGACTCGGTATAACATGCTCACTGAACACCTCCCGAGCATCAAAAATCAGACCGATTACTTTCTCGCCGGCCAGTATTTCAAGGGTAGATGGTTCCATAAAGCGATTATGCCATCTGCTCAGAAACGAATTAGAGGCACAATGAGAGAGGAACGAATCAGCGCGATCAAATACTTGGAAAAAACTTGTAAACTGAATGTATTCGGAAAAATGACTCAGAAAAGTACGAGAGGCAACTCTCGGTGTCCATACCAGCAACTTTGTTCCGTAGGCTAAGTAGCCTTGCAAAGCACTCTTTGCCACGCCAACCCAAAGTTCAGCATGTAAACATCGCTCTGATGAGGTACATCGCAAGTTTAGAACAAGAACGAGGAATGCCGTTTCCGGACCCTATCGAAGATGAGATTGAAGATGAATAAAACTTGGAAAAAACAAGTTTCTATAAATCAAAGCGCAGTGTTCTCTCGTCTGTAGAATTGCAATCGGGAAACCGAGAGTAGAATAAGTGCGCCCCCGACAGGATTCGAACCTGCGACTGACCATCTGCGAGAAGGGAGCTCTATCCACTGAGCTACGGGGGCACCTTGCCTGATTCTGACTTCAGGCAAGGTAAAGACGGAAGAGCGACGCAAATCGAGGCGCAAATTTGTGTTCTTCGTCGTTGAGAATTTTTCTCGCTGGGCACATTTTCGTGTATCATGTGTCTACTACTATGGACAATCAAGATTCCCCCCGCGACCTCATCCCATTGGAAACGGCAACGGTGCGGCGCTATGTCGTTGACGGCGAATGGATGTACAACGTCGACGACATAATTGCCTTCTTCAAGGAGGATGAAGTTTTCTACAAGAACTGGTGGCGAAGCTTCAGTCAGAAGCGGGATGAACGCGGCTATCAGGATCAGATAAAGATCATCAAAGTGGAGGCTCACGAAGAGAGAGTTCTCAATTCAACTGGTGTTTTCAGGCTAGTCCAGGGACTAAAGGGCAAAAAGGCAGATCAGGTCAAGAACTGGATTGCTCAGATCGCGGTCGAACGAATTCAGGAAGAGCTTGATCCGGCTTTAGCAGTTGATCGAGCCGTAAAAAACTGGTACTCAAAAGGACGAACGGACGCCTGGATCATGGAGAGGCTCCGATCGCTAAAGGTGCGGCGCGCGTTCACAGACGAGATGCAGCTACATGGCGCTGTCGGGAGGGAGTTCAGCATCTTGACAAATATCGTTCATCAAGGGACTTTCGGAATCAGTGTAAAAGCCCACCATGAGCTGAAATCGCTAGACCCTACCAAATCGGGCCTACGAGAGGAAATGTCGACGACCGAATTGCTTCTTCTCGCACTTGGAGAACATACGAGCACAGTCATAGCCAAAGCGGCCCCAAACAAGGGAATCACTCAAGCTACGCGGGCATGCGTAACTGGAGGATCCATCGCTGGTGAAACTCGTAATCGGATTGAGAAAGAAATCGGAGCTAGCGTAGTTACCGCTGAGCGGGCCTCAGAGGTCTTTCAACAAGCTTTACCAGAGTAAGTCCAAACGAAGCATGTACACAAAAACCTGACAACCCCCCTCAAGTTTCTAAACCGAGCCCCGATACAAATACCAGGACTCGTAAAGAGGAGACTTGAAACATGCCGGTTACGGAATTTGAATGCGCCATCGCCAAATCACAGATTGGTCGATATATTAACGGGGAAAAGCTTGGACAGGCGGTTGTTGACCAGCTTGAGTCACACATTGCGGCGTGTCCGCGCTGCAAGCTTGTGCTTGAAGAGAAGCGGAGCAGTTTGATGTCGACCATTGAGGCCGACCGACAGGAGCGCATTCGCGCTGCTATCGACCCCATTCCTATGACCAGCGTCCCGGGCAATTCGGCACCCCAGCTAGATTCCCCCCGCCCGGAGACGTTTGGTGCCTTGGCTCGGAAGTTTGCCGAGCCAGTGGAAGGTGATCCTAAGACTGAGCTGCGACGCCAACTGGAAGCGTTGGCGGATAAGCGCACGAGACAGATTGAGATTCCGGTTGTGGCTCCTGCCTTTGCTCACAAGGAGCAGACGGAGACGGTCACGCTTCAGTTAACAACGGAAGAGCCCGTCGGAAAGAAGAATTTGATGCAGGCTTTTGCCTTGTTCAAGCGCACCAATGAGTCGGAGGCAGAAAACGCGCCCGCCAATCCGACCAACCCGGCTCATGATGCGACGATGAAGAAGCCACTTGCCTATATGGCTGGACTTACTACTGTGGTGATTGCGATGTCTCTCATCGCCAAGAACCCTACGGCGATGTTTGGACCAAAGGCGAACGACACGCGAGTTGTGGCGTCGGCTCCGGCGGCGGCGGCGAAGCCGAGGTCGGAAGCAGCGCAGAAGTTTGCGGCGATTCGAGAGAAGAGCAAGAAGGCTCAGGCGGCCAAGGTTGCGGCTTTGAAGAAGAAGGCGGCGGCCCAGGCGGCGGCTAAGCAAACTCCAATCGCGCAGAAACCGGTTGCGAAGAAGGCGGCTCCGAGCGCACCAGTCGCAGCTAAGGTCAAGCCGACCATGCCTGCGAACATTGCTCGGGTGACTACGAAGCGCCGAACGAGCGCGCAGAGGTTCAAGGGATCTAGCAAAGCGATTCGCAGAACCACGCCGAGGGCTCCGGATAACGGAACCGTGAAGATTTACGCACCAAATTGAGGTTGAAGATGAAGAGGATTCTAGTTTCTGCTCTATTGCTCGCCGTTTCCGTGGTGGCACTTGCCCAAAACATGACCGTTCGCATCAAGGCAAAAGGCGACGACCTTCGGGTTGTGCTGGCTTCGATGTTCGAGCAGACTGGTCAGCAATACGTTGTCCAGACTTCGGCTCGGCAGGGTTTGTATCTCAGTCTTGACGGCGTGACTTTGGAATATGCGATTGAGGTGATCTCCGAAGTTGCGGACCTTGAGTTTGAGAAAAAGTCGGGAGTTTGGTATGTTCGGACGAAGAAGCCGGTTGTCCATACTCAGGCTCAGGCATTTGCGCCAGTGGCGACTGCGGCGGTAGCCAAGCCAGATACTACTTTGCTTGAGAAGAAGGTGTCAACGAAGTTGACGAAGACCTCGATCAAGGACGTTTTTGCGGCGTTTGGGAAGCAAGCTGGCGTTTCGATTGTGATCGACAAGGATGTTCCTTTGTATAAGATTGATGCCTTTATGTATAACACATCTCTCAAGTTTGCGCTCGAGAGAATCTGTAAGGCCGCAGGCCTGAAATACGAATTAGCCCCTGGCAAAACGGTACGCATTCGCAAAGCCTGAGCCTAATAGCACCAGCAGCTCCTCATTTGTCCGGCAACGCCCTTAACCCCGGCGGCCGGACTTTTTTTATAGCTTGTAGGTCTCGGTGTGGCGGGTTTCGCGGATGGCGGTGATGCTGATTTGGCCGTGGTGGTCTGCTTGTTGTTTTAGCTTTTCGCCGATGCGGTTGACGATTTCTTTCATCTCGTCGTCGTTTGCTTCTTGGGCATTGATGATCAGCCTGAGTTCTCGACCGGCCTGGACGGCAAAGCTCTTTTCCACACCTCTTTCTTCGTTGGCGATCGCCTCAAGGTTTTGAAGTCTTTGTAAATAGTTATCGTGAGCTTCCCTTCTGGCTCCGGGGCGAGAGGCGCTGAGGGTATCAGCGATGATGACGATTCTTGCCTCTGGCGTGGTTGGTTCGATGTCGTGGTGGTGGGCGCCGACGGCGTTTTGAATGAGCTCGTTCTCTCCGTTTTGTCGGAGGAAATCCATTCCGTTGAGGGCGTGGGAGCCCTCGGAGTCGAGGGCTTTGCCGATGTCATGGAGGAGGGCAGCGCGCTTGGTTTGCTCTTCGTTGACGCCCAGTTCGGAGGCGATTTGGGCAGCGAGGAGGGCGGTTTCGATGCTGTGGTCCAGGACGTTTTGGGCAAAGCTGGTTCGGAATTTGAGTTTGCCGAGCTTTTGCGTAACCGGTTTTGAAAGAGTTAAGTTGAGCTTTCTAGCGGCGTTTTCGCCGGCCTGGAGAATTGAGTTCTCGAGTTGCTTGGTTGCGACCTGGTGGACTTCTTCGATTCGGGACGGTTGGATTTTGCCGTCTTTGAGGAGGGCTTTGAGGGTTTGAGTCGCGATTTCTCGGCGGTAGGGGTCGAAGCTGCTGACAGTGACCGTGTTCTCGGTATCGTCGATAATGAGTTCGACGCCGGTTGTCTGCTCGAAGGCTTTGAGATTTCGCCCGTCACGGCCGATGATTCTGCCTTTTAAGTCGGGCGAATCTAGGCTGATGGTTGTGGTTGAGGACTCGATGGCGACCCGCATTGCGCTGGACTCCATGGCGGCGATCAGTCGGTCGCGGATCTCGATGTCTTCTTCAAGCCACGTTCTTGGGATTGGGATTGAAGCTGGGATTTGTTTGAGGACTTCGACTTCTCGGACTTCCGTGATCACTTTTGGTTTCTGACCCAAGAGGTAGGCCAGGACTCCGCAGAGAGTGGCGAGGAAGGCGACGAGGTAGATCATTCCGATTCGGACCAGGAGATTTTGTCGAGGACCGATTCAATTGTGGACTCATCAAAGCCACGGGAATACAAGAACCGCCCAATTTTGGCGGCTGGTGTTGGGGTTTTGTACTTGGCCTTGACGAGCTCGGTCGCGCGGGCCTCCTCGGGCGCGACTTCATTGCTCATCGTTCGCTCAATGATCTCCTCCGCAATTCCTAGCTTGCTGAGTTGCTTACGGAGTTTCGCATCCCCGATGCTCTTTCGATCGCGATGCCGCGCAAGCAGAGAGTCAACCACTCGCTGATCACTGACTAGCCCGGCGGCTTCAAGCCGTGCTAACACGGTCTGGATGATTGTGGGTTCGTATTTCCCCTCCAGCCTCTCGGAAAGTTCGGTGGCGGAGTAGTCCCGGCGGTGTAGATACTTGATCGCATCTTCAAGGGCTGATTGCTCGGGATTGCTCATCTCGGCTTAGCTCCAGTGCCGAGCGAGGGCCTTCGAAACACTTTCATCGACTCCTCGAAAACTCAGAAATCGAAGGACTTTCTCAACATCCTTCTCGCCAGGAAGGTTGGCTTGCACCAGAACCCTGGTTCGCTCGACTTCGGTCGCTAGGTCGGATTCCAAGAGAAGTTCAATTGAGCTCGCATCGATGCCTTTCGCTTTCAATCGTGCTTTGAGTTCTGCATAGCCTAGCCCACGCCGCGCGGCGACACCCTCGCCACTCGCGATCATGCCAACTTCAATCAGAAGCTTCATGACTGGCTCATACGCCGAGTCGGGGTGGCGCGAAGCGAGGAGGCCGAGCATCTCGACCTCCGAATACTCTCTTCGCCCTAGCAGTTTTGCGGCGTCAATTAGGGCAAGTCGAGATGCGTCAGTCATTTAGTTAGGAGTCGAGTGTGAACTCGGGCTCTACTTCCTCTTCTTCAATGACGGCTGAGTACCTCAATGCGGCGCGTTCTAATGCGAAAGCGTCTCGAATCTTCTTGTCGATCTCGTTGAAGATTGCGTCGTTTTGTTCAAGGAAGGTTCTAGCGTTGTCTCGGCCTTGGCCCAGTCTCTGCTCGCCGTAGTTGTAAAACGTTCCGCTTCGGTTGATGATGTTTCTAATCACGCCGATGTCCAAAACGTCGCCAGCTCGTGAGATTCCCTTGCCGAAGATCATGTCGAACTCGGCAGTCTTGAAGGGAGGAGCGACTTTGTTTTTCACGACCTTGACCTTGGTTCGAGCACCGATTTGCTCGGTACCGACTTTGATTGCATCGCCCTTTCGAACTTCAAGCCGGACAGACGCCCAGAATTTCAGAGCGCGACCGCCCGGAGTGGTCTCTGGGTTACCGTACATGACGCCAATCTTTTCACGAATCTGGTTGATGAAGATCGCGGCGGTTTTCGACTTGTTGAGCGAGCCACCGAGTTTTCGAAGAGCTTGCGACATCATTCGGGCTTGGAGACCAACGTGGGAATCGCCCATTTCGCCTTCGATTTCAGCACGGGGAACCAGGGCGGCAACGGAGTCAATAACAACGAGCCCGACAGCTCCGGACTTGATGATCGTGTCCGCGATTTCTAGTGCCTCTTCACCACTCGAAGGCTGCGAAATGTAGAGCTTGTCTATATCCACGCCAAGGGTTTGCGCGTACTCCGTGTCGAGAGCGTGCTCGGCGTCGATGTAGAGACAGAGTTCGCCTTTTCGCTGAGCTTCGGCAACAACGTGCAACGCCAGAGTCGTCTTGCCACCCGACTCAGGGCCATAAATTTCCGTAATTCGTCCGGAAGGGATTCCGCCGATGCCGAGAGCCATATCTAGGTTCAACGAACCTGTCGAGATCGCGTCAATCGCATCACGCTGATCCTGCCCCATTTGCATCACGGAGCCTTTGCCGAAGTTTTTTTCAACCTGGCTGAGGGCCATCTGCAGGGCTCTAGCCTTGTCGTCCAACGCCACGTCGGCGATCTTTTCTGTGGTTGCGGATGCTTTTCTCACGATTCCCTTTGACGCGTTACAGCGTTCTGATGGACATTATACATAGACGAGCGTCTAGTAAACCAAGATTTTTTAGATTTTTTGATTCGAACTAGCTCGACTCGTATTCGTACCAGGTTTGAAGCTAAACATTAAGAGTTCTTGTAAAGTTTGGCACTTCAAAGCCTAATCCAACTTATACTGATATATGGCTTGAGAGTACACGATGGTTCTCTATGCCTTGGTTGGCTTACGATGAATATGAAATGTTTTGGAGCTTCGTTGCTCATTCTCGGAACGGCAGGACAATCCCTGGCGATCACTTTTGGTCCTACAGTCACTGTTGATGGCAACAGCTACACAGTCGGTGGCCCAGCAGGTGCGAACGGAATCTCTGTACAGCAGGTTGGCACAACTTTGGCCTTCGCTCTTCCCAACGGAGTAGCGGTCGGTACCAATAAGTCCATGTTGCTCGAGTATTCGGTGTTCGCCGATCCCGGTTTCTACCTTTCCTCAGTTAGCCAAAATGCTGGCAACGGCATCGCCTCAGGTTCCGCAAACGTCGGCATCTCAACTAGCTTCTTTGGAGCGACCAACGAGACAGCCCCAAGCATCAACTACCCAGCTGGCTCAACTTTCCCAACCTTTTCTTACAGCTTCACCAGCGCGCCATCGCAGTGGAGCCCAGTTAAGACCACCATCGATCTGAACGGTACGGGTGGCATCGCTAAAGTCTCGACTTACAACGCGAACTACCACCAGTCTCCAGTTCCAGAACCGGTGTCCATCGTTGTCTTGGCTTCAGGTCTTGGTGCTATGCTGGTAAGACGTAAAGGAGCAAAGTAATGAAGCGAACTCTCGTGTTTCTGGGAATCTCGGTCGCGGCGGCTTCACAGGCGTCGCTATTCAACACTACGGTTTTCACAACGTTCGATAGCGATGGGAACAGTCCTTCGCTTAGTCCAGTATTTGTTACGAATGGAGATAGTTATTCGGCCAATCTGACCGGAGCGACCGTCCAAAGTGGAAAGTGGCTTGACATCACTTGGTGGCACACCTTTGACACGACCCAGACAACAGCCAATTCTCCCGCGAGTGCTCCTTACTCCCAGGTGACTCAGACGATGAGTGGTTTTGTTCGTCAGCTCGTCGGAACTGGTACCGCGACCTTTACGGCGTCACTCACCGAGAACACGCTGAATAGCGGCGGAGGCGGCATGGGAAGTAGCAACCCAGTGTTCAACTTCAGCGAAGTTGTTGGGACACAATGGGTTCCATTCAGCCTCAGCGCAACGACGATGTTCAGCTCCCCGATGACGACTGGGCTGAGCCAAAAGGACAACCTTTTGCTCAACACTAGCCAAGGCGTTGAGGTCCAGATCACTTCGATCACGCAGAATTACACCCCGGTTCCTGAGCCTGCCTCGATGGCGGTGCTCGGACTCGGTGCCGCTGCCTTGATTCGACGTCGCCGCAAGTAAGACTTGCGACTTCAGGTTCGCCTCGGCATCGATGCCGGGGCGTTTTTGCGCTAGGATATTGGTAGTAATGCAACGTCGCCTTCTTTGTCTGCTCTGTTTGCTTGTAGCAGCAGTTGCGATGTGCCAAGAAGAATTGACGATCCGGATGATGTCAGGGCCGTACGGCATTCCTCCGAAGGAATCCACTTCAACTTCAGCGCAGATCAAGCGGAAGACCTTCGAAGAGTTTCACCGAGCTAACCCAGGTATGCGGGTCGTGAATGCCGGAGGGCTGAGCTTCACAGGTGGGAATCTTGACGATTCGATGTTCCTCATGTCGATGGCGGGCGACTCGGCGCCGGATGTTTTTTACGTCAATTTCAGGCAGTACTACACGTTCTTGGAGCAAGGCTTCTGCCGTCCGTTGGACGACCTAATCGCTAAAGATCCGCAGGTAATGGAGCGGTGTAATCCGACGGTCAAAGGCGTTCTAACGAGCTACGATGGCAAGGTTTACGCGGTCCCGTTCTTCCAGGTCGCCGTTGCGCTGTACTACCGAAAGGATCTGTTCAAAGAAGCCGGCCTAGACCCCCAGAGACCGCCAAAGGACTGGAACGAGTTCTATGAGTACGCAAAGAAGCTGAGCAACCCATCGAAAGGTCGCAGCGGCTTCATGATTTCTTCGCCTCCCGGCTACCAGTGGTCGAACTTCATCTACGCCGCGGGCGGCGAAGCGGTCAAGCAGGAAGGAACCCGTTGGAAGTCGGCAATCAACACTCCGGAAGCCGCGAAATCAGTCGAGTTCTTCCGCCGAATGCTTGTTGGGAAAGACGCCCCCGCTGCGATCTCAAAGAACCTCACTGATGACATCCGCACTGGCAAGACCGCGATGTGGCTGAACTACTCGAACGATGTTCTCATCCAGTCCAGCGACCTTTCGCCGAGCGTGGTTGGTATGGCGCAAGTTCCGGCGGGACCGGCGGGATATGCAAACGAAATCAATGCCGGAATGTGGGCGATTTCCTCGCGAGTGACCGACCCGAAGAAGCTCGAGGCCTGCTGGAAGTTCATCAAATTCTTCGCCGGTGATGATGCCGCGAAGATCAACACCGACAAGTGCGTCGAGATGGGGATGGGCAACCTGGTGAACCCGCTCTTTTTGAAGCGATTTGGCTACACGGAGTACCTGGCGCAAGTCGACGAATCGTACGTGCGGGCAAACGAGGAACTATTCAAAACGGGCCATCCGGAGCCGTATGGCAAGAACTGTCAGCAGGTGTATTCCGTGCTGGATAACATGCTCGACCGGGCACGTTTGAACCCAACGGAGCCTACGGAAAAGATTCTGGCGGCGGCGGCGAGCGAAATGGATGAGAAGTTGCTTGGCTACACTCCGCCGGAGGTTTTGGCTCGTCAGCGCGGCTGGGCGCTTGGGATTTTGGTCACGCTCGGAGTGTTTGTGACCGGGCTAGTGGCTTATCTTTTCAAGAAGGCGAAGGACACTCCGGACACCTTTGTGGAGCGGATTCCCGCTGGAACGAACCGGGCAAAGATGCGTCGTTTCATGACGGTTTGTTTGTTCCCCGCGGTCGCTACGATCACGACTTGGCACTACTATCCGCTTCTCCGCGGGCTGGTGATTGCGTTTCAGGATTACGGAATCCAGCGCGGCGCACGATGGGTTGGGCTGGACAACTTTATCGGTGTTTTCACTCAGCCGCTCTTCTACCAGTCGCTGTGGAACTCATTTGTTTATGTGTTCTTGGCGGTGTCGATTGGGTTCCTGATGCCCATCTTCCTGGCTCTGGCGCTCAATGAGATTCCTCGGTTTAAGGTGTTTTTCCGGACGGTTTTCTATCTGCCCGCGATGACCTCATCGATTGTGATCGCGTTCGTTTGGCGTCAGCTTTACGATAAGTCTCCGACCGGGCTACTCAACACATTGTTGAAGCCAGTGATTGAGGGCGTGATCAATCCTGTCTTTGCTCAGATCGGTCACCAGCCGTGGCCGACCGCGTTCGATTGGCTGGGCGATCCCGCGTTGGCGATGTTTGCCGTTGTCCTTCCGGGAATCTGGGCGGGGGCAGGGCCAGGCTCGATTTTGTATTTGGCGGCACTTAAGAACATTCAGCCCGAGGGGTACGAAGCGGCGGATTTGGACGGGGCGAGCTGGGTTCAGAAGATTCGGTTTATCACGTTGCCTGGATTAAAACCGTTGATCTTAATCAACCTATTGGGAGTGTTCATCGCCGGCTTCAAGGCGATGGAGAATATCTTCGTTTTGACCCAAGGCGGACCCCTGAACTCGACTCGGACGATTGGACTTGAGGTTTGGCAGAATGCGTTCATGTATCTCAAGTTCGGCTACGCGACGGCGGCGGCGTGGGTGATGGGCTCGATTTTGGTTGGGTTTACGTTGATCCAGATTCGGACGTTGCTGAAGATGCGCTTCCAGACGGCAAAGGCCTGATTTTGGAGTGCGCGAAGTCATTCGCGCTTTTGCTTTCGATCGGTCGTGAGTCGAAGTCGAAGACCGAAGTTGGTCAGAGTTAGCAAGGACAAAGCGCGGCTGGTACCGCGCACTCCAAAAGCCAGACAGGTACGCTCTCTGAGGCACCGAATGAACACTTACGCCATCTGGGTTGACCTGCGCGATAGTCGCGAAGACCTTGCGTTCTGCGACGCCGTCGACGCCTTCCTGGGGTCGCTTAAGTCTCAAGGGCTGCTTGAAAGCTTCACCCTTGAGCGGCGCAAGTTTGGCTTCTCTCCAGAAGGGCTCGGCGAGTTTCATGTGCGTATTCAGACAAAAACCCTGGATCAGCTCGATCAGGCATTCCACCACGCCGCGACACGAAGCGGTGAGATTGAATCCTTGCATGCGAACGTATTTAGTAGAGTGGTGAACTTCAAGTCGGCGCTTTACAGGTCGTTTCCGGACGAGGTGAGGGTTCGTTGAGGCGAATCGCATTTCTTGCTACTGCGGCGGCTTTAACGCTCCAAGGCTGTATTTCAGCCGATCAGAAAACCCGTCCTTTCCTGGGAATGTGGGTCGGAAAGTTCACCGTCTCCAACGTTGGCACAGGGCCGAACACCTCCGACGACCAACGCCGTCACACCCTGACTGGCTATGTGCGAATTTTGCTCGACAAAAAGGCGTACCAGATGCACCTGGAAGGCGAGCAGCAGCAGGTTGACATCAAAGGCGAATGGGTTTACAAGGGTAATCAGATCATCCTGAGCCCGAAAAAGGTTGAAGTCAAGGACGAATACGACGACGGTCCTAATCCCAACCGGAAATACGTTCCGTCGGACGAGCTGACCAAGGCGTATCAGCAGAAACTGACCTTCAATATCAACAAAGCCGCCAACGAATTCATTGCGCCAGAAATGACAATTGCCTTCCTAACCGGGACACACTCGTTCAAAAAAGAATAAAGTAAAGGCGCATGCAATACCGCTCGCTTGGGCACATGCTGCGCGAGGTGGCGCGGCAATACCCGGATCGACCCGCCCTGATGCTGCCGTCAGGAAAAGCGTTTGAGACCCTGACCTTTTCGCAGGTCTGGGCACAAGTTCAGTCGTTCGCAACTTCTTTGGCCGGAATGGGGCTTGAGAAGGGCGACCGACTCGTCATTCTCAGCGAGAACTGCGGCGAATGGCTCTACGCCCACTATGCGGCGCAGTCGCTCGGATTGGTCACCGTTCCGATCTATCCGACACTTCCTGCCGACCAGGCTGAGTACATCGCTCGGGATTCGGGCGCAAAGGTCGCCCTGTGTGCCTCGGCGGATCACGCCGCGAAACTGGCTCCGATTGAAGGGCTGAGGGTGGAATTACTGCGTGAGCCATTGCCCGCGGGTGCTTTGGATGAAGCGGCTTGGAATGCGGCGATGGATGCAGCCGACCCGACTGAGGTTTGCATCTTTATCTACACCAGCGGCACCACTGGTCAACCGAAAGGGGCGATGTTGACGCACGAGGCGTTTCTGACCGTCAACAAGCATGCGGGCCCTTATCTTGAGTTTGACGAGAAGACCGTTTTGTTCGATTTTCTGCCGCTATCGCACGTTTTCGAGCAGATTGCGACGTGTTTGGTGTGGCACGGCGGTGGGTGCATCGGCATGAACAAGAACCTAGCTTCGATGGCGAACGACTTCCAGGCGATTCAGCCGACGGCGATGGCGGCGGTTCCTCGGTTCCTGGAGGCGTTTATGGATCGAGTTGTCGATAGCGTGAAAAAAGCTCCGCCCTTGCGCCAGAAGCTCTTCCACCTCTTCTTGTCCCAGGGCGTAAAGAAGGCGCAAGGCGGGTTTGCTCCGCTACACGGCCTGCTGGATGGCTTAGTTGGGGCGAAAATTCGGGAGAGGTTGGGCGGCCGATTGCGGACCGTCATCTCGGGCGGAGCTGCCCTGCCAAAGCACGTGGCGGAGTTCTATTTGGCGGTCGGAGTGGACATTCTACAGGGCTACGGCCTGACCGAAACCACTGGCGGATCGTGCGTGAATCACCGCACACGCAACAAGTATTGGACGGTTGGTGAGCCGCTTGGGGTGGAGCTAAAACTTGCCGAAGATGGGGAGATCCTTTTCCGGGGGCCGACGGTGATGAAGGGGTACTACAACCTTCCTGAGGCTACTGCCGAAGCTTTAGACGCCGATGGTTGGTTCAAAACCGGCGATATCGGAGAGATGGAGGGTGCGGCTTTGAAGATCACTGATCGCAAGAAAGACATTCTGGTTCTGGGGAACGGGAAGAACATCGCTCCGCTCCCGATAGAGAACCGGATTCGCGAGTCGCGCTTTGTGTCGGAAGTTGTGGTTTTGGGCGATGGAATGGATCATTGTATCGCCTTGTTGCTCCCGAACAAGGAGGCTGTTCGGGCCGAGCTTGGGCTGGCCGAGGGCGATTTGATGGCTTCGAACGATGCCGTTCGGGCGCTGTTCAAGAAGGAGTTGGATAAGGTCAACAAGCGGATCGCCCACTTTGAGATGGTCAAGAAGTTCGCGGTTCTGGACGACGTGTTTACCATCGATAACGGATTCTTGACTCCAAAGCTGAGCATTAAGCGAAAGGTTGTGAAGGAGAAGTACGCGGAGATTATCGCTAGTTTGGGGTGATGTCAGTGTCTAGTCGGTCGCGTGGATTCTTGCTAACCAGGAACGAAACTCTCTACTGGTTGGCATTAACCGTACTCAGTTTCTTCACCTACCGTTGGAACTTTGGCGATGTCTTTTTCGCTTTGTCCTTTGGGTCCTTAGTCAGCAATGCATTGGATTTGTGGCATCGAAGGGCGGACCAGCCAGATAACGTGCCAAAAACTCGATCTCTCCATTGGTACGCGATGACGACTTCTTTCGCTGATCTTCGTGATCGTTACATTCCGGAGCAGTTAAGTCTCCCACCAAGTCGGGAACGATCCATGGAGCTGTTTCTGAGCCGATTGACGTTGCACCTTTTCGGGCCCATTGGATTCGTGATTTATGGCCCCCTCATGTTAGCCGAGTTTTGTTTGAGCACTTTGTCGGGATCGGCACAGGAAGTCAGAAGTTGAACTCAAACAGCACCGGTCGGTGGTCGCTCGCGTTCGAGTTGATGACTTCGGCGAACATCGGCTTCAGTCCGCGCACAAAGGCAAAATCAATCCGCTGGTAGGGCAATTTCGGCAGCAGCGTCATCCCGCATCCTGAGCCGTCGGCGGCGAAGGAGTCGGTCATTTCGGAGCGGAACCGGGAAGGAATCTCCGTATAGGGCGGGCCATTGAAGTCGCCGGCGACGATCACCGGTTCGCTCGACTGCCGAACTCTTGCAAGTACCATCTCGGCCTGCGCGCGGCGGTCGTTCACCACTTTACTCAGAACCGACTTCCAGTTCGAGAGATCTGGCGGCCAGCCGGCGATCCAGCTGGGTTCGAAGTGAACAGAAATGACTCTTACGTCTCCCTTCGGAGTCGAGATCACGACCTCCGGAAACTTCTTGTTCGGCCACTTAGTGGGAACGTCGATCACGTTCTCCAAGCGAACGGGGAACCGACTCAGAATTGCGTTGTGCGATTCCTGCACCCAGAAATTGTAACCCAACTTCTCGGCAAGAACTTTGGCCGAAGCTTCAATCTCCTTGGGATCGGTAGCCGCCTCTTGGAGGCAAATGATGTCCGCATTAGAGTCTCTCAGGACCTTCCGAACTCCCTCAATATCGATCCAGCCGTGGGCGATGTTATAGGAGATAAGGCGCAAGTCGTGAGACGCGAGTCGGGGCTTCGGAAGGCGGAGAATTGGGTCGGCGAAGACGAGCCAGTTGGCCAACAAGATAACAAAAGCGAACGGAAGAAACTTACGTTTCCATAAACCGATGAGGACGAGTAAGATGCCCAGGGGCACAAAGAAGAGGATGCCGTTATGCACCATCTCGTACGTGAACCAATTCATCTCGGACCGAGGTCCGAAGCCGAAGCGGATGATCGCGATGACCAGCAAGTAAACGGCGAGCAGAATCTGGTTTCGCCGTTTCTTCACTCTTTGATCTAACCATCCTCAGTAGTCTGTGGTTCCCCGCGTCACCCAGGGTGCCTACATCAAAGAGTAGGCGTCGACGTCAATCGTCAAAGTCACACCCTTCTCTTCCAGCCCATCCAGCGCTGCACCGATCTCAGCTAGATGACACTCATGCTTGATCAAGAGGTGTCTTCGCCACTTGCCGTTGAGCCGCTCAAGCGGACAATCGGCAGGGCCGAGGATGGACAGCCCTTCGACTTTTTGTAGATGAGCCAAGGCTCGAGCACAGAGAGAAAGGACGGCGGGGCGGGATTCGCCAGAGAAGACGATGTTGACGAGGCGGCAGAAGGGCGGGTAGTCTGCTTGGATCCGCTCCGTCTTGCAGGCTTGGTAGAAGGCCAGGAAGTCGTGATTCTGCGCGCTCAGGATAGCCTGAGCTTCTGGGTTGAAGGTTTGGATGACGACCTCGCCGGCTTTGGTTCCTCGACCGGCTCGACCTGCTACCTGGCTGAGAAGCTGGAAGGTGCGCTCGGAGGACCGGAAGTCAGGGAGGTTGAGCGAGACATCGGCGGCAATCACTCCCACTAGGGTGACATCAGGGAAGTCCAGACCCTTCGCGACCAGCTGGGTGCCGACAAGGACGTTGGTCTCCCCGGCGCGGAAGTTCGCGATGACTTCTTCGAGTGCCCCCTTCTTTTGGGCGATATCTCGGTCGAGACGGGCGACGCGGGCATCGGGGAAATGTTCACGGACAGACTCTTCGACCTTTTCGGTTCCAACGCCGAACGGCTTGATCTTGAGCCCTGCACACTTTGGACAATCTAGTGGAGCGGATTCCTGGTATCCGCAGTGGTGGCACTTGATCTTGTTGATCCCACGGTGGTAGCTGAGCGAAACGGCGCA
The DNA here is from genome assembly GCA_037138755.1 of Armatimonadota bacterium. NCBI lineage: Bacteria > Bacillati > Armatimonadota > Armatimonadota bacterium. The sequence continues at coordinate 778,412 of JBAXHT010000001.1, read as the reverse complement.
CTCGGGGCAAGTCCATTGGTGCCCACAGTCGCGGCACATCAGGAACGGGGCATAGGCTCGGCGGTTGAGGAAGAGAATCGCCTGGTTTCCGGCATCAATTGTTTGGTGAAGTTTCTCCGTAAGGAGCTCGCCAAACATGCTGGGCACCCCGCGTTTGTACACCTGCGTGAGGTCGTCGATATAGACCTTGGGAAGCTGGGCCGATGCGGCCCGGACGGGAAGCGTTAAAAGCGTTAACTTTGATTCATCCGCGGCATTTTCGTTTGACTCAGCTTCGAAGAAGCTTTCCAACGAAGGAGTTGCTGAACCCAGGACGAGGGGACAGCTATGCTGCTGCGATAGAAACCGAGCGACGTCGCGGGCGTGGTAGCGGGGTGATTGTTCTTGCTTGTAACCACCCTCGTGCTCCTCGTCGATGATGATGAGACCGACGTTGTTGAGTGGGGCGAACAGGGCGGAGCGTGGCCCGAGGACGATGCTCGCTTCGCCGCTGCGGATGCGTTGCCAGTTGGCAAGACGCTCGACGGGCGTGAGCTCGGAGTGCATGATGGCGACCCTGGCTCCGAAGCGGTCTCTCAGTTGGGCGATGGCTTGGGCGGCGAGGGCGATTTCGGGGACGAGGTAGAGGACCTGACGACCGTCACTGAGGGCCTTGGCGGCGGCGCGGAGGAAGACTTCGGTTTTTCCGCTTCCCGTGACTCCATAAAGGAGGAAGGGCTGAGGGCGGTGCTCGTGAACCGCACTCGTGATCGCCTCAATCGCGAGGTGTTGGTGGGGGTTCGGGGTCGGTGGAGTTTTTGCGGGGGCGGGATGATCTTCGTCGACTTCCTGGAGGAGTTTTGCGGTGATGAGAGCCTTGATCGTCGTCTCGGTGACGCCCGCCATGGCCCTGATTTCTGCGCTGGAAAGTGCGGTGCCGTCGGTCTGTTGCATCTGCATCAGTACGATGGCCTGGGCGGGTTTCTTCCTGCCTTCGTTGTGGAGGAAGCTCTCGACCTTTGCCTGATCGGGGACCAGGCGGAAGGTTCCCTCTTGCTTCTTGCGGTTCGCCGGGGGTTTTAGGCGGAGGGTTTGTTGCACCAGGCCGAGCTTTTGGAGGTTTTTTAGGGCTTTAGTGGTGCCGGTTTCGGTGGGCTTGACTTCGAGTTCACCGCCTTGGTCTTCCAGAGTTCTCAAGACTTCCCTATCGAGCGGTTTCAGTTCGATAGGGGTCGGTTCCTGAGTTCGCAGCCAGACGGGTAGGAGTCGATCCTTGACTCCCGGTGGGGTGGCTACCGTGAGGGCAGCAGGGACGGGGCAGAGGTATTCCGTTGCGACGTGGTGGACGGTTTTGAGGATTGGTGCGGGGATTCGGAGGCCGTCCACGATTCCGCTGACGGGGCGGAGGTGTTTGGGATCAAAGCCGAGGTCTTCTTCGGCGGTTTTTCGGACTCCGATGGCGTAACCCATGAGCTGGCGATTGCCGAGCGGGACAAGAACAGCATCGCCGGGTTGGAGCCCGGGGATGGGGAGGTAGGAGTAGATCGCGTCGGAGCCACCGGCTCGAGGATCGAGCGCGACATCAACGACCTGGATTTGCGCGCTCATAGGATAGAGTTTGGCGTATTGTGTTGGATAATGAGAGTATGGAGCTTCGCCTCGCAGTTGAAAAGAATCCGCAAGTGATGTCCGGAGAACTGTGCTTTCGGGGAACTCGGGTTCCGGTTCAGCTCCTGTTCAACTACCTTGATGATGACAATCTCGACGGCTTCCGATCGGGCTTTCCAAGTGTTTCTGAGGAGATGATCAAAGCTGTTTTAGGTGCCTCAGCTCCAGCGATCTCCAAATAAGTTGCGGCGCCAGGAACTTTTATTCGGATTCGGGGATAGTGACGGCAGCTCCTTCAGAGGAACTGAATCACTTGTCCCACTGAATCCTTTAGGTAGTAAATGATCTTCACTTGGTCGATCTGACCGATGGTTTGGAGGATAGCCCAAAAGAGCTCGGTTCCGGATTTGCCTTGCAGGCGCTCGGAGATTTCTTCGATGTCGTCGATATCACGATGGTATTCAATCAGCGAGACTACGTCCTCCGGGGACATTGAATCGGTTACCACAACGACATCATCTTCGATCTTCTCCCAATCGGAGGCGAGGATGCCGCTCTCTTCGAGGTAGCGATTGATCAAAGTTTGCTGTTGATCCTCTTCTTCGTTATGGATTCCCTGTTGGCGGAGGAATTCTTGGGTTTGAGGGTCAATCGTGAGCCCAGTTAGCTCCGAAAGTTGATCAAGGTGGTCGGTAGTGATTGTACCGCTGGTGTACTGCCACTCCATCACCCGTCGAAAGCTCTCTTCGAATTCGTGCTTGAAGTCTGCGGTGGTGAATCGTTTTGGGTTCGCGAGAGCAGCTTCGCAGAACTGCTTGTAAAGGTTCTCGGGTGATTCTTTCGGTGCTCGAATGCTGGTTTTCCAGGGCGGATCGGCGGCAGCAACCGGGGTGACGACGTTTGTAGCGGTGAGGGTGAACTCATCCGCGGCGAATTGGACGTAATCGAGCCAACACTGACCGTTACCGAACTCGCAGATTGCGGCCATAGATTCTCCGTTGGCGTGGACAAAACCCCGCGCCAGTGAGCCCTGCTGCATCGCGAGTCGGAAGTCTCCGGCGTGCATGAAGCCCTGGTTCTTGACTATGGCGGTCCAGGTTTCGACCTGCTTGGCGTTGAACCAGTTGGGTGAGTCTTCGGGTAGGAGTTCGATGGAGACGGGCACGGCTAGACCGCCCATGTGGGTCGCCATATTCGTGATCTGACCTTTCAGCTTTCTTAGTTTGAAGAACAAGTAGAGCGCACCCACCCCTAATAGGATGAAAAACGAGACCACGATTGCGCCGATGAGCTGGAGAACGAACGCCACAGAATTATCGTATCACGCTTCTCTGAGTTCGGGCTCGTCAGGATCTCTCAAGATTCTGGGATAATCGTAGCTTCGGATGAAAACCTCGCCCGCGAAACTGCGGACGCTGCCCCTCGCGATGGCGATGTTCTGCTTGGTGAGCGGGGGTCCTTATGGGCTGGAGCCGGTGATTGGCTCGATGGGGCCGACGCTGGGGCTGATCCTGATCCTTTTGATCCCAGTGGTCTGGGCCTGGCCGGTGGCTTTGATGACGGCCGAGCTCGGTACGGCGATCCCTGAGGAAGGCGGTTACTACGTTTGGGTGAGGCGGGCGTTGGGGCCGTTTGCAGGGTTCCAGTGTGCGTGGCTATCGTTTCTGTACAGCATCGTGGACGCGGCTTTGTATCCGCTCCTGTTCGCCAGCTACTTATCTCAATCGATGATCTCGATTTTTGGGCTGCATGGCCTGGACGCCAAGTGGCTCACCTCCATGATCGCGGTTCTGCACATCTTGGTCATCACCTACATCAACATTCGTGGGGTGCGCGAGGTTGGCATGGCGGCGACGCTCTTTACGTTTTTGATCGTCTTGCCGTTTGGGCTGATGTGCTTGCGAAGCGGCTTTCATCCGTTGGTTTTGCAACCCATCAAGGCGGATTCAGGAACGCTCTCGGTAGGTCTGGCGACGGTGATGTGGAACTACCTGGGTTGGGACAACCTGAGCACCGTCTCAGGGGATATTCATCAGCCGCAGCGATCCATTCCTAGGGCCCTTTGGCTGGCGATTCCATTTGTGACGATGGTCTACTTTGTGCCGACGATTCTGGCGTTGCCTTCATCCCCGAACGCCGAACAGTGGACCGACGGGAGTTGGCCGGCGATCGCCGCCCGGGCAGCCGGGCCTTGGGTGGGAACCTTAGTTCTGTTGGGGGGCTTGAGCAGCGCAAGCGCTATGTTTGTGTCCCAGATGCTCGCTTCTTCTCGCATTCCCGCGGTTTTGGCTCGGGATGGGTACCTGACCTCTTGGCTAGGGCATACGAGCGTGCGGATGGGGACCCCGGTGCGGTCCATCGTTCTCTGCGCGGGGCTATATACGTGTTTGGCGTGGTTCAGCTTTAGCGAGCTGATCACAGTCAATGCGATTCTGTATGGACTCTCGGTGATGCTGGAGTTCGTGGCGCTGTACGTTTTGCGTCGTCGTGAGCCGGAGCTTGCGAGACCTTTTCGAATTCCCGGCGGAGCATGGGTTTGCGCCTTACTGGCGGTTGGTCCGGCGGTTTTGATTGGTTTGCTTGCATGGAACAACTTCGCCGAAGAAGGATGGAAGAAGCAAGTTCCGACCGCGATGGCGATCGCGAGCGGAGTGTTTGTTTACAAACTTCGACGCAAGCCCGCTCTGCCATAATTGAGCGACATGTACACCTACACGATCCTCTTTCTAGGTGACGTCGTAGGTAAGCCCGGCCGTGACGCGGTGCGGGAGCACCTTCCGGCCTTGAAGGCGAAGTACTTGCCTCGTTTCATCATCATCAACGGCGAGAACAGTGCGGGTGGGTTGGGGATTACGGACAAGATCGCCGAGGAGTTCTTCTCGCTGGGGGCGGACGCGATCACGCTTGGGAATCACACCTTTAACAAGCGAGAGATTGCGCCGTATCTGGACTCTGGAAAGCCGATTATCCGGCCCCAGAACATGGCGGTTGGCATTCCAGGTCGGGGCATGATCCAGATTCAAAAGGAGGGGACCCAGCTGGCAGTGATCAACCTCAGCGGGCGTGTACAGATGGATCCGGCGTACAACGATCCGTTTTATGCGTTTGAAGAGTTGACCAAAGATTTGCAGACTCCCCACATTTTTCTGGACTTTCACGCCGAGGTGACGAGCGAGAAAATTGCGATGGGTTACCACTGCGAGGGCCGGGCGACTGCAGTCGTTGGAACCCATACCCACGTTCAAACCGCCGATGAAACGATTCTGGCCGGAGGGACCGCTTACATCACAGATGTAGGAATGTGTGGCCCAAGGAATTCCGTTTTGGGCATGGATCGTGATATTATTCTTCGTCGCTTTCGCACCGGACTGCCAGAAAAATTCGAGGTTGCTAACGAACCTGGTGTAATCTCTGGGGTAGCGATAAACGTCAGAACTGATACGGGTCGCGCCACGAGCATCGAGCGCATCCAAATTAGAGACTAAGAATATCTGGAGAACTATTGTGATTACACTTCTCGCCGCATCCATGATGGCCGCCGTACAAGGCGACGGAACATCGATTCTGTACCGACCGGGCGTTCCGCTCTCGGAGCAAAGCATCTCGGTCAAGTCGTGGGGCGGAGGAATCTGCACCGAGACCGACGATACTGCCTACGAGGGGAGCAAGTCGATTCGTGTCACGACCAAAAATTTCTACCAGGGCGGGACGCTGCTGTTCGGAAAGAAGATTGACTTGTCGGCGAGCTTCTCGGATAAGTACAATCTGCTGCGCCTCACCTACAAATCGCTCGACTCAGCTACAGGTAGCGGGCCGATGGGTGGACCGTCCGGCGGCGGCAAGGGCGGCGGTAAAGGAGGAGGCGTCGGCGATGGTGAGGAAGCTCCCATGGGACAGGGCGATGACGGCGACTACGGCCAAGGTTCAGACGCTCCATTCGGTGGTCAGCAGACAGGAGGGTTTGGTATCCCTGGAGGCCAGGGCGGTCGCGGTGGTCAGGGTGGTCAGGGCGGCCGTGGAGGGCCTCCTGGCGGGCTCGGGGGACCGGGTGGATTTGGCGGACCTGGCGGTGCTGCTACCGCGGCATCGACCCTCAAGTCTATTCGGATCATCGTCACAACAACTGACGGCAAGCGAAGCGAGGCCATTCTTCCGGCTGCCACAAGCAGTTCGAACGACCGGGGTTGGAAGCAGGCCAGCGTTCCTTTGCAGGCCATTCGCGGCCTTCAAGACACCAATAAAGTTGTGCAGAGCATCAGCTTTGCTGGCGATGTTTCAACTGCGTTCTACATCGGCGACGTCCGTGTCCTAAACGATAAAACCCCGATCAGAGGTGAGCCAACGTTCCGAACTTTGCAGACTGAGCGCAATGCAACAAACATCTACTCCGCAAACGGATTCGGCGGCAGTAGCGTTCTCAAATACACTTGGGACTTTGACGACGCCGACGGTATCCAAGTTGATGCAGAAGGTCAAAGCGTCCGGTACAAGTACCGTATTGCGAGCGACGATCAGACCAACCCCTCTTCAGTTCGGAAAGATGGAGTCTTTATCGTAACGTTGACGATCAGTGATGCTTACGGACTTAAGGAGCCGTACTCTACTCAGATCAAAGTCAAGGTTCGATAATTTAAGTTCCATGAGCCTTCTTGCGGACTGCAAGGAGGCTTTTGTCCCAAGTTCTAACTAAAAAACGCGAAACTGTATCACATTTTGTGGCTTTTTCGAGTAAACATATCATCAAGTCATTCGTTGCGAGTTTGGAATGAATATTCCGAGAGAGAACTTGGACGAGGTGAGAATATGAGAATTGCAATTTGTTCTAAAGAAAGGCTCCTTCTGGACGCCCTTGCTGGCATGCTCGAGCGGAAAGGCACTTATAGTGTCGTCGCCCGAGAATCAACCGCCCGAGCCCTTATTAGTAGCTCCAAAGCTGCTCAGGCCCAAGTGATGCTTCTCGAAGCATCTGGACTCGGGTCCGAAGACGCACAGTTCCTTCAAGGTGCTAAAGCATTCGGAGAGTTCGTCGTTGTCGTCATCGGCGACAAGCTCCCGGCTGGTTTCGACAAGAGTATTGTTGACGTGATGGTAGCCCGTGATGCCGGCGGTGATGCACTTCTCGATGCACTTGCTGGCGTGCAAGAAAAGCTTCCAGCTCGAATGATGGTTCGAGAAGGTAAGCGACCTTACCGACGCGGCAATCGGCTCACCCACCGCGAATACGAAGTCGCAGAATTCGTCTCTAAGGGTTATTCCAACCGTCGCATCAGCGAAGTTTCTGGCCTGCGAGAGCAGAGCGTCAAAAACCTCGTTTCGGTCATCATGCGAAAGCTTCAGTGCGAGAACCGCACCCAGGTCGCCCTCAAGCTCCTGAACGCTGAAGTCGAGCAGCCAGTCGACTAAACTGAGTTCGTGAAAGAAAGGATCCTCACTGCGCTGGTGCTTTTTGCCATCGTGGTGGGGGTTCTTTTTTTAGACCCGACGGGGGTAGGGAGATACCTGCTCGTTGGACTAGCCGTGTTAAGCATTGCTTACGAGCTAGCACAACTGCTTCAAACATCTCCCGTACTGCTCGCAGTAGTGAGTTGTATTTGGTACCTCGTCGGAGCTCGAAACCTCCACGATCCACCCTTTCTCTTCGCAGTTTTGTTCTTATGCACTGGGACGATCGGTTGCACATTGACTCCCTGTCGCAAGCTTGATTCAGGACGGTTGTTCTCTTCTGGCTGGTTTCTCGCGGGAGCCAGCATCGGGCTACTAGGGTTGATAGGCGTTCCATCTGCATTCCCAGCAATCCTCACTGCTGCAATACCCATTTGGGCCGGAGATACCGCTGCCATCTTTGCCGGTAAAGCCTTCGGCAAGCACAAACTCGCCCCCTCCATCTCGCCCAACAAAACCTGGGAAGGCTCCATTGCCAACCTCCTCGCCGCCGTCGGAGCCGCGGCTGCCCTTGGCTACTTCCTCAAGTACCCAATAGACAAGATGCTCCTGCTCGGAGTCTCGTGCGGGGTCATTGGCCAACTTGGCGACCTCTTCGAAAGCTATCTGAAACGCCAGGCCGGAGTCAAAGACAGCGGAAACCTGCTCCCCGGCCACGGCGGAGTCTTCGACCGACTTGACTCACTTCTGATGACCGCCCCCTTCAGCTACTGGATCTTATCGAGCTTCTTGAAGTAACGATCTACCATTGCGCGATACCGGAGATAGGAGTCCGGATCAAACTCCTTCAAATCCTCAAGCAGACGAGATGCCACCAGGGTCTCCAGTCCGGGACCCCTTAGCGACCACTGATAGTAGAGCTTCACCCCGTTCGTATACGGTCCGTTGATCTTGCTACCAGCCAAGAGATCACGGAGCCGCTCCATCAAAGGAAGATGAACCGCGTGCATCCGCAGGATGATATGCCCCTGCTTTCCATCACCACCAAAACTTCCCTGGCCGCAAAAGAAGCCCAGCAGAAACCCTCGATCAAAATCGTTCATGTTACATAGAACATTTTAACGTGAAACACTTGAGTTTTGGTATCCTATAACCCTCACTCCAAGACATGGAAGCGAGGTTATTACATGGACATATCGAACTTTCCCCCGCGCTATGACGCCGCTCCGATTGAAGGCAAATGGTACGCCGCATGGGATGCGGCCGGACTTTTTAAGCCATCCGCTGATGCGAAAGGTGGCAACTACTGCGTCACCATTCCTCCACCCAATATTACCGGGTCGCTCCACCTGGGCCACGCCCTCTGCTACCCGCTTCAAGATCTCTTCGGTCGCTATCAGCGACTCCTTGGTAAGAGTGTTCTGATCCTGCCAGGGCAAGACCATGCCGGAATTGCCACCCAGAGCGTCGTCGAAAAGCAGCTCCGAAAGGAAGGATCGAGCGGAGCTCAGATCGGTCGAGAGAAGTTCACAGAGCGCGTTTGGGAATGGCGAAAGGAATCTGGCGATACGATCCTCAACCAGTTCCGTGCCCTCGGCTGCGCCTTCGATTGGTCGCGCTCCAAATTCACGCTCGATGAGAAGTACGCTGATGCAGTCCTCAAAGTCTTCATCGATTGGTACAACAAGGGATTCGTCTACCGAGGCAAGAGAGTGGTCAACTGGGATCCAAAGCTCAAGACGAGTGTTTCGGACATCGAGACTTTCCGCGAGACCCGTAAAGGCAACCTCTATCACATCCGCTACGAGTTCACAGATGGCAGTGGCGAAGTTGTGATTGCTACCACCAGACCGGAGACCCTTCTCGGCGACATCGCCGTCGCCGTTCACCCCTCAGACAAGCGATACGAAGGCAAGATCGGGAAGACCCTCCGAGTGCCTCTCGTCAACCGAGAGATTCCGCTCGTCGCTGACCTGTATCCGGACCCAGAGTTCGGAACCGGAGCAGTCAAGATCACCCCTGCTCACGATCCCAATGACTTCGAAGTCGGTGCCCGGCACTCTTTGCAGATGCCCGTAATTCTCAATCTCTCCGCGGAGATCAACGCCGATTGGTCGCGAGAGAGCGAAGCTGCAGAGATCGTTGAGAAGATCGCTAAATACGAAGGTCTCGATCGCTACGAAGCAAGAAAGCTCATCATTGCCGATCTAGAAGAAGCTGGCCTTCTCGTCGAAATCGAACCTCACGACATCCCCATTATCGTTTCAGATCGCTCCGGCGAAGTTATTGAGCCACTCTTAAGCGAGCAATGGTTCGCGAGGCAAACCGAGCTTGCGAAGCCCGTCATTGAGGCAGTCGAACAAGACGAAGTCAAGTTCCACCCCGAACGGTTCAAAGACATCTTCCTCGCATGGATGGATTCGATCAGGGATTGGAACATCAGTCGCCAACTCTGGTGGGGACACCGCGTCCCGGCGTTCTACACTGAAGAAGGAGAGTGCTTCGTCGCTCTCACCTGGGAAGAAGCGCAAGCCCAGGCCGGTGACAAGAAGATTGTCAAGCAAGATGACGATGTTCTCGACACTTGGTTCAGCTCTGGGATGTGGCCCTTCGTCACGCTCGGCTGGCCCGAACAGACCGAGGATCTGAAGCAGTTCTATCCGACGAGCGCGCTTGTTACCGACCGCAACATCATCAACCTCTGGGTCGCCCGAATGATGATGATGGGCTACGACCTTGTCGGCGCCAAGCCGTTCTCGGACGTCATGATCTACGCGACGGTACTTCGTGAGGATGGGCGGCGAATGTCCAAGTCGCTTGGAACGGGAATCGACCCGATGACCGTTATCGACACCCTGGGTGCCGACGCACTCCGATGGACCCTCTTGAGCCAGACCGGAGAGAATCAGGACCTTCGTTACAGCGACAAGAAGACTGAGGATGCCCGAAACTTCTGCAACAAGATCTGGAATGCGACTCGGTTCGTGTTGATGAACATCGAGTCAGTTCCGGCACAGCCTACTGAGTTCCAAACCGTCGACCGATGGCTGCTTACAAGGCTGAGCAAGACGATTGATGAAGTACAAGCGGGCTACGAGAAATACGACATCCAGGCGGCTTGCCAGGCGATGTATCGCTTCTTCTGGAGCGAGGTCTGCGACTGGTATCTGGAAATTTCGAAGTCTCGACTCCAAAACCCGGAAACAGCCCAGACTCCTCAGTGGGTGCTGCTGACCGTCTTTGAGGCATTCCTAAAGCTGCTGCACCCGGTGATGCCCTTCATCACCGAAGAACTGTATAGCCACCTCCCGCTCGAATCCAAGACAAACTTCCTGATGTCAGCCTCTTGGCCGACCATTGATTCCTCTTTGGTTGACGAATCAGCTGAAGCAGCTATCGAAGGTGTCTTCGCGGCGACCCGGGCGCTCCGGGCACTCCGAGCTGAACTCGACCTAAAGCCGCTTGAGAAGGTTCCCGAGGTGTTCTACGAGGGCGACCTGGGAGAGTCGGCTGGCATCGTGGCATCACAGGCTTGGGTTCTTAAGCTCACCGAGGGCAAACCAGTGGAGCGACATGTCTCAACGACAGCGGGCGGGGTTGACTTCCACATTGTGGTCGATGGGCTGATTGATCTCGAAAAGGTCACGGCCGCCACGGAACGAGATCTGCTTAAATCTGAGAAAGAAGCTGGAGGACTAAGTGGACGACTCGGCAATCCGCAGTTCGTAGAAAAAGCGAATCCGGAAATCATTGAGCGAGATCGCGCCGCACTGGTCGATCTGCAATCAAGAATCGAGAAGCTCAAATCAAGGCTCGAGCTTCTTCGAAGCTGAAGATTTTGGGGCTGACCGCCACGGTCGGCCCCAAAGCACCATCAGAAGCAAGCAGTAGTACCCGACCAGAAGCATCGGCGAAAACCCCCGTGGAGCTAGCACGATCGAAGGAAACTGCGCCGTAAGCGCCGTAATCCATTGCATCCACCAAAGCAACGGACGGCAGAACAGCACAACGAGCTCACCAACAAACGGAATCACGGATACGAATCCGAGCACGACAACCACCGAGGAAGCCAGCTCGACCAAGATGTTGGTGACTGGTCCGATGAGGACAATTCGTCCGAACCACCAAGCTCCAAGTGGCTCAGCTGCAAAGCTAGCAACGCAGGACACTTCCAGACCCCTCCACCATTCGGCGAACTCGCGCCGTCGATCAAACCAGATCGTCAGCGCAGCCGTTACAACATAAGAAAGTTGGAACGAGGGCGAAAACACATCTTGCGGAGCCACAGCTAGCCATAACACGCCGGCAAGGCTAATCGCTGACAATCCATCCGGCGATCGCTTTACAAGGTAGGCACACGACGTAACCAGCCACATTAGCGAGGACCGAACCGTGGGGGGATGAAAACCCGTAAGCAAGCAGTATCCGAGGAGTAAACATGCGATGAGAGCGATCTGCCAATGCCGCTTCACTCCAACCGAAACTAATAGGAAATGAGCAAACAGTGCCAGAACCCAAACGTGCAAGCCACTAGCGCTGACCAAGTGGTAAGTCCCACTTTGCACCAAAGCGGCTTTGTCCCCCTTCTCCAACTCCGAGGCAAAGTTGAAGGTGAGTGCATTCACCCACGGTCCGTCGCGCTCTCCATAAAGCAGATTGATCCGATCAATTGCCCAGACTCGAAAGGACCCGATGAAGGACAATGGAGAACTGACTGAACGCTTATAAGAAATAGCGCGCAACACTCCGCTCTTCGCCTCGGTGACCGTTCCGGAAACAGTCCAGAGTTCCCCCGCCGCTACTGCAACCTGCCCGGGCAACTTCAACACCCCGCCCCGAAAAGGGACCTGCGTCTGTCCCTGGCGGTACTCAGCAAACCCGGTCAAGCGGACAGAGCCATCGAACGGTCCCGGAGAAACGGACACTTGGGACTGCCAGAGCAAGAACACTCCAGAGGCCACCAAGCCAAATGAGAGCCAAGCCAGCCATCGAAATCGATACAGAGTAGCAATCACTACTCCTAGTGCAAAGATCCAAGGGGCAAATGGCAGATTCAGTCCGATCAGAACTCCGATCAGCAGGCAAACGAAGGGCCTAGCCGTGATCTGCCGAATCATCTTGCCACTTCTTCATCCGTCTCTCGGCGATCTCACGAATCGAGAGTCCACTAAGCGAATCGTCAACAGCTTCCTCAACTACTGCGAACTCGAACGAACGCCGCAACGGCCGAACCCCGAATCGCAGATCGACAAACAGAGCCTCATCGCCTGCCATTTCCCGCAACCGAGCCAGAAGCGTCTCCTTCTGCATCCGAAGCTCCTGCGCCCATGCAGAACCCGTCACCGCAACAAACACCTTTCCGTGGTCGTACCTATCCGGCCAAGACCTCTCCGCCATTGCCGCGCCAACCACGGTTTCCCATCGGCGCAAGATCCCCAGAGCCCGAGCTGCGCGGAGCGCTTCCGGCTGCAACACCGCATCACTCAGAATTCGGTCAAACTTCCTCATCCGCGCCTCACCGTTCCATTTTGCACCGTCAGAACCTCTGCGACGTCCAAAATCTCCGCTCCGGCAGCCGAAGCCTCTGTACAGGTCAGAACCGCCTGCGAGGCCCTTGAGGCGACCACACCGCACAAACGCGAGCGACGAACGGGATCAAGATCGGAGAGCATGTCATCCAAAAGCAATAACGGGGCAACGCCCAGCAAATCCTTCCAAGCCTCCATCGTCGCGAGTTTGAGCGAAATAACTGCCGTTCGCTGCTGACCCTGCGAACCAAACAATCGCGCCTCTGTTGCATCTATCAAAACCTCCATATCATCCCGGTGTGGCCCCACCTGGGTCGAACCCCGAGCGATATCTAAATGTCGAGAAGCCCCCAATGAAGCTCCAGAATCTCGATTGAAGTATCGCAACGACAAAACCTCCTCTCGAGACGCCATCTCTTGATGAACCAAAGCAGATAGCGACGACAAAGACGCAACATACGATTCCCGAAATCGCCGAATCTCCGCTCCGTGAGCCTCCAGCTGTTCTTCCCAACCTTCAAAAGCCAGAGGATCAACCGAACGTTCTTGGGCCATTTTCAGCAAGGCATTCCGCTGTTCCAACGCCCGCTTGTAGGCAGCAAAGTGCCGCAGGTAAGCCGGATACAAAGCCGAAAGCTCCATATCCAAGAACAGTCTTCGATCAGAAGGATCCCCCTGAACAATCGCGAGATCAAACATCGAGATACAAACCGTCGGGATTCGCCCCATCACGTCGGCAGCCCGGGGCAGCGATGCCCCATTCAGAAAGAACTTCTTCCTCGCTCCGACCTCTAGCGCGCCCGCAACTGTCGTTCCCCCCTCTAGGGTCGCCTCGGCGGTACAACCCGCGGCTCCGTGCCGCACAGCCTCGCCATCGCGCTGCCCTCGAAGCAGCCGAGCGGTCGAGAGCCAGTACAGAGCTTCCAGGAAAGAAGTCTTCCCCTGAGCATTCTCCCCCGCCAGAATCGTGAAGCCTCGCCCCAGAGATTGATCCAAGGACTCAAAGTTCCGGAAGTTCGAGAGACGAAGATGCGTAACCAATCCACATCCCTCTCTTAAAAAAGAATCCTTTTAGAGAAAGAGTTATTACTCTTATTAGCAGTGTGGATTTGTGGATTATCCAGTGTAATCACACCTGAAATCGCGTGTGGAAAACACGGGTTGAACTCTGTTCGAAACATGCTCTTCTCCCCAGAATCAAGGGTTGTCCAATCTTTCCACATCACAATCCACATAGGTTGACAACACTCCATTTAGAGCATTCCTCGGGCTCGTCCGTACTTCATGACCACCGCTTCTGCCAAGTAAAGCGGATGGATGTTGGCGTCCAACGGAACGCTGAGGTTTTTGGCCATTGGAACCCACACTGTGTCCGTCAGATGATCCTGAACGTCTCTTGGCAACTCGGGGAACCGGTCACAGTAGCGCCGAAGAACGTAGTACTGACCGTCGGTCATGTTGCGAAGCTCGCCTACGGTGTGCTCTAAGGGGTGGATTCCGACTCGGTGTGGGGCAACAGAGAACGCCTCCTGAACGCGGTTCTCGTGGACCACGATTGTTCCCGCAACCAGATCGCCTACTCGCTGAAGCCGAGGGTTGACGAACATGGACACAATCCCGATGAAATATGCGCCAGGAAGAAAATCAGCTACTCGCAAGATGTTGCGAGCGGTCGCCGCCGCAAACGTGACCGGCGTCCCATCGAGCATTCGAACTCGAATCCCCGCCATTTTTTTCCCTAAGGTCACCCCGTTCATCAGCCCTTCGCAAAAGATGAAGTAGGCAAACGGTCCCATGGAGGCGAGAAACATTGTGACCCCGAGCGCAAACCCTGAGAACAGCCCTCCTGTGAAGAAGCCCATCAGTCCGATGAAAGTAAGCAAGGCATAAATCGCCAGAATCAGGATGATAATGTCCACGAAGTTGGCCAAACAGCGGCTACCTAACCCCGCGAGGCGGTAAGTTAGAACGGTCTTTTCCGGTGTGAGGACGGCAGTCTCCAGCGGCACAACGTGTAGTGTACTGAGAATGAGCGGCGAACCTAACGAGTTTGGAAAATCGGATGCGTTCTTCGAACCGAAAGTGGTTCGCGCCGTGATGGTGCCAACGCGGCGGCTCTGGTGGTTCGTCGTTGCCGGTGCGCCAATCATTGTTGTTTCAACACTCATCGGGATGGGTTGGATGCTGTACGCATACAACCTCCTGCTGGGTACGGTCGCGGTTCTTACCTACCAATTTGGGGCTTCGGTCGAAGGGCTTCGAATTCGGAGGAGGATGGATGCAGTTCTTTCGGTTCGGGCGCGGAACCGGGTTCTTTTCGAACTGGAGAATGAGAGCGGGATCGCGATTTCTGGGCTCGTACGGGAGGAGGTTCCGGCTACCTTTAGCGGCGAATCCAATGAGGCGGAATTCAAAGTCGCTCCCGGCCACAAGTTTGGTTTTGAGTACACATTGATTCCGCCTGAGAGGGGCAGGGAGAGCTTGCGTGGCACCTTTTTAAGGCTTGACTGCCCGTTGGGGTTAGTTCAAAAGCAGGTCGAACTCGAAACCAGCCAAGACGTCAAGGTGTATCCCAACATCCTCGCGCTTCGCGAATTCGCCTTGCTCAACCAGCAGGGCCGGCTGCGCGAAGTAGGCGTGAGAATTTCGAAAATGCGCGGGCTGGGCACTGAGTTCGAGTCTCTGCGTGAGTATGCCGACGGCGATGACTACCGCAAAGTGGACTGGAGTGCCACCGCTCGCCGAGGAAAGCTCATCGTTCGGCAGTATGAAGTTGAGCGCAACCAGGCGGTCATGATCTGCGTCGATTGTGGGCGCCACATGCTGGCCGAAATCGGCGGGGTTCGTAAGCTTGATCTGGTTCTCGACGCAATCCTGATGCTGATTCAATCGGCGATTGCCGCCGGAGACAATGTTGGCTTCCTCGCTTACGGTGCCGACGTGATCACCTACGTTCCACCCAAGAAAGGGCAACGCCAGCTCGGGGTGATCTTGAACGCAATGTACGGGCTGGTCGCAGAGCCAGTCGAGAGCGACCCGGTCCGAGCTTTTGGCTATCTTTCGGCCCGCCACAAACGTCGCTCGCTGATGGTGAATTTCACCGGATTAGAAGACCGGGACATGGCAAGGGATGTCGTTCAGAGCTTTGGCACGATGGCCCGCAGTCACCTTGCGTTGCTCGTCAACATTGCCGATCCTCGATTCCGCGAGATCCTGCGCAAAGAACCCGAGAACCCGGATGAGTTGTTCAAATTCGCCTCGGCTCACTTTTTGACTGACGAGCGACGCCAAGCGGCTTCCCTTCTCCAAACCGCCCATCTGAACGTGCTCGACTCTGAGCCACAGGATTTGGCGAAGGATTTGGTTTCCTACTACCTTGATGTAAAGTCAAGGGGTCGGCTCTAACGGCTCAGAAAAGCTGGTGTTCGTAGTAGCTTTGGGTTAAGGTTGTTCGGGATGGCACGGCAGTTGCCATATGTTTTGGCTGTATCATGCGGTTGACAAACGGAGGGACTATGGAGCCAGGCGATGGATTTACCTTGGACGGAATCAAGCCAAAATTGCTTCTAGGTGAGACGAATGCTCCATGGTCGAACGGCGCGTTCTTGGCCGTCAGTATCGCCTATGTTGGCGGACTTCCCGACCACGCAGACTTGGCACTTCCATTGCTCAGGCAGCTTGGGATGCCAGCGACCTTTTTCATTGATCCACTGACGATGCTCGACGATGTTCGCCGGTGGGAGACGATTCGCACGACCGAACACGAAGTCGCGTTGGCGCCGTTTATGAGCGCTCAGCCGACCGGGTTCCTCCCCTCTTGGACCCAGGGAGCCTTTGGCGACGAAGTCCGCTCAGCCAAGCGTTTCTGTCGCGAGGTGTTTGGGGTGAGTCCGAAGAGCCTGTACCATCCGGGGGCGACTCTATACGGCGATAAGGCCAACTTCTCACCGATCATCGAACGAGAGTTCGATAACGTGGTGACCTCGGTGCGAGGTATCAATGGACCGCTGACGCCCTCCCAGCATCTCACGTCTAGGCCACTGACGTCGTACCCCGATCCTGACTTTCGCTCGCTATTGGCTGTCGAGGAGCCTAACTGGCTCATCATTCCGTTCGGACCGCTGTTCGAGGGTGACAACACCCGGATTCTGATACACCGCATGATGCTGGAATCGCTCAACCGTGAGCGAAAGAACTTGCGGATCGGAACCGTAGCGCAAATCGCAGCCGAACTAAGAAATCGCCAGTCCCCGGTAGAATAGCCTTTGATTTTGGTGAGCCTTTAGCTCATCATGGATCGCAAAGGCGCGACCCGCATGAGAGCAACCCGAGAAGAGTATTGGCAGTTTAGTCTCCCTGAGAAGCTCCTTTTCTACGTCTGTGCAATCGCCTCGATTGGCTACATGGGCTGGCAGATTTGGGCCCGAATCCAGCTTTGGATGAGCGGCCGTCCGACTGGAGAAGTTCGCCAAGGCAAGCAGTATTGGATGCCTACTCGGGTGGGTCTAGAACGTTGGTTTGGTAAGGTTTGGACCTATATACTTCTACAAAAGAAGGTCCGCAGCAGCCGCCCGAAGACGGGTGCGCCAATGCACCTGATGATGTTCTATGGGTTCCTGGCGCTCTTTGTCGCGACCACCCTGCTCGGCATCAACACCTACTCACCAATCAAGTTTCACCAGGGTTCTTACTACCTTGCTTATGAGGTGATCTTCGACACCCTGGGGCTTCTCCTCCTATTCGGGCTAGTGTGGGCAGTTGTTCGACGAGGGACGACGAAAGAGCCGATTTCGAAAGACAACGTGGACATGCAGGTCCTCTGGCTCCTGCTGTTGATCACCGTCAACGGCTACTTGCTCGAAGCCGCCAGAATTGCCATCAACCCACAATCTCAGCAAGGTTGGGATTCCGTTTCCTGGGTTGGGTTTGCCCTGGCGAAGCCGCTTGCATCGCTGAAGGGCAACGTCCTCGCTTACAAGGCCCTCTGGTGGTTCCACGCGCTCTGCGTCTTCGCTTTCTTCGTCCTCATTCCACGGCTTAAGCTCCGCCACATTGTCCTCGCCATTTTCAGCGCGGCGGGCTCCCCGGATACCCACATGGGCAAGCTCCGAACAATTCCAATGGAAGAAGTAGAGCAGACTGAGCAGATCGGGGTGAAGTACGCGAGGGATTATTCGCGCTGGCACCTGATGTCCCTCGATGCCTGTATGGAGTGCGGACGCTGTACCGAAGTCTGCCCCGCGAATGCCGTCGGCAAGATTCTCAATCCCAAACAGATCGTCCAAGACCTCCGCGGTGCGATGGCAAGTGGAGCTGAAGTCGTCCCTTCTCTCGATCCCGAAGCATTGTGGCAATGCACCACGTGCAACGCCTGTGTCGAAGCCTGCCCGGTTCTCATTCGCCATGTCGACATCATCGTCGACGCTCGCCGAAACATCGTCTCCGAAGGCGGTCTCAGCGGCTCGGCGGCACTGGTTTTGCGTCAAACTGCCTCTACGGGAAATGCCTGGGGAACTAGCGGAAACCGCGAGGAATGGATGCAGGGCTTCGATATCCCGCTTGCCCGAACAACTTCCGAGTTCGAATACCTTTTCTGGGTCGGTTGCGCAGGAGCTACCGATGCAGGAGCCATCAAGACGACCAAAGCCGTTGCGGACCTTTTGAAGAAAGCAGGAGTTAGCTTTGCTTGTCTTGGCAATGAGGAGGCTTGCACTGGCGACCCAGCTCGCCGCCTGGGCGAAGAATTCCTTTTCCAAGAAAAGGCGATGGAAAACGTCTCCGCGTTCGAGCGGTACGGCGTCAAAAAGATCGTCACCGCCTGCCCCCACTGCTTCAACTCACTGAAGAACGAGTACGGCGACTTCGACGCCAAGATCGAAGTATTCCATCACACGCAGCTGCTTCAGAGCCTGGTTTCGAAGGGCAAGTTGCTCGCCGCTAAGCCCGAAAAAGGCTCGGTCGTGATGCACGATCCGTGTTACTTGGGCCGGGTGAACGATGAGTCCGAAGCTCCCCGCGCCTTGGTTGAAGGCATGGTTAACCCCGAGTTTCACTCACAGAAGACCCGCTGCTGTGGAGCTGGAGGCGGTCGAATGTGGATGGAAGAGCCGCTCACAGAGCGACCTTCCAACGCCCGTGTCGAGCAGCTCCTCGCCACTGGCGCCAAAACCGTCGCCCTGGGTTGCCCCTTCTGTAAGATCATGCTTGACGCCAGCGTCAAGCAGGTTACGGATGAGGAGATCAACCTGGTTGATTTGGCGGAAATGCTACAGGCGGCAAACTCCAAAACCCCGGTAACGTAGACAAAGATCATGATCGACCCCGGCTTCGCTCGCCTTCAAGGAACCTACGTTGGAACTATGTTCTTCCATGACCTGTTCCAAAACAAGGACCTGGAGATGCCTATCCAAGTCCGGTTCGGCGACGGAGTCTACGATACCAAATACCGCTACGCTCCCCCGAAGTACCAGTGGGCGGTCGACGCCATCGAGGTGAGCGAAGACGGGACTCAGTGGGTCGAACGAAACCTCAGCGAGAAGTTCGTGTTCCAGCTCAAGAACTGGCGTGAGTTTCAAGCTGGAAGGTCTAACTGGTTCGAGATCGAACGCCCCCAGATCACTGAAAACTTCATCGGCCAGTTCCGCCGCCGCTGGACCCTCGCCCCAAACGGCGACCTAACCAGCGAGAAATGGCTCAAGCCAAACGGCAAAGAGTGGGAAGTTAGTCATCGAATGGTCCTAACCCGTAGCCATTAAGGCGCAACAAGCGTATCCTTGTGTCGAATGCTAAGTCTGAATTCGGTGTCGAAGTCATTTGGTGCTCGCAAAGCAGTGAGCGACGTGTCATTCGAAGTGCAACGAGGAGAGTTCTTTGGTCTACTGGGACCGAACGGTGCGGGAAAAACCACGACGATCTCCATGATTGTAGGTACCCTCGCCG
Source organism: Armatimonadota bacterium (assembly GCA_037138755.1). Classification (NCBI taxonomy): domain Bacteria; kingdom Bacillati; phylum Armatimonadota; species Armatimonadota bacterium. The sequence goes on along the minus strand of JBAXHT010000001.1, from coordinate 758,976 downwards.
CCGACTCCGGTGAGCTCCAACTGGAGGGCGAAGTAATGAGCCCCGTCGCCTTTAGCCAGAAGTCCAAAATAGGTTTCGTCCCCCAAGAAATCGCCTTGTACGAAGACTTATCGGCCAATGCCAATCTACAGTTCTTTGGAAGCCTTTACGGACTAAGTAACGTCTCGGAGCGGTGCTCCAAGGTTCTGAGACAGGTTGGATTAGAAGACCGGGCAACCGAACGAGTTGAGCACTTTTCGGGAGGAATGAAGCGACGCCTCAATATCGCTGTCGCCTTGTTGCACGAGCCGAAGTTGCTCGTACTCGATGAACCTACCGTCGGAGTTGACCCCCAGAGCCGAAATCAAATCTTCGATACTTTGGAAGTTCTCAACCGGGACGGCATGACCATCCTCTACACGTCCCACTACATGGAAGAGGTGGAAAGGCTGTGCTCTCGGATAGCGATTATGGATGGGGGCAAGCTCATCGCGGGCGGAACCAAAGCTGAAATCTCGAATCTGTTGCCCGACCTCAATCTGCTCGCCCTCACGTTTGCCGAGCCTCCACCGGGAGATCTCATGGCATCTCTGATGCTCAAGTATCCAAACTTAAAGGTTGAGGAGTCTGTCGTCACTGTGCAAGTCACAAACCTCGAGAACGATGTCGCGTGGATCACCTCGCAGTTATCCGGAAAGGCAAGTCTCAAAGCGATTCGGAGCGATGAATCATCACTTGAGGATGTTTTCCTCCATCTGACTGGAAAGGGGCTGAGGGACTAATGTTCAAAGTCATTCTCGCGGTTGTTCGAAAAGACCTCCTGCAATACTTCATGGATCGTCGGGCGGTCCTGATCAGCCTCTTGGTTCCGCTGGGAATCGCATGTTTCATGGCGGTGATCTTCGGTTCACAAGCAGCCTCCGGCGGAAAGCCAGGCACGAAGATTACAGTGCTTGTAGCGGCGAAGAACAGGGCCGAAGTTGCGCCCCTTCTGAATCGATGGAGCAAAGCCGAAAGCCTGACGATCAAAGAGGTTTCCGAACAGGAAGCGAAGGATCAAGTTAAGGCGGGCAAGGCACCGCTTGCTGTTATCATTCCGTCTGGCTTCGTCGCGGGTGCCGCCAATGCTTTTGGAAACAGCACAGCAGAAAAGCCAGAACTGAAGTTCATCGCCGATCCCACAAAAAACCTTGAATCTGGCATCGCCAAGGGCGAACTGATGGGCGGGATCATGGGGGTGATCGTCGAGAACAAATACGGAAAGGCGTTCGCCATGGATCAAAAGGAGAACAGTCCTTATACGACTAAGACTGACGACCTTTCTGAGGAAAAGAAGCAAGATGCCACAGATGACCGGAACGCCACAATTGCGCACGTTTTCGGCGGTATGGCAATCCAGGGGATTCTATTTGGTGCGATTGAATCCGCGATGCTCCTGATGCGGGACCGCCAAAAGGGGCTCCTCAAACGCTTGACTGCGGCTCCAATATCCCCACGCTGGTTCCTGTTGGGCAGAATCTTTAGCTCAACCATCAAGGCCCTGTTTGTACTTTGCGTGGTGTTGATCGGTGGAATCATGATATTCCATTTCAAGATCACGGGTAGCGTGATCGGACTTGCGGTTATGCTATTTGGTTCAGCGTTGATGACCGCCTCGTTCGGCCTCTTCGTTTCGGCCCTTGGGAGGACCGAAGCTCAGAGCCGAGGCTTATCCACTCTAGTCGTGCTCGTGATGACGATGCTCGGAGGAGCTTGGTTTCCTGCTTCCATGTTCCCAGATTGGGTTCAAAGCATTTCCAAGTGCATCCCGGTGCGATGGGCGGTTGATGGGATGGATGCAATGACATGGCGGGGTCAAGAGCTGTCCGCGGTACTCCCATTCTTTGGCGTGCTCTTGCTATTCACTTTGGGCTTTGCCGCGATTGGATTGACAAGATTTCGTTGGGACGCCGAGTAGTTAAAACGGAACCTGCAACATAATCCGCTCGACACTCGCGTACGGTGCCGCTCGAGAGGGGAGCGACGATACGGGCACCTCCTCGGCTGATTGTGCCGCCGGTGGATCCGGCCCCGAAAGACGAGCTAAACGGGAAAAAGACCTCCCTGTCGTTAGAAAAGACTAGGTAATCGGTCTCCGAATGGCGCTTCCTGGTGTCGCTTCCCCTAGTATTCCTACATGGTTCTTTTACCATAGAAAAGAATATTTGTTAAGTTTCTGCAAAAGTTGTTGAAATTTGAGAATAGTTTCCTACACTGGGTCACAACGATCTGGGTCATGGAGAAAATGATGAAAAATCTAACCCGAATCGCCGTTCTTGGACTTACCGTCATCCTCGCTGCCGCCGCGTTTTCACAACGGCAAGCTCTGCCCGCACCGTACGATAAGGCACCCGCATGGACTGTTTCCGCTCCGACGACATTGACAATCACAAAGGCATCGGGGCAGAGTGCCACTGGCAATTTCCTTGTGACTTCGAGCGACCTTGATACTTTCTTGTATCAGCAAAGTTCAGCCCCGTACTTTTACCTCCAAGCAGACCAGTGTAACCACCTTGATGTGAACAACGTCTTTGTGGTCGGCACAAACATCTCAGGGGTAACTGCAACGGTTAACACGGGCCTCTCGTTTAACTCGGCAAACTATGGGTACGGATGGGTAGACATCTTCGTCCCATCTTCGTACTCAGGGTCAGGCTTTGATGTGGAGTACCTAGCAACCGATGCAGTTCTGGACCCCATAAAAGACACGACGCAGGAAAAAACGCTGGTAGTAACGGTGGTGCACAACTAAAATGTTGTTGGTTCCATTCCTAGTCCTCGCCTTTCAAGCGTCTCCCTCACAGACTCTTCACTTCACAAAGAGGCTTCCTTTCGGTGGCGGTACTGTTCCTGAATTTCTGAAGTACCGCGCGGAGCGGTCGGAGCGAGGAGGTTACGTTGCGCAGATTGACGTCATCACGGGAGTGGGGCCAACCCCATTGTTGGACAAAGAGGGTAAGTTTGGAGGAATCTCCAATCCACTTTGGGAGCTCTACAACGACGCGGTGACTTCCGGCTCTCAAACTCCTTCGCCAGGCACGGTTCCGCTGCCAAATAAAGGGATCGACGTCTTTGTTCCGAAGATTCTTGGGTACCACGACTACCTCGGAACGATCATGATTATCCCGCTAGGGGAGCAGCTGACAACAAGTTACAGCCGACTTCCTGGAATGAAAACTCTCAATTTGACGGGTAAGTTCAGGCTCAGAGACTTAGAAAAATTTGGATTTACGAAGAAAATCACCTTCCCATTCTTTGTCGAGAGCCACGAATACTTCGTATCAGTCGGTAGCGTTAATGAGGTTGCATTGCTGCGCGCGGTTGCCTTGTCCGGAGGTCTAAAATTTACCGAGTTGGATGACGAGTACCGATTCGAGGTTGACGCTACAAAGTTGCGAGAAAATCTCGTTCGCAGCAGAGCATTCTACGGGATAGACGACGCCGTTGACTACTTTTCGGCTCGCATGGCCCTAAAGTTCAAAGTTCTCAATCGAATGTCGATTGCTGATATGGAAAGGGCCTGTAAGGAGAAAGAGAAATATACCGAGGATATTGATCAACGTCATCCGCTGTACAAAGATGTTCTTACGGTGATGGATCAATCCTCAAAACGGCTTGCGCCAGAACTACGAGACCGTTTCAAGAATCGTTTAAGTGTTAGGATTGCAGTTTATAGTCTGCTTAACGTTTCGGTCGAGGTCGAGACTTCGCCGGGACGGTATTACACCCTCTAAAACGGAACCTGAAGAACGATCCGCTCGACCACCGCGACGCCCGCCGCGTGGGTCTTTTCGTGGGTCAGTGAAACATAAATTCGCAAGCGCGCCGAGTCAAAACGCAAATCCCGAATGACCACATGTGGCTGCCCCAGCGGGTCATTTAGAATCTCAATGTCCCGCATCAGCAGGGGGATCCCTACCGCCTTGATAACCGCTTCCTTCGCCGCCCAACGCCCGGCGACCTGTTGGGCGTTTTTGCAATACGCCTCTTCCCTTTCCGTCAGGATTTTGGGCACAAACCGCGGGTTACGCATCGCGTGGGCAATCCGCGAAATGTCCACCAGATCGATCCCGACTCCAACAACCACAGGTTCATTATGAGCGTAAACTATTCAGGCTTGCGCTATTTCATCCACGCTCCCGATGGCCAACAGTACGGCCCCGCAGACTTGAACGTGATCAACCAATGGATCGCCGAGGGCCGGATCGTACCAACCACCCTGCTTCAACCAGAAAGCAGCAGTATGCGCATTGCTGCAAGCACCATCGACGGCCTGATCTGGGCAGAGAACCAGACGTTTCAGGCTTACACACCTCAGTCGGTCAGTACCGGTCGCCTTGAACTTCGCGCGTCATGGGTCTGCCTTGCGGGCTCGCTTGTACTCTGTTGCCTGCCGATGGGCTTCCATGTCGTCGCCGGAATCGCTGGGGTTCTCTTCGCCGTCGTGGCTTACCGAAAAGGCAACCAGGTTGCCCTGGCATCCCTGATCCTCAATCTGCTTCTGCTTGCCCTTGTCGTCTTCCAACTCCAGGGCAAGCCAACCCCGTACGATCCTCAGCAACTGATGGACCGCATCAAGGCGTTAACGCCTCGATAAAGAACTCGAGCATCCGATCCTGGCGAAGTCCTGCGTGGCCCTGGTCGACCCCAACATAGAGCCGGTAAGGCTTGTTTGCTCGATCCAAAGCGGCGATCAGTTGGTGGGTGTTTGAAGGGTGAACGTTGTCATCGGCTGTGCCATAGAACAGGCAAAGCTTTCCGGTCAGATCCTTTACGTACTCCATTGCCGAGCCCGCCTTGTACCCTTCCGGATTGTTCTGCGGAGTGTCCATGTATCGCTCCGTGTAGATCGTATCGTAGTGGAGCCAGCTCGTGACCGAGCTACTGGCACACGCCGCCGCGAACACCTCGGGATGACGCACTAGGGCGATTGCCGAGAAGTAGCCCCCGTACGACGTCCCTTCAAGCCCAACGCGGGTTGGATCAATCCAGGGGTTCGCTTTGCAGAGGTTTGTTACCGCCGCCGCAGTGTCGTCGACTTCCACGACTCCGAGTTTTTTGTAAACCGACTGGGCAAAGTCACGCCCTCGCCCCGAGGTTCCCTTTGCGTCAATCCATGCTGTAATGAAGCCGAGCTCGCAAACTGGGTCGGCACCCCGGAACGCTTCCTGCCTCGAACCTGATTCAGGACCTCCATAAACTCTCAAGAGCATCGGATACTTTTTTGAGGCATCAAAGTCCCGTGGCTTGCACAGATAGCCATAAACCGGCGTGACCCCGTCTGAACCCATCACCGAGAAACGCTCGGCTGGTCGGTACCCTGAGTCCTCGTAGACCGAGAGATCCCCCTTGGTTAGTCCCATTCTCGTTTTGCCATTTGCATCTCTCAAAACCGAAAACTGCGGCAATCCGAACTTCGAGGCCCGGTCGATAAACATCGTTCCGTCGGGCGAGATGATTGGGTTGTGACTTGTTGCGAGGTCAGTTAAGCGGATATCCCCCTTTCCGTTCAAGCCGACCCGGTGAAGCTGGATCAGATACGGATTGTCTCCGTCGTGCGCGGTGTACCAAAGAGTTTTCTTATCTTCGTCGAGCTTGACAATGCTCTCACAATCCGACCTCAGGTCGGTCACCTTCGCGATCAGCCCTTTATCAAGCGATCCTAACCAGAAGTTATTGAAGCCGTTCCGCTCGGTCATCCACAAAAAGCTCTTGCCATCCTTGAGCCACATCATACGAGGACTGTTATCGACCCAGCCGGACGGATACGATTCCTGGACCACGACGCTAGATTTGCGACTAACTAGATCGGTGGCGCAGAGCTCCATCACATTCTGTTTGCGGTTGGTTCGATTGAACAGCAACGTCTGACCGTCGGGGGCGAAGCGCACGTTGTAGACGTAGTGGGCAATGTCCGAGTCGGTCGACGGAAACGTCGTGTCGATCTGCTGAGAGCGCTGCGTAGTGACATCGTAAGTCCAGAGCTGAACGGTTGGATTTGGGGTTCCGGCTTTCGGATACGCCTCCGTGTAGAGCTCGTTTTGAACTCCATTCTGCTTTGTCGTCAGGAAATAGTCGAGCACTTTCGACTCGTCGAAGCGGTAGTAGACCAGGGTCTTTGAGTCTCCGGACCACCACATCGCTTGGTTCTGATTCAGCTCTTCTCCATACACCCAACTCGCCGTGCCATGTTTGATCCTCGCCTGAGCCGAGCCGTCTTTGGTGATTTCGATCTTCCCCTCTGCGTTCTCCAGGATGATGTTGGAGTTGGCGTAACGGGCGGTCAACTTGCCATCCGGGCTTACTGCCGTCGTGAACTGTCGTCCTCGTCCGGGCCCACCTTGTCCGCGCCGCACTAGACCTGGGTCCGCCGCCGATTCCTTTGGAGCCTCCGAAAGTGTGCCCGTCGCGATTTCGATGCGTTTTCCGTTGCTCAGTAGAACAAACTTTGAATCCGCCGAAAACCCAGTCGCGGAAGCTGGGTTGGACTTCGCGTCGAGGTTCGGAATCTCCTGGCGAGCCTTCACGTACGCCGCATATCGCGGATGCTTCGGGAGGTCTGACTGAGCAGGAGTGAACAATAGAGGCGCAAAGAACGGCACGAAGCGACGCTACCCCATCGTCGACAAGAGCCGCAAGATGAGCTCGTTCGCCTACTTCCTGTAGGTCGCCTTTTCCATCTGTCTCAGCTCAAGCGTTATTCCCGCTTCGCCTGACTCCTTCGACCGGGAAAATCCCTCGAGAAGCGCGGCGTACATCCCGTCCGTGATCTCCTGAACGAGCTCTTCCGGTCGCCCCGACAGTATCGCGACTTCGCAATGCACAAATCCGTGCGGACCGCCTTCGCCCATCACCCAAGTGTGCCGCAGCGAATGATAGCCCTTGATCGAAGCCGGACTGATGCTCTCAAACCCGGCCAGCCGGGCTACCAGTGCCTCAAGAATGTCAACGACATCCTGGTTCTCAACGACGTCGCTGGTGGTTTCAAGAATAATGTGCGGCATGGGGGCTACTCCGTGAGGGGGTCATTCGGGTCGACTTCCTTGCCGTAAAGACTCCAGAACGCGACCCACATACAAATCTCGGCGACCGCAACCGCGGTCTTCAGCCATTGCGGAATATTGGGGTTAAAGCTAAAGAACCCTTCGATTGGAGCCGCGATAAAGCAGAGAACGACGCCGGTTACGATCATCATCACCGCATCCTTGGAAGCTCGCCGCAAAGACTCGCCACGGGAGAGAAGACCCGGCACCAAAATCGCCCAACCCAACCGCAAACCTCCTGCGCCCGAAAAGATGATCCCGGAAATCTCGGGTACGCCATGTGGCGCAATTGAAGAGAGCAAGAAATAGAGCTTTCCAACCGCATTCATCTCGTAAGACAATGCTCCAATCAAGGCTCCGTTCTGGATCATCATCCCGATCGAGCCAAGCCCCATCGTGGCGGCCCCAATCGCTCCCGCGATGATCGAAACCGTCGGGTTATTGGAAGCATAGAAGAAGCTGGCGGCAATACTCTCGTCCAAGTTTCGGCCCTCATGCTTGCCATCGGTCCAATCCTTGAAATTTCCTTCCATTCCACCCGCAAAGACGCTGAGATTGTCGTGGTCGTAAGCTATCATGCCGTAGGCGAAAAGGGCACTGCCAAATGCGAGCAGAAACGATGCCCAAAAGAAGGCTTTATTCCTTCGAAACGTCAACACGACGTTCAGAACAAACAACTCGACGGCGCGGAAAAACGGCTTCTTAGGCGCCCGATAAATCAGCGCATGAGCCCGTCCGACAAGGTTGTTCAGATAGTTAGCTAGCGGGACGTTCTGACTTCGAGTCCGAATGACCGATAAGTCCGTTGAGGCTTTCCGATATAATCGAACCAACTCGAACAGTTCGTTCTCGTTGAGGTTCGCGACCCGGACGTCGGCCTTCACGCAAAGAGCTTCGAGCCGCTTCCAATCGGCAATGCGACGGTTCACCAAAGTCTCTTCGTTCATGCGCCCTTGCTCTCATTATAGAGCGGTGCTGGTCGCGCTTGCCTGTGCTGCCGCCTGCCCTGCCGAAATCTACTCCGCAAAGGTTCTTCGGGTCGAAGGCGGATTGATGACTTTTCAGGCCAACGGCACCGAGTTACAGGCAAAGATCGAGCCCAAAACTCACTTCTGGCGACGTCGCTCCCAAGTCGACGCCTTCAAGTTCAACCCCGGCGACGATGTAACGGTCAACGTGAGAACCAACGAAAAAGGAACCTTCCTCCGCGAAGTCTCCGACTCCGAAAGCGCCCGCTGGCTCAGTTTCATCCGCAAAGGCATCATGCTCGGAACGCTGAAAGGCGGAGACAAAGACGGCATCTTTGTCGAGTTCGCCGACGGGAGCCGCTACAAATATCGGCTCACCGAAAAGGCCGCCATCATCATCGGCGGAAACCCCGGAAAAACAGCTGACCTCAAAACCGGCATGGCTGTCTTCATCAAAGGGCGAACCACCAGCACCCTCGACACAAGCATCGCAACCCTTAGCGACACCCCCCTCAAAACCGAGCCCCCTAAGAACGACGACCAAGGAACGATAGTCGGCGAACTCCAGGAGTTTGAACCCGAAAAACGAGTCCTGACCGTCAAGAACGGGGATCAAGAAACCCGTATCGTTCTCGATAAATCCTCCCAGGGAGATATGGCAAAACTAACGAGCAAGGCGTTTGTCTGGCTCGTCGTTGAGCGAACAGATTCTGGGCTACTTCGCGCCATCGAATTTCATGCACTATCATCACGGAATCGTTGAAACTAATCCGCCCAAAAGTGCGTCAACTTGAATAAGAAGTGCGCTCGCCAATCGCATGGCATGGAACTTGCGAGATGGTTTGTGCGCCTAAGTCAAAACTAGGTCGCGTTCGTCGTCTTTTCTCGATCCAACGCAATCCGTCGATGCAGACTAACCCGGTAACCGTGCACGAAGAAGAAGGTATCCCCAGCTACCTCAATCGCCTGACGCAAGAACCCCTTCTTAGCGCAGAAAGCGAGATTGCGCTAACCCGGGCCATCCAGAACGGCGACCAAACCGCCCGCCGCCGCCTCATCGAATCCAATATGCGCCTGGTGATCAACATCGCCAAAGGCTACAAGTGCCGCCACATCCCTATGGAAGACCTCATCCAAGAGGGTGCCATCGGGCTGATGCAAGCCACGGAACGGTTCGACCCCGAACGGGGATTCCGGTTCTCGACCTACGCAACTCACTGGATCCGGCAATCCATCGGTCGAGCCATTGATAACAAGTCAAAAGCCATTCGCCTCCCCGCCCACGTCTCTCAAACCATCCGCCGGGTAGAGAAAGAACGCGCCAAATTTCTACGCGAAACGGGGCATGAGCCGTCAATGCAGGAGCTTTCTGAGCTGATCGGAATCCCGGTGACTAAGCTCCAACAGAATCTGAGCGCTGGCCAGGAAATGCTCTCCCTTGATCTGCCTATTGGGGACGGCGGTAGCACCCTGGGCGGAATGATCAAAGACGAAACCAGCGATAACCCCGAGGATCGGGCCATGCGCGAGTCGATTTTGTCTGAACTAAGAAACGTTGTCTCTGAGCTCAGTGAGCGCGAACAACAAGTCATGGAATTCCGTCTCCGTGGCGACGGCGTCGAAGTCCAACCGGAGGAAATCGCCCAAGCCCTGAACCTGACCAGGGACCGGGTCCGCCAAATCGAGGTCCAGGCCATCCGTAAGCTCAGGATAATTGCGCAGCAGCGAAGGCTCAGAGAACTTCTGTAGCGAAGAGTCACTCTGGCGGGTGACGAGCAGAAGTTGGTGGAGCAATGGGGAGCCCGCCGTGAAGCCAATAGCAGGCTTCCGCAAACCTGTTTTTAGCGAATGAATTTGGAATCACGCGCACGTAAACAAAAAGCCCAAGTTCTACCTTTAAGAACTTAGGCTGGAGCCCCAGACAGGAATCGAACCCGCGACCTCCGCTTTACAAAAGCATTGCTCTACCGCTGAGCTACTAGGGCGTACCTATATTATGGCGAGTTACTCGCCTTTCTTGCGACGGGTTCTGGTTTTGACCAGCTTTGGGGTTCCGTCCGGTGACACACCCAAGCGGTACCCGGCGGGGAGATTCTTCAAGGCCTCGGCAAGCGCAGCGGGCAATTCGACGGCTGATTTACCCTTCTTTGCTCCGCGCTTCTTGCGGGTCGATGGTTTAAGTGCTTCGTAGGCGGCGGAACCGTCAGCGGCCTTGTCCATCGCTTTGAGGCCTTTTCCATCTACTTCGTACAGTTCTGACGAGGCACCAAACGAGAGGAACATGAACTTCCCGTCGCTCATCATCCGAGCTTTGTGAGGGATCACAAACTTCTTAACACCAAACCGAACAGTGAGAAGACCTTCCTTCTCGTCTGCCTTAAACTTGAGGCTATTCTTGACCTCTTGAACATTCTTGCTCATCAATAATTTCCGATCTATTTGCAGCTACTGCAAAAGAGGAAGGAGTTTACCTTAGTCAAGTAAGACGTTATCGATGAGCCGGGTAGTGCCGAGTTTTGCCGCTGTGATGAGCGCAAGATTGGAGTTAAGTGAATGAGTCGGAGCGAAGCCGTTCCTTTCGATAAGAGCAAAATAGTCGACTTCAAAACCTCCAGCGTTTAGGGCTTGAATTGAGTCCTCCAACACTTGGTGAATGTTGGCTCCAAGCCAAATTGCATCGCTAGCCACGCAAAGTTGCCGGTAGATTTGCGGGGCTTTGCTTCGCTGTTCTGGCGTCAAGTAGACGTTGCGACTCGACATCGCAAGACCATCTGCTTCTCGAATAGTTGGTTCGATTTGAATCTGAACAGGCAAGTTTAGGTCTTTCACCATCTTGGTAATGACTGCGCACTGTTGCAGATCTTTTTGTCCAAAGTATGCAGTTGTTGGTTGGACAATCCCGAATAGCTTGGCAACAATCGTGGCAACTCCATGGAAATGCCCAGGCCTAGAACTCCCCTCAAAATGCTCAGTCACAATCGGCACATGGATCATCGTCGGATGCGATGGATACATCTCCTCAACCGTCGGGGCAAAGATGACGTTAGCACCAGCCTCAGAAGCCAGCTCGACATCACGCTCAAAGGGTCTAGGGTAGCGGGTTAAGTCCTCGTTGGGTCCGAACTGAGTTGGGTTGACGAAAATCGATACCACTCGATTTTGGTGCGAAGAAGTCGCTTTAATGAGTTCACAATGGCCTGCATGTAAAGCACCCATCGTAGGAACGAAGCCGACGTCAGTGAGGCTCAGCGCACAGTATTCCGCTACCGTTCGTACAATCGTCAAAAACTATTCTCCGAAGTCGGAAAAGCCCCCGACTTTGTTGTCGAAATGTATTCAGATAGTGCCGAGCCGAAGACGTCTTGGCCCTGAGCGAACCAACGAGCATGCTTCAGCTTCCGGCTGCTCAGTCCAAATACGTCATGCCACACCTGAATCTGCCCATCACAGCACGATCCGGCCCCGATTCCAATCGTCGGAATCTGAAGCTCTTTCGTGATCTGCCCCGAAACCGTCGTCGGGATCATCTCTAGAACAATCCCAAAGGCACCGGCATCCTCGATGGCAAATGCCTCCGCCAAAACATCTTTTCCACCGTCGCCACGGCCCTGCACTTTATGCCCGCCGAATTCGTTGATCGACTGCGGTGTGAACCCGACGTGCCCCATCACCGGAATGCCTGCTTTACGGATTGCCTTGATTTCCTCCGTATAATCACCCTCAAGCTTCACCGCATCGGCGCCAGCTTTCATCAGATCGATCGCTGAAGCAACCGCTTGTTCAACAGAAACGTTGTAGGATCCAAACGGTAAGTCGGCGACGAGTAACGGCGATGACAAGCCTCGCCGGACGCAACGGGTGTGATACACCATTTCTTCGAGGGTCACGGGAACGGTGGTCGGATGACCCTGGATGACATTGCCCAGAGAGTCGCCGACCAGGACAACATCCACTCCAGCTTGCTCGCAGATCAAGGCAGACGTGTAGTCGTACGCGGTGATGCAAACGATCTTTTCGCCAGAATCCGCCATTTGCCGAAGGCCCGGCGCCGTCACTTTTCGAGACATTACAGGAAGTTTAGCCGATAGCCGCTTTGATCTCTTCGGCGTGGCCTTGCGGCTTCACCTTCTCGAAAACGTGGGTCACAACTCCGTCTGGTCCAACGATGAAGGTCGTCCGCAGAACCCCCATGTACTTCTTCCCATACATCGACTTCTCGGCCCAAACTCCGCAAGCCTGGCAAAGCGCCGTCTCAGTATCGGCTAACAATGTAAAGGCCAGGCTGTACTTATCCGCAAACTTCTTATGCGATTTCACTGGGTCTGGTGAGACTCCGAAGACGTTCTTTCCTGGGAAGTCCGCGAGGCGCTCCTGGAATTCACACGCCTCGATTGTGCAGCCGCTCGTATCATCTTTGGGATAGAAGTAGACAACCGAAATCGACCCTTTGAGGGCATCCGAGGTGACAGTCTCTCCATCTTGGTTGAGCAATGAAAACGCAGGAAACTGATCGCCAACTTTAAGCATGCTCGGTTCTACGTCCCAATCGCTGCGTCCATCATCAACGCTTGCATCAGATCGACTCGCAAGACGACTCCCGCAAGAATTCCTTCGTCGGTTACCGGCAGGATAGTGAGCCCGGAGGAGAGCATTTTGTGGAGTGCGTCGGAGATCTCCTGGTTGACATCGGCCGTCGTCGGCTCTTTCGTTGCGTACACAAAGGCTGGCTCGGAGGCCATGCTGACGAAGTTATCCCGACGCGCCACTGCACGGCTCAAATCGCCCTCTGTGAGAACCGCCAGGGGCTTCATGTCAACATCCACCACGACCAGAGCCGGGAACTGATACACATCCATTTTGTCCACTGCATCGCGTACGGTGCTCTCGGCAGTGAGCGTCGGAATGTGCGCATGAAGCACTTCACGAAGAATCATGGCTTTAGTTTGAATCATAATCGCCTTATGAAATTTGATGCGGCGATCATTGGCGGCACCGGCGTTGGCTCGCGTTTGATCGCTCTGGGCGGAGCTCCAGTTCATATTCCGACACCCGTCGGAACGATTCGGGGACGGCACTTGCACCAGGAAGGAGCCGACATCCTCCTGCTCAGCCGCCACTCGGCGGGTCACAAGGTGCCACCACACAAGGTCAATTACGTCGGAATGGCGACTGCCTTGAGGCAGCTTGGGGTGAAGTACTGCCTTGCCAGCGCAGCGGTTGGCTCGCTGCACGAGCAGTGGGGACCCGGGACATTTATTGCTTGTTCAGACTTTCTTGACTTCACATTCCGGAACACGACGATTCATGACGCCACCGTTGTTCACACCGGCTTCAACAATCCGTTCTCTCCCGAAGTGAGGCATCAATTCATGCACCAAGGACTTGCTATTGGGGTCGAGGTACACCCGAAGGCGGTCTATTTGGCCGGGAATGGTCCCCGCTATGAAACCCCGCAGGAGATCGTGCTTTTTCGTCAGTTCGGTGCGGACATCGTTGGAATGACTGCGACGAGTGAGGCAATCGCGATGAAAGAGTCCGGAGTGCAGTACGGCTGCCTCGCCATCGTCACGAATCTCGCGGCAGGGATTTCGCCTATCGAGCCAAACCATCAAGAAGTCGAAGACGAGATGAAGCGCTCTGGCGAAAAGGCGGTCAAGATTCTGCTCGCCACCGCCGTCGATCTTGCGAAGAAATGAGTGCGACTCGCCGAACGTTCACCCTAGCCCTGGCGATGACGCCGGGAATTGGTGGGCGTTCGGTGGTTCGGGTTCTAGCACGGAATGATCTCCTCAGCCGCTCCGCCGAGGAGTTTCTCGCACTGAGTATCGAATCTTATCGCGAAGAGTATAAGTTAAGCGTCAAATCTGCAACATATCTGGCTGAACACCGAGTCCAACTTTTCGAGGAAGTTGCGCCTATGGAACGCCGACTGGAAACCCTCGGCGTCCGCTGGACTGTCATCACTGACGCGGGCTATCCTGAACTCATCGAGGCATTCGACCCCGATCCGCCAGCGATGCTCTTCCTCTACGGCAACACAAAGCTACTTGGGGCCCGCACATTTTCCGTCTTGTCGTCTCGAAATGCGACCCGAGATCAGTTGGACGAGATCGAAAGACTCTCGGAAGCAGGCGTCCTCAATGGCGAGGTGATCGTTACTGGCCACGATAAACCCGAGTACCAGCGCAGTGCCGTGGTTCCGTTACGATGGGGCGCACCGCGCATCCTGTGCCTCGATAGGGGCCTATTCCAAGTCCTTGGCGAAGACCTCCGCAATGAAGCCTTCCGGATGGCCCGCCTCTGGCGCTACGAGTTCGACCCGTCCACCGACCTCGTCATCTCCCCCTTCCGCCCCGAGGCGTCGTTTGTGGGAATCAACAACCAAGTCCGCGACCGAGTCGTCGCTGGCCTCTCACAACGCCTAGACTTCGTCAAGATCTCCCCGGGCGGAAACATGGAGAAGTTGGCGAAGATGGCCCAAAGAGCTGGACGCACCGTTCGGTTTTTGTGATCTCGTTGTTGACGTGCGGCTTTAACCGTCAATCGCCGAGTGCTCGGCAATCGGGAAGTCATACAGCCCCAGCAAAGCAGCCGCAGACATCGAAGCTAGCCCATTCAGCCGTGAAACCAAACCAGCAACATCTCCGCCAGCAGGAACCGCGATGGACCCCAAAAGACCAAACTTGTGATCCAAAATCCCCGCCAAATCAGCAGAAGTGTTGCGAGCATGTCCTGCCGGATACATCACAAACCCCGAATCCAAAACGGTTCCATCGGTCAAAGTCGCCACCATCGAAGTCGGAATCCCATCCGGATAGTTCCGGTCGTACTCCGATCCGCCGTGCTCGAACTGAATCTTCTCCATCAATTCCCGAGTCGCCGTGTTGTGGAGGGCGTCTGCACCATAGTCTTCCGGAGATAGCATCAGCGACTTCCAACGTGAATCATTATCAGGGCCGGCTCCGAGTTCTGATGCTTTCCTGAGCAAGGTTGCCACAATGTAGACCATTGAGTGGTCCGCCGATTGCCGTGTCTTGGGGTCACGCTTGGCTGGGTCGCCGATGATCCCAAAAGCGGGTTCATACGCCTTGATCGTAATCGAAGCAACCTTGGAAACAAAGGAAGGGTCTTTTCCGAGCAAATCCAACGCACCTTGCAATGCCCCAGCCGACTGGTGCTCATAAAGCCCGAGTTTGAAGTGCATCCCCATCACCGCAAAGTCATCGCCGGAGTGAGTCAAATGAAGATCAAAAGGCGATGAGCCCGAGGTGGGCTCGAACTGCCTAAACATCGACTCCGGATTCCGGAAGATGTCCTTCGGCCCCACGAACCCTCTCAACGCTCGCCGCGCACATAGGACCGCCGCTTCTGCACTGATTGCTGCCGAAGCCCCCTTCGAGTCGCTGAGCTGCTTGCCAGCGCGAATCGCGCGCCAAGGAATGTAGTGCGCCACGAACATGCCGATTGCGTGCTCAGCCTGCTGCGCTGTTCCACCGTGCAACGCCACATAAACCGCCGCTGAAGCAATAGCTCCGTGAACAACGTGGTCGATTTTGTAGGTCTTGAGGCTAAAAACCTCGGCGAGTCGCCCACGAATCTCGTCGATCAGAACCATTGCGAGGAGTGCAGTTCGGCCGTCCAGTCCCCGCTCCTGGCAAGCCGCCACCGCGACAGGATAGTAATCGTTATGCCCAAACTCACCCGCCAGGTGACCAAGAGCTGGGTTATAGCCAAAGTTTGTCCCGTTCGAATCCCACTCTCTAACAGCTGAGGAATTTGCCGCGACCGCCTTCTCCGCTTTGACTCGAACGTTTGACCCAAACACGGTGGCACCGTTAGCATCTGGATATTCAAGTGCCTCCAGGCGTAGCAGCCGAGGAGCGTTTGTCTGGTACGCCAGTGCTGAGGCTCCGCACAGAATCGAATCCGTGTGGAAGAGCCGGCAGCGATCCAAAACCGCCTGCGACGGTCCCGGCCCAAGTTTGCCAGCTAGAAAGTCGATGGCAAACTGCCCAATTCCATACGCCTGATTTGTGTCGCGAGCGAGAACAACGGTGGTCACCAACTGAGTTTACTGCCAACAGATCAACGAAAAAGCCCCCTGGAGGGAGGGGGCTGGGGTTGGGGTTAGGTTGTGCGGTAGATAAATCTTAGTGGTGTTTGTGCTCGTGGCAGGAGCCAAACCCGAGGAAGTGGTGGCCGTGCGGGGCATCGGCTTTCGCGACGATGCTTTCACACTCAGCTCGGATCGCTTGGACCGTTTCAACCTCGGTTGGATTCGGTTTTGAAACTGGTCGACGAAGGTCAAGCGGTCCCATCAGCATCCCAACGGTATTGACGTCGTCGAGACCAAACATGTGGCCTAGCTCGTGACCGGCGGTGTGCCGCATCTGAGTGGCGTTCATCGGTTTGCCGTTCGGGTCGGTTGTGCGGAGGTGAATATCGGCGTTGAAGATCGGAGTGGCTTGGTTGCCTTGGCGCTCAATGGTTCGGCTCCAGTTGATGTAGCCCGAGACGATTGAGCCGTCAAGTCGAACATCTTTGCCGTACTGGATCTTGATGGTTGCTTCTTCGCCTTGCTTGGCAAGTGCAAACTTGACATCACCATTCAGCGCGGTCTCCCACATCTCGAATGCTCCAGCGAGGGATTCTGAACAGGCTCCGATCTGTGACTCTGGCGTATCTCCATAATCAACCGACACCAAAAGTCGCTGCCCCATGAGCATGGATTCGGCATAGCCTTTCGCCTGCGCTTTGTCGCCTTTCTCGAATTGCTTTCTTGCCGCGTCGATCGTGTCGGATGCTTGCGGATGAACTGCTGCTCGAGCCTTGAACCCTGCATACCCGGTTGCGAACAGTAGTCCGGTAACCGCGATAACCCCAAATTGCTGAACCTTCATTGTGCCTCGGGGTTGGTGTTTCCTGAGTGCCAATGCCGGAAGTCCTGCGGCGTTTACCAGGGTCAAAACAAACAAGCATCGGTGCTAGCTGACACCGATGCTGGCTGGTAAATGTGATGCCCGGTATTGCTTATGGCGTCAGCTTTATGGTGTCAATCACCTTGCCTTTGGCGTCAATTTGCCTCACCGTCGCGCCGCTCCTGTCGTACTCCAGAGACGTGAAGGAGTAGCCCGGAATGTAGGCGGCAGTAAACGGCTTCCAGAGCTTCTTGTTGCCTGCGATCTTCTGGTCGTACAACTCAGCCCCACCGGCCCCGGTGACGAAGTACGTGACTCCATTGATCGGCTTTGTTCGCTGGTAGTTATGAACATGTCCGCAGAAAACTGCGGTGACTCGGCCTTGCTCAAAGATTGGGGCGACGGCTTGCATATAGACCTCATCTTTCTTCTTCTCAGAGGAATGAAATGGTGCGTGGTGGAACGCCACAAATCGCCACCTGTACTTCGCTCCCTTGGCCAGTTCTTGTTTCAGCCAAGTTTGCGGACCGCTACTTTTCCAGTTGATGTAAGTGTTGCTATCCAGAATCACCCAATAGGCGTCTCCATAACCAAAACCAAAGTTTCCGGGGCCCTTCGCCCACTTCGGCTTAAACTGGGGCAGGTGCCACAGCTTGTAGTAGGCAAGGCCGTCCGGATAGGATTTGAGGTCACGATACGCGGTGTCATGATTGCCGGGAGCCGCCACGCTTGCGGTCTTTGCAAGAATCGAACCGTAAACCGGGAAATGATAGAGCAGGTACTCACTTTCTCGACCCCGAGGGTACACGATGTCTCCAACGTGGACAATGAGGTCGGGATCGTACTTCGCCAGTTGCTTACCGATCAGTTTTTGACCCGGGAGCCCGCGTCCAGAGTCGCCAAAAACCGCCAATCGCACCTTTCCGGCTGGCAGTCCGTGTGCCGAGTAATTCTTGGCCCCCAACGAATAAGTCCAAGCCTGCCCAGGCTTCAGGCCAGAAATTGCCCATTTGCGGACAAACAAACCGGGAGTCGCCATGGCGATGGAAGGTAGAGTTTTGACAGTCAACCCCTTCGCATTCAGAGGAATCTTGAGATCTCCTTGCTGAATGACCTGGACAACCATCGTTCCCGGTGATGACGCCAGTTGAAGGTAGGGCCCAGCGACCACACCCGCAGTGGATTGACCTAATAAAGCGGGAACGAAAGCGGCGACCATCGCGCTCAGTTTATACTAGCTATGATGCCGAAGCTTGATATCATAAAAGGCTTTTCGGCACACCCGCTTTCTGGAGGAACAATCTTCCAGACCGCCGAGTGGCAGCAGAACTGGCTGACTCACTATGGTGATCCTTCGCGGGTCGTCAGCATTCAGGTCAAAGAAGGCAACGACTTAGTTGGCCTCTGGAATCTCTATCGGCACCGCTCTGGCTGGCGATCCATCCGGCCGCTCGGTGTTGGGCCGAGTGACTATTTAGGACCAATCGGTCAGTACAACGATTTGTATCGCGAAGCGATCCAAGATCTCAACAAAAAATCTCTTCTGGATATTCATCAGCTCCCCTCTGATCACCCCGCGCTGGGCTCGTTGGAAGGCCATGGGGCCATTGAGCAAGCGAAGTGCCTCGTCCTGGATCTTCCATCCAGTTTTGATGAGTACGTCAAAACTCTTAGCAAGAGCCTCCGTTACGATGTACGCCGAATCAACGGTAAGGCCCTTCAGGAGAAAGGTGCTAGGGTTGAATGGGTGAGTGTCGAAACCGTCGAGCAATTCGCCGACGCCTTCTTCGAGCTTCACAAGCTGCGCTGGAAACAGCGCGGGCTCCCTGGTGCGTTCTTTGGTAAAGCGGAGCGATTCCAGCGCGACTGGCTCCGCCTTGTCGCCCAGCAAAACAAGCTCTGGATGAACCTCCTTATCGCCGAAGGAAAGGCAGTTGGCTGCGTTTACGCCATGCGCCACGAGCAGACGTGCTACTTCTACCAAGCTGGTATGGACCCTTCGGCAGCAAGTCTATCTCCGGGCACAGTTTTGGTTGCCCAAACGATCCAACGAGCCATCGAAGAAGGGTGTACGGAATTCGACTTTATGCGAGGAGACGAACCCTATAAGCGCAGGTGGAAACCAACCCGGGAACGAACGAATTTTCGTATCATTTTGCCCCCACAAACTGCGCTGACAAAGGCGGGCTACGCATGGAACAAGGCAGCTTGGCGAGTAGAATCAAAGGTAAGAGAGCGAGTAGAGGGGAAAAGTCTTCGCAACCCTAAGCCTCAAAACTGACGTTATACCAACGTAAGAAGCAAAGTTGACAAAACGTGTAGCGATCATTATTCCGGCCTATAACGAGGCCTCGCGCATCGCCAACGTCCTGCAGGCGGTGAAGGCTTCTTCGTATGCGCACGAAATCATTGTTGTAAACGACGGAAGTGCGGATAACACGGCAGAAGTCGTTCGCAAGATTGACGGGGTCCATCTGGTGGATATGGTCAAAAACGTCGGTAAGGGCGGGGCCATGGTCGCTGGTGTCAGCGCAACCCTCGCGCCGATTATTGCGTTTGTTGATGCTGACCTTGAGGGAATAGAACCCGGACATATCGACTCCATCGTCCTCCCGTTGATCCGGGGCGAGTGCGACATGTGCGTTGGTGTCTTCCGAGGCGGCAAAATCGGCAGTAATGCCGCAATGGCCGTCACTCCGTTCCTCAGCGGTCAACGGGCGATGAGGCGAGAGCTGTTCGAGAGTATTCCGTACATCGGCGAACTACGCTACGGAGTCGAAGTCGCCATCACCGAAGCAGTGCGGAAGAAGCGAGCAAAGGTGAAGCGCGTGATTCTTCGCGGAGTGAGCAACTGTTTCAAGGAAGAAAAACTCGGCCTTGTGAAGGGGCTCCAGGCTCGAACAAAAATGTATCGTGATATCCGCGAAGCGATGGTTCGCACTCGTAAGAAAAAGCGGGTTCAGCGTAAGAAGTGGCTTGATCGCTAGGCGTGCTCTTTCATCGCCTTAGTGATCTCAGCTTCTAGTCGTGACGTTTGGGCCGGGTCAAATCCTTGCCAAAGCGCGCGAATCACTCCTTCCTTATCGACCAGAACACACGTGGGTGTGGCACTCACCAAATGCCAGAAGCCCTTGCTGTCCGAAACGGAAAAGTCACCGCCACTGCCGAGCGATACTTCGAGAACAGGTGCTCCAAAGGACTTTCCGTTGAGCCACGTTCGCAGTCCAGTCGAAAGGGAATCCGCAGGATCACTGAAGAGGACCAGCGACCACTTTTCGCCGAGCTTCTTTTTGCTGTTATCCTGCATCTTGGAAAAGTCGACTTTTGCGCCTGCCATCAGACTCATGGGTTCCAATGGAAGCGATGACATCACGTAGCCATCGGGAATCGTGACTTTGAAATCGCTGTCGGTTAGCGACGGGTTGATCTCCCACTTTTTTACGAGGAACTCGCCGTTTGGATTCAAAAATCGTGTGAGTTCTCCCCGAGAATTGAGCTCCAACTCATACTTCTGAGGTCCCATTTGAGACTCGACGGTCGTAGTCCAAACATCGTTACTCCCACTCTTCGATGCCTTCCATGACTTGATCGGGGCAATCTGGAGCGGAGAAACGCCATAGGCAAAAAGGCAGGCGGTCAGGTTCGGAGAGACCAATTTGCCTAGCGCTGGAAAGAATTTTCCTCCCCAGGGGACGGCCGCATACTTCTTGATCGAGTTATCGACTTCGAGCCAACCATTCTTGTCATCAACCACAACTACGACGTCGCCCGACAGGGTTTTTGCACGGTTAGGAAGTTGGCGCAGAATCGAGATAGATCGATTCTCGGATCCCATCTTAAAGGTCGCTTCAACCCGTATACTTTTGGCGCCCGAAACTTGCTTTGCAAACTGTTCGAGAGAGTTTCCTTTTTGGCAACCAGACGCCAAGAGTCCAGCAAGAATCGACATTGCACACGCGGTCATCTTTAGCTCAAATTTTTCCAGTCGCATCTGGTATTTATGGCAGTATGACGCCTTTCCATCAATGGAAACCTGTAAATGGGTTAAGGAAATGGAAGGAAAGTTTGTTGTGTTTCGCCTGGGTGACGAGAAGTTTGGAGTGCCGATTGGGTCTGTAGAGAGGATTTTGCCTTCCCAGTCTCTGACGAAAATTCCGAAGGCACCAAAAACCCTCGTCGGAATGTTTCCTTACCAAGACACCACCGTTGCGGTCATTGACGCTTCGGCGCGGTTTGAGATTCCCCTGAATGAAGAACCCGAGCACTTCCTAGTCATTTCAACTCACGTTGGCCGCTATGCTTTGCGCGTCGAAGGGGTCGAAACCATCTACCACTTCTCCGAAGCGGACTTTGATGAGGCTCAGGATTGGTTGGCGAGCGTTGAACCGGATCTCGCATATGGCGTTGGCAAGAAAGGCGGATCGCTCTGTTTGCTGTTGAAGCCCGAAGCCATTGTCCCGGCAGATCTGAAAAAGAAGATCGAAAAACTAGCGGCCTAATCTGTTCAAGATTTCGGCAAGGGCATCGGAGCAAAGTGCTTCCGGTGCCCTTGTTGCATCCAAAACAACCCACCGCTCTGGCTCATCTGAAGCAAGGTCTAAAAAACCTGCTCGTACCTTCTGATGAAACTCGAGTGGCTCGCGGTCGAGTCGGTTGTTATCGCGCCCATCGCCGATCCGCTTGAGCCCAATGACGGGATCAAGATCAAAAAGGAGGGTGAGATGAGGTTTCAGCCCTTTTGTGGCGAAGGAGTTTCCGGCTTTCAAAAACTCGATGTCTACGCCCCGGGCATATCCTTGGTAAACCACGGAAGAATCAGCGTGCCGATCACAAAGAACAATTGTTCCTGCTGCCAAGGCTGGTCGGATGATATTCTCCACATGATTCGCTCGGTCGGCAAGGAAGAGTAGCAGCTCGGCCTCAGGCACCACTTCGTCTTGGTCTAGCAATAGCGCACGAATCTTCTGCCCAAACTCGCCGGCTCCTGGCTCTCTTGTTACCAAAACTGAGTGGCATTGAGATTCAAGAGCTATAGAAAGACCACGAATTGCGGTCGACTTCCCCGCACCCTCCGGCCCCTCAAACGTTACGAACATGGAACCAAAGCCTACCTGCCAAACGCTACAATACTTGGGTGAGAAAGTGGTGGCTTTTGGGTTTGGCTTTGGGTCTGACTTTGGTCGGATGCAAGGAGCAACCGAAAGAAAGCGCGACCACTACAAAGGCCGAGCCCAGCGAAACCAAGCAAGTCAGCTCGGACGAATACGCCGCATTTCGAGGGGAACCGCCTCTCGAGGAAGACATCTGCTTTGAATCCCAGCGCCGTCGAATACCCGTGCTCATGTTTCACGACATTGTGCCGGAGCGTGGCAAAGGCACCCTCTGGTACGACTGCACCATTGAGGAGTTAGAAACGATTCTTCGGGCGATTGACATTGAAGGCTTCAGCGTCATCTCTTCCCAAGAACTCTATGAGCATCTCACTACTGGAAAGGAAGTCCCTGAAAAGTCGATTGTTTTGACCTTTGATGACAACTATCAGAGCTTTTACGACTACGCTTGGCCGCTACTCCAGCAGTACAACTACCCCAGTACCATGTTTGTCCACACAGGCTTTGTGGGCAGCCAACAAGGTCGACCAAAGATGACTTGGGAGACCCTCAAGGAACTCACCCAAAACAAGCTTTTTACGGTTGGTGGGCACACGATTAACCATTTTCTGGACCTCAAAGAGCGTGATATTTCCGTTCAAACGACCGAACTTGTCGACTCTAAGAAGGACCTTGAAACGAAACTCGGAGTGACGGTAGATTTTCTTGCTTACCCGAACGGGAGTAACGGGGACGACACCCAGCTGATCACTCGGCAATCGGGTTATAAAATGGCCTACACCATCGTCAATACTCCTGCCGAGGAGTCGCCGAATATTATGTCCGTGGGCAGGTATGTCCACACACGTTATCAAGAAGCTCTTCGCGACCGGGACGGAGCGATCTATGGACATCCTGCGACGATCTTTCGGGCTCCCTGGAACAAGAAATCAAAGATCAAATACGTCAACGAAAAGTTTGCGGGTATTCCGTTGCGAATGACCTTCGGAGGTATGCCCTCGACCCACATGAGCCTGACCGGTCGGGAGATGGTCTCAACATTTGTTGAGAGAGAGCAGGCTCAGGCGGGAATCAACGGAGGGTTCTTTGCGATGGCGGCGATTGCTTCGACGGACAACGCCATGGTCGGACCCCTCAAGACTCCAGAAATGACCGAGGTCGTACCTGACCAATCGGCTGAGCGATGGGACAAAATCAATGGTCGTCCACTGGTGATCTGGAGTGACGAAGAATTTGCCATACTGCCTTACATACCCGCCCAAATGCACAGTGAGGAGCAGTTTCAGTGGTTCATGAAGGGCTACACCGATACGTTCATGGCCGGTGTTTGGCTTGTTCACAATGGAGTTCCTCAGCCTCGCGAGTTTCAGGATGTTGTTGGTGCGAAGGATATCCAAGACCTTCGGCGCCGAGCCTTTATCGGGATCACGAAGGACGGCCAGTTTGTTGCCGGGGCGGCTGTCACCTCGGTTTCGAGTGAAAAACTCGCGATTGCTATCGCAGAAGCTGGAGTCGAGGAAGCTGTTCTGATCGATTCCGGATTTTCGACTTCACTGGTTTTTGACGGAAAGATCAAGGCGTCGGGTCATTCGTCGGCTAAGGATCCTTCTCGACCAGTTCCTCACGCGATCACGATCAAGGGTGTCGTTGATGAAACAACTCAGGACTCGGAAGATCTGGCGGTGGAGCAGCCCAAAAGGCGAAAGTGAGCTGGCAGTCACTCGAACTGATGCTGGAGCTGACCCGGAAGTGTCGCGTGCTCATTATCGAAGATCATGTTTCCTTTGCCCTCCGACTCCGAGAAACCCTCCGTCAATATGGGCACCAGATTCATAGCTACTCAGGGATCGAGAGAGTTGATCAGCGCTTTTTTGGAATCGATCCTCATCATGCCGGCGACCCGAGTGAGATCGAGCTGGCTCAGTACGAGGTCTGCTTCCTTGACCACTACTTTGCGGGAACTGATTTCAACGGCTCCACTCTGCTGGGCGTCCTTGGTCACTATCCGATAAGGGTTTGCGGGATGTCATCGGTCGATTCAGCAAATGAGTCGATGCGACGCCACGGAGCACTTACTTCAATCCGAAAGGACAAGCTCGATCAGCTCTTGACGCCGTAGCGTAATTGGACCAATCCGCTATCAAATGCTTCGGCGTCAATTAGCTTCAGTGAGGTCTGGGGGAAGCCGCCCGGGAACAAGGGAACGCCTTTACCGAGCAAGACTGGGTGGACGGAGACCACGACTTCCTCAACCAGCTTGCCCTCAAGGTAGCCCTTTACAAGCTCACCGCCACCGACCAACCAGGATCGTTTGACGCCTTGCTCCTCCAGCATCTTCTCTAGGTCCACGAGCGAGCCGTTGAAGTAGGCGGTATCCGCGGTTGTGATGTCCAGCTTTTCCGAGCGGGTGACGACCAGGGTTCGTTTGCCGGAGTACGGCCAGCGTCCCATTCCGCGAACGACGTCGTAGGTTCCACGGCCCATGATGAGGGTGTCAACCGACTGGTAGAACTCGTCAAAACCGTAGTCGTTGTCGGTGAACTGCCACGACAAATCGTCATCCGGCCCGGCGATATAGCCGTCGAGGCTGGTGGCGATGAAAAGAGTCGTGAGCACACACAAATGATACTCTCAGAGCCTGGCTCAATTCGGGCGTAGTAGAATTCCCTCCATGCCGTTTTCAGGTGTCCGTAAACAAGAAGAACAGACCACTCCAGCGATTCTCAACATTTTCGGAGATCTCGTTTCGATCAAAGTCTCCGGGACTGAGACCGGAAACCAGTACACAGTCATCCATGGGCAAACTCCGCCAATGGGGGGACCACCACTGCACGCGCACATTTCGGACTCCGAGACATTTCACGTGCTCGAAGGAACCTTCATCTTTGAGTTAGACGGCGTGATTGTGAACGCGGTTGCAGGGGACGTTGTTCATATCCAGCCTGGTGTTAAACACCTCTATCAAAATGTTGGGTCCGAGCCAGGTCGACTCCTTTTGGTGGTTGCACCGGGCGGCTTAGATGACTTCTTCATTGAGCTTGATGCGCTGCTTAAGGCTCACTCTGAACCACCGATGCAAGAGATCGCGATCCTTCACGCGAAGTATAAGATGGAGCTACTCGGGCCTCCAATGGTCGCTCGCTAAAGTGGGTTCTTGAAAAAATAGCCACCCCTAAAAAGGGGTGGCTATTTTACTTTTGAAAGTGTGGTCAGTTGATCTGCGCCCAGATTTCTTTGAGAGAAGCTGCCGACTTGTGAAGCAACTCTTTCTCTTCCGCGGAAACTGAAGGCTCGACGATCTCAACCACGCCGTGTCGTCCGACGACCGTCGGAAGCGAGAGTGAGATGCCTTCGATTCCGAGTTTGCCGCTCTGAACCGCGGAGACCGGGAGGATCGCGTGGGAGTCGAGAGCGATTGCTTCGACGACTTCCTTGATCGAAACTCCAACTGCGCGGCCTGCGCCACCCTTGAGGCGAATGACTTCGGCTCCGGACTTTCGTGTGAACTCGAATACGCCCTTCACAGCCTCAGCATCTACTCCAGGGTAGGAAGTGAGGGGTACGCCTTGGGCAGTTGCCGATGAAAGGATCGGAACCATCGTGTCGCCGTGCTCACCCAGGACAAGGGCCTTGACGTCTGGGGCCGAGAGGTTGAAGTGATCAGCCAATAGGGATCGGAATCGAGCTGTGTCGAGTACGGTTCCGAGGCCAAGGACTTGCGACTCGGGCAGGATTCCGCTCTTGGCGGCGAGGTGGGTCAAAATGTCGACCGGGTTGGAGACGACCACGATGGTCGCGCCTTCGGCGAGCTTGACGCCCTTTAGGCTTTCAAGAATCCCTTTGAACAACCCGACGTTTCGGTTGATGAGGTCGAGCCGAGTCTCATCTGGCTTGCGGCGTAGACCGGCGGTGATGACCACACAATCGGAACCATTGACGATATCGTAGGAGCTGGAAGAGGTGAACTTGATATTCGACGTCAGGGAAGAGCCGTGGCGAAGGTCAAGTGCCTCGCCGTCTGCCATGTCTGGGTTCGCGTCCACCAACGCGATCTCTCGAACCTTTCCGCCAAGCTGGAGCGCATAAGCCGCGTCCGATCCAACCCGTCCGCCGCCGCCAATGATGCTTACCTTAAATCCCATCTTGTGAGTGATTATGACAGGTTGGGTCGCGAACTCGCGGGATGAGTCAGCCATACGGCTCATTGACTGCAAACAAAGATGAAACAGGTTAATTTCTGTTAACAAACTGGCAGGAAAACCTAGCAAGAAACTTGAGCTTATGTTAGAATCAGGTGTTACCTGGCATGCCAGGCTGGAGTTTCTTATGAAAAAACCTGCATTAATTCTTTTGGTTGGATTGGGGCTTGCGAGCATTTCGGGCGCTCAAGTCATCACTCAGACCCAGTCGTTCGGTTTTGCCCCCACGAACTGGACCAACTCGCTGACATTCAACAAGTTCAACCCTGCTCTTGGCAACCTCACCAGCATCGTGGTCTCGTTGACAGGTCAGTTGAACGGTGAGATCAAGTTCGAATGGCTCGAAACCGGAAGTGGGGCAAGCGTTACTGGGAACTTGGCTGGTCAAGTTAAGATCCAAAAGCCGGATCTTTCGAACCTGGTTGTGACCAGCCCGCTGGCAACAACCAGCGACACCGTCAGTGCCTACGACGGAACTACGGATTTTGGCGGAACCTCCGGAAAGACGTATTCTGCTCTGTCAGCGACGGACACTCAGATGAATACTCTGACTGGGCCTGCAGATTTCGCCCTCTTCTCGGGCGCGGGAACGATTGCATTGCCAATCGCTGGCTCGAGCTTCAGCGGTGTAACCACGTCGCCAGCCGGAAACATTACATCGAATGCCGATGTTCTTGCTAAGGCATCCGCGACGATCACCTATAACTACACGCCGGTTCCAGAGCCTGCGAGCATGATTGCGCTCGGTCTCGGACTCACTGGCCTGGCCGCTCGACGCAAGCGAAAGTAAGCTTCGGGTTCTTAAACGACAAAGCCCGGTTCTCAACTGAGAACCGGGCTTTGTTTTGAGTCTCGCCTTACGCCGCTTTGACTTCGTCGAGTAACTGTTGGTTCACATAGACCTGAAGCCGGAGCTCCTGAATCTTTGTGAGGTTTCCGTGCTTGTGCTCTTTAGCACCGGGGACCGGGGCAGGTCGGTCGGCCTTCCGCTTCTGAACCGTCTTGAGGAGCCACTCCTTTGTGTCTTCGATCTTTGCAACCACGCGTCGGGTTTGCTTTCTTCGCCAAGCTCGTGTTCGATTTGTCATCGTATCCTCGTGTTGCCGTGTTAAGGGCGTCTTAAGAACCAGTAATTGCGCGGTTCTTGGCTCCATGATACGAAACCCCAAAGGGTTACCGGGACTGAAGGACTAGCGGGAGTTATCCCCATTGAGTCTTTTCCTGGAATCCACGTTGGTATCTAGGTTGAGAGTCCGGCTTTATCGCTCGCCGCTGCCGCCTTTTTGGCTTCGGCATCGGCTTCCATTTGCTCGACGGACCTCGTGACGAGTCGGGCGGCGCCTTTGTTGCCTCGAAGCCTCGCAAGGGAGGGCTCGGAATCGAGACGGGCATTGATCTCGGGCAAGAACGCCTGATACTGGGGGAGCCATTCGGCAAGCTCGGAGACCATTCGGTCCGTCATCTGCCAGATTTCCGGCGGGTTGCCGACTGCGCCGGTGAGCGGGTCCATCATCATTGCTTGTTTGAGCAGGTTGAGGTCGCCGTGGACGGCGGCCTCGACCGCCATTCTTTGGACAGAGATGCTGGCGTTGCAGACTGCGGCGCAGCCGAGCGGAAGGTCACCAACGACTGGCATGGATATTCCATTCCCGTCCACATAGCCTGGTGCTTCGATAACACAGTCGTCCGGAAGATTCGTAATGACGCCGTTATTGACGGTGCAGAAGTGCCCCCGATACATTCGTCCCGTTTCGAGGCCTTCGAGAATGTACGAGCCATGTTCGTTGCCCCGCTTTTCTGGTTCAAAAGTAAAAGGATCGTCTTTGAGCCATTGCGGAAACTCGTGCTCGAACCAGTTTCGGCCTTCGGTGCAAACGCGCAGATAGCCGCCGGTTTCTCCGTGGATCCAGGTGGACATGTCGATCCAATCGGGGATCTCGTCGGCCCGCTTTCGGTACCAGGGGACGTACTCGCTCAGGTGTCCATTTGACTCGGTTGAATAGTAGCCGAAGCGGCGAAGCATGTCGATTCGCACCTTCTCGGTTGTCGGGAAACGAGGGTGTTTTTCGAAGCCTTCGAGCAGGAATGGCGTCATGTCCATGCCCTTGTATCGCGCCTGAATATACCAAGTTTGATGGTTAATACCTGCACAAATGATGTCGATATCTTTGCGACTCAGCTTTGTGCCTTCGGGGTGCCAACCTTTCTCTACACCGAGGTTTTCGATGACGGAAGCGATTTGGCTGTGACCGCCGATCACGCCGTGGCAGAGGCCGATGGTGGGGATTTCGGTGTATTTGTTGCAGGCCCAGGTGAGCATCGCCATCGGGTTGCTGTAGTTGAGGAAGAGGACTTCGTCGTGGGCGACTTCTTCCATGTCCGCGCAGAAGTCGAGGAGGACAGGGATGCCGCGCTGGGCGTACATGATTCCGCCGGGGCCAAGGGTGTCGCCAACGCACTGATCCACGCCGTATTCCAGTGGTGTGTTGATGTCGTAGGCGAAGGCTTCGAGGCCGCCGACTCGGACGAATGAGAACACGTATTTGGCACCTTCGAGAGCTTTGCGGCGGTCGAGATGGCTTTCGATCTTGGTAGGGAGGTTGGAGGATTTGACGTCTCTTTCGATGAGTTGGTGGACCATCGAGAGGTTGTGCTCGTTGATGTCGTGTAGAGCAACCGTCATCTCCGCAAACTCAGGGACGCACAGAAGGTCTCGCACCATAGTGCGAGTGAATCCAACGGAACCGGCGCCTAGGACGGCAATTTTGAAGCTCATTTGGAACGGAGTTTAACCCCGTCGCAACGCACTCGGTGACCTCAGCGAGCGGAGATTGTATGACTCGCCGTCAAAATTGTGGGTTCAACTGACCTACTCGTCGATGCGAGAGAAGTAGATGACGGTGACGTGGTGGTTCGGCGTGATCAAGTCCCCATAAACCCGCGAAAGCAACCCGATCACATCATCTTGCGAGCGGAACTCGGGATTTTCGCGCTCGATGTCTCTCGGTGAGAGTTCATGAATCGGCTTCACTTCTACTCGGTCGATGATTGCGGAGTACAACTTCTGGCGGCGGCCGAAGCGGGGGCCGACGGTGACCCAGACGACCATGCCCTCCACATACTTGTCGGCCTTATCCCCCAGTCGAATCGTGACCGTTTTGCGGTTGTTTTTCAAAACGTCGCCGTACAAATCTGAGTAAAAGTTGAGTGCGAACATGGAGACTGCTAACATTGTCTTCTAACCCAGCCACAAAACGCAAACATGTTCATTCTTTTTCTACTTCTTGGCCTGTATGTGACGGCGATGGCGGGGATCGCTTACCTTTTCGCGTATCCGATGCGAACTCCGTTGTTCTTGTCTCCGGGGTTTCTTGGGGCTCCGCAAGAATGGGTGGAGTTTGACGATCCTTCAACTGGTCTGAAACTGCGGGGCTGGTGGGTGCCGTGTTCATCACCAAAAGGGGTGGTTATTTGCGCCCACGGCTATATGATGAACCGGGCAGAGATGGCTCCATTGGCTCCGAGACTGTTGGAGAATGGGTACGCGTCGCTCTACTTCGATTTTCCGGCTTGCGGGGCATCGCAAGGGCGGAAGTCGGGGTTGGGTTGGCGTGAGCGGACGGCGGTTTTGGCGGCTTGCGCCTGGGTTCGGGCGAAGCATCCGGGAGTTCCGGTGGCCTTGATCGGGAGTTCGATGGGCTCGGCAGCCTCGGCGTTCGCTCTGGCTGAAGATTCGTCGTGTGCGGATGTGCTGATTTTGGATTCGGCCTACGACCATTTGAGTAGTGCGATTGATGGCTGGTGGAACTTTCTAGGGGGAAAAAAGATGCAGATTCTGCTCAAGCCAGTGATCTACCTCGGGATTCCTATTCTGGGTTTGAATCCATTTCGGATTCGAGTTTCAGATGCTTTATCAAAGATCGGGAAACCAACGTTGGTTCTCCATGGAGATCGAGACTCGCTAGCCCTACCAAAAGCCGCTGAAGGCAACTTTGCTTCATTGAAGGGTCCCAAAAAGCTCGTCTGGTTCACCGGACGCAACCACTCCGAGGCGCGCTGGGAGGACCCTGAGAAGTATTTCGAGGAAGTCCTCGGGTTCCTGAGGGAACACTTTCAGTCAGGAATTGGGCATAATCAGCATTGACGTAGCCGACGATGTCTACTCCCAAATCATATAAAGAAACAGGGCATAGGCATTAGAGTAAATGACACGGCAAGCATCTTGGCAACTGGACCAGCTTCAACGCATTGGGCAACGCACACCCGAGCGGCTGGAAGAGCTCTTGACGGCTCTTTGGAACCGCTATCCAAATCTTCTGGAAGAGCTTGCCATCATGGCTGCGGATGAAGGGCAAATCTCGATTCCGGAGGTCTCTGAGCTCCTTCTAATCGGGCGAGAAGAAGCTGAATCGAAGCTCGCGCATTATCACAGCACAGGCGATCATCGAATTGAGATCGTAGATGGCGTTGCCAAGCTTGTCTCTTGCCAGGTTGCGGTCTGGGAGGTTGCCCGAGAATCGCGAAAAGGCGCCACTGTCAATGGGTTGGCGAATATGTATCCCAGCTTGCCGATGAGTGAGATCAAGGCTGCTCTGCGTTACGCCGAATCTCATCCCGAAGAAATCAACTCGATGATCGAGAAGTTCGAGCTTGTCGGTGCTGGGCGCTACATTCGCTAGTCGGTACACTTCTAGCCGATGCATCCCGAGCTGATTCACATCGGCAATTTTAAGATTGCTAGTTTTGGCGCGGCGATGGTCGTCGCCTTCCTGCTCTCACTCATGGTGGCTTCCAGGCGGGCCGAGAGGTTTGGGTTCACCAAGCAGCAGGTTTCGGATGTCGCATTTGTTGCCATCATCGGCGGAATTCTTGGCGCACGGGTGTTCTTTATCATCCAAGATTTGCCGTACTACTTGGCGCACACGGATCAGCTCTTTAGCCTGCAGATGCAGGGCCTGACGAGTTTTGGCGGGTTCATCGTCGGCGGCCTTGCGGCGGCGATTTGGTGTAAGCGGAAGAAGCTCAGCGTCATTGGGTTTCTTGATTTAGCTGGCCCGGCGTTTGTGATTGGGCACGTGATCGGACGAATCGGATGCCTTCTGAACGGGTGTTGTCATGGAGCGGTCGCGGCGACAGCGTTTCCGTTTACTGTTTATAGCGCCGAGGCGAAGGCCCAAACCGTTCCCGCCCAGCTTTACGATTCACTGATGAATCTCATCGTGTTTTTCGTGGTTCTTCAGTTAGAGAAGCGATCGGACAAGCCAGGATTTACCTTCGGTTTGGTTTTCGTACTGCATGGCTTGACTCGCTTCATCTACGAGTTTTTCAGGGCGGGCTCTAGCTCGACAACCATCGGCGGGCTACCGTTTACTGAAGGTCACGTGATGGCTATCGTGGTTGCGCTCTTTGGACTCTTCTTCGTGCTGCGCCCGGCCAAGGCTGCGGTGGCGGCGTGAACGGGAAAGGCTATCTTTCGAAGTTTCACGGACTGAGCGTCCTCGTCGTCGGAGACCTGATGCTTGACGAGTACATTTACGGACAAGCGACTCGGGTCAGCCAAGAGGCTCCGGTGCTTGTTGTGAAGCAGTCGAAGGTCAGCTCCGTTCCCGGTGGCGCCGCAAACGTTGCGATGAACCTGATGGCCCTCGGCGCAAAGACCGGAATCATCGGGATCGCCGGACAGGATAGCGCAGGAGACGATCTTGAGAACGCCCTCAAACTCAGCGGGATCGACCCAATTCTCATTCAGCGCGATCCGGCGAGGCCGACGACCAGAAAGACCCGTGTCGTTGCAAACCACTCGCACCAAGTTTTGCGAATCGACCACGAGGACGACCGACCTATTCCCGAGTCGATCGCCCAGCAGTTGATCCAGCGTGTCCAAGCGAACTCCACCGGGCGAAACGTGATCCTGCTTAGCGACTACCAAAAAGGCGCGATCCCCCAAGGCGTTATTGAACAAATCATTGCGTTCGGGAGAAGCGAGGGTTTGCCGGTGGTTGCGAACGCCAAACCAGGAACTCTGGCCTACTATCGTGGTGCTGGAATGGTGAGCCTGAACCGTTTTGAAGCCAGTGCTGCCGTAGGCTCAAACAAGCCCATCGGTGATGACCAAGCGGCGTCCATCGCCTCGCTTCTTCGCGAGCAGTACAACATTGACAACCTCGTTGTCACCCTAGGTGGAAGTGGGATGGTGGTCGCCACCACAACTGGAACCGCACAGGTACCTGCCGTCCGGGTCGATGTCTACGACGAAGCGGGAGCGGGCGACACGGTCATTGCCACGCTAGCCCTCTGCTCGGCACTCGGGCCGCTAACGGAGACCAGCCTGCACTTAGCAACGCATACTGCCGCCAGTGTGGTTCGGAAGCCAGGGGTCGCGGTTCCGTCGAACGACGATTTGGAGCAGATCGGACGGATCCTAGGCTGACAAGATGCCCCTCGCGCTCCCAAAATCGGCACCTATGGTAAACTGCCTTTTTAGCATATAGCTGGAGATTTAGAAACAACGATGCGAGTCCGAAATAAAGAACTACGAGTGAAGCGACACCGAAAAGAGCAGATCATTAAGACTGCTAAGAAGGAAGCAATGGCCGGCGGAGCTAAGAAAGAAAAGAAAGCCGCCGCTCCTAAAGCAGCAAAGCCAGCTGCCGCAAAGAAAGCCGCCGCTCCAAAGAAGACTGAAGAGTAAGATCAATCTACTGACAACCGATTTTGATCGACCCGCCAACGAGCGGGTCGTTCTGTTTTAGGGACACATTCGACCGGCGTAAGCGTCAAACTAGAGAGATGCTTTCCACGCTGGCCTTCGCCGCAGTCGCAGCCGATACTCTGATCCTTCGGCGCGGAGTCAATCTCGAAGCTTCTCCCCTGGTTCGATATTGGGATGTTCAAGAAGCCCAGATCGACGCAGAGGCTCCAGGTCTGCCGATACCGACCAGCTTCGGTCTCTCTGGCGATGCCAAGCGAAGCATTCTCATCCGATTCGGCTCGCTCGATCTTGCAGTTGGCGAAGGGAAAGAAGTTATAGACGCCTCCATCAAGTTCAAGCTGTCTGACCCAGAAAAGGCGGGCATCACCGGCGTCCGGCTCATGAAGCGACCTTGGCTTTGGCCGGGTGTGCAAGCCCTCTCAAAGCGAATCAAAGCTCCGGTCGTCGGAGCCGAGGTGCCGTTTGCTCCTGGTGTCACTTGGACCAAGTCAGGCGGCGACACTGGAAACTGGCAGACTCCAGGCGCATTGGGGAGCGAAGACTCCGAAAAGCTTAATGCCAAGGTTGAGGTCAAGGGAGATACGGTCACGATCTCCGGCCTCGGTTCCACCTTGCAGTATCTCAAAAGCCACGAGGGACTTAACTTCGGACTCTTAGTTGAATGCTCAACTAAGACAGAAGTCTGGAGCTCTCTCTCGCCGTCTGACCAACCTGAGCTCCATTTGACTTTGGCTGCGAAGCCTGCGAAAACTGCAAAGACCTGGCTCACCAAGAGCGGAGATAAAATCACCCTGAACAGCGACCAGCCAATCACCGGCTATCGGGTTTTTGGCGGCACTCAAGTTTCGTCGCAAACGACGATCCAAGGTGGGGCGACTGAGGTTGAGCTGAAGCTGCCGTCTCCTTCGAGATCAAAGGACAGCCGCAACGCAATCTATCGAATCGTCCCGGCCTTTGGAGATCAGGCGATTGCAACGAATCCAATCTTCATCGATCCGAACGGAACTTGGCTTGAAGTCAGTCCTGATACCTCGCGAGCTTGGAATCTCAACGCTGTCGACGCTTCGACCTACAGCTTCGCGCCCATCGGAGCAAATAGACACGTTAATCCGTTGGGGCAACAGAGTCAAGTTGACCTGATCAAGCAACTGATCCCTCAGAATGCACCAGACGAAAACCTGACGGACATCTCACTGCTTGCCGCCCTTGTTCCTCCGGCGAGGCCGACGAACGAGCCGCTGTTTAAGCAGCTCGCTCGACCGGAAACCGGTCCGCTCACCATGTTCCAGGTCGACCGTCTGATGAACCCGACCGTCTCTTATCCGGCAGTGATGATCTTGCGTGTAGTCACCCCCGAAGGCGATCCTCTGGTTGGGGCAAAGCTCCGATTCGCAAACCAGCCCGAGATGGTTACGGACAAGAATGGCTATGCCTTCCCTGCGTCTCCCGAGCAAGGCTTTGTGGGATTGATCACCGTATCCGCCGAAATCCACGGAGCCAAGGATTCGTTCAGCTTTAGTTCGGCAAAGCTGAGCAATATCTACGCCCGCGGGATGACAAAGGCGGCTTCGATCGAGCTGCCGTTTAATCTACCAGCGAGCGAGATCACGCGAGACAACAATCTCGTCCTCGGCAAGCCAACTCGCGACTCAGCAAGCTCGTTCCCTGCGCAGCTGCTTGGTCTTACTGATGACAATGACGGGACGACGTTCACACTTGCCCCGAAGGCGTGGGTTGAGGTCGACCTGGGCCGCGACAGGCTGCTCGGCGAACTTGAGCTCCGAGGCGAACTACCGCAGGCTTTCCTCGTGGCAGTTTACGGAACCACCGAAAAGGTCAACGACTCAAGGCCTTGGATCGCCGAAGCGAGCCTGAGCGAGAGACTTCGGTACTACCCGAATGCCGATCCTGATTCCACCGTGTACCGCCCAAAGCCGATGGGAGGGCGCTACCTACGAATCCTGAACGCCAGTGACAAGCCGGCGACATTGAAAGGAATTCGGCTCTTCGCTACCAAACGAGGAGCCTAGATTCCTGATTTTTTGCCCATCTCTCCACCAACGTGCGGAGCCGTTTCGACTTTTGGATCAAGATCCTTTGGCGTCAATGGTTTGTCACTTTGCCTCCACCGGAGAGCAGCCGTGACGCGGGTCTTCTTGGTATCGTCGACGTCCATCTGAAGCTCCATTGGCAACTTCTTGTCGGGCTCGATCAGGATCGTGTAAGTACGTTTTGGCTTACTCTTTGAAGTCAAAATCACACGCTGGAACGTTCCGGTATCGAACTTCTTGGTTTCGACGGCAGTTGTCCAGCCCGCCTTTGCTGCCGCCCGTGCGAGGTCGCTAAGCGTGTTTGCTTTGCCGTCACCAAAGTTGTTAAGAAGGTGATGAGAGAAGTTCTTCGGCCAGGTTTCGAGGATGTTTCCTGAAGGGAGTCGGTGACCGGGCTCGTATTTCTGTCCGACGAGCGTTTGAGATTTTCCGTCCTTACGCACCTCGGTGTACTGGACAAAGTTAAAGTTGGATCCGATCGGTTCTAGGTTGGCGTATCTCAGCAGGACATCATTGGGACCCTTGATTCGGCTTATGAGCTCTGCACTTCCCTTGCCCACGGGGTAGACCGCACGGACGCGTTGGGTCAACTCAACGTCTCTCATCCGTTTCATCTGAGCGTCCACGGCGGCAAGAGTAGTGACTGCGTTATTCGGCGTTGGCTTGAATCCGGACTGTGCAGGTCCAGGAATTGGAGGCGGGATCGGGGTTTCTTTTGGTTTGCTGGGTGCGGCTGGGGCGGGTTTGTTGGGCTCTGCCTTGGTAACGGGATCGCTTTTGCCGGGTTCCGGTGTCACAGGAGGATTTGGCGCTGGCTCAGATGACGTCGCCTCGGTAGCTGGCGGAGCTGAGGAAATCGCCTGCTCATCCTTTTGAGGGGAACATCCCCAAACAAGCAGGAGCGGTAGCAGAGCTGAGAAGCGGCGCATAGAGATCATTGTACTAGCGCACCCGTCACTGGGTCGATTGCCCACATCGTGAGGTCGATCTCGGGGAAAGGCGCGTCCTTGATTTGACAATCTCTAAGGAATTCGAGTTCCTTCTCGTTCATAGTTCCGCCGGTGTGAACTTTCTCGGCAATGCCATAGAGCTCTAAGAAGCGGTCTACGTGGTCGTTAAAGCGGATTTCGGAGTAATCGCGAGCGGCTTGGGTGGAGATGAGGAACTGCCAGTCGCTGGCTTCGGCAAGCAGAAGCTCCCTCGCGGCTTGGGTGATGATTTCGTTGGCCGCCCCGTCACGCCACTCTTTCGCCATCCAGCGCATTTTGCGCTGGCACTCGTACAGTCGTCCCCAGGTCCAGTTATTTTCCTCATTAAGCCAGATGTAGTGGTAACCACCTTCGCCCCAGGAGCCTTCGGGAAGGGTGATGACGTGCTTGGCCGGATCCGTATCGAGCACATCGCCGCCGCTCACCATTTCGACTTCGCCGTCTTCGTGAAGCTTTTTGCCGAGTTGATACAGGAACTCGGGACCTTCCCACCACCAGTGGCCGAAGAGCTCAGTGTCGTACATCGCGACGATGCAGCCGTTGCGATCTGCAAGACCCTTGTAGTGGGCCAAGGTTTGTTTGATGACGTCGACCATGTCCGCGGCGTGGTTCTGGATCGACTCGTAGGCACGGAATGGGTCGTACGGCTGCTTCTGACCGAGATCAGCCTTGTTCTCGCTGATACGCCAGTACTTGTGGCGGCCGGGATAAAGCTGTTTGTGGAACTCCAAATACGAAGGATCGCCTGGGTAGCCGACGTCTCCTGACCAGACTTTGACGGTTGTCTGAGGGTCTCGGGCGAAGCAGACGACTCCGTTGGGGAGCATGTAATGTTCGTATTCCGAGCGGTACTCAGCGGGCGGGGTGAAGAACTTCGATGACCGAGCGAACATCTCGGCTAGCTGGGGAAACTTGGTTGCATACGTCCCGAGTGGATTCCCGCCGCGAATCATGTGGCTGTCGACGAAGAAGTATTCGATTCCCTCATCCTTCAGAATTTCTTCTGTGCCCATCCTCTGCCAAGCCGATTCGTTATCGGCGACTGGGGACTTCCAGTCATAGCGGGGCCGGTAGGCGCATTCAGGGAGCCAGATACCTCGGGGCTGCTTGCCGAAGTGCCGTTTGTGGGTTTCGACGCCAAGCCGGACTTGGGCTTTGCAACTCTCGTCGGTACCGAGTAGCGGTTGGTAACCGTGGGTTGCTCCGCTCGTTATGACCTCGATGGAGCCGTTGTCGTTGAAGTGCTTGAACCCGCCGATGATCGAGCGATTCCATCGCTCTCGGAACTGCTGAAGTTCCTTTTCGTATTGGGCGACCCAGAAGTGGGCAAGGCCCTCCATCCACATTTCGCCTTGAGCTTTGAAGCCGATCGCGTCGCCTTTTGCGTAGTCGATCTTTTCTTGGCAGTAGTGCTCAAAACTGGCCTTGAGCGATTCGTCTTCCAACTGCTCGGCGAGAATCGGGGTCATGTTGACCGTCCAGCGGGGCTTGATGCCGTCTTGTTCGAGGCGCCAGAGAGCATCGAGAAGAGGCAAGTAGCACTCTAGAATCGCTTCGTGAATCCAGTCCGTCCCGTGAGGGCTCTTCCCATGGCTCAGCACATATGGCATGTGCGAGTGGAGGCAGAGAAGAAGTCGTCCGACGGGCATGAGAGAATGATACGCCGTAGAGCCTATCAATCACTCAAATTGAAACTTGAAGTCTTCGATTCTAGGTAATCATTGAGAATGATCTCGTCCGGAATTGCCATTCTTGCGATTGCTGCGCAGCAGACGCCGCCTTCGTTTCCTTCCGATCCCGATCAGTTCCAGTTCATCACATCCGACATAGACCGTTTTTGGACGGTGTTCGACAACTCGAGTTCAGAAGACCTCGCCAAAAATCTCAAGGAAAAGTATCTGAATGGTGGTTCCCATGGACTGGCATTCTTCAACCTCACCAAGATTCAAGGTGCCGACCGACTTGCCGATCACATCCGGAGTCGGAAGGTTGACTACATGTTTTTGCGAGAGCGGACGTTGAAAGTCAAGGAGGCTCTTCCAAGAATCAAGTCAGCGTTCTACGCAATGAAGCACTTGTATCCCGAAGCAACGTTTCCACCGGTTTACTGCGTGATCGGCAGACATACGAGCGGAGGCACGGCGAGTTCGGCGGGCCTCATGCTCGGAGTTGAGATGTCCATCAACGAGCCCGACAAAATGCCGTATATCGTTGCCCATGAGCTCATCCACTTTCTGCAACCTAAAGGTGGTGGAAACGGACTCCTCGCGGCTACGATTCGCGAAGGAAGTGCCGACTGGATCGGCTACTTGGCGAGCGGAGGACTGATTAACACCGAACAGTGGAAGTACGGGTTGGCTCACGAAGCTGAGCTTTGGAAGGAGTGGAAGGCGGAAGTCGCCGGAAAGAACCGTGTGCTCGACTGGATATCCACGTTCGGACAAAAAGAGCCTCGACCGGGCGACCTCGGCTATTTTATTGGTGCCCGAATCGCGCAGGCGTATTACAACAAAGCTGCCGACAAGCATGCGGCGGTGAAGCAGATCATCGAGTGCAGGGACCCAGCTTGGCTCGTCAAAGAGTCAGGTTATGATCCTCGATAGTTCTATCAGTTCCCTGGCGTCAGAATCAGCAAGTTAAGAAAGAAGGGAAGACAACCGGCGGGCATCTCCGAGTAATACACTTCGGAGCGAACTGAGGTAGCCAACTCACAATTTCAAGAAAACAAAATTAGTGGGAACTAATACCCCGTAGGGGAATGTTGTATCTCCTGTGTGCAGTTGCCCACAATCGCAAATATGAAACACCTCACTCAGCTCCTGGCCATCTTGTCTCTTGTCTCGGTGTGCGCCGTCGGCTTTGCCCAGGATCATAAGCCCACCACGACCAAGTCGGCACCCAAGTCGACATCAAAGACTCCAGCGAAAACATCTTCGAAGACCACGACCAAAGCGCCCGCCAAGTCGGCAAGCAAAGCCAGCGCAAAGTCCGGTGCGAAGAGCACGAAGAGTTCATCGAAAACCCCAGCCAAGTCCACCTCGAAGCCTGCATCAAAGCCTGCTTCAAAACCATCCGGCAAAGGTCACTGAACCACGCAAAAAACCGGAGAAGAGAAAGGGCGATGGTCGTCATGAACCATCGCCCTTTCTTCTTTACACGGGTCCCCAAGGTGATGCTGACAATTAGTTCCCTGGCATCAGAATCAGCGAGTTGAGCAGCAGTTTGTGGAGACCGGGCCACATCGCGCGCTCGCAAGGGTCCTGGGCGAACCAGATGATGTGTCCACGTCCGAGTGGTTCGTCGTGGAGCCAGACTGTTCCCTTAATGGCTTTCTCTGACTCTTCGCCCCACGTCCAACCGGTGAGGTGTTTGGACGTCTCATCGTCGGCGAACTTGACAACTCCGCCGCCTTCCTTGCGGGCCTTGTAGAACGAGTCGCCGTCGACCGGGACGGCGATTCGGTCGCCTTCGTAGCCGCTTGCGAGAAGAGATCGTTTATCAAGAACGGCCTGGAAGATCGCACCAGGGATTGCCCGGGTTTCGGAGCTTGCAATAAAGGAAGCAACTCCCGAAGGGTTCTCGCCATAAACGACGAGGACTCCGCCCTCTCGAACCCAGTCCTTAACTTTGGAGTTGCTCAGTGCGGCAGAGCCGGAGGGGGCGATGATGGCGGTGTAGTCGCGGATAGCGGGTGTGCCGAGGGCGTTCGAGGACAAGGAAACGAACGGTAGCTTGAACTCTTGATCGAACGTGAACCAGGTGCCGCTGCTGCCCGTCATGTTCGCCTGATTTCCGAACACGAGGCCGATGTTCGGAGATCGGAGTCCAGCGAGGCGGTTTCCTGGACCTTCTCGCCCGGATTCGGGGTAGGAGGTGGTGAGGGCGGTGACCTCTGAGCCTCGTGAAAAAGTGGCTCCATTGATCAGCTTTGCGGTTTCTGCGGGATTACGAAGCGCAAAGATGACGAACGATCCTTTGGCGATTTTCTGGTCACCTAAGTTCATATCCGCGGTTGCTACCGACACCTTGACACCTTCGGCAAGCAGTTCTCGAACCGCTAAGACATCCTCTGAGTCACGGTAAGCAATCACCCAGCCGAGAGGGTTGTCCTGGACTTGAGGTGTGAGTGACTGATACGCCTTGGTCGTTGAAACTTTCTCCGAGCCATCAGTCCAATAAGCTTTAAGGTCGTACGCGAACGGCAGGGCCCACCCGGTCAAATCGTAGAACTCGGTGCCTTGTGGTCCTGGGTATTGCTCGCCTTCCGGCGCTGTCTTCTTCTTGTTCATCTGGGCGTCAGTGAACTCTTTTTCAAAATCAGAGACGCGTTCGAAGAGCGATTTGGCGATAGGGCCAAACTCTTGGCGAAGGTCGACAACGAGAGTGTAAGGATCAAGCTCGTACTTGTCTTTCTTGTTCGTCCAGAAGTCGGTGCCCTCGATTCGAATGGGTTTGCTCTTGGCCCTTACCGGAGGGGTTGGCGATTGTTGGGCGAACGCAAACTCTGCCTCGACTCCGGTTCTTTTTAGGTGCGCCTGCAGGCGTTGCAGAACCCGGGCATCTTTCGTGGTGACGTAGACCCGCTTCATCTCGCTGCCTTCGGCAGAGACGGCGGCTTTCTTGTATTTTGCCCAGTCGGAAATGAGGTCGTCGCGCTTTTCGCTAGCGGTTTTTATCACGGCAAGGGCCGTGGTCAGGTGCTTTGCGGCACCTTCGCGAAGGGTCGAGATGGAGCCATCGTCGCGGCTCTTCGCCAGAACTTTTCCGCCATCGGTTTCGTGGGTAATTCCGATTGCCCCGCTGAGCGCGGCGTGGGAATCGAGGTAACAGGGAGCGTAGAAGTCGAAGTCCTCTTTAATGAAGTAGCTCCAGCCGGTTTTGTCGAACGCCTTGGCGCAGGCTCGGCCGAGGATATCGGTCCATTTGTTGATTCTCGCGCGATCTACGTTGACGTTGATCGCCATCGGGTTGGGCGGGAAGAAGTAATTCTGCACCTGGCCATGCTGGTCAATGTAGATTTGGGGTCTTATCGACTGCATGAGTTTGACTTCCGCCTGGGTTTCTTTTTGGGAGAAGGAAATGCGGTCTCGGTTCATATCGAACCGGTAGTGGTTATAGCGTCCCCAGAGGAGGTTGATCTCGTATGACTCGAACGCGCCGTCTTGGTAGTTCCCTCGGGCGTAGGAGTTATAGCCGACCGCGAATCGCTCGTGACCGTCAGGATTGTAAACGGGGTTAAGGATGACGACGGTGTTATCGAGGGACTTAGCAAATTCGCCTTTGCCTGCGACCAGGTTGTAGAACAACTCCATGCCCGACTCGAACGAGGCAGGTTCATTGCCATGGATCGTCTGGTTGATCCAGACAATGGCTGGAGTATCCTTCGGCGGCTCAGTGCCGGTGCTGCCCGCCTTCTCCATTGCCTTCTGAATCTGCTCCCACCGCGCGATGTTTTTGGGTGAGGAGATGGCATACACCCTCAAAGGAAAGTTTTGGTTGGAAGTGCCGTAGTCGATCCGCTGCACTTTTCCACCCGCCTTGGCGGCGATGGCGTCGTAGACCCTTTCTTGCTCACGGTAGGTCGTGATTCGCGATCCGATCTTGTAGCCCAGCACCGATTCGGGAGTCGGGACTCCGCTGTTGAACGGTCCGTTCATGTGCATATTTGCGTCGGCTTGGAGGCGGCTTAGCAAGACGGTGGCGAGGGCGGCCGAGAACATTTTGCTAGTCTATCCCACTGCGGTACCAACATTTCGGCTCGGTCGGGATCAGCGAAAGACTACGAGGCTTTTGCAGGCGAGACGCCCGCGATCCCAGTGAAAACTTCCCATCTCCCCTGCATATTTGCCAGCAACCTACCAATACATCATCGTGTGAGGCGGATAACGCTTCAATTCAACCTGAGTAAGGGCAAACGATGAGTGAAAGGCGAAAGTCAGAAGGATTGGTAAGCATTAGCGTTGCCAGCAAGATCACAGCGGTGGAAATCCACACGCTGAGGTACTGGGAGCGTGAGTTCGAGGAGTTTCTTGAGCCAGTGCGAACCGACGGCGGTCAGCGACGCTACCGACCAGAGGACATTCAAACCGTCTTCACGATCAAACGGCTCGTCCGAGACGAAATGTTCAGCATCGCTGGTGCTCGCAAGTTCCTTGCGAGACAACGAAGCGAACGAGCCGCATGAAGCCCCATCCAGTTGCCCAACAAGCCCGAGAAAGCCTGCAGAAGCACCATTTTCTGGCGGCGCGTGAGCAACTGGCTTTGGCTCTTGAAAAGGAGCCAACAAATCCCGATTTGCTATGCGAGTACCTCTTTGTAGAATCCTTTTTCGGCAATGAAGAGGCTGCGTCGCAGAGGTTTGCCGAGACGATCGGCGCCCCACGACACCATGATCTTGAACTGTTTCTGTCGCGTTACTACTATTGCCGCCAACTGGTGGCACAACGACGTTCCCGTGCCGACGTTTCGGCAGATGGTTGGCTAAACGCTCATCCGTACACTCCTGAACCCGGCATCGGCGCTCGAATTTCTGCTTGCCTGATCGTCAAAAATGAAGAGGCGGTTTTGGAGAAGTGTCTCGCCTCACTTCAAGGGATCGTCGATGAAATCGTTGTTGTGGACACTGGCTCCACCGACCGTACGATGGAAATCGCCCGGCGATTTGGCGCAATCGAAGGCTACTTCGAATGGATCAAAGATTTTTCTGCCGCCCGTAACCACGCACTTTCGTTAGCCAGCGGGGAATGGGCACTTTGGATCGACGCCGACGAGCAACTTGATCCTTCGTGTTTTGAAGAGTTTCAGAAGGCGGTCTGTCGGCCGCACATCGGCGGATTCAGCATTGAAATCGTGAACTACCTCGACGAGTCGGGGACGATTACTGAGTTCGTTCACTCTCCGACCCGTCTATTCCGACGGATTCCCGGCGTTCAGTTTTCCGAGCCAATCCATGAGCAGATCACACCTTCTTTGATTGCACTTGGGCTACCTTGGACTCCGCTTCCAGCGGCAAAAATCCATCATGATGGGTACCGCGAGGAATTAGTGAAATCGAAAGACAAGGTTAACCGAACCCTTGAGATGCTAGAGAAGGCGGTTGCAGGCAATCCCAACGATCCTTTTCAGCTTTTTAACCTAGCGAACACCCAGTTCGTGGCAAAAACCTACCAGCAAGCCGCCGAGACCGCCGAAAAATGCGTCCGAAACATCGCCGCCTCTGGTGCCGATTACGGCTGTTCCGCCTTCCAAATTTGGGCCACTGCTCTCGATATGGACGGCCGATCTGAAGAAGCCGTCAAAGTATGCGAACTGTGTGCAGGAACGGCCTACAGCGGAATCGTCAACGAGTATCTGTGGTCGATCGCCCTTTTTAACTTGGGTCGCTACGAAGAAGCTCATGCCGCAGTTGACCGCTGCCTCGCCCACGAATGGCCCGAGAACTTTGTCGGCGATAAAGCCATCGCCGATTTTCGGCGCTATGGCCACAAGGCCATGATCTTCGGCGCTCAAGAAAACTGGTCCGAAGCGCTGAAGTGGTACGACGAAACTTTATCGCGGCAACCTGGTTATCCGCCAGCGTTACTCGGACGCGGAGACGCGCTTGTCAGGCTCGAAAGGTTTGAAGAAGCCGAGCTGACCTACCGGATGGCCCTGAGCAACGCCGCGACTCGCTGGGCCGCTGAGCGCGGGCTAGGGACGGTCGCCGCTGCTCGAAACGATTTTTCGACCGCGAGTCAACATTACAAGGCCGCCTGGGATGCCAACCCGGCAGACCTAGGCACTTGGGAGTCCTGGGCATTCGCGATGATCAAGCTCGGGGACCCGTTGACGCCTTTCCAAATGCTTGAGAAGTATCAGCCGCTGGATGCAAACCTCTTGATGAAATGGGCCGATGCGCTTTCTTCGGCGGGTCGCTTGGATGACGCCCTCGGGTGCTTCCGCAGAGCGATGGCTCTGGCGCCTTTGGACTCGAACATCCAATTCAGCTGCGGCGACCTACTCTATAAACTTGGCTACTATCCACAAGCCGCCGAGATGTACCATGTGGGACTTCAGCTTCGTCCAGATTTTGCCGACGGCTGGTTTGTCCTTGGAAACGCCATGGCGCAAATGAATCTGGATCAAGGTGCCGAGGGTTGTTATCGCCAGGCTTTGACCATTGAACCTAACCACGACCGGGCGATGGCCAACTTGCAAGTCGTATCCTCGGCTTAGCGATGCGGTATTAACATCGGATTCACAAATTGGCTTCGCGCTCGGACTTCTCTAGCATCGCTTCTGAGATGTCTTGAGAATAGATCACTTTGGCTCTCATGACCATCTCTTGTCGAGCGACCTCGGTGTGCACAGAAGACTTTGGAGTCTGCTCTACTTCCGCCAGTCTTTGACGTGCCTTGGACACGTCCGCTTGGTAGTGCATTTCAGACAGTACCCGGACGCTTTCCTTCCAGGATGCATCGTGTAAACCGCTTCTTGAATCCGTAGCAAACTGACTTTTGAAGATGGGGACGCCGTACTTGAGCGAAGAAATCAGTAACAGTCCAAACAATCCCAATCGACAGAGCAGATTCCAGTTGAATTTGAATCGATGATCAGATAGCGACAAATAGA
This sequence comes from Armatimonadota bacterium, assembly GCA_037138755.1. Lineage (NCBI taxonomy): Bacteria > Bacillati > Armatimonadota > Armatimonadota bacterium. The sequence goes on along the minus strand of JBAXHT010000001.1, from coordinate 714,357 downwards.
GTAAACCGACGAATCCAAAAATGGCACCGCTTGCAATTATCTTGTAGAGTGAGCGAATGCCACTCGAGTAGGTTTGCAACCGCCCCAAATTGTTGTCATAGAGAAGAATTCCAAAAACTAGCAGAAGTGCCAATAAAAAGGAAAACTCCCGTATACGAAGATTATCTCCTTTATCCAGAATGAGTCGGCTCAGGAGTCCGAACGGAGTATCAACCCGTCCTTCTTGACCACTATTCGCACCCCGCAGATCATCCTGATCAGGATTCATTGGCGGATCAGAGGGGAGCGCTGGCGGATTTCCAGCACCTTGAGGGGGACCACCGGTTCCGAATGGTGACCCGCTCATCATCTTGAGCTTGAGTCGCTCCTGGATGATGAGTTGACCGCCGCCGTTTCTCCACTTGAATTATTCAATTGTGCGGCAAAGAAGTGCTTTATCTTCGCATTCGAAATGGCTTCGTGGTCCCAAGGCTCCGGGGGTCGTTGAAACTCTGCCGTAAAATCTCTGACGGCGACCTCCCAAGGTGTCCCCTCTTCATGAGTGGACTCAAAGAGTGCAGTATCACTCATGCCCTTCAGAGAGTCACACACCGCTCGAGCGAGCGATGCCGCGTATCTGGAGTGCTCGTTTGACTCATCCTCAAGTTTTCTAGATTCACCGTTCTCGCGAAAAGCGAGATGCCGAATAGGTTCATCTTTGCTGTATCTCTCAAAAGCGGCGTAAACCCGAGGGTTAACAGGACCCCATGTCCAAGCCTCCATCGGGGAGGAAACCATTGGGTAGCCAGCGAGTGCCAGATGCCAACCGTGAGAGTAATACAGAACCTTCTGGACCCTAAGAGGTGTTACCGTCACCATTTGCTCCAAGTGCCATTGGACGATCGTGTTAGCAGGAAGCAGCGGATCAAACATGTTCTTTATTGTTGGACGAATTGTACTCGCCCATTATATCAACGTACAAACGCACAAGTGTCAACCAGATTCCCTAGATTTTCGGATAGATGGCTGGCTAAACTGCCCGTCATGCGATTATTTCCGGTACTGGTTTGCATTGCGCCAGTTGTTGCGGTGGCCCAAAGCGGAATCACAGTTATCACCGATGTCACCGTCAAAGTCGGCGACGGCAGAACCCTTGAAAACCAGAGCGTTCTCGTCGCTGACGGGAAAATCTTGGCGGTCGGCAACATCCTCAATCTTTCTGGCAACCCAACCAAAATCTCCGGAAAGGGCAAGTTTCTCTATCCTGGCTTCATCGACGCCTACTCGACTCGCCTCCAAAAATCAGCTCCTGAACCTAAGCAAGAAGGGCGACCAGAAACCAATACCACCGCCCCGCCCTACATGTGGGCCGGGAATCGCAAAGGCATCTACTCAGACTATTCCGCCGCCTCGCTTCTCGACTTTGAGAAGGACTCTAGCCTCTACGAGAACGGGGTAACCACAGCGTTTCTCGCACCAAACAAAGGCTCTATCCGGGGCGCAGGAGCGATCGTCAACCTCCTTCCATCAACAGCCAAAGACCGAATCATCAACCCGGATGGACCCTTTGGGATGTCCTACCGCGGGGGCTCGGGAGAGGGTTATCCTTCTAATATCTTGGGCGTCATCGCTCTGATGCGGCAAGTACTGGCCGATGCAAAAAGCACCGCCGAAGGAGTCGATGTCGGCTCCCCGAAGGACAACCTCAAGGCTCTGACCGACCTCGGCCCACTTATGACCGGAAAGCGGGCCGGGGTATTTGAAGTCAGTCTTGACCGCGAGATCGATCGATCCGCTCGCATTGCCGCCGAGTTCAGCTTTCCCTTCATGATCGCCGGTGGACGCGATGCTTACAAGACAATCCCGACCTTGACCAAATCGAAGGCTGCGGTTCTGCTGATGGTCGATTACAATGATGCCCCTTCGGTGGAACCTGACAAGGACACGGTTGCCCCCGCTGATCGAACTCCTACGGAGTTCAAACAGGAAAGATTTGACCGCTGGAAAGAACAGATTTCCGCTCCGACGAAGCTCTTCCGGGCCGGAATCCCCGTTGCGTTCAGCTCCGGGACTTCGCCTGGCGACTTCCTCAAGAACATCCGGGTCCTTATCAAGAACGGCCTCCCGGTCGACGATGCCCTCAAAGCAATGACGATCAATCCCGCAAAAATATTCGGCTTAGACTCCCAACTCGGCACCGTCGAAGTCGGAAAAATGGCAAATCTCGTCCTGATGAGTGGCCCAATGGAAAGTGAAACAAGCAAAGTGGAGGGTCTTTGGATCGCCGGAACCCCAATTGTTGACCCGACCAAGGGAGGTGCGAAGTGAAGCACTTCTCGCTTCTCGCCCTGATGCTCGGCTCGCTTGCCAGTGCCCAACAGTTCCCAATTGAGCTTGAAGCTCACCGCAAGCCATCCACCGTCACGAGCGGCAACTGCTTGATCAAAGGCGGGCGAGTCATGACCGCCACCAAGGGTAGCTTTGACAACACCGATGTACTCGTCCAGAACGGAAAAATCATCCGGATCGGGCGCGGCCTCACCGCTCCTGCCGGTACCAAGGTGATCGACGCGACTGGCAAAGTGGTCGTCCCCGGAATCATTGATGGGCACTCCCACCGTGGTGCAGATGGTACTAACGAGGGCTCTGAAAGCATCACCGGAGAAGTTCGGATAGGCGATGTGCTCAACCTGAGCGGAATCAACGTTTGGACCGCCCTCGCCAGCGGGCACACTTCGGCGATGGTGCTTCACGGCTCAGCCAACAACATTGGTGGACAGAGCATGGTTCTGAAGTACAAGTACGGCCGCTCTGCTACCGAAGCACCGATCCCCGATGCTCCGCGAATGATCAAGTTTGCGCTTGGCGAGAACGTCACTCGGAAGTCGTCAAACAACTCAACCCGTTATCCCAACACCCGAATGGGTCAGGAGCAGGTTTACCGAAACGGCTTCAATGAGGCGAAGAAGTACAAGTCTGCATGGTCAGACTTCAACTCAGGGAAGACCAAGGTCAAACCGCGAAGGGACCTCCGTCTGGAGACTCTGAGCGACATTCTCGATCGAAAGATCTGGATCCAGTGCCACAGCTATCGCAGCGATGAGATGCTAATGATGGTTCGGCTCTCGCAGGAGTTCGGCTTCAAGATCGGCGCCATGCAGCACGCCCTTGAAGCGTATAAGATCGCACCCGAGCTTGCGAAAGCGAAGGTCGGGATATCGATCTTCAGCGACGAATGGAGCTTTAAGCAAGAAGGCTACGACTGCATCCCTTGGAACGCCTGGATCTGTCAGAAGGCGGGAGTCAACGTCTCGATCAACACCGACGGACTCTCCGGAACGACTTCGCTCAATGTCGACGCCGGGAAGACCATTCGCTTTGGGGGACTCACCGAGGAGCAGGCTCTCCAAACGATCACGATCAACCCCGCGAGAGAGCTCGGAATCGACCATCGGACCGGCTCGCTCGAACCCGGGAAGGACGCGGATATTGCGATCTGGGATGGCACGCCACTCAGTACGCAAGCCAAGTGCGTGATGACGATGATCGAAGGTGACGTGTTCTTCGAGCGCAGAGACGCATTTGGGATCGACAAGACCTCGACAGCTAAGCAGCACCTGGACCGAAAGATGAACAACTGGGAAGGCACCAGCCTTCCTCGAAAGTCGACTTCGTACGTCATTCAGGGAGCCACAATCCACACGATCAGCGGTGAAGACATCACCGATGGCTCGGTGGTGATCGAGAATGGAAAGATCACCGCCGTCGGTAAGTCGGTGAAGATTCCCGCAGGTGCCAGCGTCATCAGTGCCCGAGGACAGCACGTGTTCCCCGGCTTCTTTGACGCAAATTCGTCCATCGGATTGATGGAAATCAGCCCGATCCCGGTGATGAACGACAACCGCGAGTTTGGGGTTTTTAATCCGGAGTTAGATTCTCTGACCAACCTCTGGTGCGAGAGCGCTCACTTTGGCCCCGCCAAATTTAACGGAGTCACCAACTGCTTCTCAGCCCCAAGCGGAGGCTCGTTCTCGGGCCAAGGCGCGGTGATCAACACTGACGGGTACACGACTGAGGAGTTCGGCGTGGAGCGCAAGGCCGCGCTGATCGTCAACTTCTCTGCCGGACGCTCGCAGATGGAATTCGATCTTTGCGACGAGATCGACTCTTCGGCACTCTTCGGGGGGGCGCCAAAGCAGGGAGACGCGCATCTCACCCGAAATCAGCTTGAACAGTGGTACGAGTTCCTTGGCGGAGCCGTCCAAGGCACCTCCGCAAGTAACACTCAGATCGACCGTGCGGTCGAGGGCCAGTTCGATAAGGCGATTGCTTACATGCGAGAACGGCGAGTCGAGCCCTCCACTCCCCTTAACCTCAAGTACGAAGCAATGCTTCCTTATGTGCTCGGCCAAAAGCCGGTTGTGCTATCTGCCTCCAGCGCATCGGCGATCCGCTCAGCAGTTGCATTTGCTCAGAAGTATCGACTGAAGGCCGTCCTGACTGGCGCGACCGAGGCTTGGAAGGAGACCGCCATTCTGAAGGAGAGCGGAATTCCCGTTATTCTTCCGGTTGCTGGAAAGAGCACGTTGGGCGCAAACTCAGTGAGCAACGCTTGGGATCCTTACGACACGCCTTATGTGCGATCAGCGATGCTTGCCAAGGCTGGCGTCAAGTTTGCCTTTTCCAGCGGAGAAGGATCAAACGTTATGATGCTCCCGCTACGGGTCGGGATGCACCTCGCCTACGGTCTTTCGCGGCAGGACGCCCTTAAGTCTCTGACCCTGTGGCCAGCCGAGATGTTTGGAGTTTCAGATCGCCTCGGCTCGGTCGAAAAGGGCAAGATTGCGAACCTAATCGTTACCGACGGCGATCCGCTCGACGTCACATCGACCATGCGATACGTATTCATCAGCGGTCAGCCAAGGCCGCTGACCAGTAAGCACACGATGCTTCGAGATAAGTATTCGCAGCGTCTAGGCAAGTAGAAACTCGCGCACGCGCTCGGCAACTTCTGCCGAGCGAGTGATGCGAACATGACCCAGGCCTTGGGTGATCACTAGCTCGGACCCGGGCCAGGCCGCATGTAAGGTGTGCGCTTCGCTCACGTTGATATCTTCATCTTCTTCGTCGTGGATGATGAGTGCGGGCTTTCGAATGCTTGGGGCAATCAGGCTTGGCGTAGCGGCAACGACCGAGTCCCAGCCGAACTCGTCCTTCCAGTGTTGATGGACCTCCGGTGAGAGACCTGAGTCGATCTCTGAGAGTTCAAAGAATCTGGTCAGAAAGTCGACAAGTTCATTTCTCGCCGAGATCAGCACAAAACGGTCGGCATTTGCTCCCAAGGACGTTGCTTTAGGCGTTGCGGCGGCGGCAATCGAGTGAGCCACAATCGCATGGAGCGGGCCGAAATGCTCACTGACCTGATGAATAGTGTGGGCGAAGAGAAACATGTTTGAGCGGGTGCCTTCGCTATCCCCGTGGCCCGGAGCGTCGAGAGCAATCACTCGAAAATGCGGTTCAAGTGCCTTAACGAAGGCCCACATTGCGGTTCCCCGCGATCCCCAGCCGTGTTGGACGAGGACGTTTCTGCCGCTGCCCCAGGCTCGACCCTGCAACCGGTGACCTTGTACTACTAACCCCAAAGGTTCGCCTCGGGCGAGCAACTCCTGCTCCCGTCTCGCCCTTGGCGATTGAGGCGGAGGCGTCATGAACAGCTCGTAGGCTTCTTTGGAGGTCACGGCTCTAGTTTACCGAGTAGAAATAATTCCCCATTTTGTGGGGAATTATTGTTGGTATAATCGTGAAATGTTTCCAAGGATGGCTGAGCGGACGGTCGCGGACGCGCTCCAAGATACACCGGTAGTGATCATTGTCGGACCACGGCAGTGCGGCAAATCGACCCTCGCCACTAAGTTCGGCGAAGGGCGAGAGTACGTGACGCTGGACGACCCCGTCTTTCTGGCACACGCCACGAACAACCCGGCAGATTTTCTCCATTCCCACCCGGCCCCGCTCATCATCGACGAGATCCAGCGAGCACCGGGTTTGTTCCTACCATTGAAGCTTGCCGTCGACAAAGCCAGGAAGCCCGGATCGTACATTCTCACTGGCTCGGCTAACGTTCTGCTCCTCCCAAAAGTGGCAGATTCACTCGCCGGAAGGATGGAAATCATTGACCTCCAACCCCTCTCCCAATGCGAACTGGAGGGCCACACTTACAACTGGGTCGATGACGTTTTCGACAACCCTCAAGTCTTGGAAAGTCGTCAAGACTTCGTTAAGCTCGAAGAGCGTATCACTCGTGGTGGCTACCCTGAACCTGCCCAACGGCCCGCGAAAAGAAGAGACCCCTGGTTCCAATCCTACATCCGAACTCTTCTCGACCGCGACGTACGCGACCTCGCGAACATCGATGGCCTCACCCAGCTCCCAAAGCTCCTTCGCCTGCTGGCCGCACGGTCCGGAACTCCGCTCAACTTGAGTGGGCTCAGCCGTGAAACAAATCTGCCTCACACGTCGATCACGCGCTACGTCGACCTTCTCAAGGCTCTCTATCTCATTCGGAGTGTGCCGGCATGGTCGGCGGATGCCGAAGTAAAGCTCGCCCGAACGCCGAAGGCGTACCTGGTCGACACTGGCCTCGCTTGCCATCTGAACCAGGTTGACGAAAAGCAACTCACTCGACCAGGTGACCTACGAGCCGCGATGCTTGAGACGTTCCTCGCTAATGAACTCCTGCGTCTCATTCAGACCGCAGAGGTCAGCGCAGAGCTGTTTCATATGAGGACGGTGAAGAACAAGGAGATACCTTTTTTGATCGAAGCCCGAGACGGACGGATCGTTGCCATCGACTTCCAAGACCAAGCGGTTCCCAGTCCGCAATCTCTGGAGCGGCTGAGTTACGTCAAAGAAGTCGTGGGTGACAAGTGGCACAGGGGAATCTGGCTCCACACCGGAACCGAGGCCAAAGCCCTGACGAGCGACATCCACGCCGTCCCGATTAGTTGTTTGTGGAGTTGAAGTCTCGGAGTTCGTCGTTTGCGATCCGCTCCATTCTCAGGTTGTCCAGAACCCCATCCATGACGTTTGATGACACCAGCCGGTCTGCGATAGAAGCTGGCTCAGAGAGCATTGCCTCTAGGTGATCTGCAAGCTCCTTGAGCTTGCCAGTTTGCTGCCCTGTCTGGGCGTTTATAGTTCCTTGAGTCTCCGGAGCTTTGTCCAATAGTGAGACCTGGTTCAGGATACTAATCATTGCCTCATCAGCGGCAACTCGCATCTGCGGTACGAGTTGCTTGGCTCTCCCCGTTGATCCATCAGCGATTTTGAGCAAACCCCAGACTCGGTTGTACTCGGAACAAGCGTTCTCCAACAGAGCGGCGGCCGGGGCGGCCATCACGTTCGCGGCAGTTTTGTTGCCGAACAAGCCTACCAAGAAGTTCCCGGCTTGCCCGCCTGCCCAATCCCAGTCGTGGCTGGTGTCATGCCAACCGATGTGCTGCCCAATTCGTGTGAGCAACCCTCTGGCTTGCGATGAAAGCCGGACTTCTGTGGTTGGTATGTTCTTCGCCCGGCGCCCGGCCCAAAACGAGATTCCACCGAACACCAGAGCGACAAGGATGTTGACGATGCCTACTGCAATTGGCATTTTGCCGCCACTAGCAAACGAGATTGCTGTCATGCAGGAACCGAGGCCGAGTGTGGAAATCGAAGCGATCAGGAATCCCAAAGCCATTGGATTTCGGACGTAACCGAACAGCCCGACCCCACGAGTCCAGAAGAATCGGTCGATGCTAGAAGGCTGTCTTCGCTCAGACATATCCCATTCTTACTGATTTTCAGCAGACGGGGTTTCAACTGCGAGCGGCACCCGGCGGAGAAAGTCCGTAAGCCAGATCACGGTTCCAACCAGTAATACGAGCGGAACCCACTTCGGGAGGGTCCAATCAATCTGCTTGATGTAGATCGGAGCCGAAGAGTAAATTTTGTAGCACGTCACCGAAATCGCCGCCCAGATCATGCAGAGTGCCACGACTTTGGTCCGAAGCTTCATTGACCTGCCGGAGTCCCAGTCGCGCAGAGTTTTCCCGACGTAGCGGTTGTTAAGCAACCAATTCTCCATCCGCTCGCTACTCTGCCGAAACGCCCAAAGCGCGATCACCAGGAAAACGAACCCTGGCATCACGGGGGTGACAATGCCCACAAACCCCACCGCCACACATACAATTCCGAACGCGCCATAGGCACATCGGACTATCAGCGGACGCTCTCTGTGGGGCATTAGACCCGATTATGGAACCTTTGCAACTCCAAAGTAGTCATCCGCGCTCTTTCCAGTTAAGGATGTAAAGCAATGGTTACAATCGGTGACTCCTTCTCAATCGTCGCAACCCTGGCCGGAATCGCTCTCACGCTGTGGAGCTTCATGCTCGTTTGCGCTCTTCTCTTCCCCGTCCGGGTCGAGGAAGCTCGCTCGGCAGTGTCGAGTTCTCTCGGCAAGTGTTTCGGAATGGGACTCGTTGCTTTCTTACTGGGCTTCGTAGGCATCGTAATTGCTCAGGTCCCAAATCCTCTCGCAAAGCTTGCAGGCTTGATGGTCGCTTCGGGCTACCTCGCTTGCGTAATGGTTGGCACCGCTGGGGTTGCCAAGCTCGCCGCCGAGCGACTGCGAGCTCTGACGAACCAACAAGAATCTCACTTTGCCTCGTTCAGTAAGTCGTCCTGGTACATCGTGGTCGCCGGAATGCTCCCGGTTCTCGGCTGGTTCCTTTTTGCCCCGCTCATGATGGTAGTTGGTGGCGGAGCCGGTTTCAAGGCCGCCCTGAAGAGCCAGCCCGTTGGCGAGGTAGCGTAAAACCATGATTTCTCGCCGAGACGCACTCTTGGTTGGCGCGAGTGGAGTGGCGGTGGCCGGTTGTGGTCGCCTTGCTACCGAAGCTCGGCGTCGGAAGCCTGCGCCGGAGTACCGTGCGAAGCCAAAAGATCGCTCGGCGAGAATCATTGATCGGATGTCCTTCGGATGGTCGGTTGAAGAAGCAGACCGATTTGCGGATCTCGGTGAAACAGAGTACATCGAACGCCAGCTCCGGGCGGATTTCGACGAGCCGCTCGAATTGAGTATTCAGCTCCAATCGCTTGACTGCCTGCGGATGCACCCAGTCGAGCTGATGGAAATCCCTCGTGGGAGGGTGACTCAGCAGCTCCAGAGTGCGGCAATCGTCCGGGCAACTTACTCGACAAACCAGCTCAAGGAGCGGCTCGTCGACTTCTGGAGCAACCACTTCAACATCTACGCGGGCAAAGTCGACGGCACGTTCTTCAAAGGCAACGAAGAGGAAGCAATTATCCGCAAACACGCTTTGGGCAACTTTGGAGCAATGGCAAAAGCCATGTCCAAGTCTCCCGCGATGCTTGTGTATCTGGACAACAATCAGAACTTTAAGGGTCACCCGAACGAGAACTATGCTCGCGAGCTGATGGAGATCCATACGCTGGGTATCGACGGCGGCTACACCCAAAAGGACATCCAGGAACTCGCCCGATGCCTCACGGGATGGACAATGGAGGACCGCTTTGCCAAGCCCAAAGGTGCCTTTCGGTTCGACGAAACAAGGCACGACGACGGTGCAAAACAGGTCTTTGGCGTGAGGGTTCCGGCCGGTGGCGGAGTGAAAGATGGTGAGATGGTCGTGGATCACTTGGTCAGCCATGAGGAGACCGGGAAGTATCTCGCCAAGAAACTCGTCAAGTTCTTCACTGGTGCCCAGAATGCGGAACTCGAGCGCGAGGTGTTGAGCCAGTTTGTTCAAAGTAAAGGCAACATTCCGAAAATGGTGAGGCCAATCCTGACATCGCCATCGCTCATCGAAGGGCCGCCGATTATGCGTCGACCGTTCGAGTTGCTTTGCGCGGCTCTTCGAGTCTCCGGAGCGGCAACCGATGGCGGCCCCGCCCTACAGAATCACCTCAAGAAAATGGGGCAGCCTCTCTACGAATGGCCGCTCCCGGATGGCTACCCCGTTGACCAACTGAGTTGGGCGACCAACCTCCTTCCTAGGTGGCAATTCGTGTATGACTTGGCAAATGGCAAGATCCCAAATACGTTCGTCAAGGCTCCCGATGCGGTCATTCTCGCCCGTCAGCTCGCCCACCCTGACTTCCAATACGCATAAATTTGTATGAAACACTGTTCGAGTTTTGAGCATGCAATGAGCCGCCGGACGGCTCTCAAAGTCGGTGCCGCCGGGCTGATTCCCTGGCTCCTTTCCGGCTCGGCCCTCAGCCAAGTCAAGCTTGGAGATCGGGGACACAATCTCGTTGTCATCTTCTTGCGAGGCGGGTCCGACGGGCTAAACATGCTCGTTCCCTATGCGGACGATAACTACTATAAGGCCCGCCCTTCGGTCGGCATTCCGGTTGGTAAGGTCGAAAAGCTAAACGACTATTTTGGGTTGCACCCTTCCCTCAAACCCTTCAAAAGTTGGTATGAAAAGGGAGAACTCTGCCTTACTCCAGCAGTAGGCTCGCAGGACCGAACCCGGAGTCACTTTGAGGCAATGGTCGCTATGGAAACTGGCAGCGCCACCGGGCACAGCGGCACCGCCAACGGATGGCTCGCCCGGTACCTCACGAGGACCCAAAACGAACAAGACGGTCCGCTCCGCTCGGTCGCTTGGGCAGACACAATGCCTGACTCGTTACGCGGCGCGCCTGCGCCACTGGTGGTCCAATCAGTCACCGATTTTCGTCTCGATGCGGATGCGGCTTTTCTCAAGAATCTTGAGAGCATGTACAAAAAGGGCGATGACTCCCTCGTGCATCGTGCTGGAGAACTCACGCTTGATGCCCTCAAGAAGATTGAGCAACTTGATCCTAAAAACTACAGGCCAAGCGGCGGAGCCGCCTATGCAGATGACTATTTGGGAAAGGGTTTGAAGGAGGTTTCCGCTCTGATCAAGTCCAAGCTTGGTCTGGAGATCGCCTGCCTCGAAACCACCGGCTGGGACACTCACTTTGCCCAGGGTGCCGATACCGGCTTCCACGCAAACAACCTTGCCTCGGTCGCGAACAATGTTGATGCTTTCCTGAACGACCTCGGCGACCTCCGCAAGGAGACCACGGTGGTGATCATGACCGAATTCGGACGGCGCATCGAAGAGAACGCCAGCCTTGGCACCGACCACGGCCGGGCTTCCGTGATGATGGTCTTCAACGGCGTGAACGGCGGCAAGATTGATGGAGTCTGGCCGGGGATTGGAAAGGCGGATGTCGATGAAGTCGGCGACCTGAAGCCGGTCAACGACTATCGACAGGTCCTCACCAACCACCTCGGCCCCAAGATGCCCGAGATTGCAAAGGTTTGGGCCTAATAGGGCACGACGAACGGGTTCCGTGAGAAGCCATTCTGGTGCCAGTAAGGGTAAGGCAGTGCGGGTCGGCTGACTCGATCAAGTCGATCAAGCTGATCCGCCGAGAGCTCCCAACCTAGTGCCCCGAGGTTCTGTTTCAGCTGCTCCTCATTCCGTGCCCCAATGATCAGAGTCGCTACTGTTGGGCGAGTGAGCAGCCAGTTCAGGGCTATTTGTGGCACCGTTCTGCCGGTTTCAGCCGCGATCTCGTCGAGGACGTCAACTACGGAGTACAAATACTCTTCATCAACCTGGGGGCCGTTGTCGACGACAAGCTTGCTGTTGAGGCGACTGACTTCAGGCTTTGGTGCGCCTCGACGGATCTTCCCGGTCAACCGGCCCCATCCCAGTGGACTCCAAACAACAGTTCCGACCCCTTGATCTTTGGCGAGCGGCATCAGTTCCCACTCATAATCCCGTCCAATCAGTGAGTAGTACGCCTGATGCGCGACGTGTCGCGACCAACCGTAACGCTCCGAAATCGATAACGACTTCATTAGATGCCAGCCAGAGAAATTGGAACAGCCTATGTATCGAATTTTCCCAGCCCTTACCAGATTATCGAGTGCTGACAAAGTCTCCTCAATCGGCGTCATCGCGTCAAAGGCGTGCAACTGGAAGAGGTCAATGTAATCGGTCCCAAGTCTCTTCAGGCTCCCCTCTACGGCGTTGATGAGGTGGAATCTTGAGGACCCAACTTCGTTTGGTCCTTTGCCAAATGTGAATGTTGCTTTGGTTGAGATCAGGACTTGGTCGCGTCGACCTTTAATCGCCTGGCCCAAAACTGACTCCGAGTTGCCGCTTGAATAAACGTCTGCTGAGTCAAACATGTTGAGCCCAGCATCGAGGCAGACATCGACAATCCTCGTTGCTTCTTGAACGTCTGAAACTCCCCAAGCCTCAAAGAACTCCCCCTTTCCGCCGAATGTTCCGGTGCCAAATGAGAGCACGGGAACTTTGAGCCCAGATGCGCCTAGCAAACGATATTCCATCGGACGAGTTTACGCCATCGAATATGAAGCTCTTACTCTTCGATCAAATACTCAGCGATGAGCTGAGCAGTGTCCCGAAGTGCCTCGATGTGCGTTCGCTCGTAGCCGTGCGAAGTATCCACGCCCGGACCGATCAACGCCACTTCCGCTCCGCCGCCGCTGCGCCAGTAGGCTGAGCCGTCGGAACCGTAGTAGGGGTAGATGTCGGGGATGAGTTCGATTCCGCGTCGGAAGGCGAGACCGCGCAGCTTCTCGCTCAGGTTCTTGCTGTAAGGTCCCGAAGAATCGGCAAGACAGATCGAAACGTTGTACTCAGATCCTGCTTGACCTTCGCCAACGCAGGCCATATCCAAGACGAGCATCTCGGCCAAGTCTGATGGCAGCGAGTCCATTCCGCCGTGACCGACTTCCTCAAAGTTGGAGAACAAGATCGTCGTCTTCTGGACCGGGGTTAACCCACTCTTCTGAATCCCTTCGATCGCGGCGAGCAAGCAGGCAACACAGGCCTTATCGTCAAGGAATCGCGAGCGGATAAAGCCGGATTCGCTGATCTCGGTGCGGGGATCCAGGTGAACAAAATCGCCAACCGAGATTCCCAGGAACCGGGTCTCTTCCGCTTTTCGAGTGCGTTCGTCCAGCCGAACTTCCATTGTGTCGGCATTGCGAGGCTTCGTTCCGGCCTCTTTGTTGACGTGCGCGGCACCATTCTCAAGAACAATTGAACCCCGGATTTGGCGTCCATTGGAGGTCGAAATCGTGACCCCTTCGCTTTCCGTAGTTGGCCAGTTGATGCCATTCAACGCCTTGAGTTTGAGGCGACCATTCGGCTTGATCTCTTTGACCATAAAGCCGAGCGTATCCACGTGAGCGGTCAGTGCACGAGGCTCTGTCGACCGAAGACCCTCCAGATGAGCGATGAGCGCGCCCTTCTTCGTCCGCTCGGTGGGAACACCCAGACCCATGAGCTCGGATTCGATGAAGCCGATACCGTATTCGGTGTCGCCAGTGGGAGACGGGGTGTTCAGAAGGTCCACCAAGAACCGCTGAAGGTAGTCGTTCGAAACTTCAAATCTCGCCATGTTCGCGCCTGCTGGAAGGTTTACCCGGTTTTACTGTGGAGCGCGGAGTCCGCGCTCCAACTCTACTCCGAATCTTCGCGAGGGATGAACTCGTGGGTGCTGAACCAGTATGCCGACAATCCGACCATCACGACCGAGAAGACCAAAAGCCCGAACCCTGAAGTCAGCGGATTCATATCCGTTTTCCCGAGGAGACCAGCAATCAGATCCAAAACTTGTCCGCCACTCTCTCCGCCGTCCGGATGCTTCGCAATCGCCTGCATGTGCGAAAGAATCGACAGCCCTTGCAGGCCCGTCGGCAAGTTTGGAACTGAGCTTTCCCAACCAAATGCAAACAGCACGCAGATCATCAACGCCCGATTGAACAGCAGCGTAACGAACATGAACAACGAGGTGTATGCAGCCGCTCCGAGCGCGACAGCAATTAAGTCACGCAAGAAGAATGCCGTGCCGCCGCGTGATCCTAGTTGGGCCGCAATCATTCCGATCACCGAGATGACAACCACCGTTGTCGCCGTCGCCGCCCATCGACCGACGATGAGCTGCCAGCGCGGAATTGGCCGGGTGAGCAAGTAAACAATCGTCTTCTGCTCAATCTCCTGTGCAACGATCATCGTTGAGTAGATCGCGGCAGACAGCGGCAGAAGTCGAAAGATTAACAAGTTGATGACGTTGACGTATTTATCCGCCGGCGTCGCGTCCGAAGCAAACCGCCCCCAAAACATCGCGAACAAGAACGCGACGAACGCCAACATGAGCCACGGAAGCATCTTGCGAAGCCGAAGCCCTTCGCGAAGCATATAGCGATAGGCAACCAACATTTAGCCCTCCACCAGGTACTGGAACACTGATTCCAGATTGTTGTCAGGGCTAGTGAAGCTGAGAATCGGGAGACCATCCTCCAGCACCAAGCGGCTCAGGATTTCGTAAAATTCGTTCGGATTGTTCACTTCGAGGTTAATCACTTCGTTGCGGTCGTCGACTTTTGCACTCACAACTCCAGCGAGTTGGGTCAACTTGCCCGCCACTTCGCGTGGCTTCGGTGTCTCGATCCGCACTTTGTGCGGATACTTGTCGATCAGATCACGGATGACGCGGAGATCTCCGGTCGCTAGCAAGCGACCGCGATGGAGAAGCAGAATCGAGCGAGTCATTTGCTCCACTTCGTACAAGATATGTGAGGAAACGATGATTGTCTTGCCCATTTCGGACAAATGCCCGAGGACGCTCAAGAACTCGTGACGACCTACCGGGTCGAGGCCATTCAGAGGTTCGTCCAGAAGAATGATGTCTGGGTCATGCACCATTGCCTGGGCAAGCTTGATCCGTTGCCGCATCCCCTTTGAGTAGCCCTTGATCGGCTTCTTAACTCGGTCTGCCATGCCGACCATGGCGATCTTTTCGGCCGCTCGCTTCTTGGCCTCGGCGCGGCCGTACCCCGCCATCTCGGCCATATAAGTCACGAACTCAAGCCCGTTCATGTACTCATAAAAGTTATCGATCTCAGGGCAGTAACCCAGCCGCTTAAATACCGCCGGGTTATCGAAGGGTTCTTCGCCAAAAACCTTTACTGAGCCAGTCGTTGGGTGCATCTGACCGGTGATGAGTCGCATCAACGTGCTCTTGCCGGCCCCGTTCATTCCCAGTAGAGCGGTGATTCCTGGCCCGATCTGGCAGGTGACATCGTTGACGCCAATAATCTGTCCGTACCATCGCGAAGCGTTTGATATCTCGATCATCCCACCACCTCCACGGCCTTGATTCGGGAGTAGGCTACAGCAAATCCGCCGATGACCAGAACAAAAAACACCGGCACGATCCAGGATGCGTTTGGCGCCCCAATGATCCACTGATCCACATCAATTTGAGGTCCGTTCCGACGTCGACCTCCACCGCCTCCGCCAGGCCCCATGCCAGGGAAGAGTGGCGAACCATTCGTTCCGATGATGAGCTTGGAGAGCCCGATCTGAATTCCATCAATTGAACCGTAGAAAAGTTGCCGCACGATCGCTGGGGTCGGGGTCTTTTGGAATGTCGAACTTGCGTTGAACCCGCTCATCACCTGCGTCAGGATGTAGGACATGAAGTAGATTCCCGCGTAAGTCGCACCCGCCAACCGGCCCTGATTGAACAGTGAGCTGACCGCTAGGCCAAGCGACGCATGGAGTGCCCCTGAACAAATAGAGACCAGCGCGAGCTTCAAAAACAGCCATGGGGCGTCCTTCCAAAAACCGTATTGCTGAAAGCTCATGTAGCCATACAACCAAAACACCATCATCGGAACGAACGAAACCAAGCTGATGAGAATGAAGACTCCGAGCCACTTCCCGAAAACATAATCAAACCGCGAGCAAGGCTTGCTGAGATAGACCAAAAGCGCGTTCGCGCGGTTATCATTTGCAATCGACCCAACTCCGATCATCAGGGTGACGACCATCAGAATCATCTGACTGTAGCTGTAGCCGTGGACAAACTGATCCTTCCACTTGATCTGCTGTAAGAAGGCGTTTGCGCCTCCAGCCGAGCCAGTCAAGTTCCCCAAAACGTTATCTGCAAACCAAAACACTGCGAGCAAGATAAAGAACCACCACGCCGAAAAAAGGCTCCAGCCCCAGAAGCCGCGCCTCTTGGTTGCAACTTGCATCGTCATCTTAGCGATGCTCCACCAGCGCTTACTGACGCCGCTTAGCGGGCCGTCGTAGTGGCGATAGCTGAGATCGGCAATTGGTGAGTTGCTCATGCTTGCACCGCCGAAAGGAAGGCTTCCTCAAGCGAGCGTTCCGCCAGCTTTACACCGCGCACTTGCGCGCCAGAGTCTTTTGCCGTTTGAAGAATCGTGTTCATCGCGTGTTCCCTCGTTCCAGCAATCTGGACTCGCACCGTCGTGTACGTTGTGGGAGAGGCATTGCCTCCGTTCGCCTTGATCTTTGTAACAAACGCCTCATTGGTCTCGCGAAGATCGACATCCAGTGGCTGACCCTCGATCTTCTTCAAATCCCGAATCGTGCCCTGGCTGACCAGCTTGCCCCGAAGCACGACGACGACCCGGTCGCAGACCCGTTCGATGTCCGGCAACAAGTGGCTACTAATTAAAACGTTGACCCCCTTGTTGTGTGAAATGTCTTTGATCAGATCAAGCATCTCTTCGCGGCCTTTTGGGTCAAGGCCGTTCGTCGGCTCGTCCAAAAGGAGGAGCTTGGGGCCATGAATCATCGCCTGAGCAAGCTTGATGCGCTGCTTCATTCCTGTGCTGTAAGTTTCAACGTTGCGGTAACGAGCCTCGCCCAGCCCGCAGTATTCAAGAACCTCATGTGCCCGGCGGAGAGCCTGATCCGCAGGCATCCCGGCCAGCTCGCCAGCGTAGGCGACAAACCCCACCGCCGATAATCCCGGAATGTGGCAATCCTGCTCCGGCATTAGCCCGATTTTTTGCCGAATCTCTTTGTTACCGTTGTAAAGGTCGAGCCCCAGCACATTCCCGCCTCCGCTGGAAGGAGTGATGAAACCGAGTAACGTTTTCAAAAGCGTGGTTTTCCCCGCCCCGTTCGGCCCGAGCAGGCCCGTACATCCTTCCTCGATTTGGCAAGAAAAGTCGTCCAGCGCGGTAAATGCCCCGTACCGAACCGTGAGATTATTGATGGATACCAGTGCCACGTTCGGATTCATCTTACTCAGGAACGGGTTTCCGGGGCTTGGGGTTCCAGCTTGGGACGTTTGGTAGTTGAGAGCTAGTAGTCAGTAAGAAGCGCGTCGATCTCTAGTTCAATCCACGGTGCTCTCCGATTATGTGCGACCTTTATCCAGAATCGACTTTGAACCGGCCAATATGTGAGTTCAAGAACTCCTGGCTCTCCCGGCTTTGAAACGTGCCAGTGCGAACAACCAGGATAAGACTTTAGCCCACCCATGTCTTTGCAGTGAAGTCCCCTCGCATCGAAGCTTTTGACAAGCTCCGGGTACAGATTCGAAACTGGAAACGTTAGCTCAACTTCACGCAAGCAGGATTCCACCAAGGTCAGAATTTTTGTACGCCGCATCCACCAACAACATGGTCTTTAGAGCATCATGAACTTCGGTCGACGGGGCCGTTCCGCCTTCCGCCCAGATCATCATTGCCGCCATGGGGCCGATGAAGGCATCGGGGAACCAACTGCCCTGGAGTGCAACATTCGTCCACTCAACATTCCCGCTGATCCAATACTCAAGCCGATCGTCCCCACCCTGTGGATAGTTCATATTGAGGCCCATTTGAACCCAAGCCGCTCCCTTGGTACCCTCGATTCGCAGATAGGACTCCTGATGACCTGGTGGAGCAACATGACCATGATAGGTCTGCACCACTGCCCGCTTCATGTCACCGTAATCAAGGATCACGGTGCTCCGGGAAGAATCTAACTTCGGCGAGCTTGGGTCTTTGATCGAGTGAGCCTTCACCGATCGCGGCTCTCCCCATAGGTGGCGAATGAAGTCAAGGTAATGAATTGAGTGGTAGACCATCTCCATTCGCGGAGCCTTCTCAAGAAAGCTCCATTCCGCCCATGGCGTATGGACATTGACCTTGAACTCAAGCTCATGGGTCTCGCCCAGCGCGTTCCGAGCGATCAAATCTTTGAGGGCCAGCATGTAGGGTGCCCAGCGGAGTTGAAAATTGACGGCGGCTTTCAGCCCCTTTTCGTCGCAAAGCCCAACGATTTGTTCGGCTTGTTCGAGCGTTTCGCCGAGCGGTTTTTGGATCAGAACAAAGGCTCCGTCGGGAAGCTGGCGAAGGGTTTCGAGGATTGCCGAACCCGGCACTGCTAGGTCGTAGATTGCGCCCGAAAGCTCGGCTTCCGAAACTGAATCGCACACCGTGGAATCCACCTTCATGGCGGCTTTTTCGGCAGAGTCTCGATTCAGATCGTAAGTCTTTGCAACCGCAAACTCAGCCTTTTGATACGCCGGGTAGTGAGCGTTTTGAACGATTCCGCCTGCCCCGATGCTCACGATCGGAACAAACGAATCCGGCATGAAAGGAGTCTGATTTAGTTCCGTCGTAGCCTCCCAGACTGCTCCAGAAAGTACTCCGCCTCGCACCGGGAGGCTTCCAACGCGAGTCTTGGATCAGCACCGAGGTGAATGACGGCATGAACGGCGGTCGAGATGTTGTCGTTAACCATGGTGTACTCCGGAATCGCGGGAAGAGTCCGGGTCTGCCCATGAACCTCCTCAATGATCTTGTAATGCGGATACTTTGCTCGCACTTCAGGGTCGCGCCAGGTGCTCAGCCGAGTTCCGTTTGCCCCGACCATACTCGTCACTTTGTCGCAGTCCGCCTTGCTAATGTGACGCATAAACGCCCAAGCCGCCTCCTTGTCAACGCAACCCGAAGTGATCGTCATCGCCCAATAGATGTTCAGCGAAACCGACTCCGGTCCGCCGGGAAGCGAGGCCAAGCCGACCTTGCCGACCACGTTGCTGTACTCCGGCATCTCGCAAACCGCCGCAAATCCACACCAGTTCCACATCATCGCCACGTTGCCCTTTGCAAAAGAGTCGCCTGCCTCCACACTGCCCAAATTCAGGGCCGCCGGAGGCATGCAATCACGGTATAAATCCCGCAAAAACGTCAACCCCGCAACGCCCTCCGGGCCATCAAAACAAGGCCGAAACTCGTCGTCCAGCAGAACCCCGCCTCGGCTCCAGAGCTGAATTAGGAAGTCATAAACGTTGTTGTGCCCATCCGTATATCCCGCACAGATGCAGCCCCATTCATCGTTCTCGGGGTGGGTAAAGAACTCCGCGACCTGTCGAAACTGTTCCCAAGTCTTGGGAACATCGAGCCGCCAGCCGTACCGAGCTTCAAATTGTGCGATATGACCGGGATCCTCGAAAATATGCTTCAAGTAGATAAACATCTGGGGGCCATCGTGCCAGGGAATCCCGATCAGCGAACCCCCCTGATACACAAGTTTTTGCATCGCCGGATGCCAGCCATCCGGCCAATCTGCGGGAAGCTCAAACCCATCCAGAGGCACTATCAGCCCCTTCGCAAAAGCCTCTGGGAGCCAGTCAGTACAGCACAGAAAAAGATCGCCCTCACCGTTCTTTGCCCCTTCCTCAACCACCATTTCGTGCTGATGAGCGCTGATCGGCTTTGCGACGACCTCGATCTCGATGTCGGGTCGAACCTTCCGGAAATCTTCAATCTGCCAGGCAAGTGCATTCTCAAACGTGTCTTGCTCACGCGTTCGGAGAACAAGTTTTGTCACGGCTTTTTCAGCTCCACGCCGTTCACTGAACCCCACGGCCGACCGGCTGGAGGCTGGAGCATCTCAAGTGTGATGTCATCAGGATCGAGGAAATACACCGTGAACCCACCCTTGTTCACCCCTTCTTCTATAGCCACGGGCTCAGGAGCTTTGAAGCGCACACCAGCTGCCGCGAGTCGAGCATAGTCGGCGTGAATGTCGTCGGTGATAAACGCCAAGTGAGGCGCGCCGGGCCGGTTCGTAGTGACATCCGTCTTCTCTCCGCGTGGATGAACATATTCCACCAACTCCAAATGGTGGTTTGACGGCCCCACAAACGAATTCGGAATCCGCAGCATCGCCACCTTCAAATCAGCGTTCGGAAAGCCCACCAACTTGGACGTGTACTCGTTGCACTGAACCTGCTGGTGATGCAATTCCATCCCCAACAGCCCACAATAAAACGCCAGCGAAGCCTCCATATCCGAGACCGTAAAACTCGCATGCCAAAGCCCATTGAATGCCATGCGACTAAGCATAGCCGGACGGCGGGTTACTTCGCGATGAAGTCCAGCCAAACCGGCGCACCGGTGATGTTGACGCTTTGCTTCCAGGTTCGGCCAGTTTGCTTATCCATGCGAAGAATCTCTTTGATTTTGCTGTCTTTGAACAGAACGTACCGATTTGTGCCGGGTTGGGGTTTGGTGCCGCCTTCCTCGTCAGTCCGCCAGAACCAGTCGCCTTGAGGATAAAACAACCAATCGACTTGCCCGGTGCTCGTATCGATCCGAAGCGTTTTGTTCTCGAACGTATAGACCTCGTAGTTGCGAACCGCGGTGAGCTTGGACGTATTCAGCTTCGGAACTTGAAGCCGAGGCTCTTGGGCCTGAGTGGACTGAAGAAATACCGCCGTTCCGCAAACGAGCGCGGTGGCGACAACGATACCATGAGATGTTTTCACACGGCATCATATCACGAACGCTCGCCTAGTGCATCCATTGTCCGCCATCGACTAGATAAGTCTGCCCAGTCACATAGCTCGCGGCATCCGAGGCGAGGAATGCGACGACCTGGGCGATCTCATCTGGCTCCGCCATCCTTTTAAGCGGGAGAGAGGCGACGACCGGAGCAAGGGTTTCCTCGGGCGAGACGCCTCGGATTTCGGCGCGCTGCTTGGCGATGCCTTGGGTTAGCGGGGTGTTCGTGATTCCAGGAGCGACAGCATTAACCCGGATTCCGTGGGGGCCGAGGCTAAGGGCTGCAGACTTCGTGATTGAAATCAGCGCCGCTTTGGTGGCGGCGTAATCAAGCTGCTCAAGTTTGGGCATAAACGCCGAATTGCTGGTGATATTGACAAACGAGCCGAGCTTGCCTTCCTTTATCAGGCGTGCGGCAACCGCTTGCATCAAAACCAGCGGAGCTTGGACGTTAATGGTATGAGTCTTCGCAAAGCCCGCTTGCTCGACTTCAAAGAACGGTCTCGTGAGACAGATTCCTGCAGCGTTGATAAGGATTTGGGGGCACCTTTCGAGTCCTGCCAACGCAACGGGAATGGAATCGAGGTCCATCAGATCAAGTTGAAGTTCAACGCCCGGTTGTCGGTCGATGCCGATCACGTCGTGACCTTCGGACCGAAGTTTGTTGGCGATGGCTTGACCGATCCCCTGGGCCGCGCCCGTCACGAGGGCAAGGCTCAACCCAGCATCTCCCGCAACTTCGCCTCGATCCGAGCCGCCGTCGGAAGAACCTCGTTCTCGAGCTCAACCGCAAACGGAATCGGAGCATCGAGCGCGGCAACGATTTCAACCGGAGCGTCCAGCTCATCGAACAGCCGTTGCTGAACCTGAAACGCAAGGTCCGAAGCGACCGAACACCGCCCGTGCGCCTCGTGAGCAACGATCACGCGATGCGTCTTCCGCACTGAAGCCTCGATCGTCGCCCAGTCGAGAGGGTTTAGAGTCCGAAGATCAACAATCTCGACCTTTCCAGGAAACGCTTCTGCCGCCTTGAGGGCCAGATCGACCGTAAACGAGTAGGTCAAAATGGTCACTTCAGAACCGGATTGGACCACGTTAGATGTACCAAGCGGGATGAAATGCTCCCCATCCGGAACCTCGCCCTGCTTTCCGAAAAGCTGCTTATGGCCGATGAAGACGACCGGATTATCATCTCGAATCGCCGCCGCCATGAGTCCCTTCGCATCCGCGGGATTGGAAGGCAAAACCACTTTGATCCCGGGAAGGTGTAAGAACAGAGCCTCCAGCATCTGGCTATGCTGAGCCGCCGCGCCGCGGTAGCCGCCGCCCTGAGTGATGATCGTCATCGGCACCGGACACCGCCCGCCGCTCATGTAGTGCGTCTTGGCAATGTTGTTCAGAAGCTGATCCATTGCGACCAGTCCGAAGTCAATAAACATCAGCTCCGCAATCGGACGCTTGCCTGCCAACGCCGCGCCTAACGCCATTCCAATAAACCCGCTCTCGCTGATCGGAGTGTCAATCACTCGGTCCTCGCCAAACGCCTCAAGAAGCCCCTCGGTCACCCGGAACATTCCGCCGTAATGGGCGATATCCTCACCCATCAAAAACACGATTGGATCGCGCGAAAGCTCCTGTCGGAGCCCTGCATTGCACGCTTGAACAAACGACATCTTGCTCATGCGAACACCTCCGTCATCGACTGATCGACCCCAGGCACAGGTGATGCCAAAGCTTTTCCGACCGAGGCTTGCACTGCCGCTAGCTCTTCAGCTTCAATCTCGTCTGCCTTTGCCCCGATTCGTTGCCGAAGCAACAATATCGGCGAGCGAGAGCGCCAGTCTTCAACCTCCTCTTTTGTTCTATATGCCGTGCCGGAGTCAGCCTGGTAGTGTCCCGTTGTTCGATAGGTCATCGCCTCAATAAACGTCGGACCTTGGCCACTGCGGCCTCGATCCGCCGCTTTGGAGACAACTTCGAAAACCGCGTGAGGGTCGTTGCCATTCACTGAATCCGTGTGGAGCCCAAAGCCCCTTGCTCGCTCGGCTAAGTTTACGCTTCCGTGCGAACGCGACAACGGTGTCATCTCGGAATACAGATTATTCTCGCAGAAGAAGATGACCGGTAGCTTGTAAAGAACCGCCATATTCCAACACTCCATCAGGTGCCCCTGGTTGTTCGCGCCGTCTCCAAAGACAGTCATCGCAACCCGACCAGTCCCGTCCAACTTGGATGCCAACGCCGCACCGCAGGCGGTCCCGACTCCTGCGCCTACGATCCCGTTCGTGCCGAGCACACCAAACTCCTGATCGAATAAGTGCATCTTTCCGCCCTTACCCTTACACAAACCCGTCGCCCGTCCTAGAACTTCAGCAATCACCTTATCCAGCGAAGTCCCCTTCGCCAAAACGTAACCGTGGCCGCGATACGTCGCCGTCACATAGTCTTCTTTCAGCAACGCCGCACAGGCTCCTGCCGGACAAGCCTCTTGCCCCTCGCATAGGTGCAGCGAACCGCGAAGCTGACCTGCTGCCGAGAGCTCGGAGAGGGCCGTCTCGACATGCCGTAACCGAATCATCGTGCGAAAAAACTGCTCGTCGGTCGGTCGGACGTGTCCCATATGTTTGGCGAGATTACCGCGTGGAAGTCCAATTCTACTTAGAGGGCAAAGTCACGGAACCGACGAATCGCGTCCGCGCCCTGTCTCGGTGATTGAGCTGACCGGGCCGAGCACACTCATTAACAGCAGCAGAGCGATCGGATTCTGCACCATGGTGATCACTCTTCCCTTCCAGTCTATTCCAACAGTAAGGGACAGGGTCAGAATCAGAAAGAATAGCACCCAGACGAGACCAATTTTGACCCAAAAACGATTGATCAGCGTAACACCGATGACAAGAAAAAAGCTGCACTGGAGATAAAAGGAAGTATCAAGTTTAAACAGATACCAGTAAGAATTAGTTGCTAGACAAGATAGCAATAATGTAAAGAAATACATCACAGGGCTAACGAGGAGTGGGCAGATAAGAGTCCTCTGCCAAGGTTTCCAGTTGGCAGTAAAGTTCCAAACTTCGGGCGGTACAGTGGGAAATGATTTCATCTGTTTACTCCTCAGTGGATATTAGGAAGAAGCGGTCTCAGTAGAAGGGTCGCAGAGGTAAAACTGCTCATCTGTTCAACGAGCATCTCCCACAGATCTGCCTAGAGTTCCGCGAAGAGGGCCAATTGTACTTGGAGTGCAAAGCTACGGACCCGACGAATCGCGTCCACGCCGAGTATCGGTAATTGAGCTGACCGGACCGAGCACACTCATGAGGAGAACGATTGCGAGCGGA
Source organism: Armatimonadota bacterium (assembly GCA_037138755.1). Lineage (NCBI taxonomy): Bacteria > Bacillati > Armatimonadota > Armatimonadota bacterium. The sequence goes on along the minus strand of JBAXHT010000001.1, from coordinate 690,360 downwards.
TTGTAAATCAAAGCAGCGAGAAACTTTCTCCATTCGACTCCCACCGAGACGGTAACTGCGAGAACAGTCAGCGCCAAGACCCAACAGGTGCCGATGATGAACCAGTACCGGTTTACCAATGTTAGGCCCACGACAAAGAAAAGGCTGGATTGAAAAGCAAACACCTGATCGAATCGGAATAAGTACCAATAGGAGTTCGACACTAGACAGGCGAGTCGCAGTGACACAAAATACAGAATGGGGCTTACAATTAGGGGACAAAAAACTAGTCGCTGCAATCGTGACCAATTTGCGGTAAATCTCCAAAAGGCGGGCGGCACAGTGGGAAATGACTTCATATGTTTACTTCTCAACGGATCTTAGAAACAAGCGGTCCCAGTAGAAGGGCCGTGGCGGAATTTCATGCTTAAACTGCATTGCCTTCGCATTACCCGCCAGAAAAACGTATGTAACCCTTGGAGGAATGAAACAGCGACGTTCAGCCCAGCAGCGGAAAAAGGATGGGGGAGTCGGAAAAACTGCACTCGAGCTTACAAACTCGGTGCGTGGCTCCGACTGCCAAACGGAGGCTAAGAGGGGAATAGCTTGCCCCTTTGAGAGTTGTTCACTTTGAAAGGCATGCCATAGAGCATCGGAGCCGAACGAGTATTTCACGCCTCTAATGTAGGCATAAGAGTAAATCATCGGCTCATACACTTTTCCGTGGGATACTTTCCAATAATCGCCTGAGTCGTGAGTAGGAGCCTTGGCTAAAGCCAGGATTGACTGTTCGTAATCTGGCCACTCGGAGTTATCGGACTCATAAGTAGCGAGTGCCAGATAGCATTGTCGAAGATTCGAGATCGTACCGACGCCATGGGCACTTTTGAGGGACCTGGAAAATACCGGAAAAAGCAATGAGGCGAGAATTGATACGATTAAGATGCAAATCATCAGCTCGATCAGGGTGAATGCTCGTCTCATTTTTCCTCTCTAGTCTGCGTGAGTATAGGCGCACAGGCAGGCGACCGTAGGGCAAGCATCTTGTCCCTCGCATTGGTGAAGTGACCCTGTGAACTGCCTGCCAGCAGATAGTCCTGTGAGCGAGTTTTCGACATGCAGCAACCGAATCATCGTACGAAAAAACTTTTCGTCTGTCGGTCGGACGTGTCCCATATGTCTGCCGAGATTACCGAGTTGGGCTTGGGCAAGGTGATAGAATCTCGACAACTCGATGAGCAATTCCGCCTTGAAGGGATTCAAACCGAAGCTCTGGCCCATTCTTTGGGTGCTGTTCATCTTCGCGACCTCAAGCGGGGTGGTGACAGTGAGGCAGCTTTCCACTGCCGTTGCAAAAACGGCGGGTCCAGTAAGAGTCACTCCTGAGGGGTTCGAGGCCATTTGGAAGTCGGTCTGGTGGATCTTTGTGAAAGGGTGGCACGCTACCGAATTTGGCATCCTTGGGTGGCTGATCTACCGCTCAACAAGCGGAAAACTCCGATTAGCTGTGGGACTCGCAGGAACCTACGCCTTGATCGACGAGCTCCATCAGGTCTACATTCCTGGGCGGGGCGGACGAATGAGTGACGTCCTGATCGACTGGATCGGTATCGGATTGTTCCTTTTGTTCTGGCACTGCTCGTGGACCAAACTACAGAAGGCAGTTGCCTTCACGATTTCGCTCATTTTGATCTTCCTCCTGAGCATCTTTCCTATGCCAACGTTCCCGCTCCCCGGAGCGCCGACAAGTCATCGGTTCAACCCATAAGCCTAACTTCGGTAGGCATACTCGCGAGTTGTCTTACCGCCCTCATACGTCGCAGTTCCCCAGCCTGAGGCGTCCAGGAAGGCGCACACGAATCTGCCCTTCATTCGGGGATCGAGGCGTAATTCACCTTTGGGTGAATTGATTCGCATTCCCGTGATTGCCAGGTAGCAACCGAAGGACGACATCGCTCGACCGTAGTGGTCGCTGCACTCAACTTCGTTGTACGGATTCCGCAGAGAAGGGTGATAGCGCGCGTGGATTGCGCGGACCACTGTGAGTCCCTCGGTCACGAGTCCTTCGTGGATCATGTTTGCTGCCGCCTGATACTCAAAGCCGCTCATGCATTCATTGAAGTACGCGGCCGCCCAACTATCGCCACCCTTCCCCGTTGCTCGCTCGGCTCCGCCTTTCGGAAACGTACACATGATCAAGCCACCTTCTCCGGGCATTGCGTACCATCGACCCCCGGTGATTCCGCGGACCTTTCGTCGGTAGTCCCAGATATCCGGATAGAAACTGTGCTTGAAGAGGGCGGCCATTGCCCGCTTGCCTTCCTTGGCGGGAACAACTCGTGGTATTCCAAGCTGATGCGCCCAGGACTGACCGTAAAGTTGGTCGATATGGCACCCATCGTTCGTGTTGTTTGCTTCGGGATGGCTGGGATCCGGCTTATGGATGAAGTACTCGCCGTTGTAGAGTTCCTTCACCATGTTCGCGGACCCTCGCTCTGCAAGTTGACGGCACTGGGACTCGAAAGGGCTATCACCCATTTCTTTGGCCATCGCCTCTCCAGCACGGAGGGCGGCGATGTACAGAGATGAAATCCAGGCCATCTTTCCGTACCACGCTGCATCCAAAGTGTTGTATTGCGCTCCCTCAAGTAGACCGTCCTGGTCTTTGTCTCCGTCGATCAGGAATTGCAGGGAGCCCTTCACTTGCTTGTACCTTGACTTTAAGAACTCATTGTTCGCGCTCATCAGGTGCTCGCGGAAAAACCTCAGGACACAGGAAGCTTGCCCGTCATGAGCAACTGATCCTCCGTATTCGCCCCGGTAGTCAATCGCGCCGTTCTCTCGCCAAAAACGCCCGAAGTCGATCTCAGTCCGCAAGAATCGCTCTACCTGGGGGAATATGTAGGCAATTGCTTGGGCATAGCCCCAAACGTGCGTGCAAGTACCCGCACAGCAACCAACCCCCTCGCTGAAGTAGAAGCGACCCTCTTTATCAAAGCGACAGCACGTCGTGGTTGCCAGCGTCGAGATGTTTAGGAACGTTCGATCTAGAAACCAGTGCGGTAGTGTGGAGTTGTACCAAGTTCGATTCCAAAGTAGTGTCTTCTCTCTCAGCTCTGAGAAGTTTCTTCTGATCTCTGCCAGAGTGTCGGAGGCACGGGTCCAGCGGGTCGCATACCAATGAGTCTTCCCAGGCATTCCCTCGGGACGATTTGGAAAGTTCCATCCGATCAGAAATGTAACCGTCCGAGATTCACCAGGAGCCAAAGTAAATGTCTTTTCGACCCGGACATCGTTACCTTGAATGGTCGTCTCGGCACCGTCCAGAATCTCAACCGCAAACGTGCCGAAATCGGGAAGCGATTCAAGAGGTCGACCGTTGCGAGGATTGTCCGACTGGTAGATTTCTCCGACCCCGATTTGACCCCAGCCTCCTCTGACGTTGTCCTCGATGACAAGCTGAATGCTCTTTCCTCGGAGTTTCGTGAGGGGAATGGACTTCCACGCCATGCGATTTGAGTTATTCCCGCTGACCGACAACTCAGGATGTCCCTGGACGAAGACCCGGCAATCAGACCCGCCTCCGACTCGGATGTTCAAGTAGTCGTGGGTCGCCGTAAATGAAGGCGACGTCAGTGTTCCAACATACTGATCAGCCGTTCCGACGTCCTCGCCATTTCGAGTCTGGTGCGAGTGTGCGACGTACTTCGTGCCCGCATCGACCGATCCCATGTATGCAGGCAGTTCGTCTACTCGACGTGGAGAGTCTCCAAAAGCGGTTCCGACAACCGTCCACCCTCCAAATGTTCCGGACGACCAATCCTCAATCAAGACGTCAGGGCGCAAACTCCTAGGGGCCGAAACGGGTGAAGCACTGAAGGCAATTCCGTTTTCGGTCACGTCAGAGTTCAACGTGAAATCCGTCCGAGTCTTTCGAGAGTAGATCAGTACGGGATTCTCGAGTGCGTAAACCAGTCGGTAGTTCTCCGATTTGGTTCCCGTGTTTCGAACGGTGTAAGTCAGCGTTGTCGCTGGATACGAGGATCGATCAATGTCGTGCGGGATGAATGGAGAGAACGCCTCCAAGTCCATTTCGACGTCACTGTCTGCACCTCGAAACGAGACTTTTCCGACCGGATATTCACCACGGAAGGAGATTCGCCCAAACTTGGTCCCCAGCCCGGTTGGAATCGCTCGATTGGGCTGCTTTTCGTCGCCTACAAAGAGGTCAAAGCGCTGACGAAAAGGGCTCTGTTGATGTGAAGGGCGAACGTAGTTTGCTCCGTCCTGCTCTCGGAGGTTGTCTCCCATGTAGACAACTCCTGACTGTGAAACGGCTCCAACTTGCCCTCGATTGAACACATCCCAGTTCCAAAGTTGTCCATCTCCACCAAGGTAGACCGTCCCCGAGAAGCACCCGCCGATCGGCATTCCGATGTAATCCAACTCTCGACCCGAAAAGGCCTCTGGCCGGTCTCGCTTTGTCAGACTCAGCGACTTTGTTCCAGGAACCGCAGTTGCTATCGGAGCAATGGCGGCGGCACTCAGCAGGTCGCGACGGGACAACTTGGACATTTCCCGATGCTACCCAAGAGCTAAACTGGAGACATGCTCACCGCCGCTTTGCTGATCCACATGATTCAGGAGCCGATTCGCCCTGCTCGTGTCGAGACGATCACCCCAATCCGGAATGCAACCTTCAACAAGGGCGGAACTGCGAAGAAGCGGATGCAGGGGGGGAATACGAGAACCGCCGGTTCCATCCTGATGTTTGATGGCTCCTTGGATGGCAATCGCCAGGTTGATCCGCAGATTGCGGTCGGCGGGAACTTCGTCCTCCACGGGACCAATAGCGGAATCATCATCTATGACAAGAAGGGCAATTATGTTGACGGGGTTCCCCAAAAGGAATTCAACGATGGCATCGACCCGAAGATGTTTTATGACCATCACAACCGCTATTTTTGCTTTGACCTTTGGGTGTATTGGGACAAAGAAAAAGTAAAGCCAGTTAATATTTCGGCCAGCGAAACCGCTGACCCAAGGGGAGCCTGGAACACTTATCCAGTTCCTGCACCAAACGGCGTGGACGGCGGCGGAATCGGGTTCAGCCGGAAGTGGATCGGCTACTCCTTCCCTGGCGGCGAGGAACGGAACTTCGTACTGAAGGCGGCAGATGTGAAGAAAGGAAAGCCCGCAAAGGTTTGGCACTTCAAAGGATCGATGGGGCATCCAGTGAACACAACCGATCCACTGGCCGACCTTGTGTTCGTTGATTTTACCGACAAAGACATCATCATCTCGCGAGTTGGTGAGGATGAAAAGGGTGATCCGATTGTTGTTTCCCGAACCCAGAAACCGCACGGATTCAAATACTTCGGCTGGCCACCAGCTTCGCCGATGAAAGGCACCGACAAGAAGACCGCTTCGGGTGATCGGAACCCAAAGAATCTGCAGCTCATCGGCGGCCACATCTACTTCTCTCAGGCCGTCAACATCAGCGGTCGTTCCGGAGTTCAATTCAACAAGTTCGCCCTGGATGGCACCAAGGTTCAGACGGGTTGGCTGAGCCACCCGATCAATAGCTACATTGAAACGACGATGGCGGTTAACAAAGCTGGTGACGTCCTGATCGGCTTCCAAGAAACTGGCCCAACTATGAGCATCAGTGCTCGCTCGGCACTATTTTCGAGCAAAGACACTTCTTGGCTCAGCCCAAAGCTCTTCAAATTCGCCGAAGGTATCGCTCCGACCGAAGGTGGTGCTTGGGGTGATTACAGTGGAACCGTAGTAGACGGCGACAACCTGAACGACTTCTGGACGATCCAGAGCTACGCGAACGACAAAGGTCGTGCATCGACAATCATCGCAAAGGTTCCGCCTAAGAGCTAGGCGGACCTGTGGATTCGCGGATATCGAGGTGGCAGTCGTACAGCGAAGTCACCGCCCCGGATTCGCGCCAGGTTGACTCAGAGTCATTCACCATCGTGAGCAGATAGTTGGTTGCATCCCGGGCCATTTGCTCTACGGGCTGAAAAACTGACGTAAGTTTCGGCTGGGTGCGCTCGCAAAACGAGGATGAATCAAAACCGACGACTGAAAGATCGGTAGGGACGTTGATTCCGAGTGTCTCTGCCGCGATGAGGATTTGGCCGGCCTGCGTATCACTGTACGCGATAATTGCCGTGTGGGGTCGGCTCTTTGACTTGTATGCACACAGATCAGGCTCGAGCTGATCTGACAGCACCACGTCGCACTGCATGCCACGAGCCTTGGATGCTCGAACAATGCTATCGCGCCGGGTAACTCCCTCCGCGGTGAGATTCGGGATCGGGTCGATAAAAAACGCCACCTTCTTGTGTCCCAGTTCGAAAAGGTGATCAATCACAAGTTGGGTTGCGAGTTCGTTATTGGCACAAAAGGCCGGTATGCCCATTGCCGAACCGGGCGGGGCATGCAGCATTACCACCGGCACTCCGCAGTACCGGAAGGTATCAACACTCGCCTCGTTAAAGTCAGGACGAGTCCATAAAATGCCGTCGAATCGTCCATCCGCAATCGTCGGCACGTTACCATCGAGGACTAGTTTAGGGCAAATCCCGAGCGTAAATCCTGCCGGAAAAAGGGCCGCCATGACGCCGTTGAGCATCTGCGGAAGATACGGGCTATCTTCTCGAAGCCCCTCAAAGTGTTGGAAAACGACGCCGATGAGATTCGTTTTCTGATTCCGGAAGTTACGTGCGTTCTGATTGGGACGGTAGTGCAGCTCACGCGCAACTTTCCGAATGAGTTCGGCCTTCGAGTCGCTGACTCGAACGTTTGTTCCCTTGCCGTGGAGCACCTTTGAGACGGCCATCGCCGACACTCCGGCTGCCTCCGCCACATCGCGAATGGTTGCCCGCATGACATATCATTATGCCGCTTTTATGAACTCCTTGGTAAGGATCGCTATTTCTGATGAATCAAGTTTTGGGTTAACGAGGTTAGAACCAACCCCAACCGCCACGGCTCCGGCTTCAAAGAAGCCGCGAATTGTCGCTAAATTCACACCACCTGTCGGCATGAACTCAATGTGCGGAAACGGACCCTTGAGTGCCTTAATGTAGTTAGCTCCGCCCATGGCGTCAGCAGGAAAAATCTTGATCAGATCGGCTCCGGCTTCATGAGCCGTGAGGACTTCCGTGGGAGTCAGACAGCCCGGTGCGCAAGCGATTGATTCCTGTTTGCACCAGTTCACCGTGGCGAGGTTGAGCGCTGGCGATACGATAAACTTTGCTCCAGCATCTCTGCACATTTCGGCAGTCTCGGGGTTGAGGACGGTGCCAGCTCCGATGAGAATTTCGCTCGGAAGCTCACGGCTCAGTTGCGCGATCAAGTCAACCGCTCCGGGAACCGTCATGGTGACCTCCAGCACTTTTACACCCCCGTCCACAAGCGCGTGAGCCAGGCGTAGCCCCTCGCTCTGCGATGGTGCTCTCAACACGGGAACCAACTTTGACTGCTTCAGTCGCTCGATGACGTTCATCGCTCAATCCTCGCGGTTCCTTGCTTCATCGCCCGCTCCACTTCGGCTCGGGTGACCATCGTCGTGTCTCCCGGGGTGGTCATGGCGAGTGCGCCATGCGCGGCTCCGCAGGTGACCGCCCATTGAGGATCTTTACCGGTGAGGAGGCCGTAAATGAGTCCAGAAGCGAAGGAATCGCCGCCACCGACTCGGTCGAAAATCTCGAGGTCAGTCCATTTCGGAGCCTCATAGAGTCTTCCTTCTGCGACGCAGATCGCACTCCAGTCATTACGGCTCGCTGTTTTGGCGGTTCTGAGCGTCGTCGCAACAACGCTGGTGTTGGGGAAGTCTGCGCGGTAGCGGTTGATCATGTTTTGGAAACTCTCGATGGCGAGATTGGAGTGATCCGCACCGGCTCCTTCGACTTCATAGCCAAGCGAGGCTGTAAAGTCTTCTTCGTTGCCGATCATCACATCGACGTACTTCGCCAACTCTCGGTTCACCTCTTGAGCACGTTTTTGACCTCCAATTGACTTCCAGAGAGAGGGTCGGTAATTGAGGTCGTAGGAGATCATTGCTCCGCCTTCTTTGGCCGCTTGCATGGCCTCGATGGCCACTTGCGGCGTAGTGTCGGAGAGCGCCGCGAAGATGCCACCGGTGTGGAACCAGCGAGATTTCTTGGTCGAAAAGATGTCCTTCCAATCAATCTCCCCAGGCTTCATCTGACTCGCGGCTGTGTGTCCGCGATCTGAGCAGCCAAGCGCTGCACGAACTCCGAAACCACGCTCGGTAAAGTTTAATCCGTTCCGAACATCGCGCCCAATTCCATCGAAGGGCACCCACTGCATCAGACTTTGATCGACTCCGCCTTGGTAAATGAGGTCTCGCAACAGATCCCCGACTGGGTTATCGGCGAACCGCGTCACGTGGGCAGTTCTTAAACCAAAGCACCGTTTGAGACCCCGCGCGACATTGTATTCGCCACCGCCTTCCCATGCTTGGAAAGTGCGAGTGGTCGATATTCGACCATCGCCCGGATCAAGGCGAAGCATCACCTCGCCAAGCGAGACGAGGTCCCAGTGGCACTCGGTTGCTGGAAGCAACGAGATCATTGATTCACCCCACTCGCAAGGAACCCGCCATCAACCACAATGTGGGAACCAGTGATAAATGCGCTTGCGTCGCTGGCCAAGAACAATGCGGTTCCGACCAGCTCGCTAATGTCTCCGAACCGGCCAAGGGGAGTTCTCGTCAACAATTCCCGACCTCGCTCCGTGCCGTTCAGAAGTTCGCGATTCAGGTCGGTGACAAACACTCCAGGAACGATTGCATTGGTGCGGATGCCGTCCTTCGCCCATTCGCAACCGAGGTTCCGCGTGAGGCTTAGCAGGGCCGATTTGGAGGCTCCGTAGGCGGCAACTTCATGAAATGCGCGGAAGGAACTGAGGGAGCAGATGTTGATGATTCGGGCTGCCTTGCTGTACTTCAGAGGATCGTAAAAGGCCTGAGACACTCGTAGGGCTCCGGCGACATTTGTGTCGAAGTTCTGGTTCCAAACTTCGAGGTCAAAGGTCGCGGTTGGGGCCCGCTTGGTCACTCCTGCCGCATAAACAACGATGTCCACACCACCCAGGTTTTCGACAACTTTGGTGGCAAATTCTTGGACTGATTCTGCTGAACCAACATCGCAGATCTCTCCGAGCGACTTCACGCCAAGAGCTTCAATTTCCTGTTGAACCGATTGGACGAGGTCCTGCCTCCGTCCTGTAGCAACCGTATTCGCGCCCGCCTCAGCAAACCCCAGTGCCAGGGTCCGACCGATTCCGCTTGTCCCACCAATCACAACCGCCGTGCGCCCGGTCAGGTCAAACAGCTGATGCGACACTTAGAAACTCCTCCGCGTTGCGGTGCAAAAGCCGGGCAAGGTCGTCGCGAATCTGGTCATCGCTGACAGCATATCCCGAGTTCGCCAAAGCCTCATACCGCTTCGCCAGCCGCTTTGCAATAATGCGACGACTGTGATCCCATTTATAGATCAGGTGCTCCAGGACTCGCGAGTCCGAATGCTGCGGAATGAACGAAGTCCCCAACATCTCCAGCCGAAAATCCGTGATTTCGGCGATGATCGAAGGGTTGTTGACAAACCACCAGCAGCCAAACGGCATGAGGTTCGAGAATTTTCGAGCCATCACCGCTAAAGTGTGAGCGTTCTCTTTAGCAAGAGTCGTCACCAGAAACTTGTTTGACGGGTGCTCTTGAAGGAGCATCTCGAGCTGGGTCAGGTCCGCCAAGCCGCTTCCGTCGCCCGCTCCCCGAAGCGACGGATTCACACCGCGCCTCACTCCCATCATCATCGCGAATGGGAGACTGTGCTCAAGACACACTGGTAAAACAGCCTCTCGAATCAAGGTCGCCTCGGAAAAGGTCCAAGTCTCTGGCAATGAAATCGCAACATAAACGGGCTTCATTCTCTCGATCCAATGGGTCAGGTAGGCGCTAATCGCACTGACCGACCGATTTCCGTCGTCGTCTCCGTTTGCCAAAATTTGATCAAGTCTTAGTACCGTGAGAAATCTTGGGTCGGCCACGTAGCCGCCATCCCAAACCGCTCGTTCTGCCGGATCCTTTGGGTCGTTGGTCATCACCACTGTCGACACTCCCGAGAGATTGAAGACACGATCAATCTGCTCTTCGGCGGTTAATCCACGAAAGTGCGCCCTCAGCTCCTCAAGAGACACAGTTGATGGATCAAAGCCCAACCGATGAATGATCGTGATTACCCCCGCTTGAGCCTCGCTCACCGGAGTTCGCTGAACGAAAAGTGCATCCCAGATCTCCGCTGCCTGCTTCGCCTTCGGCCAGGAATAAAATTCATCCCCCGATACATCCCCTCGAACCCTCAAGAACTCGGCAATGAGATAGTGATAGGTCAGAACTTCATCGATTCCCCAGAGGTTCAGCGAGCCGAAGCACGGAGCCACCAAGTGGGTATGAATGTCGAAAATCGGCGTTTCGCAGGCGATTCGGTAAGTCTTGTCGCGAAGGCTCGAAGTGGACATGCCGTGAGGATACTGTATGCTTTGCCGCTGTGCATAGACAAGGATGGCTGGAACAAACGATGCGCTGGTATGGGCCAAACGATGGGGTTTCGCTTCGAGACATCCGTCAGGCCGGGTGTACCGGAGTCGTCACCGCTCTCCATCAAATCCCAGTCGGTGACGTTTGGCCGGACGAAGACATCGCTGAACGCCGCAAGCTGATCGAACGGGCAGGAATGACTTGGACCGTCATTGAGAGCCTTCCCGTCCACGATTCGATCAAGAAAGGGGACTCCAGCCGAGACGAGCTGATTGAGAAATACCAGCAGTCAATCCGAAACGTCGCTAAGCAAGGGCTCAAGGTCATTACCTACAACTTCATGCCGGTGTTGGACTGGCTCCGCACGGACCTTGAATATCCGATGCCCGATGGCTCGTTAGCCTTGCGCTTTGAGAAAGCAGCATTCATCGCCTTCGATGTCTTCCAGCTCCGACGTCCCAATGCAGCCAATGACTACACCCCCGAAGAGCTTTTGGCCGCCGACCAATGGTTCGACGAAGCGACCGAGAACCAGCGCGAAAAGCTCCGCTTCTCTTGCATGCAGGGCCTCCCTGGAAGCACAAAGATGTTCACGAGAGAAGAGGTGCTAGAGGCACTTGCGGAGTACGGCGAAATGTCCGCCGAGACGCTCCGCGAGAACTTGCTCTACTTCCTCAACGCGGTCTGCCCGGTCGCTGAGGAAGAAGGCGTCGTCATGGCCGTTCACCCTGACGATCCCCCGATGCCCGTGCTTGGTTTACCGCGGATCGTATCAACAGCTGATGATCTTCGCGCTCTCTTGAGCGGCTGTGAAAGCCCCGCAAACGGTCTCTGTTTCTGCACGGGTTCGCTCGGAGCTTCGCCCACCAACGACGTTCCTGGGATGTTGCTGGAGTTCATGGATCGAGTGCACTTCTTCCACCTCCGAAACACCGCTCGGGATTCCGTGGGGAATTTCTTTGAAGCAGACCACCTAGATGGCGACACCGATATGGCTGCAGTGATAAAGACTCTTGTCCAGGCAAATCGCTCGATTCCCATGCGTCCCGATCACGGGCATCTGATGATGGATGACCTGACCAAATCAGGGCTTTATCCCGGTTACGGGGTGATCGGGCGGATGCGCGGTTTGGCTGAGTTGCGTGGGCTAGAAGCCGGGATTCGGGCGATGATATAACGGTAAGCTCGTCGGCAAATGAAGTCGATTCAGTTCAATGCCCATCACTCGCCAGTCGGAGCGTTTGCGTCGCTAACACTGGGATTTCCGGGGGCAAAAGGCGGGTTGGGGCACGAGCTAAAAGGGCCGGCAGATGAGCCGTTCTATGTTGGCCTTGAAGAGGCGGATCGTGAAGGTTACTACCAAGCTCTGCCGTTCTTCGAGGCCGCTGAAGACAAGTCAGCTGATTACGACGTTGAGGGACACAACGCCGAGTTTTCGTATCCAAACCGGATCAGCCACTTTCCTTGGGAGTCCATTTCTCGTCAATTTGCTGCATGCATGGATGAGTGGTCCGCTGGAGACCTCAAATTTCGAGTCATCACACCTTATCCGGCAGTTCCTGATCCGACTCTGGGTGATTCTGAGGGCCTGAAGAATGCTATCTGTCCCGGAGTTCTGATCGAAGTGGAAGTCGACAACTCGTTGAGCCAACGAGTACGTAAGGTCTTCCTAGGCTACGCTGGATCGGATCGGTACGATGGTGTCAGAGTGATTGATCAGAAGGGTCTGGTGGGGGTAGGTCAGGGAGTATCAGTAGCCCTAGCTACCAACGAGCCGGGATTTAAGGTCGGGGTTGCTTGGCGACCCGAGATGGTCATCAACTCTCGCCAACCAGACAATGAACCGTTCCTCATTGGTAGCACGGGCATCCTCTGGACCGCCGTACCTCCTGGCGAAAAGCGAACCTACCGCTTCGCCGCCGGATTCTTCCGCGAAGGCACAGCTACGACTGGAATAAAGGCTCGCTACCTGTACCGCCGATTCTTTAACTCGATCGAGGAAGTGCTTAATCACACCCTCAGCCGAGCGGACTCGCTCACCGCTGAAGCAAAAACCCAAGATGCTAGCTTCGCAACAGGGCTCAGCGAAGACCGTGCGTTTATGCACGCCCATGCGGTTCGCAGTTACTACGGTGCGACCGAGCTCCTTGAAAGAGAAGATGGGAGCCCGCTTTGGGTGGTCAACGAGGGCGAGTATCGGATGATGAACACGCTTGATCTGACGATCGACCAGCTGTTCTTCGAACTCAAGATGAATCCTTGGACGGTTCGAAACGAACTCGATCTGTTCGTCGAGAGATACGCCTACGAAGACACCATCCAATTCCCAGGCGACGATACCAAGTACCCCGGCGGACTCTCGTTCAGCCACGACATGGGCGTCTCCAACAACTTCTCCTCCCCCGGAAACTCGAGCTACGAGCAGGGTGGGCTGAAGGGATGCTTCAGCTACATGACCGCCGAGCAGTTGCTCAACTGGTCAATCTGCGCGTCGGTTTACGGGCTAAAGACAGGAGACTTCGGCTGGTTGAAGGGCAAGCGAGAGACGCTCAAGAACTGCCTCGCCAGCATGCTCAACCGGGATAATCCCGACCCTGCCCAGCGAAACGGAGTGATCAGTCTCGACTCCAGCCGCTGTTTCGGAGGAGCCGAGATCACGACCTACGACAGCCTTGACGTCTCCCTCGGCCAAGCCCGAAACAACCTCTATCTCGCCGTCAAAGGCTGGGCTGCGTACAAGCTAATCGCCAAGGTCTTCGCTGATCTCGGCCTGACACAAGAAGCCAAAACAGCCGCCGAACAAGCCGCCAAAGCCGAAGCTACCATTCTTGCCGCCGTCGATACCGACGGAACTATGCCAGCGATTATTGGCGAAGGCGTCCCCGCCCGTCTCATTCCCGCAATTGAAGGCCTGGTCTATCTCGACTATCTCTGCTTCGACCTTTCAGACTCAAAACCGCTCGTCGAAGCCCTCAAAAACCACCTCACTACGGTCCTTACTAAGGGCGTCTGCAAGTTCGAAGAAGGTGGTTGGAAGCTCAGTTCCACCAGCGATAATTCCTGGCTCAGCAAGATCTACCTCTGCCAAGCGATCGCCGAGAACATCCTCGGCTTCGCGCCCGACCTCGAAGCTGACAAAGCCCACGTCAACTGGCTCCTCGACCCCGCCAACGCCTACTTCGCCTGGAGCGACCAGATGTTGGCGGGCAAGGCCTGCGGCAGTCGGTACTACCCAAGGGGTGTGACGAGCACTCTATGGCTGAGCGAGTAACGCCTCTAGAGCATCGTAGCTGAGGCCCGCGCCGTACTCGATCCCCGAGGCGGCGTGGCCGTCTCGGTTCTCTTTCGAGAAGTGCCGAATTATGACCTCAACGGTCGTCACGCCTTCGGCATAAGAAAACTCTGCCGTCTCCGTACAAATTGCCTCGCGGATCACTGGGACGTTGTAGACGTACGATCGCACAACCCGATTCGGTGCCTCAAACTCTAGAATCTGGCCGAAGGAGTCAAATACTCCGTGCTCGCCCATGTCCATCGTGTGCCGCCAAACGCCCCCAATCTGGTTCTCGGCAACGCACAGGGTCGTTGTACCCATCCCGTTTCCAACCCATTTCGGCTGAATATCCGGATCAGAGAAGCACTTGAAAACCATCTCCTGAGGAGCCCGGAACTGGCGTTTCAATACCAACTCCTTGTCGCCCCGCAACTCCAGCGCCAGCTTAAACTCAGGCATTTTGCATCTCCTCCAAAACCGTCTCAAGCGCATCGTATGCCGAGCAAGAACCTTCGGCAAATCCGATGTTTTCGTCACGAATCTCCTTGCTCATGTGCCTCACAACGAGTTGCAAGGTCGTCACTCCTTCGGATTCGGCAAAAGTCGTCGTCTCCGTTGCGATGTTCTCCCGTGCTCCAGGGATGTTGACGACATCGGACCGAACAATCCGGTTCGGAGCGTCGAACTCCAAGGTCTGGCCAAACGAATCAAACGTTCCGTGCTCGCCCATGTCGATCTTGTGCCGCCAGACACCGCCGATCTCGGTATCAATCACGAGCATCGTCGACTCTCCACAAGGCGGGCACATCCACTTCCTCACCATCACCGGGTCGGTGTAGGCGCGGAAAACAAGTTCCTTCGGAGCCCGAAACTTGCGGGTCATGACGATCTCGGTGTCACCGCGAGGCGCGAATTCCAACTTGAACTCAGACATTTCGGGTTCCCTCCAAAAAAGTCTCCAAGTAGTCAAATGTTCCGCTCCAGCCTTGCTCCATCGATGGAATGCCCTCCTCGAACAGCTTTAGCGCATTGGTGTCCGACCCCAAGGCCGTCCAGGACAGCCGAACTCGAGTTCCTCCCTCAACCTCATCGAACTCTGTGCGTGTCAAAAACTCGAGTGGCCAATCTGGCGCCATTGGATGGTGAATCACCCCTCCACCTTCGTCTGACGAAGAATGGTGATGAGTATAAAACGAGTGTTCTCGAATCTGTCGGAAGAGCCACCTCCCCCAAATCTTGAAGCCGCCATCGCCGATCATCGAGAAGTGGAAAACTCCACCTTCCCGAAAGTCCATCGTATTGGGACCAGGTTGCATACATGGTGCAGCGAACCAGCGTCCAAGATGTTCACCCTGTGTCATCGCATCCCAAACTAAAGACTTAGGAGCAGCAAACACCCGTTCTACCGTGACCGATGGTTGTGGAGTGTAGCTCATGCCTGAACTTGCTCCAAGTACTCATCCAACTTGTTCATCGTCCCACCCCAGCCTTCAGTCATAGTTGGCCGAGCATCGTCGAAGATTTTGAGGGCGATCGGATCCGAGCCTAAAGCTGACCACTCCAGACGAATGTGAGTTTCTCCATCGACCTCGGTGAACTTGGTTCGTGAGAGTGTCTCAATGGGCCAGTCGTGGGCCATCGGGTGTCGAGTAATGCCACACCCCTCATCGGAGAATGAGACGTGGTTGACGATCAATTGTTGGTCGACAATTTCTCGAAAGATCCAGCGGCCCCAGAAGCCAGGTCCCTCAGGCGGAAGAATCTCGTAGTGATAGATCCCTCCTTCCCGAAAATCGCAAGTACACCGGCCCGGGGTCATCCCTTTCGGTGACATCCATTGACCGAGATGCTCGGCTTGGCTAAACGCGGCCCAAACGAGGGCAAGGGGGGCTTTGAATGTGCGTTCCAGCACAAAGGGTTCGTATTTCATTCTTGTTCTCCAGCTTGAAGTTCTTGTAAGTAGGCGTCCAACCGATCAAAGCTGGCCTCCCAATGTTGGCGATACTGTTCGACCCAACTGTTTGCCTCGGCAAGAGGCTGAGGGTTGAGGGTTCGGGGTCGCATTTGTCCCTTCCTGTCGGTCTCAACG